>JAITMP010000044.1 GCA_031277315.1 Zoogloeaceae bacterium | reverse complement strand
AGTGCGCACCGCGCGTGCGAAAGTAGGTCATCGTCAGACTAACTCACACAAAAAGGCCCCCAGACATCCCTCCATATGTCCGGGGGCCTTCGCATTTGAAAAACCAACATCCAAAAATTGGGGAAAATCTTCTCAGCCCATGCCGTTGGGGCTGCTACAATCCTTCCACCATGTTTCGCATAAACCGGAAGGCGATTGCTTTGTTTGTGGCAGGCTGTTTGCTCCTGGCTGCCACATCAGGTTTTACACATGATTTTGCGTTGCGTTTGCTGCAGCCGATATCCGGCGGCATGCCGGCGGCGACCGTCCCCTGCCATGATGCGGGAGCGATGCAAACAATAACCCATAAGCATGATAGCGGCAAAGGCAATCACGCGCTTTGCGCGTACGGTTCCGCCGTCTGTTGCGCCGGGTTTACCGCTGTGTTGCCGGCGCGTTTTGTGCCGCTGACCGTTGCCGAGGCGTCGTCGTGGCGCCTTCCAAATTCCTTCTTGCGCCTGAGTGCGAGAGCGGTAGAGATTTTCAAGCCTCCTCGCCTTTCTTCCTGATCCACCATTTTGCGTATCGAAGCGGCGGCTCCGCGCGTTGCCCCGTGGACGGGCATGCGCTCCGCCCTGTGTGAAGAAATTTGTGTGAAGAAATATTTGAAGGGATAGTGTGATGAACATGACGCATTACATGGAACTGCTGGCCGTGAACCAGCCCTGGAACCTGATTATTTTCATGGCGATCCCCGTCGGACTGGCCGAGACGGTGGTGATTACCGAGTTGTACATTCTGTTTACCCGCCGCCTCGACGGCTGGGTGCGCCGCATCAACCGCTGGGCGGGGATCGCGGTCGGCTTGTATTTTCTCGGCATCATTATTTATCTGTTGACGACCGCGGTGTTGCCGATTACCGCCGCCGGTGAGTGGCGCACGGTGCTGGATGTGATTGCCGTGGGGGCTTATCTGCTCGGCGGAATTCCGCTGTTGCTGGTGGCTTTACAGGACCTGGGATTGATCTACCGCCACCTGACGCCGGAGCAGAAGCTGCGCCATCATGCGACTTATGTTGCCGCGTTTTTGATCCTGGGGCATGTGGCGATGATTTTCGGCATGACCGATCCGGGCCTGCTGGGTTATCAAGCATCTGCGGAGCATGCCATGCCGATGGAACAGGGCGGGCATACCGGCCACTGAGCGACAACTGAGGCGGTATTATCGAAGCGCACTATTGGGATAGATCCGCCGGGCAAGAGGCCGGAAAGTTGTAAGCAAACCTTTCCGTTGCGCATGTAGCGCATCCGGCGGACTATACTCAAGGTGAACGCATCAGCGGTTTGGCCCATCGGTTTGAATAGAGGCCGGTGGGGGCCGGAGAGGAGTCGATCATGAACAGGAAATTTGCTTTGACGCTGGCGTTGCTGGGCGCCTTGCTCTCGGCTGCTCCAGCTTGGGCGCGTGGCGGTCACCACGGCGGTTACCGTGGTCATGGGCCGCGCGTCGGAGTCGGGATCGGAATGTATTTCGGCTATCCGGGATGGTATGGCGCGCCGCCCATGTATCGTTATGGGCCATCGTATTATTACCCGCCTTCCTACTATTATTCGCCGCCGGTGGTAGTGCAGCCGGAGCCGGTGTATATCGAGCGCAGCATGCCGTCGGCGCCGCAGGCCGACGCGGTCTGGTACTACTGCAACGAGTCGCGGACTTATTATCCTTACGTCAAGACATGCCCGGGTGAATGGCAGCGCGTCCTGCCTGGAGCGCCACCGAATTGAGACGGGAAAGAAAGGGTACTTTCATGCAAAAAGGAAACAAGCTCGCGCTGGCGGCAATGACGGTTTTGACCGCCGCTTGCGTAACTTTGCCGGAAGGGCCAAGTGTGATGGTGCTGCCCGGCTCAAACATGAGTTTTGATCAGTTTCGTCAGGATGATGCTGTTTGCCGCCAGTATGCGGCGGAGCAGATCGGACAGTCGGCGAACGCGGCGGCGGGGCAATCTGCCGTCACCAGCGCAGCGGTCGGCGCGACGATCGGCGCTGTGGCCGGCGCCGCCATCGGCGGCAGCCGTGGAGCGGGAGTGGGCGCCGGCACCGGCTTGATGATGGGCGGCTTGAGCGGCGCCGGGGCATCGCAGGCTTCCGGCTACGAAGCGCAGCGGCGCTATGACAATGCCTTCGTGCAGTGCATGTACGCGAAAGGGCACCGCGTGCCCGTTACTGCCCGTTATTCGACGGATCGCCCGGCGTCCGCCGCGTCGATGCCGCCTCCGCCCGCGCCGGGTCCAGCTTCCGCACCGACAATGCCGAACGCGGCATCGTATCCGCCGCCGCCGCCTCCACCCGCGCCGCCTCCACCGTCTTCGTCTCCCGCTTCGCCTTGAAGCGAGACTATGCTGCGGCGCGAGCAGCGTGTTGCGGCTCGCGCCCGTAGCGTTCCATCAATTCCGCCTGCTTTGATTTCGCCGCCGCCGCGTTGCGTTGTTTGACGGGGCCGAAGCCGCGAATGGTTTCCGGCAGGCGGGCGATTTCAGTGGCGGCGGCGAGCGTGTCGGCGCGCAAGCCGGCCAGCAGCTTGTCCACCGTGCGTTCGTAATCCGTAATCAATTCCCGCTCCAGCCGGCGTTCCTCGCTATAGCCGAAAAGGTCGAAGGCGGTGCCGCGCAGGAATTTCAGTTTCGCCAGCGGCTTCATCGCTGTCCGCATCCAGCCGCCGTAGGCGGATTTTTTCGGCATTCCGGTATTTGGATCGATGCGGCTGAAGAGCGGAATCGCCAGATGGAAGCGCAGGCGGTAGTCGCCTTCAAAGGCGGCGGACAGCGCGCGCGTAAATTCCGGTTCGCTGTAGAGGCGCGCGACTTCGTATTCGTCCTTGTAGGCGAGTAGCCGGAAGTAGTTGCGGGCGACGGCTTCGGTCAGCGCTTCGGTTGGCGTTGCGCTGCCGGTTTGCGCCGCCGCCTCGGCGGCGCGCACGCGGGCAACGAGGGTGTCGTAGCGGCGCGCATAAGTCGTGTTTTGATAGCCGGTCAGCACGGCGCGGCGGCGGGCGATGATCTGGTCGAGATCCTTCGATAACTCGTGGGTCGGCAGCGTCGGCTCGGCTTCGGCGACAAGGCGTTCGACCGCGTGCGGATCGTGGGCGGCGCGGCGGCCCCAGAGAAAGGCTTGTGTATTTTCCGCGACGGCGACGCCGTTCAGCTCGATGGCGCGCAGCAACGCGTCTTGCGAGAGCGGCACGCAGCCTTTTTGCCATGCGTAGCCGAGCATGAACAGATTGGCGCCGATGGCGTGGCCGAGCAGCAGCGTGGCAAGCCGGCTGGCGTCGAACAGGTCGGCTTGCCCCTCGCCGACGGCATCGCGGATCTGCGTTTCCATCGCGGCGAGCGGGAAGGGGTGATCCGGGTTGCGCACGAAATCGCCAGTGATGGCCTTGCCGGTGTTGACGATGGCGCGGGTGCGGCCTGCCTGCGTTTTCGCCAGCGCGTCGTTGCTGACGGCGACCACGATGTCGCCGCCGAGCAGGAGATCGGCTTCACCGGCGGCGAGCCGTGGCGCGTACAACTGTTCCTGCTGTCCGGCCAGACGCACATGCGACATGACGGCGCCGCCTTTCTGCGAGAGGCCGGTCATGTCGAGTACGGTGACGCCCTTGCCTTCGAGGTGGGCGGCCATGCCGAGCAAGGCGCCGATAGTGACGACGCCGGTGCCGCCGACGCCGGCGACGAGAATGCCGAATGGTTTATCGAGCGCGGGCAGCGCCGGTTCGGGCAGATCGGCAAAAGCATCCGTGTTGGCGCGCAGGGCCTTGCCGTGCCGCAACTGGCCGCCGTGCACCGTGAGGATGCTCGGGCAAAAGCCGTCGACGCAGGCGTAATCCTTGTTGCAGGTGGATTGGTCGATGGCGCGCTTGCGGCCGAATTCGGTTTCCACCGGCACCACCGAAAGGCAGTTCGATTTGGCGCTGCATTCGCCGCAGCCTTCGCAGACCAGTTCGTTGATGAAAACGCGCACGGCGGGATCGGGATATTTGCCGCGCTTGCGGCGGCGGCGCTTTTCGGCGGCGCAAGTCTGGTCATACACCAGCACCGTCACGCCGGGGATGTCGCGCAGTTCGCGCTGGGTGCGCTCCAGTTCGTCGCGGTGGCGGATCTCGACGCCCGGCGCGAAGCCGGCGTTGCCGCCGTATTTTTGCGGGTCGTCGGCGAGCACGACGACGCGGCTGACGCCTTCGGATTCGATTTGCCGGGTGATCTGCGGCACTGTCAGCGGGCCGTCGAGCGGCTGGCCGCCGGTCATCGCCACGGCGTCGTTGTAGAGCAGCTTGTAGGTGATATTGACGCCGGCGGCGACGGCGGCGCGGATGGCGAGCAGGCCGGAGTGGTAATACGTGCCGTCGCCCATATTGGCGAAAATGTGCCGGGTGCCGGAGTGGTCGGCCATGCCGAGCCAGGTTGCGCCTTCGCCGCCCATGTGGCTGATGGTGAGAGTGTTGCGGCCCATTGCCACCACCATCAGATGGCAGCCGACGCCGCCCAGCGCGCAAGAGCCGTCCGGCACGCGGGTGGACAGGTTGTGCGGGCAGCCGGGGCAGAAGTAGGGCATGCGCATCAGTGACAGCTTCGGCTTTGCCAGCGCCTGATCTTTCGCGTCGAGAAAAGCCAGCCAGGCGCGGATGCGCTCCGAGGTGTGAAAGCGGCCAAGGCGCGCGGCGATGGCGCGGGCGACGATGGCCGGCGTCAGTTCGGCGGTCGGCGGCAGCAGCCAGGCGCGGTGCGGCGCCGGCCACTCGCCGGTTTCGTCGAACTTGCCGACCACGCGCGGGCGCACGTCTTCGCGCCAGTTGTAGAGCTGCTCTTTCAACTGGTATTCGATGATCTGGCGTTTTTCCTCGACGACAAGAATTTCCTCCAGCCCCGAAGCGAAATGGCGCACGCCGTCGGCTTCCAGCGGCCAGGGCATGCCGACTTTGTACAGGCGCAGGCCGATGTCGGCGGCCATGCGCACGTCAATGCCAAGGTCATCGAGCGCCTGACGCACGTCGAGATAGGCTTTGCCGCAGGCGATGATGCCCAGGCGCGGCCGCGGGCTGTCATAGACGAGATGATTCAGCGCGTTGACGCGGGCGTAGGCGAGCGCCGCGTAGATCTTGAATTCCTGCATGCGGCGCTCTTGCGCCAGTTGCGAATCGGGCCAGCGGATGTGCACGCCGTCGGGCGGCAGGGCGAAATCCTCCGGCATGCGGATGACAACGCGGTCCGGGTCGACTTCGACGATGGCCGAACTCTCGACCGTGTCGGCGGTGGTCTTCATCGCCACCCAGCAGCCGGAGTAGCGCGACATGGCCCAGCCGTGCAGGCCGAGATCAAGATATTCCTGCAAGCCGGCCGGCGCCAGCACCGGCATGCCGCAGGCCGAGAACATGTGCTCGCTCTGGTGGGCGACGGCGGAGGAGCGCGCCGAATGATCGTCGCCGGCGATTAGCAGCACGCCGCCATGCTTTGACGTGCCGGCGTAGTTGGCGTGCTTGAAAACGTCGCCGCAGCGGTCGACGCCCGGCCCCTTGCCGTACCACATGGAGAAGATGCCGTCGACTTTCGGCTGGGGGAACAGATGCAGTTGCTGCGTGCCCCAGATGGCGGTGGCGGCGAGGTCTTCGTTGACGCCGGGCTGGAACTTGATGTTGTGCGCGGCGAGAAAGCGCGCCGCGTCATGCAGCGCGGTGTCGACGCCGCCGAGCGGCGAGCCGCGATAGCCGGAAACGTAGCCGGCGGTGTTCAGTCCGGCGGCGAGGTCGCGCGCATGTTGCAACATGGGCAGGCGCGCCAGCGCCTGCACGCCGGTGAGAAACACCCGGCCATGTTCGAGCTTGTACTTGTCTTCCAGCGAGACATTCGCAAGCATGGTTCTCCTCCTCCTCCAGGTTGACCGGCCACGCTGTGTTTTTTTACCGTCCGCGCCTGAAGACGCGGACGGGGGTGACCGGGAGCGGCGCTTCAGTCTTTCGCCATGACGAATTTGCCGTCATGGACGGTCACCAGCACGCGACCGCGATGATCGAAGCCGGAGTGGTCTTGCGCCGACATGGTGACGACGCCTTGCGAGACGATCATTTCCTTGATGCCTTCCAGCGTGTCGCGCAGGGCGGTGCGGAATTCCGGCGTGCCGGGGCTGGCCTTTTTGGCCGCTTCGGGAATCGCGCGCGCCAGCATCAGGCCGGCGTCATAGGTGCCGGCGCCGAAGATCGGCGGGCGGCTGCCGAACTGCTTTTCGTAGCCGGTGACGTATTCGAGCGTGACTTTTTTCGCCGGCGCGCTGTCCGGGATGTCTTCCGGCACCAGCAGCAGCGGGCCGACCACCAGCGCGCCCTCGACCTTCTTGCCGCCGATCTGGATGAAGGCGCCGGAGGCGGAGCCGTGCGTGTGATAGATGGTGTTTTTGTAGCCGGCGTCGACCAGCTGGACATGCGGCAGGGCGGCGCCGGCGGCGACGCCGGCCACCAGTATGCCATCCGGCTTGGCGGCGATCAGCTTCACGACCTGGCCGGTGACGCTGGTGTCCTGGCGGCTGTAGCGCTCGTTGGCGACGACCTTGATGCCGGCTTTTTCGGCCATCGGCGCGAACGTCTTGTACCAGCTTTCGCCATACGGATCGTTGTAGCCGATGAAGCCGACTGTCTTCACGCCGCGCTTCGTCATGGCGGCGATGATGCCGTCGGCAATCACCTCATCGCTCGGGTGGGTGCGGAAAGTCCAGCGTTTCTTGTCGTCCATCGGCTGCACGATGGCGACGGTGCCGACCGGCGCCAGCATCGGCGTTTGCGCCTCGGTGAGGAACTGCTGCACGCCCATCGCGTTGGGCGAGCCGGAGGGGCCGATGAGGGCGTCGATGTTGTGCTCCGTCAGCAGCTTCTTGGTCAGTTGCACGCTTTGCGTCGGATCGCTGGCGTCGTCATAGACGATGTACTCGATGTCGAGATTGCCGGCTTTCTTCGGCAGCATGGCGACCGAATTTTTCTGCGGAATGCCGACGAAGGCCGTCGGGCCGGTGGCCGAAGCGATGACGCCGATCTTGACCTGCGCCTGCGCCGCGAATGAAGCAGCCAGTATGATGGCGGGCAAAATGCCCATGAGTGTTTTTGTCTTCATGGTGTTCCTCCTTTTGAGTTTGAAGTGCTGCGTTTTGATGCCGCCGCGCTGCGGCTCGCCCGTTTTTCCAGGCTGTCGTTGGCGGTTTTGAAATCCGGTTTGCGGCCCTCTTGAAAAGCGGTGACGCCTTCGCGGGCGGCGACAGTGAGGGCGCTGGCGCCGAAGGCGCGGTAGCCGATCTCCAGCGCCGCGTCGAGCGTTTCCGCCGCTGCCGCGTTGCGGATGGTTTTTTCCATGATGCGCAAGGTTTCCTGCGGCAGCAGTTGTCCGTCGACGGTGGTCGGTTCGACCGGTTCAAGCGACGGCAACGTGATTGGCCCCTGGGCGATCGGCGAAGGCTGGCCGGCGAGGGCATGCACGCGCGCTACCGCCGCCGCCATCAGGCCGGGCAGATGCTTGGCGAGCGCGTCCACCACGCCGAGTTGATGCGCTTCGGCGGCCTTCAGCCGCGCCGCCCGGCGCAGCATGTCGCTGAACGCCGCCGCCGCTTTCGGCCAGCGGCGATAGGGCACGACCATGGCGCCGATGCCCGGCACGATGCCGAGCGTGATTTCGGGCAACTGCATCCATGCGCTTTCGAGGGCGACGATGCCGTGGCAGCGCATCGCCAGTTCCAGTCCGCCGCCAAGCGCCATGCCGTTCAGCGCGGCGACGACCGGCTTCTGCATGGCGTCGAGATGCACCAGCAGGCGCGAGCAGTCGCGCGCGTACTGCGCGGCGGCGACATCATCATCGAGCATGGAGGGGAAGCGGCCGATGTCGGCGCCGGCGCAGAAAGCGCGTGTGCCGTAGCCGGTAATGATGAAACCCTTGACCGCCGCATCGGATTCAAATTGGCGGATGACGGCGAGTACCTCGTCAGTGAGTCCGTCATGCAGGGCGTTCATCGCTTCAGGACGGCGCAGGGTGATGACCTTGATGCCGCCGTCAATGTCGTCCACCAGTACGTGACGGAGGAAGTTCTGGTATTCGGCGTAGGGGCGTTTCGGTAGGGGCAAGCCGAGACGCTCTTTTCTCAGGCGTTGCAGGATGCGGCTGGTTTCCGCTTCGCCCAGATCGCGCATCAGTTCCAGCGGCCCTTTCTTGAAGCCGAGCGCCATGCGGCAGCCCAGATCGAGATCGACCGGCTGGCCGATGTCGCGGTCGAGAATATCGACCGACTGCGAGAAAAGGATGCCGAGCAGGCGGTCGCGGATCGCCGCCCGGGTTTTATCGGCGACGGCGACTGACTTGCCGGGCGGCACGGTGACCCAGGTGTCGACGGAGCGGAAGATCGGCGCTGGCGTGTAATGCGCGCCTTCTTCTTCGGCTTGCAGTGTGTTCGTCTCGGTGATGATCGGGTTGCCGCGGGCGAGATTGAGCACGAAGAACGGGCCGGCGTGCACGAACTCAGCCGCCACGCTGTCGATCTCGGCGGCGGTGGCGCGGCTAAGCAGCATCGCCGCTTCGTTGCACCAGTTGTCGAAAATGCGGTCGAGCATGAAGCAGACGGCATCGGCGGTAACCAGCGGCACCTTGGCGGTGGCGCAGAACAGCCAGCGCAAATATTCGACCACCGCCGGATCAGTTTTTTCCCAGGCGATGACTTCCACCGCCGGGTTGCGCCAGGCCGGCGCGAAGAAATGGGTGACGGTGGCACGGCCCTTGTGCTTGAGGTCGGCGAAGATGCGCGCCGCCGGCAGCGAACTGGTGTTGGAGGTGATGAGGGCGTCGGGCCGCAGTATGCTTTCCAGTTGGGCGAAGATGCGCTGCTTCAACGGCAGGTTTTCGGTGGCTGCCTCGATCACCCAGTCGCAGTCAGCAAGCTGGGCGTAGTCGGTGGTGCCGGTCATGCTGGCGATGTTGGCGGTGACGGCGGCGGCTTGCTGCTCGCTTACCTTGCCGCGCGCGATGGCTTTCTTGGCGTAGTCCTGGCAGCGTTGCAGCGCCTTGTCGATGGCCGCCTGATTGACGTCGACCAGCGTCAGGCGGGTTTGCAGCAGGGCGCTTTTCAGGTAATAGCCGATGTCCGGGCCGATGGTGCCGGCGCCGACAATGGCGATGTGTTTGGGCAGCGGACGGGAAGGCGTTGTGAGCAGAGGGTTGGCTGTTGTCATGATTAGGCAATGATCCGTTGTTGTTCAAGGAGGGCGATTTCGTCGTCGGCACAACCGGCCTCCTTCAACACGGCGCGGGTGTGCTGACCGTATTTTGGCGGAAAACTCAGCTCTTGCGTCATGGCGGGCAGATCGACCGCCATCGGCTGCATGCGCACCGGCTTGCCGCCGGGCATGCGGGTCAAGGTCAGCTTGCGCGCTACGGCTTCCATGTCGCGCACGGCCGGGATGTCGTGGATCGGCGCGTGCGGGATGGTGGCCTGGCGAAAATCGGCGGCGATTTCCGCCGTGGCGTATTGGCGCGTCTGCGCCGCCATGTCGCGGTGAATCGCCTCGCGCTCGCGCTGGCGCCCCTCGTTGGTGGCGCGCGACGGCGAGCCGACGGCGGCAAACTTGGGGATGTCGGTCAGACGTTTCCATTGCACGTCGCTGCCGATCGCCATGTAGATGAAGCCGTCGGCGGTCGGATAGACGTTCGTCGGGATGAACTTGCGGTGCTCGTTGCCGCAGCGCGTGATCTCGCCCGGCTGGCAGTCGAAATCGAGCAGCGGCAGGGTGGTGATGAGCCAGGAGGCGGCGGCTTGCAGCATGGAGACGTCGATGCGGCTGCCCTTGCCGGTTTCGGCGCGCTCGGCCAGCGCCATCATGACATTGGTGTACACCTCGTCGCCGGCTTTCAGATCCACCAGCGGCACGCCGGAGAGCGTCGGCGGGCCGTCGGCCGGGCCGGTGAGTTCCATGTAGCCGACCATCGCCTGAATCACCGGATCGTAGCCGGGGGCGTCGGGATATTCCGGCCCCATCGCCGAGATGCCGGCCCAGATCAGATCCGGCTTGGCGGCGGCGAGGGTTTCGTAGTCGATGCCGAGCTGCTTGTAGCGGCGCGGCACGGTGTTGCAGCAGAAGATGTCGACATCGAGTTCGACCAGCAGGCGGCGCAGGAGCGCCTGCCCACGCGGCTCTTTCAGGTTGAGGGCGATGGCTTCCTTGCCGGCGTTGGGCGCGATGAAATAACTGCGGCGGTCGTCGTCGAGCACCTTGCCGCCGATGTAGCGGTTCGGATCGCCCGGCAGGCCGTCGCCGGACGGCGTCGACTCGATGCGGATGACGCGCCAGCCAAGCTGCGCGAAACGCAGCGTGGCGTAGGGCAGGGACAGCGCCTGCTCCATCGAGAGCACGGTGCGCGGCTTCATGCGGCCCTCCGTTCGGGTTTTCTTGGTGAAAAATTCAATCTGCGTTTCATTCAGCCGCCTGCGATCGGAGGGGTGAGCATGACTTCGTCCTCGTCATGCACGGGATGGTCGCGGTCGGCATAGTGCAGATTGACCGAAACCAGCACGACATCAATGTACTCGAAGGCGTTCTTGAAGCGTTCGCCCTGCGCCGGCAGCCAGTCGAGCAGCATGCCGACGTTCTTGATCTCGCGCGGCAGCGTGATGCTTTCCGAGTCGCATCCCATGCTGTCCCGCAGCCAGGCGAAGTATTTGAGCTTCATTGGCGTTCAAGCGGCCTGAGTCGTTGCCTGCCGTTTTTCGTGGATGGCGCGGGCGACGGTTTCCGGCGACATGGGCGGATTGAAGATGCGGACGCCGGTGGCGTTGTACAGCGCGTTGGCGATAGCCGGCGCGATGACGATTGTCGGCAGTTCGGAAATGCCTTTGGCGCCATACGGGCCTTCGGCGCAATCGCTCTCGATGAAATGCAGATCGAGCGGCGGCATTTCCGGCGCCGTGATCAGCTTGTAGTCGCGGAAGCCGGGGTTGCGCAGCATGCCGTTCTCGATCCGCATGTTCTCGCTCAAGGCGTAGCCGAGGCCGATGGCGATGCCGCCTTCGATCTGGCCTTCCAGCCCCATGCGGTTGATGACGCGGCCGACATCCTGCGCCACCGTGACCTTGTCCACCGTGATTTCGCCGGTCAGCGTGTCGACGGTGATCTCGGCGATGTGCACGGCGTGGGAATACGCGGCGGAGTGGTCGGAGATGTGCTTGGCGCCTTCCGGCTCGCTCTTCGGCTCGTAGTAATCCGTGACCATCACCAGTTCGGGTTCGGGCTGAAAGTGCATTTGCCGCAGCAGGCGGTCCAGCTTGATGAGCGCGGCGCCGTCGCGGTCGCGGACGACCGAACCGCCGCGCAGCGCCAATCCCTGGGCGGGTTCGCCGAGCATTTTTTCGGCGGCGCGCAGGATCTGCTCTTTTGCCTTGCGCGCGGCGCGGCGCGTGCCGTTGCCGGCGATGAAGGTGGTGCGCGAAGCGTGTACGCCGACATCCCACGGCGCGATGTCGGAATCGTTATTGACGATGGTCACATGCTCCAGCGGCACGCCCAGTTCTTCGGCGACGATGAGGGTGATGACCGCGTCGATGCCCTGACCGATTTCGGACGCGCCGGTGATGACCGTGACGCGGGCGTAATCGTCCATCTTGAGAATGGTGCCGATGCCGTCCGACTTGTGAATCTTGGCGCCGCCGGCATTGTGGATGGAGGAGGCGAGGCCGATGCCTTTCTTGTAGCGGCCGGGCTGCTCCCGCAGCGCCGCGTATTCCTTGCGCTTGCGGCTGTAGTCGCTGGCCTCGGCGGCGGTTTGCAGACACTCCGTCAGGGCGCACTCGCGCAGAAAGGATTTCTGCGGCGTGACTTCGCCGGATTTCTGCGCGTTCTTGAGATGGAACGCGAGCGGATCCATGTCCACCATGTCGGCCAGCATGTCCATCTGCTGCGCGGTGGCGTAGGTGGTCTGGACGTTGCCGTAGCCGCGGAAGGAGCCGGCGTACGGGTTGTTGGTGTAAATCGCCTGCGCCTTGAAATCCACCACCGGCACGCGGTAGTGGCCCGAGACGGTGCGCATCATGATGACCGGAATGGTCGGCCCCCATGAGGTGTACGCGCCGTTGTCCAGCAGCACGTCGGCGGCGCGGAAGGTGAGCGTGCCGTCGCGGGTGCAGCCGGTGCGCATGTGGATGATCGCCGCCTGGCGCGTCGGCGAAGCCTTGAATTCCTCCTCGCGCGAATACATCACCTTGACCGGGCGACCGGTCTTTTTAGCCAACAGCGCGGCGATCGGCTCGTAGGGATAAACATCAAGCTTGGAGCCGAAAGCGCCGCCGACGGGCGGCTGGATCACCCGGATGTCGCCGGGATTGATGCCCAGCGCCGGCGCCAGATCCATTTTGTAGTTGTACGGATATTGGGTCTGCGTCCAGATCGTCAGCTTGCCGTTGTGATCGAAATCGGCGATCGCGCAGGACGTGCCCATGCAGCAGTGCGTGACGTGGTGCGGACGGAACACGTTGTCGACGATCAGGTCGGAGCCGGCTTCGGCGGCGGCGAGATCGCCGTGCTGAATCTCGAAATGGAGGCTCTTGTTGCCGGGGAAATTCTCGTGGATCAGCGGCGCGCCTTCCTTGGCGCCGGCTTCGGGCGTGAACACGCCGGGCAGATCCTCGTATTCGACCTCGATGAGTTCAAGCGCGCGGCGGGCGATGTCTTCCGTTTCGGCGGCGACTGCCGCGATCTCGTCGTGCTCGCAACGCACCTTGTCCTTCAGCGCGACGTTGTCGCGCACGAAGCCGAACTTGAGGCCGGCGGCGTCCTTGCCGGTCAGCACCGCGTGGACGCCCGGCAGTTTCTCCGCCGCCGTGGTGTCGAGGCGGACAATTCGGGCGTGGGGCCGGCCGGCGAACAGCACCTTGCCGAACAGCATTTGCGGCAACACCATGTCATTGATGTAGCGCGTCTTGCCGGTCGCCTTGTCGGGGGCGTCGGGCTTCTTGATGCGCTGGCCGATCAGGGTTTGTTTCGCCGGGGATGAAGCAGCAGTGGTTTTTTCCATGTGTTGACTCCAGATTACGCGGCGTCAGGCGCGCGGCCGCCAAGGCAGGCGCCTTTTCCACCTGCGCAGGCGCCTTTTCCGGCCACGGCTTCAACCGCGTCCAGCACCTTGGTGTAACCGGTGCAGCGGCACAGATTGCCTTCGAGACCCCGTTGCGCTTCTTCCCGCGTCAAGCCGGGATTGTTTTCAAGCAGGTAGTGCGCTTGCACGATCATGCCCGGCGTGCAGAAACCGCATTGCACGGCGCCGTGGTCGACGAAGGCTTGCTGCACCGGATGCAGGCCGTCCGGCGCGCGCAGCCCTTCGACGGTGACCAGTTCGCGTCCGTCGCAATCAACGGCGTACATCAGGCAACTGTTGACGGTTTTGCCGTCGACCTTGATTGTGCAGGCGCCGCACTCGCCTTCTCCGCAGGCGTATTTGGTGCCGGTCATGCCGAGCTTGTCGCGCAGCATGGCCAGGGTTTTCATGGTGGCCGGCACCTTCAGGCAGACTTCGCGGCCATTCAGCCTGAAGCGGATTTCAGTCTCGACGGACATCATTCAGCACCTCTTCAACGAATACTCGAACAAGATGCGCGCGATACCAGGCGCTGGCGCGCACGTCATCAATGGGTTTGGCGTCTTGCGCCGTCGCGGCGACCGCTGCGGCGATGGCGGCGTCATTCAACGGCTGGCCTTCGAGCGCCGCTTCGACATGGCGGGCGCGCAAGGGCGTTGGCGCGACCGCGCCCATCGCCACGCGCACGCTGCTCAGTTTGCCTTGAACGAGGCGGGCGCCGAAGGCCACCGAGACGGTGGAAATTTCAAGCGCGGGGCGCGGGCCGGACTTGCGGAAGCGGCCAACGAAATCAGCCGCCGGTTGCTTGAAGACGACGGCGGTGAGCAACTCTTCCGGCTGCTTGACGGTCTTGCCGGGGCCGAGGAAGAACTGATCCAGCGCCACCCGCCGCGTTTGCATGGCGCCGTCGCGCCAGCACGCGAGTTCGACCGCCGCGTCCAGCGTCAGCAGGGGCGGACTCATGTCGCCGGCGGGCGAGGCGTTGCAGAGGTTGCCGCCCACCGACGCCGCGTTGCGAATCTGCTCGCTGGCGAAATGTCCGGCGGCTTCCGTCAGCACGGGCGCGGCTTCGGCAAGCGCGGCGCTGCGGCGGATGTCGCTGATGGTCGTCGCGGCGCCGATGCGGATTTCGCCGCCTTTGATCTCGATGCCGTGCAAGCTGTCGATGCGGCGGATGTTGAGCAGCTTCGCCTTGTATTGGCGCGCACCGGATTCGGTTTGCGGCGCGAGATCCGTGCCGCCGCAGAGCACCGTGGCATCGCCGTCCGCCATCGCCTGCAATGCTTCGTCCAGGCGGCGCGGCGCGAGGTAGGCGCTGATCTCTGGCGTGACGCGATTTGTGTTGTCGTGGGTCATGTTGTTCAAAACCTTATCGGTTCCTGATAGCGGCCAAAAATGTTGACGAGTTCTTTCGTCATCTCGCCGACGGAGGCGTAAGCCTTGACGGCTTCGACCAGCGCCGGCATCACGTTGCGCCCGGCGCTGGCGTCGGCGGACAAACGCGCCAGCGCCAGCGCCACCTTGGCGGCGTCGCGTTCCGAACGTGCGCGGCCAAGCGCGTCGATTTGCGCGCGGGCGTCGTCTTCGTTGTAGGGGTGGAATTCCACCGGGTGTTCTTCCTCCTGCTCGTTGCGATAGCAGTTGACGCCGACCTTGGGGAACTTGCCGGATTCGATGTCGCGCTGCATCTGGTAAGCCTGCGCCGAAACCTTGGACTGGATCGCGCCCTCGGAAATCAGCTTGACGATGCCGCCTTGCGCGTCGACCTCGGCCATGATGCCTTCCATCTTCTGCCGCATCTGGTTGGTCAGGGTTTCAACGTACCAGGAGCCGCCGAGCGGATCCACCGTTTCGGTGAGGCCCATTTCCTCGATCAGAAGCTGCATGGTTCTGAGCGAGATGCGCGCCGAGTATTCGGTCGGAATGGTGTACGCCTCGTCGTAGGAGCACAGCGCCATGGTCTGGGTGCCCGACAGCGCGGAGATGAGGGCGTAATACGCGCCGCGCACGATGTTGATTTCCGGCTGCTCGAAGGTCAGCCCGCCGCCGCCGCCGGCGGCGATCATGCGCAGCCACATCGAGCCGGGCTTCTCGGCGTTGTACTGCTGTTTCATGATCTGCGCCCAGAGGCCGCGCCCGGCGCGGAATTTCGCCACCTGTTCGAAGAGGTTGCCGAAGATGTTGAAGTTGTAGGAAAGGCGGCCGGCGAATTCGTCGACATGCAGGCCGCGCCGGATGACTTCATCGGCGTAGGCCTTGGCGATGCAGAAAGCGTAGGCCATTTCCTGCGCCGGGTTGGCGCCGGATTCGCGGATGTGATAGCCGCAGACTGACACCGGGCTGTACTTCGGCGCGTGCTCGGCGCAGTACTCGATGGTGTCGCCGACGAGGCGGATCGAGGGTTCGACCGGATAAATCCAGGTGCCGCGCCCGACAAATTCCTTGAGGATGTCGTTTTGCGCCGTGCCGCGCAGCCGCTTCACGTCGTAGCCGCGCTTTTCCGCCATCGCCAGATACATGGCGATGAGAATCGCGGCGGCGCCGTTGATGGTGAGCGAGACGGTGATTTTTTCCAGG
Organism: Zoogloeaceae bacterium; assembly: GCA_031277315.1. Lineage (GTDB taxonomy): Bacteria > Pseudomonadota > Gammaproteobacteria > Burkholderiales > Rhodocyclaceae > Desulfobacillus. Next base: position 10,716 of record JAITMP010000044.1, on the reverse strand, counting down.
TCGATGCCGTCGAAGGCGATCTCGAAATCGCGCAGGGTGTCGACCGACATGCCGACGCGGCCGATCTCGCCGGCGGCGAGCGGGTCGTCGGAATCCAGCCCGATCTGCGTCGGCAGATCGAAGGCGACGTTGAGGCCGGTCTGGCCGTTGGCGATGAGGTACTTGAAGCGCCGGTTGGTGTCGGCCGGGTTGCCGAAGCCGGCGTACTGGCGCATGGTCCACGGCTGCTTGCGGTACATCAGCCGGTGAATGCCGCGCGTGAAAGGGTAAGCGCCCGGCTGGCCGACCATCGACAGGCCGCCGCTCGCCTCGACATCGGCGGCGGCGTAGAGCGGCTTGATCTCGATGCCGGATTCGTTGACGACCGGCTTCAGTTCGTCCTTCACGGCGTCCTTCGCGGTTTCTTTCGCGGCGTTTTGCGTGGCGTTTTGCGTGGCGCGGTCGTTCATTCCACATGCTCCCGGATGTAATCCACGATGGCGTCGAGCCGGCTGCCGGTGGGGAAGATGCCGGCAAAGCCGAGCTGGCGCAGGGCGGCGTGATCCTGCGCCGGCAGGTTGCCGCCGATCACCCACAGCTTGTCTTGCAGATGATTGGTTTCCAGCAACGGCTTCAGCTTCGCGCAGAAGGGCAGGTGCGAACCGGCAAGGCTGGACAGGGCAATGACATCCGGGTCTTCGTCGAGCGCCATGCGAGCGACTGCCTCCGGCGTCTGGCGCAAGCCGGTGTAGATGACTTCCATGCCGGCGTCCATGAGGGCGCGCACGACGACTTTCGCGCCCTGATCGTGGCCGTCGAGGCCGGGCTTGGCCAGCAACACCTTGATGCGCCGTTGCGGCGCGGCTGACTGCGCAGCGTTCATGATGAAATTTCCTTGGCGATGATGAGTTTCAGAATTTCGCTGGTGCCGCCGCCGATCAGCGTGAAGCGCACATCGCGCAGGTAACGCTGCACCGGATATTCCATCGCGTAGCCGTAGGAGGCGAGCACGCGGGCCGCCTGGTCGCAGATGCGGGCGGCGGCTTCGGTGGCGTTCAGCTTCGCCATCGCCGCCTCGCCGTGGTGCGGTCGGCCGGCGTCACGCAGCCAGGCGGCGTAATACACGAGGTGCTTCGCCGCCTCCAGTTCGGTCGCCATCTCGGCCAGCTTGAACTGGATGGCCTGATAGCGGTTGATCGGCTTGCCGAACTGTTTGCGCTCGGCGGCGTAGCGCACGGCTTCGTCAAGCGCCGCCCGCGCCACGCCGAGCGCCATCGCGCCGGTGATGATACGAATCTCCGCCAGCGTCTTGCGCAAGTGGCCTTCGCCGTCGCCTTCTTCCTTCGACAGGCGGTGGCTGTCCGGCACGAAGCAGTCGTCGAAAGCGACTTCCGAGGTCGGCAAGGCCCAGACGCCCATCTTGTGAATCTCGCGCCCGACGATGAGGCCCTTGAAACTTTTTTCGACGAGAAAGATGGTGAGTTTCTTTTCCTCGCCGGCCTTGGCGAAGACAGTGAAAAAATCGGCCAGCGGCGCCGAGGTGATCCAGGTTTTCTGTCCGTTCAGTATGTAGCCGCCGTCGGCTTTCTTTGCTGTCGTGGCGATGGCGTCGAGGTCGGAGCCGGCGTTCGGTTCGGTCATGCAGATGGCGCCGATCTTCTCGCCGTTCAGCGCCGGCTTGAACAGGCGCTCGATGATGTCGGCGCTGCCGAGCATGTGCAGGAACTTGGTGCCCATCAGCGACTGCATGGCGGCGGCGCCGGCAAGCGACATCGAGCCGCGCGCGATTTCAGACAGGGCGAGGGCGAATTCGGTCAGGGCAAGGCCGGAACCGCCGACGTCTTCCGGATAGCGCATGCCGAAGAAGCCGAGGCCGGCGAGTTCCTGAAACAGGGCGCGCGGAAAAACGCGCGCCTCGTCGAGCGCCGCCGCCTGCGGCGCGATGCGCTCGTCGCAGAAGCGGGCGAAGGTGTCGCGGATCTGCCGCTGCTCGTCGCTCAGGTTGAAATCCATGCCCTCACGCTCCCTTCAACTCGGCTTCGCTCATGCCGTAGTCGCGCAGCGCGGCTTCCCGCGAAACGACGCCGTTGCGCACTTCCTCGCGCAGCGCGGCACGGTCGCGCTTTTTCGGGTCGCCGTAGCCGCCGCCGCCGCTGGCGACTTGATGATAGACGGTGCCCTTCGGCACGCCGGTGACGAGATCCTTGTTTCTCGGCGTCACCGTTTTGCCGTCTGGATAATGCAGGCGGATGAAATTCAGCCCGGCGCTCTTGCCGCCGAAGAGACCGAAGGCCGGCTCGAAATCGCCGTCGCCGAAAGTGACGAGCTGGGTATCCTCGGAGCCGATCTCGAAAATCGTCTCGACGCCGAGGCCGCCGCGCCATTCGCCGGCGCCGGCCGAGTCGATCAGCAGTTCGTGCTTCAGCAGCCGGTGCGGCGTTTGCTGCTCGAACATCTCGTAGTCCTGGTCGAGCACGCCGCCGGAAGCGTCGATCATGCCGATGTGGTCGTAGCCGTCGATGCCGCGCATGGCGCCGGAGCCGCCTTTCAGGCCCATGAAGCCGATGTCGACATATTGTTCGTTTTTTTCCGGATCGGTGCCGGTGGTGAGCGAGCAGAGCAGGTTGTTCCAGCCGGCGGTGACACGATCCGGCATCACCGGCGCCAGCGCGCGCTGGATGGCGTCGGCATTCGGCGGGCAGAGGTGGTTGCCGAAAGTGGTGGCCTTCGGATAAGCGGCGTTGAGTATCGTGCCTTCGGGAATCACGATCTCGATCGGCTGCACCATGCCTTCGTTGTGGGGAATGTCGGGGTTCACCATTTGCAGCAGGGTGAGGATGGTGGCCGAGGCGCTCGACGTGAAGGTGCCGTTCACGAAGCCGTTGGTCTGGGCGTCGGTGCGCGAGTAATCGAACTTGATCGACTTGTCGCGGACGTCGATATCGACGCGGATGGTGAACTTGCTGCCTTCGTGGCGGCCATCGTAGTAGACGAAACCCTCGCCGCTGTATTGGCCGTTCGGAATCTTGGCGATCTCGGCTTCCATCATCTTGCGGGTGGCCTCGAACAACGCCTGCTTGTGCGCTTCGTAACTCTCCAGGCCGTATTTGTCGAGCAGTTCCAGCAGCCGCCGCTCGCCGACGGTGCACGCGCCCATCTCGGCCTTCATGTCGTGCTGCACGATGTCGAGGCGGATATTGGCGAAGATCAGGTTCCAGACATCCTTGCGCAGCGCGCCTTTCTCGACCACTTTCACCGGCGGGATGCGCAGCGCCTCCTGCCAGACTTCGACGGCGTTCGGGTTGTAGCCGCCGCGCACGTTGCCGCCGATGTCGGCCTGATGGCCCTTGACGGCGGTCCAGGCGACGAGGCGGCCGGAGTGAAAAATGGGCTTGTACACGGCGACGTCGTTGTTCTGGTTGCCGAGACTGAACACGTCGTTGTGGAAAATCACGTCGCCCGGATGCAGATCGTCGCCGAAATAGTCCTTGATGTATTTGCACACCGGCGCCAGCGAGAAGGCGAGGATGGGCAGGTTCTCGGTCTGTTCGAGCATGTTGCCCTCGCCGTCGTAGAGGCCGGTGACGTAATCCTTCGCCTCGCACAGGATCGGCGAGCGGGTCGTCTGCTCCATCGAGATGCTCATCTCGTCGGTGATGGACTTGAACGTCCGCGCATAGACGGACAGGAGGATCGGGTCGATTTTCATGCGCTCACCTTTTCATTGCTGAGGCCGGATTGAACGAGATGCTCGCGCCCCTTGCGATAGAGCACGAAGGAACCGAGCGCGTCCACCACGCAGTCGAAGGCGCTGCTGACGAAGATGGCGGTGGTGGACTGTTCGATCATGGCCGGGCCTTCGACGCGATTGCCGAAGCGCATGCCGTGGCCGTCGTAGACCGGCACGTCGCTGAAAGCGCGCGTCTCCGGGATGTACATGCGGCGGCGGCCCTTGAGCGCCTTGGCGGCGTCGGCGCCGTCCCAGGCCTCCTCGCGGTAGGCGGGCTTGTCGGTGCGGCCGACCGATTGCACGCGCACGTTGATGATCTCGATCGGCGTCTGCTCCTGCTCCAGCGCGTAGCCGTAGAGCCGGTTGTGCTCGCCGTGAAAGAGGCGGGCGATGCCGGCCGTGTCGCGCTGGTCGATGAGCGCCTGCGGCACCAGAAAAGAAACCTCGTGGTACTGCTTGACGTAGCGGCAGTCGAACTTGATGTCGTGACGGCGGCGGTCTTCGGGGATGCGCTCCTCGGCCAGTTGGCGCGCGCCTTCGCTCGCCATCTCGCCGACCATCTGCGTCAGGCGCGGCCAGTCGATGGCGTCCAGACGCGAAACGAAGGTGCGCACGAAATCGTGCTTCAACTCGCTCATCAGCATGCCGAAGGCGCACAGCACGGAAGATTCACGCGGCACGATCTGGAGCGGAATTTCCAGTTCCTCGCAGATCAGGCAGGAGTGAATCGGGCCGGCGCCGCCGGCGGGGATGAAGGGAAACTCGCGCGGATCGAAGCCGCGCTTGATGGTTACCTCGCGCACGCCCTGCGCCATGTTGTTGCAGGCGACGCGGTACATGCCGGCGGCGGCTTCCTCGATGCTGAGGCCCATCGGCTTGGCGATGTGCGTCTCGATGGCGTGGCGCGCGGCGGCGAGGTCGAGCTTCATCTTGCCGTTGGCGAAGTAATCCGGGTCGAGATAACCCAGCACGACGTTGGCATCGGTGGTGGTGGGCAGCGTGCCGCCCTTGCCGTAGCAGGCCGGGCCGGGATCGGCGCCGGCGCTTTGCGGCCCCATGCGCAGCAGCCCGCCTTCGTCGAGCCAGCCGATCGAGCCGCCGCCGGCGCCGATGGTGTGGATGTCGAGCATCGGCAGGGCGATCTTGTGGCGGGCGATCTCGCCGTCATTTTTGATCATCGGGCCGCCGACCGCCACCGAGGCTTCAAAGCTGGTGCCGCCCATGTCGGTGGCGATGCACTTGTCTTGGCCGTGCGGGCGCGCGTAGAACAGCCCCGCGCCCGGTCCGCCGGCGGGGCCGGAGAGGAGCGTCAGCGCCGCTTTTTCACGCGCCAGTTGCGGCGAGATGACGCCGCCGTTCGACTGCATGATGAGCAGCAGGCCCTTGAAGCCGATGCCTTTCAGACGCCCGACGAGTTGATCCAGATAATGGTTGAGCTTCGGCCCGACGTAGGAGTTGAGCGCCGTGGTGCTGAGGCGCTCGTAGAAGCGGATCGAGGGCAGCAGGTCGGTGGAGACGGAAAGATAAGCCTCCGGCATTTCCTGCCGCACCAGCTTCGCCGCCGCCTGTTCATGGGCCGGGTTGGCGAAGGAGTTCATGAAACAGATCGACACCGCCTGCACGCCTTCCCGCTTGAACAGGGCGATTGCCTGACGCACCTGGTCGAGATCGAGCGGCGTGACTTCGCGCCCGGCGCGGTCGAGGCGGCCGCGGATGCCGGCGCGCAGATAGCGCGGCACCAGCGGCTTTACATTGGAGTAGCGGTTGTTGTATTGCTCCTCGCGGATGCCGCGGCGCATTTCCAGCGCGTCGCGCACACCTTCGGTGGTGAGCAGGGCGGAGCGGGCGCCGGTGTGCGTGAGCGTGGCGTTGGTGGTGACGGTGGTGCCGTGCACGATGGTGTCGATGCTCGGCGCGAAGGCTTCCAGCGTCAGCGGCGGGTTTTGCGCGGCGGCGATGTCGGTCAGCCCCTGCACGACGGCGATCGACGGATCGGACGGCGTGGAAAGCGATTTGAAGATCGCCGGCTCGGCGCCGTCGCGGGTGACGACGAAATCGGTGAAAGTGCCGCCGACGTCGATTCCGATTTTCAATGCCATGGAGACTCCATTTTTGTTAAGCCACGGACGTGGGCTGAACCAGTTGGCGCAGTTCTTCCTTGCGGACTTTTCCGAGGGCGGTCTTCGGCAGCGTTTCGATGAAGATCACGTCCTTCGGGTGTTTGTAGCGGGCGAGCCGTCCCTCGAATAGATTGAGGATGGCCTCTGCCGCCAGTTGCCGGCCCGGTTTCGGCACGATGACGGCGACGGCGATCTCGCCCCAGCGCGGATCGGCGCGGCCGACCACCGCCGCTTCGAGCACGTCCTCGCACTGGATGAGGACGTTTTCCAGTTCCGCCGGATAAATGTTTTCGCCGCCGGAAATAATCATTTCCTTCTTGCGCCCGACCACGGTGAGAAAGCCCTCGCCGTCGAGCCAGCCGATGTCGCCGCTGCGATACCAGCCGTCGACGAACGCGGCGGCGCTGGCTTCCGGATTGCGCCAGTAGCCGGAAAACAGGTTGCGGCCCTTGACGAGAATCTCGCCGGTCTGGCCGACGGGCAATTCGGCGTCATCATTGCCGGCGATGCGCAATTCGCAGCGCAGGGCGGCGCGGCCCGTCGAGCCGACCTTGCGCAGGGCTTCGTCGCGCTTCAGATAAGCGGCGATGGGGCAGGTTTCGGTGGCGCCGTAGACTTGCGTCATCGGCACGCCGCGCGACTGCACGGCTTCGATGAGGCGGATCGGCACGATGGAAGAGCCGATGCTCATCATACGCAGGCCGGAAAGATCGGCGTCCGCCCAGCGCGGACTGGCGATCAGCATGTCGGCGATGGCCGGCACGATCAGCGTGAGGGTGATGCCTTCGCGCTCGATGGCGTCGAGCGTCGCGTCCGGCTCGAAGCGGGGATGCAGCACCAGCGTGCAGCCGGCGCGCAGCGCGGGCGTGGTTTGAATATTGAGGCCGCCGACGTGGAACATCGGCAGCACGGTGAGCACGCGGTCATCGGCGCGCAGGCCGTGCATGTCGGCGCTGTTGTCGGCGTTGCAGTCGATGGCCTCCTGCGTCAGCACGACGCCTTTCGGCTTGCCGGTCGAGCCGGAGGTGTAGCAAAGCAGCAGCGGCGTTTCGGGGCCGGCCTGCGCGCCCTGTTCCGGCGCGGCGTCGGCGTTGGCGAGGAAAGCGTCCCAATCCTGCCAGCCGGCGGCGCTGCTGCCGAGGGCGATCAGTTTCGCGCTGTCGCGCAGGGCGCCGAGATGAGCATCGGTCTGGGCCAGATAAGGCGCTTCCACCACCAGCGCGCCGGGCGGGCAGTCGTCGAGCATTTGCTTGTGCTCGGGGCCGGCCAGCCGCCAGTTGAGCGGCATGAACAGGGCGCCCAGGCGGGCGCAGGCGAAGAACAGCGCCAGCATTTCCGGCGTGTTGCAGCCGAGATAAGCCGCGCAGCCGCCTTGCCGCACGCCGGCTGCCGCCAGCGCGCCGGCGACGCGCGAAATGAGCGCCGCGAAATCGCGGTAGCTCAAATCACGGCCGCCATAACGGATCGCCGTCTTGTCGGGCGTTGCCGCCGCGTGCCGGTCGATCCAGATGGAAAGGTCCACCCTCCTCCTCCGTATTTCCGCGTGGCGCGCCCGGCTTGTGCCGCCGTGTCGCGCCGGTTGTTGATTTAACGTTTACCGACTTCGATTACGACCGCCATCGCCGTGTCGCCGGCGGCGCAGCCGGTGAACAATCCCCAGCCGCCGCCGCGCAGCACCAGTTCCTCGATCACCTCGATGATCGCCCGCGTGCCCATCGGCGCTTGCGGATGGCCCCAGACGAGCGAGCAGCCGAAGTTGTTCATGTTCTTCAAATCCGCGCCCGTCTCGCGGGAGAAGAACAGATCGTTCACCGCGAACGGGTTGTGGGTCTTGATGACCGCCAGATCCTTGATCGTCTTGCCGGCCTGCGCGAGCGCCTGCTTTGCCGCCGGGACAGTGGCTTCCGGCATGTAGGCGAGCGGGGCGCGGGCGAGACCGAAACCATGCAGGCGCACGGCGATGGCCGGATCGCGCGACAACTCGCGCGCCTTGGCGGCGGTGGTGACGACGAGGCCGGCGTTGCCGTCAGCCGGATGCGTCTGGTCGCCGAAAGTGACCGTGCCGCCTTCCATGACAGGCTTGAGCTTGGCGAGTCCTTCCGGCGTCGACATGTTGATGCCTTCGTCGCCTTCCATCACGCTCGCCGTCTTCTTGAAATTCGGCGCCGGCACTTCAAATGGCAGCGTCATGAAGCGGCGCAGAAAGGCGGCGCCGTCGGCGGTCGCGGCACGGTACTGCGCCTCGCGCTGCAACACCAGTTCATGCTGTTCGGCAGTCGTGAAGCCGTGTTTCCTGGCGACGTTTTCCGCCGTTTGCAGCATCGAGTGACGGCCCAGCGGATCGCAGCCGAAGTTCTCCATCACCCAGTCCTCGGCCACGCCGGTGCCGCCGGGGCCTTTCGGATTCGGGTAATACAAGTGCGGGCCGTTCGAGGTGCGGTCGCAGTTGACCACCAGCGCCGTGCTGGCGAGGCCGATTTCGATTTCCTGCACCGCCGCCAGCAGCGTGCGCGCGCCGGTGGCGCACGCCTGCATCAAGGTCGGGCCGCCAGCCTGCTTGGCGCCGATAAGGCCGGTGAGCCAGGGCAGGCCGTAGAAAGAATGTTTCTGCGGCACGGAAAAACCGAGCACGCCATAGTCGAAAATCTTCGGATCGATGTTGCGCTTCGCCAACTCGTTCTTCGTCACGTGAGCGGCGAACTCGATGCTGTGCAGATTGGCGAAGCTGCCCTGCCAGCGCGCGAAGGGCGTGCTCCAGTAAGCGCCGTAGGGAATTTCTGCTTTGTAATTCATGCGGATTCCTTGATTGATTGGGTGTCTGTCTGATCGAGTCCAGTGGCGATGATGAAGCAACGCTTCGCCTCACCAAGATGATCGCGCGTGGCCTTCGCGGCGCCATCGCCATCGCCGGCGGCAATGGCTTTGGCGATGCGCTTCAGGCCATCGAGGACGATAGCACGAACTTTCGCATCATCCAGCGTCAGGGCGCGGATGCGCATCATGTGATCGGCATACTGCTCGATGGCGCGCACCATGCGGCGGTTCGGTACCAGGTTCTGCCATGCGTTGCGGAAGCCGATATTGGCCTCGCGGAAGGCGGCGGCATCGTTGGCCTTGAAAGCCACGCCGGCGGCGGTCAGCGCCTCGTCGATCGGCGCCCGCAAGGCGTCATCGAGCGGCAGTTCGGCCACGCGGCGCAAAGCCGCCGGCTCAAGCAGAAAACGCACCTCGTAAATGTCGTCCACATCCTGCAAGGTCAGCGCCGGCACGATGAAACTGCGGCCGTCGGACGCCAGCAATCCCTCGCTTGCCAAACGCATCAAGGCTTCGCGCACCGGCGTGCGCGAAACGCCGAGCCGCTCCGCCAACGGCACCTCCTGCAAAGGCTGACCGGCCAGAATCGCCCCGTCGCGCAAATGCCCGCGCAGCGTCTGATACACCTGATCGCCCAAAGCGAGCGGGCGTTGCAGCGGTTTGATGGCAGCTACCAAAGCGGTTCTCCGTTACGCCAAGAATCAACCGGGCCAGACTTTCTGTACATTGGATACTGTATACACATTTTCCGGACGTGTAAATACGGAATATGTTTTCGCGTCTTGAAACTGATGGAAGTATCAGCGAGTAGCGGGTAGATACTGTTACCCAAGTCAACTGTTATGCAAAGCTGGGTTGAATGGTTTTCTGGATTTAAGTACTCCGAAGGCGACATGGATGAGTTTTCGCATCATGGCGCCGATAATCAGCATGGGCGGCTTTCCGGCAGCCGCCAGCCGTTGGCGGAAGCGTCTCCCCCAATCGGTTTTATACAACGTCACCATTGCCGGTATATAAAGCCCCTTGCGCAATAGCCGATGTCCTATCTTGGACATCCGGGGTTTGGCATGCACGCTGCTGCCCGACTCATGCCGGCGCGGATCAAGTCCGGCAAAAGCGACGGCCTGACCGGTTGTATCAAAACGGCCCGGATGAACAGAGAACGCCAGCAGCAGGGCAATCGTGTGTTCGCCAACGCCGGGGATGGATTTGAGCAAATCATGCCTGCCTTTCAGATCCGGGTCACGGTCAATGTGCTGGCGGATGACATCCAGCATTTCCTTGATCTGGCCATTGAGCCAGTCGATGTGCGCAACAATCCCTTCACGCACGGCTTGTCTGGCCACCTCGACCCGGTTCAATTCCTGAACGCGCATCGCTTGCAGGGCATCCAGACGCAAGACCAGCGCCCTTAGCGTTTGTTCGCTCAGGGAAGGCGCCTGCCACGGCTCGGGATGGCGCTCGGCGCAAAAGCGGGCGATCAGACGCGCGTCGATCCGGTCGGTCTTGCTGCGCACCAGACAAGCGTTGGCGAACGACTTGATCTGGAACGGATTGACAACACTTACCGTATGACCGGCGCTGGCCAGATGCTCGGCAATCGCCTCCCAATAGATGCCGGTGGCCTCCAGACAGACATGAACCCGTCTGGCCTGATGCGTATCGAGCCAATGGATCAGCTCAGTGAAGCCTTTGGGGGTGTTGGCCAAGCCGCTCTTGCTGCGAAACTTGCAGTTGGGCAACAGCAAGGCGCAATCGAACTTGGCCTTGGCGATGTCGATGCCCAGATAAAATGATTCCATCTTCTTTCTCCTCGAATGATCTACCTTGCGAATGCGGGCTGCCGGGAATTCCGGGCCTAAGATACTGTCCGATCTTGCTTCAGAGGGTAAGGAGTTGGCGCTACTATCTACGATACAGGTTTGGATACCTAAGGCTGGGCGCGGCGTCCAACTCCTCTGCCTTGAGGTGCCCCTCAAGACGAATTCATAATACAAGGCTGGGTTGAGCGCAGCGAAACCCAGCATGCTGAAGCTGGGATTCCACTTCGTTCCATCCCAGCCTACGCCCCTT
>JAITMP010000017.1 GCA_031277315.1 Zoogloeaceae bacterium | reverse complement strand
AGGCGCGTCCAGCCGATGGATTCGTTCTCGCGCGGGCGCGCGCCGGCGTGCTCGTCACCCACGCGCTCATGCAAGGTGTCGAGCAGGGCGCTGCTGTAGCCCAAGAACATGCTGGGGAGAACGGAATACAGACTCGTCTCGGGACGGTAGTTGGGGACATCACCGCCGCCGGCGCACACGGCGGGGTCGGGGATGGGGTCGAGAGCGCAATCGTAGTGGGAGCGCAGATACCAGTTCTGGTTGCCGAGGTCGCCGGGGTCGGTGCTACGGCGCAATTCGTAGGCGTAGGGGCCGGCGGCGACATAGGCGCCGTTGTTCAGGCTGAAAGCGTCCAGGGTCGTCGTCCCGTTGTTGATGGCCTCAACCACCAGAATGCCGTTGCCGGTGGTGAGCGCGCCTGCTCCAAGGTTGGTGTTGTTGATTTGCAGCAGCGTCGTGCCGCTTGCCGCGCCGCCGTCGATGATGAGTTTGTCGCTCAACTGGGCGCTGGCGTCATTCAGAAAGGTATCCAGCGCCACCATGCCGTTGGTGCCAACGTAGTTGCCCCGTATGGTCAGGGTGTCGCCGACGGTGCCAACGGCTGTGTTCCACGCGGCGTTCGACAGATTGAGGATGCCGCCAGTGTTGGCGACGTTGCCGGCCAGAATGAATGCTGCGCTGCCCGTGCCGTCGCCATAGGCATTGATCTGCGCCGCGCTGCTCAGATTGAGTTGCGTGAACGTGGCGGTGTTGGGATTGGTGCCGGTCTTGGTTTTCAAAACCCATTCCGCGCCGTTGCTCACGTTCATATTCAGGGTCGAAGCCGCCGCCTTGTTGACGAGGCCGGTCATTTTGCCGTCGGCGAAATCAAACTGCGTTGCGTTCGCGCCGGTGACGTTGACGAGGAAGCCGCCCGCCGAGGCCGTGAGATTGCTGTTCGCGCCATGCACGTCAAGCAGGTAATCGCTGCTGGTGACATTGACCAGATTTGCCGTATTGGAAGCTGTCGTCACGACGAGATCGTTGAACAGCATCTCCGTGCGTACGGCGCCGGTGGTGTCCTGATTGCCGCTGACATTAATGGCGGCGTTCGCGGCGTTGATGGTTGTGCTGGCGGTACTGGCGCCCGCGTCGAGCAAGCTGCCCTCCCAGACGGCGACAATCGACGCGGCGCTAGTGCTGGTCATGGCTGTGGTGTCGATGTTCATGTCGCCGGTCGAATACAGTGTGCCGAGGCCGGTGCCGACATCGTCACCAACACCATCGCTATTTGTCTTGCCCAGCCGGATTGCGGCGGAACGCGACGAGGTACTTTTGATGGTGATATCGCTGTCATTCAGGTGAACTTCCGGAACGATGTCGCCCTGTTCTGTGCCGGAGATGTAAATACCCAGTGCATCGTTCGACGTGGCATCCAGATTGATACTCAGATCATTGTTGACCTCAACGTAACCAGCGGAACCTTGGCCGGTATTCGTGCCAGCCCCTTGAATCGCACGGATACCGACCAGTAGCGGATAACCCAATAGTAAATTGGTGGACTGCATGTTGATATTGAGATTATCAAAAACAGCGCGGGAATAGATGCCGTTGAATACATTGGTCTCGGCAGCAATGGTGGAAGAGCCGGCCAGCACGCCATAATGCTCATAAAACCCTCCTCTCGGCAAATTGAGCATGGTCAGATTCAAGGTGCCTATCGTCGCCAGCGAGCCGTTTCTTACATCTACACCGGTTTTGGGGCCGTTATCGCCGGGCGTACCACTATTGTCGCCGTCAGAATCAATAATGGTGAGGTTGATGGTTTTTCCGGATGCGTCAAATCTCGACTGAGCCGTATTTTGCCCTCCATTCCACAGCACAATACCGCTGGAGCCGCGAATGGTTGTCGTGAGGTCATTCTCCACCGTTATTGTGCGCACGTTCGTGCCTTGGGTATACACCTTGAACCCTGCGCTGCCGATCGAGTTGCCTATCACGGGAGGAATGGATGCAACCTCGCAGTTTGCCTGGTTGGGCGCAAGCGCAGAGTTGTTGCTGTGGAGATAAATGGTCTGATCACCACTCGGAACACAAGGCGCGGCCTGCGCCTGCGAAAACGGAGCGAATGCGCCGCACAGAAACAGGGACGCCATCGTGAGCCGCAAGGGTTTGAGACGGGTTTTGAGCGGGATCAGGCCGTCATGCGCCGAAAAAAGACGGGCAGTCGCGTTGCGCTGCAGGCATGGGGTCTTCCGGTCCGCGCTGCGTGTATTGCCATGGTCATATTGTCGGCTTGTGTTCATGGTATTCCTCCGAAACTTCGCAAATAATTTCCAACTGACTTGGCTGGTTATGTAAGGAAAACGCTTGACGGCTATTGCTCCAGCGTCCGGTATTTGCAAGCTCGCGTTTATGTAGCGTGTAGTCATTGCAAAATTTCCAGCTTTTGACTCGAATAATAGCCTGTAATTTTACGCCGAATATGACGCATCAGCAAGCAATTGGAATTTAATTCTATTTATAGGATATAAAAAAGAGGGGCTTGGTCATGAACAGGTATTTTTTGTTAGTTACATATCGAAAAACATCATCCGCGCCCGGTTGACCGTTCGCCCTATATCTTCGTCTTGTATCTTCGTCCTGTATCTTCGCCCTGTCTTCTCGCCGCGTCTCTGGAGTATCCTCTGGCAACCATCCGGCCAGCCTTTCGCCGTCCGGATGATGTGCCGCGAAATTCCGCCATGTCTGCCCTATCCACCCTATCCACCACTTCGCCCGACCTGTCCGCGCCCCTCACCGGCCTGCTGCTGACCGGCGGCGGCGCGCGGGCGGCGTATCAGGTCGGGGTGTTGCAAATGCTGGCGCGGTTGCGGCGGGATGCGCAGGGGGCGGCGCGGACGGCGGGTCATCCGTTTCCGGTCATCACCGGCACGTCGGCGGGGGCCATCAACGCGGCGGCGCTGGCTTGCGGGGCGGATGATTTCGATCTGTCGGTGCGCCGCATCGCCCAGGCCTGGCGGCAACTGCGGCCCGAGCAGGTGTACCGCACCGATCCGCTGGCGCTGATGGACGTGTCGGGCCGCTGGCGCATGTTGTTGGGACTGGCGCGGCTGTTGGTGCGTTGGCGCCGGCAGCAGCCGCGCTCGCTGCTGAATAATGCGCCGCTGGCGGCGCTGCTGGCGCAACTGGTGCCGCTCGACCGCCTGCCGCAGTTGATGGCGACAGGTCATCTGCGCGCGCTGGCGGTGACGGCGTCCAGCTACAACTCGGGCGAGCACGTAACCTTTTATCAATCGGCGGAGGCGATGCGGCCCTGGGTGCGCTCGCGGCGGCAGGCCGTGCCGGGGCCGATCGGCCACGCGCACCTGCTGGCTTCAGCGGCGATTCCGTTCGTGTTTCCGGCCACGCCGATCAAGCGCGGCGACCGCCTGGAGTATTTCGGCGACGGCTCGATGCGCCAATCCGCGCCGATCTCGGCGGCGATCCATCTGGGCGCCGAGCGCATCCTGATCGTCGGCGCGGGCCGCGTGCGTGAGCCGGAGGCGTTTGCTGCGCCCAATGCCCAGGGCGGCGAGCCGAGTCTGGCGCAGATCGCCGGTCACGCGCTGTCGAGCATTTTTCTTGATGCGCTGGCGGTGGACGTGGAACGCGCCGAGCGCATCAACCAGACCCTGGCGCTGATTCCCGAGCAGGAACACCGCCGCACCGCGCTGCGGCCTTTGCGTCTGCTGGTAATCACGCCCTCGCAGCGCATCGACGCCATCGCCGCGCGGCATGTGGATGCGCTGCCCGGCGTGATTCGCCGCGCCCTCGGCCACCATGTCGTCGGCGACCACGGCGCGGCGGCGCAAGCGTCGGCGCTGGCCAGCTACCTGCTGTTCGACGCCGGCTTCACGCGCGAGTTGATGGCGCTGGGCCGCGCCGACACGCTGGCGCGGCGCGATGAAGTGCTGGATTTTTTCGGCTGGGGCGGATGAGCCTGACCGACCCGATCTGGCTTGGGTGCGGCAGATTTAGTAGGCTGGGTTGAGCGTAGCGAAACCCAGCATGCTGAAGCTGGGATTCCGTTTCACTCCATCCCAGCCTACGTCTCTCGATGTTGGGCTTCGCTGCGCTCAGCGCCAACCTACGTGCCGCGAGCAAATCGTCGTCATTCCCGCTTGCTTCCCGCCTTCGCGGGAATGACGGGGAATGACGAACGCTGCTTGCTTCCCGACCCCATCCCCATCCCGGCCTTCCCCTTGAAGGGGAAGGAGAAAAGCCGTAGGCTGGGTTGAGCGCAGCGAAACCCAGCATGCTGAAGCTGGGATTCCACTTCGTTCCATCCCAGCCTACGTCCCTGGGGTGACGCGGGAGCGGGAACAGGCGCTTACGCCGGACTGAACAGCGTCACCTGATCGGTCATGATGCCGTCGACGCCCAGCCCGAGCAGCCGCGTCGCCATTGACTCGTCATTGACGGTCCAGGCCAGGCAGCGCAGCCCGAGCGCCTTGACTTGCGCCGTCAGCGCCGCGTCCCACAAGTCATGACGGCAGGCGATGGCGGCGCAGCCGAGCCGTTGCGCCGTGTCCGCCCAGCCGTCTCGCAGTTGCGCCAGCAGCAAGCCGCGCGGCAGATGGGGCGCGGCATCCCGGGCGGCGCGCAGGGCATCGGGACTGAATGAAGTGAGCAGCGGCGGCGTGATGGCGTTTTGCCATGAATGCGCGGCGGTTGCGGCGACCACGCGACCCGTGTCGGCTTCCCGTCCCGGCGTCGGCTTGATCTCGATGTTCAGCAGATGGCCGTTGGCCAGACACCAGCGCGCCACATCTTCCAGCGCGGGAATCGGCTCGCCGGCATAAGCGGGCGAATGCCAGCCGCCGGCGTCGAGTTGCGCCAGCGCGCTCCAGGGCTGCGCGCCCGCCATGCCGCAGCCGCTGGTGGTGCGCTCCAGCGTGTCGTCGTGCAGCAGAAAGGGCACGCCGTCGGCGGACAGCTTTACGTCGCACTCGAACATCCGCCAGCCGTGCCGCGCCCCCAGACGAAACGCGGCCAGCGTGTTCTCCGGCGCGAGCGTGCCCGCGCCGCGATGGGCGATCCAGAACGGATAGGGCCAGGGGGAGAATGCGCTCGTCATGATTGCGCCGGTCTTTGACGCTTGCCCGGCAAAAGCAGGCGCTTATTCCGGGCTGATCCGCGCGCCGCGTTCGGCGAGCAGTTGGCGCAGCACCGAGCGGTGGCAGCGCGTTTCGTCCTCACAGTAGCAGCCGACGGAAAAATTGGTCTGGTGCGAGAGGGCGGCGAGCAGATCGAGCGTGCGGGCATGCTCCGGCGCCGCCATCTCGGCGCGGTACTTGCGGGCGAAAGCGGCCCACTGCGCCGGCGTCTTCGCCGTGTGGGCGAGTTTGACCGTCTCCGCGCTCGGCGAGAGATTCGGAAACCAGATGTCGTACCAGTCCCGCGCCGCGAATTCCGATTTCGGCACGCCGCGCGGCGGCCGCCGCACCGTGCCGATGCGCAATCCCTCGTCCTTCGCTCGTGGCGCGCCGAGCTTGACGATGCGTACTGTCATGGTTCGCTAAAACCGTTCACCTGATCCTCGTGTATTTTACGCTCACCACTCCCACCTTACGCCGGCCTTGACGCCGTAGTCGTGCCGATTGCCGTTGAAGGCTGTCCGGTAGAGGCCGGAGAGGAAGAAAGAAGTTCCCTTCGTTGCCTGCGACTCAATCCCCCCGGCCAGCTCAAAGCTGCC
>JAITMP010000016.1 GCA_031277315.1 Zoogloeaceae bacterium | reverse complement strand
GGCCAATCTGGATGAGGTCAAGGCGCTGCCCGGCGTGATCGACGCCTTCGTGGTCGAAGGCAACGGCAAGCCGACCGAGGTCATGCCCGGCGTCGCCATCATCGCCAAAAACACCTGGGTCGCGTTCGAGGCCAAGACAAAACTCAAAGTGGCGTGGGACGAGAGCCAGGCGTCCAAGGACTCCTCCGCCCGACTCGCGGCGCGCGCCAAAGCGCACGCCAAAACCTTCCCGTCCGGGCACGACCGCAACGTCGGCGACGTGGACCAGGCTTTCGCCGCCGCCGGCAAGACCGGCAAGATCATCGAGGCCTATTACGAATACCCCTTCGTCGCCCACGCCAGCCTGGAGCCGCAAAACGCCACCGCCTGGTGGCACGACGGCATCATGGAAATGTGGGTTCCCACGCAACAGCCGAACAGCGGCCAGAAGCTGGCCGCTGGCGTGCTCGGCTTGCCCGAAGACAAGGTGGTGGTGCGCCAGACCCGCATCGGCGGCGGTTTTGGTCGCCGGCTGCTCAACGACTACATGTGCGAAGCCGCCGCCATCGCGCGCCGCGTGCCCAGCCCGGTCATGCTGCAATGGACGCGCGAAGACGACTTCGCCCACGACTTCTACCGCCCCGCCGGTTACCACCAGTTCAAGGGCGCGGTCGATAAGGATGGGCGGCTCGACGCCTGGCAAGAGCACTTCATCACCTTCACCGCCGACGGCAAACAGCCTTCCTCGGGCGCTGGCTATTCCAGCCACCTTGCCTGGGCCTGCAAAGCGCCCAATCTGCGCCGCGCCCTCACGCTGATGGATTTGAAGGTGCCCACCGGCCCCTGGCGCGCGCCGGGTTGTTGCGCCCAAGTCTTTGCCCAGCAAGGCTTCATGCACGAACTGGCGCTGGCGGCGGGGCGTGACCATGTTGAATTTCTGATCGATGCCGTCAATCGCGACGTACCCGAACTCGCGCCCACCGATCCGGGACGGATCAACTTCAGCCCCGCCCGCGCCGCTGCCGTCATCAAACTGTGTGCCGAAAAAGCCGGCTGGGGCAAGCCCTTGCCCAAAGGCCGCGGCTTGGGCCTGGCCTGGTGCTACTCCCACGCCGGCCACGCCGCCCAGGCGGTCGAGTTGAGCGTGGACGCCAAAAAACGCCTCACCATCCACCGCGTCGTGGTCGCCTCCGACATCGGTCAAGTCATCGACCTGGCCGGGGCCGAATCGCAGGCGCAAGGCGCCAGTATCGACGCTTTCTCGATGGCGATGGGCCAGCAACTGCACATCGAAAATGGCCGCATCAAGGAACAAAATTTCCGCGATTACCCCATTTTGCAAATGCCCTTCGCGCCCGGCGTCATCGAAGCGTATTTCGTCGAATCCGGTTTCCCTCCCACCGGCATGGGCGAACCCGCACTGCCGGCCATGCCCCCCGCCATCGCCAACGCCATCTTCGCCGCCACCGGCGAGCGGGTGCGGGCGATGCCGTTCAGCAGTTTGGGGTATACGGTGTGAGGATTGGGTTTCAAGGGCGAAAAAACACTTTGGGCGGGATAAATCCAAATGCGCAAGCTCAAATTTGCATTCTGGTGCGGCCTCGGTCTGCTTGCTGTTCTGTGGATCATGGACGAGCCGGCTGTTTTTCAGACGACAACTTTTTTCGCGCTGCGCGATCTGAAGGTTCAACTCACAGGCGTCATTGCCTTCGGCTGCATGAGCCTTGCCATGCTGCTCGCGCTCAGGCCGCGCTGGCCCGAGGCGTGGTTCGGCGGCCTCGACAAGATGTACCGGATG
Organism: Zoogloeaceae bacterium; assembly: GCA_031277315.1. GTDB lineage: Bacteria > Pseudomonadota > Gammaproteobacteria > Burkholderiales > Rhodocyclaceae > Desulfobacillus. The sequence continues at coordinate 44,999 of JAITMP010000016.1, read as the reverse complement.
CACAAATGGCTCGGCATTGCCGCCCTCGTGCTTGCCGTCATTCACTGGCTGTGGGCGAAAGGCCCGAAATGGGCTGTCGGCTGGGGCTGGCTTGAGAAACCGGCGCGCGGCCCGCGCGCGCCGATTGCCGATCCGGTGGAATCTTTTCTGACCGGCTTTCGCGGCGTCGCCGAGGGCGTTGGCGAATGGGCTTTCTATGCGGTGGTCGCACTGATCGCGCTGGCGCTCATCACGCGCTTTCCCTATCGCTGGTTTTACAAGACGCATCGCCTGATCGCCATCGCTTATCTGGCGCTCGTCTTCCATACGGCGGTGCTGTTCAAGTTTGCTTATTGGGCTTCGCCGCTCGGCTGGCTGATGGCGCTGCTGCTGGTCGGCGGCGCCTGGGCGGCTGTCGTTGTGCTGCTGCGGCGCGTGGGCGCGGCCCGGAAAGCGCCGGGGGAGATCGTCTCCCTGCGTTATTTTTCCGGCGTGCGCGCGCTCGAAGTCGAAGCTGAGGTCAAGGACTGGCCCGGACACAAGCCCGGCCAGTTCGCCTTTGCCATGTCAAACGCATCGGAAGGCGCGCACCCCTACACCATTGCTTCCGGCTGGCGCGCGGATCATCCCCGGATCAGGTTCGTGGTGAAGGAACTTGGCGACCATACCCGCCGCTTGCGCGAGAAGTTGCGCGTGGGCCAGCCCGTGATGATCGAAGGCCCCTATGGCTGTTTCACTTTCGATGACGACCGCCAGCACCAAATCTGGATCGGCGGCGGTATCGGCATCACGCCCTTCATCGCGCGGATGGGCCATATGACTGCGCGCAAAGAGGATCGTGACTGGCCCGAGAACCAGCGCGTCGATCTTTTTCACACCACCGCCGAAGTGGACGAAGAAGCCCTTGACAAGCTGGCGGCGGAAGCCCGCTTCGCCGAGGTGCGGCTGCATGTGCTGATCGACGCCCGCCATGGCCGCCTGACGGGCGAGCGCATCCGCGCCGCTGTTCCCGAATGGCGCGAGGCAAGCATCTGGTTCTGCGGCCCCGCCGGTTTCGGTGAAGCGTTAAAGCGTGACTTCGCCGCGCAGGGTTTTCCGGTGAATGAGCGGTTCCACCAAGAATTGTTCGCGATGCGTTAATACGGTGTTAGGCTAAAAATCATCCACCATTCTATTGAGAGTTAGGCTCAGAATGAACACAGTAGCGCTTCGGGCCATTGACCTCTGTGCTATTCCGGTTAATTTGAGCGTTAGGTGCTTTATGCCACGTACTATCAGCTCTGGCTTAAAACTTGCTACTGTTGTTTCAGCTTGTTTTGCCATTATTTTTGTTGTGTTCGGCGGTTTCAAACTTGGCTACACGTTGCCCAATATCGCACTGTTATCCATTTCAGGCGCGGTGTTCGGTGCAATAGGGGCGCCGCACATTGAGCCAAAGGCGTTCCGTTATCCAATTCTTTGGCAAATGTTTTTCTCGGTTGTCGGCTGCATCTTGGTTGCAGTTTTTCTTCAAGCATCGTTTGAGGGTTATGTTCTTGCCGTTGTGGTCGGTTGCATTGCAGGCTACCTTGCACCGTATTGGGTTCCGCACATTCAGGCTCCATAATGTCGGTGGTATCTAAATTGCATTCAGCCCGGACGTGCCTACGATGCGCCGGTTAATTTGGGCGCTGAGAGAATGATCGCCCGCTTGAAATTTCCGGCGATTTTCATCCACATTTTGTCCACATCGAATTCACAGTTTTATACAGAAGTTATCCCCTCGTCAGGCGGCCGGAGCGAAGGTAAACTGGCCGCAACATGGCTCAAGCGCGCGCACTTTCATTTTCTCCGGCGAACGATCCGCAACTGGCGGCGTTGAAGCTGCCGCCTCATTCGATCGAGGCGGAGCAGTCGCTGCTGGGCGGGTTGATGCTCGACAACGCCGCTTACGACCAGATCGCCGACCGGGTTGCCGAGGCGGATTTCTACCGCGACGATCATCGGCGCATCTTCCGCCACATCAGGCAGTTGGTCGAAGCCAGCCGGCCCGCCGACGTGGTGACGGTGTTCGAGTCGCTCGACAAGTCCGCCGAAGCCGAGCAGGCCGGCGGCCTGGCTTACATCGGCGAGATTGCCAACAACACGCCGTCCGCCGCCAACATCAAGCGTTATGCCGAGATCGTGCGCGAGCGGGCCATCCTGCGCAAGCTGGTGACGGTGGGAGACGAGATCGCCGCCAGCGCGCTCAACCCGGCGGGACGGGAAGCCAGCGCGCTGCTCGACGAAGCCGAGTCGAAAGTTTTCGAGATCAAGGATGCCGGCGCGCGCACCACGGAGGGCTTCACCGCCATCCAGCCGCTGCTGGGTCAGGTGGTCGACCGCATTCAGGAACTCTACGACCGCGAGCACCCGTCCGATGTCACTGGCATTCCGACCGGCTTCGTCGACCTCGACATGAAAACGTCGGGCTTTCAGCCGGGAGACATGATTATCGTCGCCGGGCGGCCCTCGATGGGCAAGACCGCCTTTGCGCTCAACATCGCCGAGCATGTGGCGCTCGAATCACGGCTGCCGGTGGCGATCTTCTCGATGGAAATGCCGGGCACCCAGCTTGCAATGCGTTTTCTTTCCTCCGTCGGCCGTCTCGACCAGCACCGCGTGCGCACCGGGCGGCTCAACGACGACGAATGGCAGCGCATGACGTTCGCGCTGGGCAAACTGCATGAGGCGCCGATTCACATCGACGAGACGCCGGCGCTCAATTCGACCGAACTGCGCGCCCGCGCGCGGCGGCTCTATCGCCAGTGCGGCAAGCTCGGCCTGATCGTCGTCGATTATCTGCAACTCATGTCCTCGGTGCGCGACGGCGAGAACCGCGCCACGGAACTCTCGGAGATTTCGCGCTCGGTGAAGGCGCTGGCGAAGGAATTGAGCGTGCCGGTGGTGGCGCTCTCCCAGCTTTCGCGCAACGTCGAATCGCGGCCGAACAAGCGGCCTGTGATGTCCGACCTGCGCGAATCCGGCGCCATCGAGCAGGATGCCGACGTCATCCTCGCCATTTACCGCGACGAAGTGTACAACCCGGATTCGCCCGACAAGGGGCTGGCCGAACTCAACATCCTCAAACAGCGCAACGGCCCCATCGGCACGGTGCGCGTGACTTTCCTCGGCGAATACACCCGCTTCGAGAACGCCGCCCATCCGGGCGCGTATTGAACAGGCGCTTACAACACTTCCGCCGCCTGATCGGCGAGACGCGAGCGTTCGCCGCGCATCAGGGTAATGTGGCCGCTGTGCGGCCAGCCCTTGAAGCGGTCGACGACATAAGTCAGGCCCGAACTGCCTTCGGTGAGATAGGGCGTGTCGATCTGGGCGATGTTGCCGAGGCAGATGACCTTGGTGCCGGGGCCGGCGCGCGTGATCATGGTTTTCATCTGCTTCGGCGTCAGGTTCTGCGCTTCGTCGATGATGAGGTATTTGTTGATGAAGGTGCGCCCGCGCATGAAGTTGAGCGACTTCACCTTGATGCGTGAGCGGATCAAGTCCTGCGTGGCGGCGCGGCCCCATTCACCCCCTGCACTGCCTGCGCCGCTTTCCTCGCCCGGCCTGTTGAGAACGTCGAGGTTGTCTTCCAGCGCGCCCATCCACGGCGTCATCTTTTCCTCCTCGGTGCCGGGCAGGAAGCCGATGTCCTCGCCCAGCGGCACGGTGACGCGGGTGATGATGATCTCGCTGTAACGCTTGGTCTCCAGCGTTTGCGTCAGGCCCGCCGCCAGCGTGAGCAAGGTCTTGCCGGTGCCGGCCTGACCGAGCAGGGTGACGAAATCAATTTCCGGGTCCATCAGCAGGTTGAGCGCGAAATTTTGTTCGCGGTTGCGCGCCGTGATGCCCCAGACGCTGTTCTTCTGGTGGCTGTAGTCTTTCAGCAGTTCGAGCGTCGCGGTCTTGCCATTCTTCTCGCGCACGATGGCCTGAAAGGGCTGTTCGCCGTCCTGCCAGAGAAATTCGTTGATGAGCAGGCTCGGGCAGATCGGCCCCTTGATGCGGTAGAGCGTGCGGTTTTCCTGTTTCCAGGACGCCATGTCCTTGCCGTTCGCTTCCCAGAAGCGGGCGTCCATTTCGCGCGCGCCGGTGTATAGAAGATCGGTGTCTTCCAGCGCCTTGTCGTTGTAGTAATCCTGCGCGTCGAGGCCGAGGGCGCGGGCCTTGATGCGCATGTTGATGTCCTTGGAGACGAGAATCACCGGGCGCTTCGGATATTTCCCGGCGAGATGCATCATGACGCCGATGATCTGGTTGTCGGCCTTGGCGGTCGGCAGCGATTCCGGCAGGGCGCCGTTGATCGGCTCGGTCTGGATGAACAGGCGACCGCTGGCGATGCCGCCGGACGGCCCCTTGAGCGGAATGCCGTTCTCGATGCGCTCCTCGAAGCCGCTGACGATGGCGTCGAGCGTGCGGCTCGCCTGACGGACGTTGCGCGCCACTTCCGACATGCCCTTCTTGTTGTTGTCGAGTTCTTCGAGCGTCATCATCGGAACGTAAATGTCATGTTCCTCAAAGCGGAACAGGCTGGTCGGGTCGTGCATGAGGACGTTGGTGTCGAGAACGAACAGCTTGCAGGCGGGGCGCTTCCGGGTCGTCATGGGTTTCTTTCGGGGAACATCGAGCAAACCATTGTTGATGAAATTTCCGCGTGGCGCAAGCCGCCGCCGGCGCGCGCTCAAGCGAGAAATTCCGGCCCTTGCAGCATCAGGCTGCCGTCGCGGCCCGGCAGCGCACCGCGCACGACTTCATGCCGGGGCAGCCGGTCCACGTCGAGGGATGCGCGCAATGCGCCCAGCGAGACGAGTTCGTAGCCTTGCTGTTTCCAGCCTTCCAGCAGCTTGACGAAAACCGGCAGCAGCGCCTGCCCCGCCAGTTCCGCCGGGACGGTGAACACATGGCCGGTGGGCGGCGCATGGGCGGTGAGCGCCAGCAGGCGTTCATAAACATTGCCGACGTTGCAGCCGTCTTGGTCGAGCAGCTCGTCCAGCGTCGGCAAGGTGGTCGGCAATTGCGGGCAGAGGGTGATTTCGGCGTTCCAGACCGGGATGTAGGGATGGCTGCCGCGCGTGTCGGCGGCATAACTGAAACCCAAACGCTGCGTCATCCGCATGGCATGGGCGTTGGTCTGCCAGCCGGCGGCGGCGTGAAACGCGGGCACCGCGCCGAAAATTTCCGCATGGCGGTCGAATGCAAGCCGCATATGCGATTCAGTCCAGGCGGGGGCGGCGGTTGCCGCCGCGCTTTGCCAGACGGCGGCGTCCCAGGCCAGCGCGCCGGTTTCAAAACCGGCGTCGCGCACGCCGCGCAGGATGCCGGCGCAGCGCCGGCCGATGTCGGGCGCCGGCAGCAGGGCGCCGTAGAACAGGCCGGCCAGTCCGTGACGGCTGAGCGCCGAGGCGCCCTTGCGTCCTTCGCGCAGACACGCGCCGAGGCGGCGGCCGCTGCGATCCGGGCCGAGGTTGAAACAGAACGTCGCTTGCGCCCGCGCCTGACGCAGAGCGTCGACCAGACGCGGCACGCCGATCAGACTACCGCGAAAAGTGGCGGCATCAATTTTCAGCGCGAGTTTCATGAGCGGGGCGTTTCGATGAGGAGCGCGGCGGCGACGCGGCGGCCTTCCGCCATCAGGATGTTGAAGGTGCGGCAGGCGGCGGCGAGATCCATCACCTCGTAGCCGATGCGCGCGTCGATCAGGGGCCGCAGCAGCGCCGGCGCCGGGAAGCGTTGACGCGCGCCGGTGCCGATCAGCAGCACTTCCGGCGTCAGCGGCGGGATCGTTTCAAAATCGCGCTCGGTGAGCGTCTCGAAGCGGCCGGCGCTCCAGGTTTCGATGACGCGATCAGGCAGCAGGATCAGGCTGGCTTCGTAGCGGCGATGGTTGATGTCGACATGGCCGGCGCCGTAGCCGGTGACCAGATTGCGGTTGCTCGGATGGTCGAGGTGCAGCTTCATGAAGTGCCTGATTTATCGGGAAGTCGGGTAACATTATAGCTTCGATGCTGCGCTGCCACAGAATGAAAAATGGGTGAGTTTGCGGAAGTATCCGCGTGAGGAGCGCGTGTGAAATTTCGCGTGAAAAATTGTGTGTGAAGTTGCGTGTGAAATTGTTGGGGCGGCAAGCGGGATTCAAATTTATTTTCAGGAATGGACTGCGGAATGCAACCGGTACTCAAGTCGGCAAAACTCGCCAACGTGCTCTACGACGTGCGCGGCCCCATCGTGGATGCGGCGCGGCAAATGGAGGATGAGGGCCAGAAAATCATCAAGCTCAACATCGGCAACCTCGCGCCTTTCGGCTTCGAGCCGCCCGAGGAGATCGTGCAGGATATGGCGCGCAACCTGCCCGATTCGGCAGGCTATTCCGACAGCAAGGGCATTTTCGCCGCGCGCAAGGCGGTGATGCACTACACCCAGCAGCAGGGCATCGCCGGCGTGACGCTGGAAGACATTTATCTGGGCAACGGCGCCAGCGACCTGATCGGCATGGCCGTCAACGTGCTGCTCAATGAAGGCGACGAATTGCTGCTGCCCGCGCCCGATTATCCGCTGTGGACGGCGGTCGCCAACCTGTCGGGCGGCAAGCCCGTGCATTACCTGTGCGACGAGAACAAGGGCTGGCAGCCCGATCTGGACGACATCCGCGCCAGAATCACGCCGCGTACCCGAGGCATCGTCATCATCAACCCGAACAACCCGACCGGCGCGCTGGACCCGGATGATCTGCTCAAGGCCATCATCCAGATCGCCCGCGAGCACAATCTGGTCATCATGGCCGATGAAGTGTATGACAAGGTCCTGTACGATGATGTACGGCATACTGCCATCGCCAGCCTGTCCACCGATGTGCTCACGCTCACCTTCAATTCGCTCTCGAAGGCTTACCGCGCCTGCGGCTACCGCGCGGGGTGGATGGTGGTTTCCGGCGACAAGCAAAACGCGCTCGATTACATCGAGGGCCTGAACATGCTCGCCAACATGCGCCTGTGCTCCAATGTGCCCGGCCAGTGGGCGATCCAGACCGCGCTGGGCGGCTACCAGAGCATCAACGATCTGGTCTGTGAGGGCGGGCGCCTGCGCCGTCAGCGCGATCTGGCGTATGAGTTGCTGGCGCAGATTCCGGGCGTCACCTGTGTCAAGCCGCAGGCCGCGCTGTACATGTTTCCGCGCCTTGATCCCGGGATGTATCCCATCGCCGACGACCGGCAGTTTTTCATGGAAGTGCTGCGCGCCACCCGCGTCATGCTGGTGCAGGGTTCCGGCTTCAACTATCCCGACAACCAGCACTTCCGCGTCGTTTTCCTGCCGCACGAAGATGAACTGCGCGAGGCGATTACCCGCATCGCCCGCTTTCTTGAAGGCTACCGGCAAAGGGCGGGGAAGTGAGCGGCGCTGTTTTCACGACGGCAAGGTTGCGTGCATCGCTTCGTTTTCTTCAAGGGCGGTTGCACACGCCACTCCCTCCCCTTCAAGGGGAGGGCCGGGGAGGGGATGGGTTTCGCCTCGCTTCCCAATGCCCTTTGAAAAAACGCTGGCAGCCGGATGCATGGTTTCCAATGGTTTGCTGGCGCAAGCATTTTTTACCCCATCCCCACCCAACCCTCCCCTTGAAGGGGAGGGTTCGTAAGCGGTGCCTCCCCTTGAAGGGGAGGGCTATCTTCCCTCAACCATGAGAACATCTTTTCCCATGAAACCCATAAAAATCGGACTGCTTGGCATCGGCACCGTCGGCGGCGGCGTGTTTGAAGTGCTGACGCGCAATCAGGAAGAAATTCGCCGCCGCGCCGGTCGCGGCATCGAAATCGCCATGGTTGCCGATCTCAACGTCGAGCGGGCGCAGCAGATCGTTGCCGGCCGCGCTCAGGTGGTCAGCGATGCGCGCGCGGTGATCGCCAATCCCGACATCGACATCGTCATCGAACTCATCGGCGGCTACGGCATCGCCAAACAACTGGCGCTGGAGACTATCGCCGCGGGCAAGCATCTGGTCACGGCGAACAAGGCGCTGCTGGCGGTGCACGGCACCGAAATTTTCGCGGCGGCGCATGCCAAGGGCGTAACCGTGGCCTTCGAGGCGGCGGTGGCGGGCGGCGTGCCCATCATCAAGGCGTTGCGCGAAGGGCTGACGGCCAACCGCATTCAGTGGATCGCGGGCATCATCAACGGCACCACCAATTTCATTCTGTCCGAAATGCGCGACAAGGGGCTGGACTTCGACGCCGCGCTGAAGGACGCGCAGCGGCTGGGCTACGCCGAGGCTGACCCGACCTTCGACATCGAAGGCATCGACGCCGCGCACAAGGCCACCATCATGAGCGCGATTGCCTTCGGCATTCCGGTGCAGTTCGACAAGGCGCATGTCGAAGGCATCACCCGTCTGACCGCGCAGGACATCAAGTATGCCGAGCAACTGGGCTATCGCATCAAGCTGCTGGGCATCACCAAGCGCGTGGCGCAGGGCATCGAATTGCGCGTGCATCCGGCGCTGGTGCCGGCGCGGCGGCTGATCGCCAATGTGGAAGGGGCGATGAACGCGGTGGTGGTGCATGGCGACGCCGTCGGCACCACGCTCTATTACGGCAAGGGCGCGGGCAGCGAGCCGACCGCCAGCGCGGTGATCGCCGATCTGGTGGACATCACCCGCCTGCACACCGCCGACCCCGCGCATCGCGTGCCTTCGCTGGCTTTCCATCCCGACGCGCTGAGCGATGTCCGGATTCTGCCCATGCGAGACGTGGTGACCAGTTACTACCTGCGCCTGCGCGTGGCGGACGAGACGGGCGTGCTCGCCCGCGTGGCCATGCTCATGGCCGACGCCGGCATCAGCATCGACGCCGTGCTCCAGCGCGAGGCCGACGAAATCGGCGGCGAAGGATCGACACAAACCGATCTCATCATCCTCACCCATGACACCCGCGAAGGCACGCTCGACGACGCGCTGGTCAAGGTGCAGGCGCTGCCTTCGGTGCTCGCGCCCATCGTCCGCCTGCGCAAGGAGGAGCTGGCCTGATGCGCTACATTTCCACGCGTGGCGCGCATGAAAACGGTAACGCCGCCCGTCCGCAATTCTGCGACATCCTGCTCGGCGGGCTGGCTCCTGACGGCGGGTTGTATCTGCCCGAGCAGTATCCCCGCGTCACGGCAGCGGAACTGGCCGAATGGCGCACGCTGTCCTACGCGGAACTGGCGCTCGCCATCCTGAAAAAATTCATCACCGACATTCCCGCCGCTGATCTGGAAGCCATTGTCAAACGCACCTACACGGCGGAAATCTACCGGCATTGCCGCGCGGAGGGCGATGCCAACGACATCACGCCGTTGACCACGCTGGAACCCGGCCTGCATCTGCTTGAACTGTCCAACGGCCCGACGCTGGCCTTCAAGGACATGGCGATGCAGTTGCTCGGCAACCTGTTCGAGTACGAGCTGGCACGACGCGGCGAGCAGATCAACATTCTCGGCGCGACCAGCGGCGACACCGGCTCGGCGGCGGAATACGCCATGCGCGGCAAGCGCGGCGTGCGCGTGTTCATGCTTTCGCCCGAAGGCAAAATGTCGGCCTTCCAGCGCGCCCAGATGTATTCGCTGGCGGACGAAAACATCCACAACATCGCCATCCGCGGCATGTTCGATGACTGCCAGGACATCGTCAAGGCGGTGGCGAACGACGCCGCATTCAAGGCGCAATACAAAATCGGCGCGGTCAATTCCATCAACTGGGCACGTGTCGCCGCGCAGATCATTTATTACTTCAAGGGCTGGTTTGCGGCTACCCGCGATGACGGGAACAATGACGAACAGGTTTCCTTCAGCGTGCCTTCGGGCAACTTCGGCAACATCTGCGCCGGCCACATCGCGCGCATGATGGGCCTGCCCATCCGCCGTTTGATTCTTGCCACCAACGAGAACGACGTGCTTGATGAATTTTTCCGCACCGGCATTTACCGGCCGCGCAAGACCGCCGAGACGCATGTCACGTCCAGCCCGTCGATGGACATTTCCAAGGCATCCAACTTCGAGCGTTTCATTTTCGATCTGGTCGGGCGTGATCCGGCGGCGATCCGCGAACTCTGGGGCAAGGTCGACGCCGGCGGCGCCTTCGATCTCAACGGCACGCCCTGGCTGGCGCGGCTGTCCGAATTCGGCTTCGTTTCCGGGCGCAGCGCCCACGCCGACCGCCTTGCCACCATCCGCACCGTCTGGCAGCGTTATCAAATCATGATTGACACCCACACCGCCGACGCCTTCAGGGTTGCGCAGCAATACCGCGAAACCGGCGTGCCCATGGTGGTGCTGGAAACCGCCCAGCCGGTGAAGTTCGCCGAAACCATCCGCGAGGCGCTGGGCCGCGACCCTGATCGCCCCGCCGATTTTGCGGGCATCGAAGCCCTGCCGCAACGGGTGACGGTGATGGACGCCGATGCCGATGCGGTCAAGGCGTTCATCGCCGCACGAATGTGAACTGGCTACGCTACAGATTGGCGGTGCCTAATTTAGGCGTGGCCATCTTGTAATTGATCAATCTTGGTTAGTTGCTGCTTTATCAAGATCTTTGATTAGTGCTGGAAGCTGCTTATCAAATTGATCGCTCATGATTTGCAGTATCGAGCTACCAATAAAAGCTGAGATTTTTACTGTAGCAGCCACATCTTTTTTGCCCACTGTGGATTGGTAGTACGCAAGAATCAAGTCGACATCCTGATCTGTCAGGCTTTCCCCATATATTTTAGCTGCATCTTTTAGAACGGATTCGGTGGTGACGCCCTCTGTGCATTTTTTCATGAACTGCACAAGTAGTTCAGAGGCTTTTTCATTCGTTATTTTCGACGCTTCCGGATGACCTGATAAAGTTTTATTAAATATTCTTTTTGCAAATAACTCGAATTGCTCCCCCTTTGCATAATCAAGTTGAGTCTGTATTTGTTCATTAACCTTCTGGGCAGCGAAAATTTGAATTATTTTTGTCTCTTTTTCAGACTCAGAGGCAAAAACCAAGTTCATGCTGATACTGAAGAATGCTATGACAAAAATCTTAATCATTATTGCTCCTTACAATCATTTAAATCGAAGACCGAATTCAGATATTACCTAATCCTCCAAACTGACAGTATCCCATCAAAATTCGCATGGGTTGCGTATTGATTCTTCTTGTTTTGTTAGCTTGTCTTTTAAGGAGGCAGAGATGGTGAGCATGTAATTGAGCTTCTTGACGTATAGATCATTCCTCCACGTGGCGCAGCGAGAGATCGACGGCGCGCACGTCCTTGGTCAGGCTGCCGATGGAGATGCGGTCGACGCCGGTTTCGGCGATGGCTCTGACTTTCGTCAGGTCGACGCCGCCGGAGGCTTCGAGCGCGGCGCGACCGGCGGCGAGGGCGACGGCTTCGCGCATTTGCGCCAGGCTCATGTTGTCGAGCAGGATCATTTGCGCGCCGGCGGCGAGGGCTTCTTCAAGCTGCGTCAGGGTTTCGACTTCAATCTGGATGAAGACGCCGGCGGGCGCCAGCGCGCGCGCCCGCGCCAGCGCAGGGTCGACGCCGGCGGCGGCGATGATGTGGTTTTCCTTGATGAGGATGCCGTCATACAGGCCGAGGCGGTGGTTGACGCCGCCGCCGCAGCGCACGGCGTATTTTTGTGCCAGACGCAGGCCGGGCAGGGTCTTGCGGGTGTCGACGATGCTGGCCCGTGTGCCGGCGACGGCGTCGACGTATTTCCGCGTCACGGTGGCGGTGGCGGAGAGCAATTGCAGGAAATTCAACGCCGGGCGCTCGGCGGTGAGAAGGGCGCGCGTGTCGGCTTCGATTTCGCACAGGGTCTGGCCGGCGTGGACGCGCATGCCGTCGCTGGCATGCCAGCGGATGCGCGCGCCGGTGTCGAGCTTGCGCAGACAGGTTTCAAACCAGACGATGCCGCAGAGAATGGCGTCTTCGCGGCTGATGACGGTGCCGCGCGCCGGCCTGTCCGCCGGCGTGAGTTGCGCGGTGAGATCGCCGCTGCCGATGTCTTCGGCGAGGGCGGCGGCGACGTTGCGTTCGATTTCGCCGGCAAGCGCAGCGGCGGCATGAGTGACGGACTGGGTGGCGGATTGAGCGGCTGATTTCATGATTATTGCTTTTCCGTTTTGACCAAATCGGCGATCATTATCGGCCAACCGTTTGTCGCAGTGACGATGATGACCATGCCCGTCCGGGATCGGTAGGCGGGCTGTTCTCCTCGGGTCAGATCAATATCCTCGCCGGGCGTAAATTTGCAAATTGCCACGGAAGGCATGATCAGGCACGGGCTGTCGGACAGTTTTTCCTCAAAAGGATACACGGGCGGATTCTCGCCCATCTGAATCTGCCATCTGGCATTGACGGCGTTGCGCATCATCTTTATTGACGCTTCCCGCTCCGATTGCGCTTTGCATTGCGATCGGGATTCCGATTGCGCCCGATCGCTATGATCCATGACGTTGGGCACCACGATCGAATCGCAATCCATGCGGTAGACGCCCTCAAACGCGCAGGCGGCGTTCATGTATCCGGCAAAGACCGCGATCAGACATCCGTTAAAAATAATCCGCCGCATTTTCATCATCGCCACATTATCGTCACATCAGCGCCGCGTTGCCGCCGCTTGCCGCCGCCGTTCGCCGAGCGCCAGCCACAGGCCGCTGGCGGCGATGACGGCCATGCCGGCGGCGGTGAGCGCGTCCGGCACATTGCCGAACAGCAGCCAGCCGAGCAGGGTGGCCCAGACCAGTTGCGTATAGGTGAAGGGCGTCAGGGTCGAGGCCGGCGCGAGCCGGAAAGCGCGGATGAAAATGAAATGTCCGATGCCGCCATAAAGACCGAGCGAGGCGATTAACACCCATTGCGATGGCGCCGGCGCGGCGTCAACCCAGAACCAGGGCAGCGCCGCGCTCATCACCAGCGTGCCGATCAGCGCCGTGTAGAACAGCAGCCGCAGCGGATGTTCGGCCTGGCTCAAACGCCGGGTGAGAAGCTGATACAGCGCGTAGCTGACAGCGCCGCCGAGCGCCCACAGCACGCCGGCGACATTCAGCCCGGCGCCGGGGCGCACGACCAGCAGCACGCCGCAGAAGCCGATGATGGCCGCCAGCCAGCGGCCGGCGCCGATGCGCTCGCCGAGAAACGGCCCCGCCAGCAAGGTGACCAGCAGCGGCGCGAGAAACATTACCGAAGTGCCTTCAGCCAGCGGCATGAGGCGGAAGGCGGCCATGCCGCCGGCGGTGGTGCCGAGCAGCGCCAGGGCGCGCAGGATCTGCAAGCCCGGATACGCGGTGCGCACCAGTTCGATGCGCAGCGAAGGCGCGACGAATATCAGCATGAGCAGGAAGTGCACGATGTAGCGCGCCCACACCAGCAGCGGCACGGCGAATGTCAGGCTGAGGTGTTTCGAGGTCGCGTCGAGCAAGGCGAACATCATCAGCGCCAGCATGAACAGGGCGATGCCGCGCAGCGGATGCTGGCCGGGAACAGGGTTGGACATTCAGGGTTGATGCCAGATGTTGAAAATGCGGCGGGCGGCGTCGATGGTTTCGCTGGCCGTCAAGCCGAGCGGGCCGTTGCCGCCGCCGGCCAGCAGGTCAGCGGCCAGTCCGTGCAGATGCACAGCGCATAATGCCGCCGCTTCCGCCGCCCAGCCTTGCGCCAGCAGCGCCGTGGCGATGCCGCTCAACACGTCGCCCATGCCGGCGCTGGCCATGCCCGGGTTGCCGCTGCCGTTGATGAACCAGCGTTCATCGGGCATGGCGATGACGCTGCCGCAGCCTTTCAATATTGCGACGGCATTCAGTTTTTCAGCCAGCGCGAGCGCGGCGCGCACGCGGTCGGCCTGCACCGTGGCGGCGTCGCTCCCGAGCAGGCGCGCCGCTTCGAGCGGATGCGGCGTGATGAGCGTCGGCGCGCTGCGGCGGCGTATCTGTTTCGCCAGCGCCGGGTGTTCCGCGATCAGGTTGAGCGCATCGGCGTCGAGCAGCAGCGGCAGCGCCGTTGCCGCCGTTTGCCGGAGCAGGGCCAGCGCCCGCGCGCTTCGGCCAAGACCGGGGCCGATTGCCAGCGCCGTGGCGAGGTCGGCGGAGAGGATGTCGTCCGGCTGGCGCAGCATCAGTTCCGGCTGCACGGCGTCGACCGCCGGCGCGGCCTCGTCGAGCAGGCCGAGGTAGACGCGCCCGGCGCCCATCTTCAGCGCGGCGCGTGCGGCCAGCAGCGCCGCGCCGGTCATGCCGGCGTCGCCGCCGAGAATGCCAACGCTGCCCGTCATGCCCTTGTGGCTGTTCAGTGGCCGGCGTTTCAGATGCGCGGCGAACAGCGCCGGCGTTATCGTTTGTCCGCGCGCCGGCGGCTCGGCGCCGTCGATGCCCAGATCCTGAACGCTGATGACGCCGCAATGATCCGGCCCCTCCAGCGTCAGCAGGCCGGGTTTCAGCGCGAGAAAGGTGACGGTGGCGTCAGCGCGGACGGCGGGACTGAACACGCGGCCCGTGTCGGCATCGAGGCCGCTCGGAATGTCGAGCGCGAGCACCGGACAGCCGATGCCGTTGATGCGGTCAATCAACTTTGCATAAATCGTTTCCGGCAGACGCCGCAAGCCGATGCCGAACAGGGCGTCCACTGCCAGCGCGTATTGATTCCCGACCGATGGAATATCGGCAAGGATCGCGCCGCCTCCGGCGCGGTAGCGGTCGTGGGCGGCGCGCGCGTCCGCCGGCAGCGTGTGCGCCTTGCCGGTGAAGACCGTCACCGGCGCGAAGCCGCGTTCGCGCAGCAGGCGGGCGAGGACGAAGCCGTCGCCGCCGTTGTTGCCCGGCCCGCAGACGATGAGCGGCGGCGGGCCGTCCGGCGCGAGAAAATTCAGCGCCTCGTTCAGGGCGGCGGCGCCGGCGCGTTCCATCAGCGGCGGCTTGACATCCGCATGGCGGGCTTCGATCTCGCGCAGGGCGGCGACATCGCGGATCGGGCGCGGCGGCGGAAAGCGGGAAGAAAGCGTCATGCCGCAATGCTACCGCAACGCCGGTCGCGTCGCGGTGAGTATTTGTTCGCTCTGCCGGGCGAGGCGGCGGTTGACGAGATTGTTGGCGACGAGCGCGCCGACGACCAGCGCCGCGCCGGCGATTTCCACCCACAACAGCCGGTGGCCCTGTCCGACGGTGATGAGAAAAGTCACCACCGGCGCGAAGTTGGCGAAGAGCGCGGCATTGAGCGGACCGAGCTTCGCCACCGCCATATTCCACAACAGCACGGCAGCGAAGGAGACGGCGAAGACGACGAACAGCAGCGCCCACAACACTTCGCGCAGGCTCTCGACGGTGGCGGGCGCGTGGCTGTGGCCGCTGGCGGTGGCCAGCGCCACCGCGAGCAGAATCGTCGGCCAGCCGAAAGCCGAGGTAAGCGCCGTGTAGCGCAGCGGCGACCAGCCGGGGAAACGCTGCGCACCGAGCGTGAAGGCGATCCAGCAGCAGGAGGCGAGATAGATGAGGCCGTTGCCGAGCGCGCCGCCGCCCGAATACAGACGCGCCCATTCGCCCTGGCTCACCACCAGCGCCTCGCCGGCGAGTGCGGCCGCGATGCAGGCGAGCGTCGCTGCCGGTGGCCGGTGGCGCGTGCGCAGCCATTGCCAGAGCACGATGTTGACCGGGCCGAGAGCGAGAATCATCGCCCCATGCTCGGGCCGCGTCAGGCGCAAGCCCTCGTAGACGAGCAGGCTGAAACCGGCGAAGCCGACGCTGCCGAAAATCCAGACTTGCGCCGTTTGCCCCCGGCAAGAGAGCGCGCCGCGCCCTTCGATGAACACCAGCGTGGCGAGCAAACAAAGCGCTGCCGCGCCGTAGCGCAGCAGCGTCAGCCAATAAGGGTCGATGACGGCGAGCGCGACCTTGCTCACCGGCAGAAACGCGCCCCAGATCAACACTACCGCGCACATCAACAGCGTGCCGCCGGTAAGCTGGCGATGGTTCGGCTTATTGCTCATTCCTGAATTGACGGCGGCGGTTTTGCTGTTGGGGGAATTTCAATTGCATGATGTGGCGGGTTTCCTCGTGAGCAAGCCGTTGTCATTCTGCGCGCAGTCGCGGAATCCATGCAGCGGTGGATTCCCGCTTGCGCGGGAATGACGACAAGGTAGTAGGCTGAGTTGAGCATAGCGAAACCCAGCAGCTTCGGTATGCTGGGATTCCATTCCACTCCATCCCAGCCTACGTTGCTTGCACGATTTCCGCAACTCATCCCCATCCCGGCCATCCCGGTGCCGGCGTTGCACAGCCGGCCCGCTCAGGTGGCGCAAAGCGGTGCTTTGCGAAACCCCGCCCTCGCCCGCTTGCGGGGGAGAGCCTGCCCACGACTTGATCGGGGAGGGGTTGGGGGAGAGGAAAATTATTCGTCTCCTCTCGTCTGTTCGCGGGCGAGGATTTCCGTGGCGAGTTGGTTCAGGCCGCGCGGCGAGAGGTCGGCGGCGGGGAGGCGCGGCGCTTCGGCGAAGCGGGTGTAGTTGCGGCCTTGGGAGCGTTTGTAGAGCGGGTCGTAGTGTTCTTTGAGCAGCGCGGCCACCAGCGCGGGCCAGTCGCGGGCGTCGGCGAGGGCGTTCCAGCGCGCGAGCGTTTCGCCGCCTTGCAGTTCGCGCAGGCAGGCGAGTTTTTCTTTCAGCGCCGCCGGGTCGGCGAGAAAATAATCGTAGTCGCGGATGAGGAAGGCGACGCGGGCGTCGTCGCCGGCTTCGATGCGCAGACAGGGGCTGGCGCGCATGGCGTCGAGCAGCGCGTCGGGCACTTGCAACTGGCCGATCTTGCGGCTTTCGGCTTCGACATACACGGGTTGTTCGCATGCCAGCCGCCGCAGGGCGGCGAGGAGGCGGCTTTCGAACATTTTTTGCGAGGGCTGCGGCGCGTCGGGTAGGCCGCCCAGCACCGAGCCTTTGTGCGCGGCGAGGGCTTCGAGATCGAGCGTTTGCGCGCCTTGCGCGGCGAGGGCTTCGAGCAGGCGGCTTTTGCCGCTGCCGGTGGCGCCGGTGATGACGCGGAAGGAGAAGCGCGGCGGCAGTTCGGCAAGTTCGGCGACGACCTGGCGGCGATAGGCTTTGTAGCCGCCTTCGAGCGCGCAGGCTTGCCAGCCGATCTGGCGCAGGATGTGAGTCATGGCGCCGCTGCGTTTGCCGCCGCGCCAGCAGTAGATGAGGGGTTTCCATTCGCGCGGTTTGCCGAGGAAGCGCGCTTCGATGTGTTCGGCGATGTGGCGGGCGACCAGCGCGGCGCCGAGTTTTTTGGCGGCGAAGGGGGAATCCTGCTTGTAGAGCGTGCCGACGCGGGCGCGCTCCTCGTTGGAGAGCACGGGGCAGTTGATGGCGCCCGGCATGTGGTCTTCGGCGAACTCGGCGGGCGAGCGTACGTCGATGATCTCGTCAAACGCGCCGGCCTGTGTTACGTTCGCAACCCCTGTTAATTTCATTCCTGTCAATTTCATTTCGGCATGAATATCAAACTGACCCAATTCTCCCACGGCGGCGGCTGCGGCTGCAAAATCGCGCCGGCGGTGCTGACCCAACTGCTGGCCGATACGCCGCTGCGCGCCATGCCGAAGGAACTGCTCGTCGGCACCGAAACCGGCGACGACGCGGCGGTGTATCAGCTCAACGACGCGCAGGCCATCGTCGCCACGACGGATTTCTTTACGCCGATCGTCGATGATCCTTATGACTTTGGCCGCATTGCGGCGACGAACGCGATTTCGGACATTTATGCCATGGGCGGACGGCCGATCATGGCGCTGGCACTGGTCGGCATGCCGCTCGACAAGCTGCCGCTGGAGGTGATCCGCGCCATTCTCGCCGGCGGCGAATCGGTCTGCGCCGAAGCCGGCATTCCCATCGCGGGCGGGCATTCCATCGACGTGCTGGAGCCGATCTACGGGCTGGTGGCGCTCGGGCTGGTGCATCCGCAGCGGGTCAAGCGCAACAGCGGCGCCAAGGCGGGCGACGCGCTGATTCTCGGCAAGCCGCTCGGCGTCGGCATTCTCTCGGCGGCGCTGAAGAAGGGCCTGCTGACGCCCGCCGGTTATGCCACGATGCTGCGCCATACGACCCGCCTCAACACGCCCGGCACGCGCTTGGCGGAACGCGACGGCGTGCATGCGATGACTGATGTCACCGGCTTCGGGCTGGCCGGCCATCTGCTCGAAATCTGTCGCGGCTCGCAGTTGACGGCGACGGTGCGGTTCGCCGATCTGCCCCTCATCGCCGAGGCGGTCGATTTCGCCCGCGAAGGCATCGTCACCGGCGCGTCGGCGCGCAACTGGGGCGGCTATGGCGCGGACGTGACGCTGCCGGCGGAGATGTCCGGCTGGCAGCAGAAGCTGCTCACCGATCCGCAAACCAGCGGCGGGCTGCTCGTCGCCTGCGCGCCGGAGGCGACGGCGGCGGTGCTGGCGGAACTGCATGAGGCCGGTTTCGGCGAGGCGCGCGTGATCGGCAGTCTGGAGGCCGGCGCGGGCCATCTGAACGTCATTTGAGGCGGGGCTTCAGCGCCTTCCAGACGTTGTCGAGAATGATCGGCTGCGCTGCGGCGACGGGATGAATGCCGTCGGCCTGGAACAGATCGCGCCGTTCCGCCAGACCGTCGAGCAGAAACGGCGTCAGCGCCGTCTGGTGCTCGCGGGCCAGATCGGCATAGCTTTGCTCGAAATCCCGCGTGTACTCGAAGCCGTAGTTGGGCGGCAGCCGCATGCCGGCCAGCAGCACTTGCGCCTTGCGGGCGCGGGCGGCGTCGATCATCGCCGCCAGATTGGCGCGCATGGCGGAAACCGGCAGCCCGCGCAGACCGTCGTTGCCGCCCAGCGCGATGATGACGATGGCGGGCTTGGCCCGCGCCAGCGCGGCGTCGATGCGGCTGCGGCCGCCGGCGGTGGTTTCGCCGCTGATGCTGGCATTGACGACGGTATAATTCAGCCGCTGTTCGCGCAGCCGCGTTTCAAGCAGCGACGGCCAGGATTGTCCCTGAGCGAGGCCGTAGCCGGCGGAAAGGCTGTCGCCGAAGACCAGAATGACCGGCGCGGCCAAGGCGGCGTCTGCCGCCCGCGCGCCGCCCGGCAGCAGCGGCAAAACCAGAAACAATGCGATTGAGATGAATTTCAGCATGGATGCGTCGCTTCCCGTAGTCGAGGCCGAGGCGCTCGGCAAGGAAGTGCCGAGCGGCGGCGGGCGTCTGGTGATTTTGCACGAGATTTCCTTCCGGGTCATGGCGGGCGAAGCGGTGGCCATCGTCGGCGCTTCCGGTTCCGGCAAATCGACGCTGCTCGGGCTGCTGGCCGGCCTCGATACGCCGACGCAAGGGCGGGTGCGGCTGGCCGGGCACGATCTGAACGCGCTCGACGAGGACGCCCGCGCCGCCCTGCGCGGACGCCTGCTCGGTTTTGTCTTCCAATCTTTCCATCTGCTGCCGGCGCTGACCGCGCTTGAAAATGTCATGCTGCCGCTGGAACTCGCCGGGCGCGGTGATGCCCGCGCCGAAGCCGAACGGATGCTCGCGCGCGTCGGGCTGGGGCAGCGTCTGGATCATTATCCGAAACATCTTTCCGGCGGTGAGCAGCAGCGCGTCGCCATCGCTCGCGCCTTTGCCGCCGGGCCGGCGCTGCTGCTCGCCGACGAGCCGACCGGCAACCTCGACGCTGCCACCGGCGCCGGCATCATCGACCTGATGTTCGCCATCAACGCCGAGCAGGGCACCACGCTGGCGCTGGTGACGCACGACGAAGCCATCGCCCGCCGCTGCGGCCGCGTGCTCAAGCTCGACGGCGGACGGCTGCTTGAGAGGGCTTGAACCCGTAACGCAACAAGTTGCGTCTGCCCGGATGAAATGCTATATGTTGCGGCGGTTCGTTGAACAATAACAAGCAGGGCAGCAGGTAAAAAGGAGGAGGAACCAGGATGGCTGACGTGATGGCTGACAAAAAACCGGCGCTGCGCGCTGCGTCATTGTCTGGCGCGTTTGATTTGCGCGCATGGATGGACAAGGCGCGGGCGATGGGCCAGTTGGAGGAGGTTGACGGCGCCGATCTCAAGTTTGAAATCGGCGCGATCACGGACTTGAACGCCAAGCGCGGCGGCCCGGCGCTGCTGTTCAGGAATTCAGCCGGCGGCAAGGACAACGGTTTCGGCTTGCTGACGGGTTCGATGCTAAACGCCGCCACGCTCGGCCTGACCATGGGTTTCGAGGGCGCGCTCGACAACCAGCAAGTCGTCGACAAGGTCGCGGGCTATCTCAAGTCCGTCGAAGGGCATGCCCACGACTTCCCGGTCGAATACGTCAAAACCGGCCCGGTGATGGAGAACCAGCGGACGGGAGACGACATTGATCTTGGCATCTTCCCGACCCCCGTCTGGCATGAACTGGACGGCGGGCCGTTCATCGGCACCGGCTGCTTCCAGATTCACCAGGACCCCGAAACCGGCTGGACGAACGTTGGCACCTACCGCAATCAACTGCTCGGCAAGGATGTCGTCGGCAACTACATCTCGCCTGGCCATCATGGACACATCATCCGCATGAAATATTGGGCGCAAGGCAAGCCTTGCCCCGTCGTGATGTGCTTCGGCGCGCATCCGCTGTTTCTGCTGATGGGATCATCCGACGTGCCCGCCGGCGTGGACGAGCTTTCCTGGGTCGGCGCGGTCGCCGGGCGGCGCGTTCCGGTCATCAAGGGGCCGGTCACCGGTTTGCCGATTCCCGCCGAGGCGGAAATCGTCATTGAAGGCTTCGCCTATCCCGATGAAACCATGGTCGAAGGACCGTTCGGCGAATTCACCGGCTATTACGCCGGCGGCCAGAAACCGGAGCCGATGGTTCGCGTCAAGGCGCTCTACTACCGCGACAACGCGATCCTGCTCGGCTCGCCGCCGTGCCGGCCGCCGAACGATTTCTCGTATCAATTCAGTGTCATGCGCTCCGCCGCCATCAAGGAGGCGATGCGGCGCGCCGGCGTGCCGGCGGTGAAAAGCGTGTGGGTTTCGGAAGCCGGCGGCAGCCGCATGTGGATCGTCACCAGCATCAGCCAGAAATACGCCGGACACGCCACGCAGGCGGCCGCCGTCGCATGCAGTTGTCAGGCGGGCGGCCTGATGGCCAGATACTCAATCGTGGTTGACGACGACATTGATCCTTCCAACAACGACGAAGTGATCTGGGCGCTGAGCACGCGTTCGGATCCGGGGAAGGATTTTTCGATCATCAATCAGGGCTGGGACAATCCGCTGGATCCGTTGCTGACGGCAGATGACAAGGAGCATGGCCGGCTCTGGAACAACCGGGTGCTCATCAACGCCTGCCGGCCGTTCAACCGGCTCAACACCTTCGCGCCGGTCGCCGTGGCCAGCCCGGCCCTGACGCAGGCGGTCAAAAAGAAGTGGGCCAGACTTTTTTCGTAAGCATCACCATCAATCAAAACCATTGGAGCGAATCACCATGTTGACAGGATGTACTCCGTGGCCGGAGGCGGCAGCGGCAAGCTACCGCGCCAAAGGCTACTGGCAGGGCCAGACCATTCCCGCTGTTTTCGATCAACTGGCGGATGCGCATCCGGACAGGGTGATTGTGTGTGACATCGAGCGGCGCGTCACGGCGCGGGAGCTGGTCGAACGGAGCCGTCTTCTGGCGGCGCATTTTCATCGCTTCGGGCTTGCCAGGGACGACCGCGTCGTCTTCCAGTTGCCCAACAGCGCCGCTTTTTTTGAGGTTTTTCTCGCGCTGTTGCGGATCGGCGTAATTCCGATCATGGCGCTGCCGCCTCACCGCGAAACGGAGCTTTTGCATTTCGCCCGCTTCGGCAGCGCCAAGGCGCTGTTCGTGCCGCAGAAGATCGGCGAATTCGATTTCCGCCCCATGGCCGAACAGGTGCGGGCCGCCGCGCCGACCTTGCAGCACGTCTTCGTGCAGGGCGAGGCGCTCGCCGGCCAGCAATCGCTGACGGCGCTGGCCAATCAGCCGGCGCAGGCCGCCGACCTCGACGCCGTCGCCGGGATCGCGGTCGCGGCGGACGAGATCGCGCTGATGCTGCTCTCCGGCGGCACGACGGCGCTGCCGAAGCTCATTCCGCGCACGCACAACGATTACGTCTACAACTTCCGGCAAAGCGGGCGCGTCGGCGGCTTCAGCGAAAAAACGGTTTTGCTGGCCATACTGCCCTTGGCGCACAACTACACGCTGGGGTCACCCGGCGCCCTGGGCGCGATCGCGTGGGGCGGCCGGGTCGTCCTTTCATCCAGAACCGACATCAACACGGTTTTCTCGCTCGTCGAGCGCGAGCGGGTGACGGTCATTCCGGCCGCAGTGCCGTTGATCGTCAACTGGCTCAACGACGAGCGCCTCGCCGGCTTCGATGTCAGCTCGCTGGAACTCGTCCAGAACGGCGGCGCGCGGCTCTCGCCGGAACTCAGAAGCCGCCTGCGCCAGAGGCTCGGCTGTCAATTCCAGGAAGTGTATGGCACCGCCGAGGGCCTGTTGAACATGACCCGGCTGGACGATCCCGATGACAAGATTCTGGACGGCTCCGGCGCGCCGATCTGTCCCGATGACGAAATCAAGGTGCTGGGCCAGGACGACAAAGAGGTTCCCGACGGCGAACTGGGCGAACTCGTCGTGCGCGGCCCTTACACGATTCGCGGTTACTACAACGCGCCGGAGAACAACGCCAAGGCGTTCACGTCCGACGGCTTCTACCGGATGGGCGACATCGTGCGCAAGAATGGCCGCTATGTCACCGCCGAAGGGCGCAAGAACGATCTCATCAATCGCGGCGGCGAGAAGATCAGCATCGACGAAGTCGAGAACTACATGCTCAAGCATCCGGCCGTGCATAGCGTGGCCATCGTCGCCATGCCCGATCCGGTGTTCGGCGAGAAAGCCTGCGCCTTCGTCACGCTCAACCCCGGCCAGTCCCTGACTTTTGAAGGGCTGAAGACTTTCCTGCTCGATCAGAAAATCGCCAAGTTCAAGCTGCCCGAGCGGCTGGAAGTCCTCAACGAAATGCCCATCTCGCCCGCCGGAAAAATCATGCGCCGAACATTGCGCGAAATCATCGAGAACAGACTCACACAAGAGAAAAAAACAAGCGCATGACGCGGCTCATCGTCGCGGCGCTGCTTGTTTCGCCGGTCGCGGCTGCCGTCAATTACAGCAGCGAAGTGGATGAGTTGAGAATCAAGTGCGTGAAAGAAAGAGGGCTTGCCAGCGGGGAGGGCATACCGTCGTGCGACCGTCTGGCCGAGATGGAGTCCAAGCCCTATACCCTCGGCGACAAGGAAAAGCAGGAAAAACCTGTCAATAACGCTGAGAGTGACGAGTGGAACGGCGCCCCGGCGTCTTCAAACCGGTCGGGCAAGCACAGGGGTCGTGAGAACCACGGCGGCAAAAAGCCCGGCGCCGCCGAACGGCGTTCAGACGCATCGCCGGGAAGAAAATAAATATTCTTTTTTCATCAAGCCGCCTTCCGGCTGACCAGCCGGGCGCAGGCGATGCCGCTGCGCGCGGCGGCTTCCAGCGTCGCCGGGTAATCCGAGGCGACGTAATCTCCGCAGAGGTAGAAATTTTCCAGCGGCGTCTCGCAGGCGGGCCGCCGCATGCCGGGCCGGCAGGCGAAGGTGGCGCGCTTTTCGGCGATGACGCGGAACCACGCCGGCGCCGGCGCGTCGCCGACGATGCTGCGCACTTCAGCGTGAATGCGTTCGATGATGGCCGCGTGCGGCAGGGAGAGAAGCGGCCGGCTGACGCTGACGACGGCGGCGAGCACGTCATCGGTATGCTGAAACAGAAAGTGCGCCGTTTCGCCGACGCCGGTCATGGCGTCGGGCAGGCGCACCGGCTGCGGATAGCCGAGATAGGCGGTGAGGATCGGCTCGTAAGCGAAGGCGGCGATGTCGTCCAGCACGGGTTGCAGGCGCGGCAGCGTGGCGACGAGGCGCGGCAAGTGGCCGGGCGCCACGGCGGCAATGACGTGGGTATATATCCGCCCGCTGGTGTCGCCTGTCAGGATGAAACCATCGGGATGCTGGATGACTGAGCGGATGGCCGCGCCGCGCCGCACGTCGCCGCCGCGCTCGCGCACGAAACGCTCGGCCGGCTCGGGAAAGAGGGCGGAAAAATCCACGCGCGGCAATAACAGATCGCTGGCTTCGCGCCGGGCGGCCAGCGTGTCGCGCAGCACGTTGAGGAACACCTGGGCGGAGGCGTCTTGCGGCGGCGTGTTGAGGGCGGAGACGCATAGCGGCTGCCACAGGTAACGGATCGCCGCCGCGTGCTGTCGCTGCCGCGCCATCAGATCGGCGAAGGACATGTCGCGTTCCAGCCGGAAGCCGGTTTGTTTCATCGCCCGCATGAAGCGCAGGGCGTCGAGCCGGGCGGCGAAGGGCAGGCCGCGCGCCGTCAGCAGGGCGGCGGCAAGATGCAGCGGGGCCGGCAGGCGCGGCGCGACGAGCCGCATGTGACCGGGGAAGGTCAGGCTGAGCGGCCGGCGTTCGAGCAGCAGAGCGGGATCGGCGCCGACAAGACGCATCAGGCGCAGCAGTTCGGTGTACGCGCCGACGAGAATGTGCTGGCCGTTGTCGAACCGGCGGCCACGGCACTCGACGCGGCGGGCGCGTCCGCCCAGTACGCGTGAGGATTCAAAAACGGTGGCGGGAATGCCGTCGGCGGCCAGCGTCGCGGCGGCGGCCATGCCGGCGTAACCGGCGCCGATGATCGCGACCCGCACGGTCAGCCCGCGCGCCAGGCGCGCCAGGCCAGCCACAGCCTGTGCGCCGGCGGGAGCGTTGCGCGGCGGTCAAGCACGCGGCAGCCCTGGCGGCGGATCTTGTGCAGCAGGACGCGGTAGATCGCTGCCATCGCCAGCCCCGGCCGCTGCGCGCGGCGGTCTTGCGCCGGCAGCCGGGCAAGGGCTTGCGCGTAATACCCTTCGGCGCGTTCGATCTGGAATTCGATCAGGCGCCGAAACGCATCCGAATAGCGCGTCTGGAGGATGTCTTCGGCGCGCACGCCGAAGCGTTCCAGTTCGTCGGCGGGCAGGTAGATGCGGCCACGGCGGGCATCCTCGCCGACATCGCGGATGATGTTGGTGAGCTGGAAGGCGAGGCCGAGGTCGTGGGCGTATTTCAGGGTGCGCCGGTCGGTGTAGCCGAAAATTTCCGCCGCCAGCAGACCGACCGTGCTGGCGACGCGGTAGCAGTAGAGGCGCAGCGCCTTGAAGTCGGCGTAGCGGTGCTGCGTCAGATCCATCTCCATGCCGTCGATGATTTCCGCCAGCAGTTCACGCGGCAGGGCGAAGTCGCGCAGCGCCGCCGCCAGCGCCAGGGTGACGGGATGGCTCGGCCTGCCGGCCCAGGTTTCCGCCAGTTCGGCGCGCCATCCGGCGAGTTTTTCATGCGCCTGGCGCGGATCGGCGTATTCATCGACGACATCGTCGACTTCGCGGCAGAAGGCATACAGGGCGGTGATGGCGCGGCGACGTTCCGGCGGCAGGAACAGAAAGCTGTAGTAGAAGCTGGAGCCGCTGCCGGCCGCCTTTTTCTGGCAATACGCATCCGGGCTCATGTCGGTTCGGGAGCGGCGCGGCAAGAGGGCGCGCGCAGCAGGAGGGCGCGCAGCAGAAGGCCCGGCCAGTCGCGTTGCATGATGACGGGCCGGCGGCGGAAAACATCGCCGCGCGCATCGCGCAGTTTGTCGAGCACGCGCAGGCCGCCGGCGACGATCAGCCGCAACTCGAAGCCGATGCGTCCGGGCAGGGCGCGCGCCAGCGGGCTGCCGGCGATCATCATGGCGCGGGCACGTTCGATCTGGAAATCCATCAGCGCCGACCAAGCGGCATCGCAACGCCCTTCGGCGATCTGGATCTCGTCGACGCCGAAGCGCGCCAGTTCATCCTGCGGCAGATAGACGCGGCCCTTGCGCCAGTCGATGGCGATGTCCTGCCAGTGATTGATGAGCTGCAAGCTGCTGCAAATGCTGTCCGAGAGCGGACGGCTGCGGGCGTCGTCATGCCCGAACAGGCGCAGCAGCAGACGGCCGACCGGATCCGCCGAGCGGCGGCAGTAATCCATCAGTTCGGCGAAAGTGGCATACCGTTTCCACGTCACGTCCTGACTGAAGGCGTCGAGCAGATCGCGGAACGGCTGCAGGGGCAAATCATGGTCGAGAATGGTTGAGCGCAAGCGCAGGAACAGCGCGTCCCGCGTCGGCTGGCCGGCTTCGATGGCGTCCAGTTCGGATTGATAGCGTTTGAGTTCGGCCAGCCGTTCGGCGTCGCTCGCCATGCCTTCGTCGGCGATGTCGTCGGCGCTGCGCGCGAAGGCGTAGATCGCTTTTACCGACTCGCGCAGGCGGGCCGGCAGCAGCAGGGAGGCGACGGGAAAATTCTCGTAGTGGTCGACCGGCATTGCGAAAAACCCCGGCGCGTGAAGCGTTATTTGGCGGATGCGGGCGAGTGTCCGCGCCCTGTCCGGGGTCGCCAGTATAGGGGGTATTGCGGTAGAATGACAGCATGCGAAGGTGGCGGAATTGGCAGACGCACTGGATTTAGGTTCCAGCGCCGCGAGGCGTGCGGGTTCAAGTCCCGCCCTTCGCACCAAGCCGCCTGACAGACCGATTCACTTCTCACTCAACTCACTGATCCAGTCCAGGATTTTTCATGCAGACAAACCCGCAACCCGAAGACGTCGCCGCCAGTTCAACTTCCAATCCCAGCCCCAGTTCCCTGGAGCGCCGCATCGACATGGCGGTGTCGGCGGCAGAGATCGAAAAAGATGTCGCCCAGCGCCTGAAAAAGATGGCGCGCACGGTGAAAATGTCCGGCTTCCGTCCCGGCAAAGTGCCGTTCAGGATGGTCGAGCAGCATTACGGCGCCCAGGCCCGCAACGAAGCCATCGGCGAAGCGGTCGAAAAGGCTTTCGGCGACGCCGTGCGCGAGCAGAATTTGCGCGTGGCGGGTTATCCGCGCATCGAGCCGAAAAACGGCGCCGATGCGTCCCGGCTGGAATTTTCCGCCGTGTTCGAGATTTATCCCGAGGTGACGCTGAACAGCGTAGCCGGGAAGACCATCGAGCGGCCCCAACTCGAAGTGGGCGAGGGCGAGGTCGACAAGACGCTCGACGTCCTGCGCAGGCAGCGCGTCACTTTCAGCAAGGCCGAGCGTGCCGCCGAGCGGGGCGATCGCGTCGTCATTGACTTCACCGGCAAGC
Source organism: Zoogloeaceae bacterium (assembly GCA_031277315.1). GTDB lineage: Bacteria > Pseudomonadota > Gammaproteobacteria > Burkholderiales > Rhodocyclaceae > Desulfobacillus. The sequence goes on along the minus strand of JAITMP010000016.1, from coordinate 17,783 downwards.
TGAACGGCGAGGTATTCCAAGGCGGGCAGGCCGCCGATTATCCGGTCGTGCTGGGCGAAGGGCGCATGCTGCCAGATTTTGAAAACGGCATTCTCGGCCTCAAGGTCGGCGAGAGCCGGACTTTCGAGATGACGTTTCCGGCGGACTATCAGGTCGCCGAACTGGCCGGCAAGCAAGTCAGTTTCGATGTCACCGTGAAAACGGTTGAAGCGCCGCAACTGCCGGCGGTCGACGCGGATTTCGCCAAGGCCCTCGGCATCGCCGACGGCGACATGGCGAAGATGCGCGCCGAGATTCGCTCGAATCTCGAAAGCGAGGTTAAAAAACGCATCAAGGCCCGCGTCAAGGAGCAGGCGATGCAGGCGCTGCTCGACGCCAATCCGCTGGAAGTGCCGCAGGCGCTGGTCGGGCAGGAAGCGGAATCCATGGCGGACGCCGCCCGCCAGGATCTGGCGAATCGCGGCGCCGACATCAAGAACATTCCCATCGACGCCACCTGGTTTTCGACGCAAGCCGAGCGCCGGGTCAAACTGGGCTTGCTCATCGCGCAGGCGGTGAAGGAAAATGCGCTGCAAGCCAAGCCGGAGCAGGTGCGCGGATTGATCGACGAGCAGGCGCAATCCTACGAGCAGCCCGAGGAAGTGGTGCGCTGGTATTACGCGCAGCCGCAACGGCTGGCGCAGGTCGAGGCGCTGGCGATCGAGGAAAACGTGGTGGATTGGGTGATGGCGAACGCGCAGACGACCGACAAGGCCGTCTCTTTTGACGAACTGATGGGTAATGCGGCATGATGCCGCTGGACGCAAGCATGATTTACGGCAACCGCAACGGGCAGCAGGAGCGCCGGGAATTTCAGGAACCCCAGGCTTTGGGCCTGATTCCCATGGTGATCGAACAGAGCGGGCGCGGCGAACGCGCCTACGACATCTATTCGCGCCTGCTCAAGGAACGCCTGATTTTCCTCGTCGGCCCGGTCAACGACGCCACCGCCAACCTGATCGTCGCGCAACTGCTTTTCCTTGAGTCGGAAAACCCGGACAAGGACATTCACTTCTACATCAATTCGCCGGGCGGTTCGGTGTCGGCCGGATTGGCCATTTACGACACGATGCAGTTCATCAAGCCGGATGTGTCGACGCTGTGCGTCGGCCAGGCGGCGAGCATGGGCGCTTTCCTGCTGACGGCCGGCGCGAAAGGCAAGCGGTTCTGCCTGCCCAATTCGCGCGTCATGATCCATCAGCCGCTCGGCGGTTTTCAGGGCCAGGCTTCGGACATCGAGATTCACGCCAAGGAAATCCTCAAGCTGCGCGCGCGCCTGAACGAACTGATGTCCCTGCACACCGGCCAGCCGGTCGAGCGCATCGAGCGCGATACGGATCGCGACAACTTCCTCTCGGCCGCCGATGCCGTCGAATACGGGCTGGTCGACAAGGTGCTGACGAGCCGCGCCGAGACGGCGGCGCAAGCAAACTAAACGGGCAAGCAAACAGGCAAGAACAACAAGGCAGCGGAGACGCGCATGACGGACAAGAAAACTTCGAGCGAGAAGCTCCTCTACTGTTCCTTCTGCGGCAAGAGCCAGCACGAGGTGCGCAAGCTCATCGCCGGGCCGTCGGTTTTCATCTGTGATGAATGCATCGAACTGTGCAACGACATCATCCGCGACGAGATTGCCGCCGACCACGGCGGCAAGAGCGCCAGCGACCTGCCGACGCCGAAGGAGATCTGCGCCATCCTCGACCAGTACGTCATCGGTCAGGATCCCGCCAAGCGGATTTTGTCGGTGGCGGTCTACAACCACTACAAGCGCCTCAAGCATCTGTCGAAAAGCGACGAGGTGGAGCTTTCCAAGAGCAACATTCTGCTGATCGGGCCGACCGGCTCCGGCAAGACGCTGCTGGCGCAGACGCTGGCGCGCCTGCTCAACGTGCCCTTCGTCATGGCCGACGCGACGACGCTGACGGAAGCCGGCTATGTCGGCGAGGATGTCGAGAACATCATCCAGAAGCTGTTGCAGAAATGCGATTACGAAGTCGAAAAGGCGCAGCAAGGCATCGTCTACATCGACGAGATCGACAAGATTTCCCGCAAGAGCGACAACCCCTCGATCACCCGCGACGTGTCGGGCGAAGGCGTGCAGCAGGCGCTGCTGAAGCTGATCGAAGGCACTATCGCCGCCGTGCCGCCGCAGGGCGGCCGCAAGCACCCGAATCAGGATTTCGTGCAGGTCGACACCACCAACATCCTGTTCATCTGCGGTGGCGCTTTCGACGGGCTGGAGAAAGTCATCCGCAACCGGACGGAGCAGGCCGGCATCGGCTTCGGCGCGGAGGTGAAAAGCCGCGATAGCAAGGATGTCACCGAAACCCTGCGCATGATCGAGCCGGAAGACCTCATCAAGTTCGGCCTGATTCCCGAGTTCGTCGGCCGTCTGCCGGTGGTGGCGACCCTGCACGAGCTGAACGAAGCCGCACTGATGGAAATTCTGGTCGAGCCGAAAAACGCGCTCATCAAGCAGTATCACAAGCTCTTTGCCATGGAAGGCGTGGAACTGGAAATCCGTCCGCAAGCCCTGCAAGCCATCGCCCGCAGGGCGCTCAAGCGCAAGACGGGCGCGCGCGGCCTGCGCTCGATTCTCGAATCGGTGCTGCTCGACTCGATGTATGAACTGCCCGACATGGAGAATGTCACCAAGGTGGTGGTCGACGAAGGCATGATCGAAAACGGCGCCAAGCCGATTCTCATCTACGCCGACCAGCCGAAGGTCGCAGGCTCCAACTGAGATGGCCCGGCCGGGCGCGCTTTCCGGCCCCGGCTTGAATTTCCGGCCGCCGCCCACAGATAAAGACGGCTGCTGTCCTTACTTGTAAAAAAGGAAAACATCATGTCAAGCGCGCTTGACCTCCCCGCCGAACAAATCGAACTGCCGCTGCTTCCCCTCCGGGATGTCGTGGTTTTCCCCCATATGGTGATTCCGCTCTTCGTCGGCCGGCCAAAGTCGATCAAGGCGCTGGAAGTCGCCATGGAAGCGGGCAAGCACATCCTGCTGGTGGCGCAGAAATCGGCCGCCAAGGATGAGCCGGGCATCGACGACATGTACGAGATTGGCTGTGTCGCCAACATCCTGCAAATGCTCAAGCTGCCCGACGGCACGGTGAAGGTGCTGGTCGAAGGCGGTCAGCGCGCGCGCATCGAGCAGATCGTCGACCAGCGCAATCTGTTCTCCGCGACGGTGATGCCGCTGCCTGCCGACGAGCGGGCGACGCACGAGGTGGAGGCGATGCGCCGGACCATCATCGGCCAGTTCGATCAATATGTGAAACTCAACAAGAAAATTCCGCCGGAGATTCTCACCTCCCTGATGGGCATCGAGGAAGCCGGGCGACTGGCCGACACGATTGCCGCCCATCTGCCGCTCAAGCTGGAGCAGAAGCAGGAAATTCTCGAAATTTTCGATGTCGGCAAGCGGCTGGAAAAGCTGCTGTCGCAACTGGAAACGGAACTCGACATCCTGCAAGTGGAGAAGCGCATCCGTGGCCGCGTCAAGCGCCAGATGGAGAAAAGCCAGCGCGAGTATTACCTCAACGAGCAGGTCAAGGCGATCCAGAAGGAACTCGGCGAGGGCGAAGAGGGCGCCGACCTCGACGAGATGGAAAAGAAGATCAAGGCCGCCGGCATGAGCAAGGAAGCGCAAGGCAAGGCGCTGTCGGAGTTGAAAAAGCTGCGCTTGATGTCGCCGATGTCGGCGGAGGCCACCGTCGTGCGCAACTTCGTCGAGACGCTGATCGGCCTGCCCTGGCGCAAGAAAACCCGCATCAGCAAGGATTTGCGCGAAGCCGGGAAAATTCTCGACGCCGATCACTTCGGCCTCGAAAAGGTCAAGGAACGCATTCTCGAATATCTTGCCGTGCAGCAGCGCGTGGACAAGGTCAAGGCGCCGATCCTGTGTCTGGTCGGGCCGCCGGGCGTCGGCAAGACTTCGCTCGGCCAGTCGATCGCCAAGGCGACCAACCGCAAGTTCGTGCGCATGGCGCTGGGCGGCATCCGCGACGAAGCCGAGATTCGCGGCCATCGCCGCACCTACATCGGCTCCATGCCGGGCAAAATCCTCAACAGCCTGACCAAGGTCGGCGTGCGCAATCCGCTGTTCCTGCTCGACGAAGTCGACAAACTCGGGCAGGATTTCCGCGGCGATCCGTCGTCGGCCCTGCTCGAAGTGCTCGATCCGGAACAGAACAACACCTTCCAGGATCACTACGTCGAAGTCGATTTCGATCTCTCGGATGTCATGTTCGTGGCCACTGCCAACACCATGAACATTCCGCCGCCGCTGCTCGACCGCATGGAAGTCATTCGTCTTTCCGGCTATACGGAGGACGAGAAGGTCAACATCGCCATGCGCTACCTGCTGCCGAAGCAGTTGAAGAACAACGGCGTCAAGAAAACCGAACTCACCGTTGTCGATAGCGCGGTGCGCGACATTGTCCGCTACTACACCCGCGAAGCCGGCGTGCGGGCGCTGGAGCGCGAGATTTCAAAAATTTGCCGCAAGGTGGTGAAGACCTTGCTGCTCAGAAAACGCGGCAGCAAGGTCATTGTCAACGCCAAAAATCTGGACAAGTTCCTCGGCGTGCGCCGCTACAGTTTCGGCATGGCGGAAAAGGAAAACCAGATCGGGCAAGTGACCGGGCTGGCCTGGACCGAGGTCGGCGGCGAACTGCTGACCATCGAATGCGCCAACATGCCGGGCAAAGGCAATATTTTGCGCACCGGCTCGCTCGGCGACGTGATGAAGGAATCGGTCGAGGCCGCCCGCTCGGTGGTGCGCGCCCGCGCCGACCGCCTCGGCATCAAGGCCGATGTCTTCGAGAAGACCGACATTCATATCCACGTGCCCGAAGGCGCGACGCCGAAAGACGGCCCGTCAGCCGGCATCGCCATGACGACCGCGCTGGTTTCCTCCCACACCGGCATTCCGGTGCGCTGCGAGGTGTGCATGACTGGCGAGATCACCTTGCGCGGCGAAGTGCTGGCCATCGGCGGACTCAAGGAAAAGCTGCTGGCGGCCGTGCGCGGCGGCTTGAAAACCGCCTTGATTCCAGAGGAAAACGTGAAGGATTTGACCGATATTCCGGAGAATATCAAGAATGCCATCGAGATTGTTCCGGTGAAGTGGATCGATCAGGTGCTTGAGCGGGCGCTCGAACATTTGCCGGAGCCGTTGCCGGCGCCGGTGGACGTTACGGCGGTGCCGCCGGGCGAAACCGCCGCGTCCGCGAACCTGATCGCGCACTGAAAAGCGGCTTGACACGGTTGACACGGGGTTTTTCGGCTTGCTATAAAGCGCCTTCATTTTTCATTCGTCGTTCTTCATTCATCAACTTAGAGCAGAGGGGGTCTTCGTGAACAAATCGGAACTTATTGATCAGATCGCCAAGTCGGCGGACATTTCCAAGGCTGCTGCCGGCCGGGCGCTGGATGCCGCTGTCGGCGCAATCAGAACTTCCTTGAAAAAAGGCGGCATGGTGACGCTGGTCGGCTTCGGCACGTTTTATGTCGGCAAGCGCGCCGCGCGCAATGGCCGCAATCCCCGCACTGGCGCGCCGCTCAAGATCAAATCGGCGCGGGTGCCGAAGTTCCGCGCTGGAAAGGCGCTCAAAGATGCGATAAACTAGCGCGGTTTCGTCAGCGGCATGTGAGTGGTATGCCATTTGATATGCCATCTGACGAGAGCGAGCGGGTGCTTAGCTCAGCTGGTAGAGCGTCGCCCTTACAAGGCGAATGTCGGCGGTTCGATCCCGTCAGCACCCACCAGCCAGGATGCGTGACCATCCTGGCCGGCGGCAAGAAAATGCAAGAGTTCAGGAGTGGTAGTTCAGTCGGTTAGAATACCGGCCTGTCACGCCGGGGGTCGCGGGTTCGAGTCCCGTCCACTCCGCCAAAACCGATAAAAGGCGAACGCGAGTTCGCCTTTTTTTCTATCGTTCGGTTCTTCAGGATGGTCGAGCATGTTTGACGCAGTTCGCAACAATAAACGGATTGTTCAGGGTTTCCTGCTTCTCATCACGCTGCCGTTTGTTTTCTGGGGCGTGGATTCCTATTTCCGAGGCGGCGGCGGCGCGGGCGAAGTTGCCCGCGTCGGCGACAGTCCGGTTTCGCAGCAGGAATTCGCCCAGACCCTGCGCGAGCAGCAGGATCGTCTGCGCGAGCAGGCCGGGGCGGATTTCAATCCCGCCTTGTTCGATACGCCGGAAGCGCGCGAAGCCGTGCTCGACGCGCTGGTGGTCCGGCGCCTGCTGCTGCTGCATGCGGCGAAATCGAATTTCGCCATCAGCGATGCCGAGTTGATCGACGTCATCGGTTCAATTCCAGCCTTGCAGGAAAACGGACAATTCTCCAAGCAACGCTACGTTCAGGCGTTGCAGGCGCAGGGGCTGACGCAGACCGGCTTTGAAGCGCAGGTGCGGCAGGATCTGACGCAGCAGCAGCTTGTGCGGGCGGTGTCCGATACCGCGCTGGTGTCGAACGCGGCGATTGAAAGAATCATCGCCATCCAGCTTGAGGAACGGCTGGTGAGCGAAGCGATCATCCAGCCCGCGCAGCATGCCGCGCAAGTCAAGCTAGCCGCCGATGCCGCCGCGACGTATTACGAGAAGAACCGCAAGCAGTTCGAGATTCCGCAGCAGATTCGCGCCGAATTCGTTGTGCTGAGCCGCGACGGCTTCGCCGAGCAGATCAAAATCACGCCGGAGGAAATCCGGAGCGCTTACGAGAAAGACGCCAGCAAATACGCGAAGCAGGAGGAGCGCCGCGCCAGCCATATCCTGATCGAGTCGCCGGCGGATGCGCCGGAGGCCGAGCAGAAGGCGGCGCGGGCCAAGGCCGAGGCGCTTCTGGAACAGGTGAAGAAAAATCCGGCTGACTTTGCCAGGCTGGCGAAAGAACATTCGCAGGATCCGGGATCGGCCGTGAAAGGCGGCGATCTGGGTTTCTTCACGCGCGACGGGATGGTGAAGCCGTTCGCGGACGCCGCCTTTTCGCTGAAAGAAAACCAGATCAGCGGCGTGGTGCGCAGCGAATTCGGTTTCCACATCATTCAATTGACGGGCATCCGACCGGGCAACGCGAACGGCTTCGAGGAGGCGCGTCATGCGATCGAGGCGGAACTCAAGCTCGCGGCGGCGGCGCGCAAGTTCGCCGAAGCGGTCGAGACTTTCTCGAACACGGTCTACGAGCAACCTGACAGCCTCAAGCCGGCGGCGGAAATGTTCAAGCTGCCGGTTCAGCAGACCGGTTTTTTTGACCCGGCGAATCGGACTGCCGCCGGCCCGCTGGCGGGCAACGAAAAACTGTTTTCGGCGCTGTTTGCCGATGACGCCCTGAAGAACCGCCGCAATACGGATGCCGTCGAAGTGGCGCCGAATACCCTGGTGGCGGCGCGCGTCGCGGAAGTGAAACCGGCCGAGTTGCGTTCTTTCGAATCGGTCAAGGCTGAAATCGAGAAAATGCTGGTGGCCGAGGAAACGGCGCGTCTCACCTACAAGGACGGCGAAGACAAACTGGCGCGGCTGAACGGCGGCGAGGCGGTGCCGCTGACCTGGGGGCCGGTGCAGACTATCGGGCGGCAGCCGATGCGCGGCTTGCCTGCGGATGTGCAGCGCGCCATTTTCGCCGTCAAGGCCGGCAAGCTGCCCGCTTACACCGGCGTTCGCCTGCCCGGCGGCGCTTACGGGCTGTTCCGCGTTTCCGAAATTCGCAGCGGCGGCAAGGGCAGCGATGATGCGCGCCGGAAAGTTCAGCGCGCGCAACTGACGCAGTTGATCGGCATGGAGGATTTCAACGCCTATCTGGAAGCCTTGCGGGAACGTTATGGCGTCCAGATCAACCGGGCCGCGCTGGAAAGAGGGGAGAGCGGAGGCGAATAGCCGCCCGGCATTATCCTCGTTGCCATGAAAACGGGCTGCCGCGGCAGCCCGTTTTGTTGTTGCGCTGTGTTGTGCTGCAGCGATTACGGCAACGGTTCCGGGTTGCCGAGGGCGGTGGTGTTGAGGCCGCCATCGACATACATGATTTCGCCGGTGATGCCGCTGGCGAGATCGGAGAGCAGGAAGGCGGCGGCGTTGCCGACTTCCTCGATGGTGACGTTGCGGCGCAGGGGCGCGTGGTGGGCGTTGTAGGCCAGCAGCTTGCCGAAGTTGCCGATGCCGGAAGCGGCCAGCGTCTTGATCGGGCCGGCGGAAATGGCGTTGGCGCGGATGCCCTGCGGGCCGAGGCAGAAAGCCAGATAGCGCGTGGCGGCTTCCAGACTGGCCTTGGCCAGACCCATGGTGTTGTAGTTGGGCATGGTGCGCTCGGCGCCGAGATAGGTGAGCGCCAGCAGCGCGGCGTGGTTGCCTTTCAGCAGCATGGGCCGCGCCGCCTTGGCCAGCGCCGGAAAGCTGTAGGACGAAATATCATGGGCGATGCGGAAAGCCTCGCGGTTGATGCCGTCGAGGAAATCGCCCTCGATGGCCTCGCTCGGCGCGAAGGCGATCGAATGCACCAGACCGTCCAGCCCGTCCCAATGCCGGCCCAGTTCGGCGAACAGCGCGTCAAGCTGCGCGTCTTCCGCCACGTCGCAGGGGAAAATCCATTGACTGCCGAATTCCTCGGCGAATTTGGCGATGCGCTCCCTGAAGCGATCGTTCTGATAAGTGAATGCAAGACTGGCGCCTTCGCGGTGGCATGCCTTGGCGATGCCGTAAGCGATCGAGCGGTTGGAAAGCAAGCCAGTGAGGAGGATGCGTTTGCCAGCCAGAAATCCCATCGTCGAATTCCCCTGATGTGGTTGCGCGATTATAAAGGAGCGCCACGGGTGACGCCAAATCGAGGGCCAAATCCGTGACGCCGCATCCGGCATCCGCTACACTCCGCGCACGATGCGCGATATTCCGATGCATGTTCCGCCGCTGGCCCTGCTGTTGGTTTTGGCCGCATTTCTCGCCGCCGGCTGCGGAGAGGTGTGGAACAACCCCTATCCGTCGCGGGACGGCGGCAAGAACATTCTCTACAGCGCTTTCACCGACCGCCCCAAGCATCTCGATCCGGTGCAGTCCTACAGTTCGGACGAGATCGTTTTCACGGCGCAGATTTACCAGCCGCCGTTGCAATATCACTACCTGAAGCGGCCTTACGAGGTGATTCCAGCCACGGCGGCGGAAGTGCCCAAACCGCGTTATCTCGATGCCCAAGGGCGGCCATTGCCGGAGGGGGCTGATGCCAGTCGCATCGCCTTTTCCGAATACGTGATTCGCATCCGCCCCGGCATTCTCTACCAGCCGCACCCGGCCTTCGCCGAGCAGCCTGCGGGGCTGGCGGGCATCGACACGCTGGCGGATTTTCCCCATCGCGGCACACGCGAGCTGGTGGCCGATGATTACGTCTATGCCATCAAGCGGCTGGCGCATCCCCGCCTGCATTCGCCGATTCTTGGCTTGATGAGTGAATATATCGACGGCCTGGATGATTTTGCCGGTGAATTGGGGAAAGCCGTGTCAGCGGAAAAAGAGGGCTGGCTCGATCTGCGCCAGTATCCGCTGGCGGGCGTCACCGTGGTGGATCGCCATACCTACCGGATACGGGTCAAGGGCAAATATCCGCAATTCATTTACTGGCTGACCATGCCGTTCTTCGCGCCCATGCCCTGGGAGGCGGATCGCTTCCACAGTCAGCCGGGCATGGCGGAAAAGAATCTGACGCTGGACTGGTATCCCGTCGGCACCGGCCCCTACATGCTCACCGAGAACAATCCCAATGCGCGCATGGTGCTGGAGCGCAATCCGAATTTTGGCGGCGAGGCGTATCCCTGCGAGGGCGAGGCGGGCGATGAAGTGGACGGCCTGCTCGCCGATTGCGGCCAGCCGCTGCCTTTCATCGACAAGGCGGTGTTCACCCGCGAGAAGGAGCAGATTCCCTACTGGAACAAATTCCTGCAAGGCTATTACGATGCTTCCGGCATTGCTTCGGATTCCTTCGATCAGGCCGTGCAGGTCGGCGCGGGCGGCGAAGCCGCGCTCAGCGACGCCATGCAGCGGCAGGGCATCCGCTTGTCCACCTCTGTCGCCACGACCACGTTCTACATGGGCTTCAACATGCTCGACCCGGTGGTCGGCGGCCCCTCGGAGCGGGCGCGCAAGCTGCGTCAGGCGATTTCCCTCGCCATTGATCAGGAGGAATTCATTTCCATTTTCATGAACGGCCGCGGCCAGCCCGCGCAGGGGCCGATCCCGCCCGGCATCTTCGGCTTCCGCGCCGGCGAGGCGGGCATCAATCGGGAAATGTATGACTGGGCCGATGGCGCGCCGCGCCGCAAATCCATCGCCGACGCGCGCCGGCTGCTGACCGAAGCCGGTTATCCGAATGGCCGCGATGAAAAAACCGGCCAGCCGCTGGTCATCAACCTCGACACCACGGCGGGCGGCGTCGGCGACAAGTCCCGCATCGACTGGCTGAACAAGCAGTTCCAGAAAATTTCCGTGCAACTGGTGGTGCGCAGCACCGATTACAACCGCTTCCAGGAAAAGGTCAGAAAGGGCGCGGCGCAGCTTTTCTACTGGGGCTGGAATGCCGATTATCCCGATCCCGAAAATTTCCTTTTCCTGCTCTACGGCCCGCAAGGGCGGGTCAAACATGTCGGCGAAAATTCCGCCAACTACGCCAATCCCGAATACGACCGGCTGTTCGAGCAGATGCGGGCGATGGAAAACGGCCCTGAGCGGCAAGCCATCATCGACCGCATGCTGCTCATTCTGCGTCATGACGCGCCCTGGGTCTGGGGTTTTCATCCCAATGATTACACCCTGCGCCACGCCTGGCTCGCCAACCGCAAGCCGACCAAGGTCGGCAACAACACGCTCAAGTATCAGCGCATTGACGCCGTTCTGCGCGAACGGCGGCGCGCCGAGTGGAACCGGCCTGTGCTGTGGCCGCTCGGCCTGCTCGCGCTGGCGCTCGCCGCCAGCGCCGCGCCGGCCATTGTCGGCTGGCGGCGGCGTGAGCAATCGCGGGGGAGGGTGTGATGCTGGCCTACATCACGCGCCGGCTGCTGTATGCGATTCCGATTCTGATTGGCGTGAATCTGCTCACCTTCACGCTGTTCTTCGTGGTGAATACGCCGGACGACATGGCGCGCATGCAGCTTGGCGTCAAGCGCGTCACGCCGGAGGCGATTGAAAAATGGAAGGCCGAGCACGGCTATGACAAACCGCTGCTCTACAACCCGGCGGCGGACGGCGCGGCGCGTTTGACCGACACCATCTTCTTCCAGAAATCGGTAAAACTTTTCGTCTTCGATTTTGGCCGCGCCGAGGATGGCCGCGACATCGGCCACGAGATTCGCGCGCGCATGGGGCCGAGTCTGGCCATCGCCGTGCCGACGTTCGCGCTCGGGCTGTTCGTCGCCGTGTCCTTCGCCTTGCTGCTGGCTTTTTTCCGCGCCACGTATCTCGATTTCTGGGGCGTGGTGGTGTGCGTGGCGATGATGTCGATCTCCAGCCTGTTCTACATCATCGGCGGGCAATATCTGGTGAGCAAGATCTGGCATCTGGCGCCGATCTCGGGCTATGCCGGCGGCCTCGACGCGACGCGCTTTCTGCTGCTGCCGGTGCTGATCGGTGTCATCGGCGGCATCGGCGGCAGCACGCGCTGGTACCGCACGCTGTTCCTTGAGGAAATCGACAAGGATTACGTCCGCACGGCGCGCGCCAAGGGCTTGTCCGAACTGGCCGTGCTGTTCCGCCACGTGCTGAAGAATGCCCTCATTCCGATTCTGACCGGCGTCGTCGTCGTGATTCCGATGCTGTTCATGGGGTCGCTGCTGACCGAATCCTTCTTCGGCATTCCCGGCCTCGGCTCCTACACCATCGACGCCATCAACGCGCAGGATTTCGCCGTCGTGCGCTCGATGGTCTTCATCGGCTCGGCGCTTTATATCGCCGGTTTGCTGCTGACCGATTTGTCATACACGCTGGTCGATCCGCGCGTGAGGCTGCAATGATGCCCCTCTTGCTGTGGACCGATGCGCTCGTCTTCCTGCTCGTTGCCTGCGGCATCGGCGCCGGCTTCTACATCCGCCGGCGCGAATACCTGCTCGCGTCCTGGCGCCGCGTCGGCGAAAGCCGCGCCGGCATGGTGTCGTTGACCGTGCTGACGGCATTTATCGCCGTCGGTCTGCTCGATTCGCTCCACTACCGGCCGCGTCTGGACGCCGTCGACGGCCAGCCCGCCGAATACGGAACGGAGGCGCGCAGCGCGCTCGACGCGCTGCTGAATCCGCTCAAGGCCAGCAGCGAGAAAACCTATTCCGCGCCGCTGGCGGCTCACCTCTACGCCAAGGAAACGGTGGAGTTGCCTGACGGCAGCCGGGCGCGGGAATTTCCGCGTCTGGCATACGGCGGCGCGCACCTGACGGATGTCGACGCCGAGTGGGGCGGCGATGTGGCCTGGCGCGCGCTGCGCGGCTTTGCGCTGGCCGCGCTGACGGCGTTGACGCTGGCCGCGCTCGCCGCGCAAGCCGCGGCGCGGCGCTGGCGCATCGGCTGGCGGGCCGCCTGGCGCCGCATCTGGCGCGGCGAGACGCGCTTCGCCTGGAACGCCGTGCTGCTGACGTGCGGCCTGCTCCTGCTGCTGGCCGGCCCCGTCGTGTCGCTGGCCGGGGGCTATCACGTTTTCGGCACCGACAAGGTGGGTCAGGACGTGCTCTATCTCACCCTGAAGAGCGTGCGCACGGCGCTGGTGATCGGCACCATCACGACGCTGGTGATGCTGCCTTTCGCCCTCGCGCTCGGCATCGCCGCCGGTTACCTCGGCGGCTGGGTGGACGACATCATTCAATACATTTACACCACGCTGAATTCGATTCCCGGCGTGCTGCTGATCGCCGCTTCGGTGTTGATGGTGCAGGTGGCGATCGACACCCATCCCGACTGGTTCGCCACCGCCGCGCACCGCGCCGACGCGCGCCTGCTGGCGCTGTGCCTGATCCTCGGCGTGACGAGCTGGACCGGGCTGTGCCGTCTGCTGCGGGCCGAAACACTCAAGCTGCGCGAGATCGAATACGTGCAGGCGGCGCAGGCGTTCGGCGTTTCGGCGGCGCGCATCATGGCCCGCCACATTCTGCCGAACGTCATGCACATCGTCCTGATTACGGTGGTGATGGATTTCTCCGGTCTGGTGCTGGCCGAAGCGGTGCTGTCCTACATCGGCATCGGCGTCGATCCGAACACCATCAGCTTCGGCACCATGATCAACACCGCGCGCCTCGAACGGGCGCGCGAGCCGGTGGTGTGGTGGTCGCTGGTGGCCGCTTTCGTGTTCATGTTCGCGCTGGTGCTGGCCGCCAACCTGTTCTCCGACGCGGTGCGCGACGCCTTCAATCCGCGTCTGGCCGGCCGCCGCACCGCCGGATCGGGACAGGAGCAAGCGGCATGAGCCTGCGCAAGGACGCAGGCCCAGGCCTGCTCAAGGTCGAATCCCTGCGCGCCTTTCTCGCCAGCGCCGCCGGCACGGTGCGGGCGGTCGATGGCGTTTCCTTTGAAGTCGGCGCGGGGGAAACGTTCGCCCTGCTCGGCGAATCCGGCTGCGGCAAATCAATGACGGCGCTGTCGCTGATGCGCCTGCTGCCGGATGCCGGTCGCATCGCCGGCGGCCAGGTGTGGCTCAACGGGCGCGATCTGCTGGCGCTGCCCGAAGCGCAGATGCGCGAAGTGCGCGGCCGCGAGATGGCGATGATCTTTCAGGAGCCGGCCACCAGCCTGAACCCGGTGCTCACCGTCGGCGCGCAGATCGGCGAAGTGCTGCGGCGGCACGCCGACCTGCATGGCGAAGCCGCCGTCGCCCGCGCGCGCGGCCTGCTCGATGCGGTTGGCATTCCCGACGCGGCGCGGCGGCTCGAGGAATATCCCTTCCAGCTTTCCGGCGGCATGAAACAGCGGGTCATGATCGCCATCGCGCTGGCGGGCGATCCGGCCCTGCTGATCGCCGACGAGCCGACGACCGCGCTCGATGTCACCATTCAGGCCCAGGTGCTGGCGCTGCTCGGCGCGCTGCAACGCCAGCGCGGCATGGGCATGCTGCTCATCAGCCATGACCTGGGCATCGTCGGCGAACTGGCGCGGCGCGTCGGCGTCATGTATGCCGGCGAACTGGTCGAAGTTGCCTCCCGCGCCGCTTTCTTCGCCACGCCGCTGCATCCCTATTCGCAAAAACTGTTCGCCGCCTTGCCGCGCCCGGAACGGCGCGGCAGCGCGCTGGAAACCATCGCCGGCAGCGTGCCGCCGCTCACCGCCGTTTTTTCCGGCTGCCGTTTCGCGGCGCGTTGTCCCCGCGCCTGGGCGCGCTGCGAAAAAGAAATTCCGGCTTGGCATGAGATGAAGACGGGCGCGGAGGGCGAGGAGGGCGCGCATGCCGTGCGCTGCCACCTTTACGACAACGCGGCGCGCGAAGCGAATCCGTCTGCGGTTTCGACCATTCTCGCGGAAACGCCATCACTGGCCGGCGCGGCGCGGCATGACATGGCGGACGCCGCGCCCCTGCTGGAGGCAGCCGATCTGAAAGTGCACTTCCCCATCCGCCGCGGTTTTTTCCGCCGCGTCGCCGGGCAGGTGCGGGCGGTGGATGGCGTTTCGCTGCAACTGAACGCGGGCCGTACGCTGGCGCTGGTCGGCGAATCCGGCTGCGGCAAAACCACCGCCGGCAAAGCCATTCTGCAACTCCTCAAGCCGACCGCCGGCAGTGTGCGCTATCGCGGCGAAGAACTCGCCACGCTGCCCGCCGCCCGCTTGCGCTGCCTGCGCGGCGAAATGCAAATCGTGTTTCAGGATCCTTACGCCTCGCTCGACCCGCGCATGCGCGTCGGCGACATCATCGAGGAAGGCATGGCCGCGCTCGGCGCCGCCGAACGCGAGCGCCGCGTCGCCGAACTGCTTGAGCGCGTCGGCCTCTCGCCCGCCATGCGCGAGCGTTATCCGCACGAATTTTCCGGCGGCCAGCGCCAGCGCATCGCCATCACGCGGGCGCTTGCCGTTGAGCCGCGCCTGCTGGTGTGCGATGAACCGACCAGCGCCCTCGACGTTTCGGTGCAGGCGCAAATCCTCAATCTGCTCAAAACGCTGCAGGACGAACTCGGCCTCGCTTACCTGTTCATCACCCACAACATCGCGGTGGTCGAATACCTGGCCCACGAAGTCGCGGTGATGTATCTCGGCCGCATCGTCGAACGCGGCGCGGTCGGGGACATCCTGCGCCAGCCGAAGCACCCCTACACCGAGGCGTTGCTCTCCGCCGTTCCGCGTCTTGACGCCGAAGGCCGCCGCGAAGTGATCGTCCTCAAAGGCGAAACGCCGTCTCCCGCCAACCCGCCGCCCGGCTGCCACTTCTACCCGCGCTGCCCGCAAGCCATGCCCCGCTGCGCCGCCGCCTATCCCCCCGAAACCCGACTCGGCCCCTCGCGCAGCGTGCGCTGTTTTCTCTACGATTGAGCGGAACCCGTTTAAATTTTCCTCGGTATCGATGCGTCGAAACCGTGGCGCCAAACATCGTGCCGTAACAGCAAGCAGCGTCATACCGGGCCGGAACAAACGGCCCGTTTCTCAAAAATCATTGAATTGCCATAATCAATTTTAGAAATATAATTTTCATTTAGAATGTTTAATCAAACGCATCGCCGCGAGCAGCGGTGCGTCCAGTTATAAAAATAAACAAAAAAATAAATACAAAACGTCGTGGCATTATCAAAGGAGGCTAACCGTGAATCGGCAGTACAAGACTATTTTCAATCGTAGCTTGGGGATTTTCCAAGTTGTTTCCGAACTGGCAAAAGCCCGCAGCAAAGTCGGCCAAAGTCAGTCAGCCGCCCCCGGGATAATCCATCGTAATAGAAAGACTTTTCCGCACGCACCCTTTGCCCTGCGCACGTTAATGGCGCTGGTGGGCGCAGCCTTGTTGGGAATGAGTCCGGCGCACGCGCAGGTTAATATCATTCTCGCCCCTGACGAGGACATCAGTGACTTGTATGCCACTTATGTTTTTGCTGCCGATACAAACTGGTTTTTTAACGGCAATGCCGTGGTGAATAACGACAACGTCAGACTCCCCGATCTGCCTGATGTCAACGCCTTTATCGACGATACAAGCAATGGTGTCACGGTCGGGATGACCAGTGCACCGGTGTCCTTCATCGCTTCCGGTTCCGTTGATCTGACAATTCAGGGCGATTTCACCTTTACGCGCACGGTTGACCACGATACCGACGGCGGCATCTTCAACATACCCGGCGACATCACCATCAACAGCGCCGACGGTACGTTTACCGCCATCAACAGCGGTGTGACGGGCAAGGGCGGAGTGATTTATTCCGACGGCGCAGTGGAGATCAACGGTGGCAAAACAACGTTAATCGGCAACCACGCCACCAGTCAGGGCGGCGCGATTTATTCGGCGCAGAAAGTCACGATCACCGGCGACCTGACGGCGGACGGCAACATCGCCGATACCGCTGGCGGCGCAATTTACAGCGCTGGCGATGTCACAATCGGTAGTCTCGCCACCACCCTGACAACCATCAGCAACAACTTCGCCACTGGCGGCAACGGCGGTGCGATCTGGGTGGGCGGCAACCTGCTGCTCGATGCCAGCGGCGGCGACATGACGTTCCGTGGCAACACAGACAGTAGCGGTGCCAACGCGATTTATTTCAACAACACCAGCGGCGGAGGGACGGCAACCGCGACGGCAACCTTCAACGTTGCCGCAAACCACAGCATCATCTTCTACGACCCGATTGAGAACAGGGCCAATAGCATCAATGATGTGATCGGCGTCAACAAAACTGGCGCGGGATCAGTCATCTTCGATGGTGCGGACTATCTCGCCAGCCAGCCCGATCGCTGGTCACAAATCTTTGGCATAACCACCGTACAAGCCGGCTCCTTCGTCATCAGAAACAACGCCATCTATGGCATAACGACCGGTCTCGTCGCCACCGCGGGGACCTCATTCGTCGTCAACTCCGGCGCCACTCTCGCGGGTGGTGGCGACCTCGCCGCCAATCGCATCGGCACCGTGCGCGCCGACACCTTCACCCTCAACGGCGACCTCAACATCGCCGGTTCCGCAGCACCCGGCACAGCCAGTGGCGGCTTCAGCACCTTCAATGTGGTCAGCAGTGCGGGTGGTGGCGTCAACTTCGGCGCCGGCAGCCAGATCTTCTTCAACACCCTGCTCAACGACGCCAGCACCCAGTTGAGCGATGTACTCGTGCTTGACCTTGCCGGCACTGCCACTTCTGGTACTGCCAACATTATTGTCAACAACGTCGGCACCGTAGGTGATGGTGCGATCACCACCGGCAGCGGCATTGAACTCGTGCATGTCGTGGGCAACAACGGCAGCACTGCAGGCGCGTTTGCCCTCGGCAACCCCGGCGGCTATGTCGCCGCCGGCCCCTACGCCTACGAACTATTCAAAGGTGGTCTGGACGGATCAGGTAATGCTGACCCCACCCTCTCCGAGAACTGGTATCTGCGCTCCACGCTCGACTGCACGCTCGATCCCACCCACCCCGCCTGTCCCAACGGCACCGGCGGCGACGTTCCCAACTACCGTCCCGAGACAAGTCTGTATTCCGTGCTCCCCAGCATGTTCTTGGGCTACAGCAGCGCCCTGCTCGACACCTTGCATGAGCGCGTGGGTGACGAGCACGCCGGCGCGCGCCCGCGCGAGAACGAATCCATCGGCTGGACGCGCCT
>JAITMP010000043.1 GCA_031277315.1 Zoogloeaceae bacterium | reverse complement strand
GGAGAGATTTTCTCCTTCCCCTTCAAGGGGAAGGCCGGGATGGGGATGGGTTGCGGGATTCATTGAACCCCATCCCCACCCAAACCCTCCCCTTGAAGGGGAGGGCTTCACAAACCCCGCCTCTCGCCCGCTTGCGGGAGAGGGACGTTCATTTATCTCCTCTCGTCCGCTTGGGGGAAAGGGAAGCGCAATGTGGTTTCAGTTGGTGGCGAGCAGCAGGGCGAAGCTGGTCAGCCAGAGGAGGACGTTCGAGCCGCATAGCCAGAGCCAAACGCGGATGGCTTGGGAATAGGCGTTGCGGCGTTTGAGGCGGCTGGCGAGCCGGAAGGCGAGAAGGAAGACCGGCCCGTATGCGAAGGTGGCCCAATAGACGATGTGCTGCGGAATCCGCGTTGGCGCGACCATGAACAGCATCGCCGTCACCGAGAACGGCCACAGCGCGAGCACCAGACCGAAGAAGGCGCTGATGTCTTTTTCACGCTGGACGAGGGGATGCGGCTCGTCGGGGAGCGCGGCTTCGTCCATTGTCATCGTGTCATCGCGCTGTTGCGTCATTGCGCCGCCGCTCAGCCGGCCTTGCTCCAGGAATCTTTCAGCGTCACCGCCCGGTTGAACACCGGCTGGCCGGGCCGCGAGTCGACGCGGTCGGCGACGAAATAGCCGTGGCGCTCGAACTGGAAGCGCTCTTCCGGCTGCGCGTCTTTCAGTGATGGTTCCAGGCAAGCGGGGATGATCCGTTTCGCGTCCGGGTTGAGATCGGCGAGGTAATCGCCGCCGCCGGCGCCGGGGTTGGGCGCGCGGAACAGGCGGTCATAGAGCCGTGTTTCGGCTGTGCAAGCATGCCGCGCGCTGAGCCAGTGAAGATTGCCTTTCACCTTGTAGGCGTCCGCGCCCGGCGTGCCGCTTTTCGAGTCGGGAAAATATTCGCAATGCACGGCGACGATGTTGCCGGCGGCGTCTTTCTCGCAGCCGGTGCATTTGACGACGAAGCCGTAGCGCAGGCGCACGCTGTTGCCGGGAAAGAGACGGAAATAGCCTTTGGGCGGATGCTCGGCGAAATCCTCGCGCTCGATCCACAACTCGCGTGAAAAAGGCAGGGCGCGCTTGCCCCATTCCGGTTTCTGCGGGTGATTCGGCGCGAAACAGTCTTCTTCCTGTTCATGCGGATAGTTGTCGATGATGAGCTTCAGCGGATCGAGCACGGCGATGCGGCGCGGCGCGTGTTCGTTGAGATCTTCGCGCATGCATTCTTCCAGCACGCCGTAGTCGATCCACGAGTCGGCCTTGGCGACGCCGATGCGCTCGGCGAACAAGCGGAAGCCGGCCGGCGTGTAGCCGCGCCGTCGTGCGCCAGCCAGCGTCGGCAGGCGCGGGTCGTCCCAGCCGTCGACGTGTTTCTCCTGCACCAGTTGAATCAGTTTGCGCTTCGACAGCACGGCGTAAGAGAGATTGAGGCGGGCGAATTCGATTTGCTGCGGCAGGGGCCACGCCAGCAGGCCGCCTTCCGCCAGCTTGTCGAGCAGCCAGTCGTAGAACGGGCGCTGGTCCTCGAATTCCAGCGTGCAGATGGAATGGGTGATGCGCTCCAGCGCGTCTTCGATCGGATGCGCGTAGGTGTACATCGGATACACGCACCACTTGCCGCCGGTGCGGTGATGCTCGGCGTTGCGGATGCGGTAGATGGCCGGATCGCGCAGATTGATGTTGGGCGCGGCCATGTCGATCCTGGCGCGCAGGACATGGCTGCCGTCGGGAAACTCGCCCGCCGCCATGCGGCGAAAGAGGGCGAGATTTTCCGCCGCGCCGCGTTCGCGGAAAGGGCTGTCGCGGCCCGGCTCGGTGAGCGTGCCGCGATTGCGCCGCATGTCCTCGGCGCTTTGCGAATCGACGTAAGCGTGGCCGCTCGCAATCAGGTATTCCGCCGCTGCGGCCATGAAATCGAAATAGTCGGAGGCGAAATACAGATTCGCGCCGGGATCGAAGCCGAGCCAGCGCACGGCGTCGATGATGGCGTCGACATATTCCTGCTCCTCTTTTTCGGGATTCGTGTCATCGAAGCGCAGGTGGCAGACGCCGCCGTAGTCGCGCGCCAGACCGAAATTCAGGCAGATTGATTTGGCATGGCCGATATGGAGATGGCCGTTCGGCTCCGGCGGAAAGCGGGTGCGGATTTTTGCCGGATCGACGGGCGCGCCGGCGTGGACGGCAGCCGGGCCGGGTTGGCCGGCCCAGGTCACACCAGCGTATTTTCCGGCGGCGAGATCGGCGTCGATGATCTGGCGGATGAAATTCGAGACGGGCGCCGCCGCGGGCGCGTGCTTGTCGTTGCGCATGATGCCGCTATTTTAGCGTGTGGCCGGACGCCGCGCCGCGATGATGGCGAAGCCGGCGAGAAGGATAAAAGCGATCAGGGAGAGTTCCGGCACCGAGAGGCCGAGGAAAGTCCAATCCACCCGCGCGCAGTCGCCGTTGGCCTCGAACATCGCCGGCCACCACTGCGAGAGCGGCAGGCTGTTGAGAAAGCGTTCTTCCGGGCTGACGCCGCATTCGGCGGCCTGCGGGTGGTACGTCAGATACACCTGCCAGCCGGCGATGGCCGCGCCCGTCAGGGACCACACGCCGAGCAGGCCCGCGTACAGCCAGCGTCCGCCGCCGCTCGGCCGCTGCCAGGCGGCGGCAAGCGCTGTGAAGCCGAAGAGAATGTAGGCGATGCGCTGCATGACGCACAGCGGGCAGGGCAGCAGG
Organism: Zoogloeaceae bacterium; assembly: GCA_031277315.1. Lineage (GTDB taxonomy): Bacteria > Pseudomonadota > Gammaproteobacteria > Burkholderiales > Rhodocyclaceae > Desulfobacillus. The sequence continues at coordinate 8,505 of JAITMP010000043.1, read as the reverse complement.
CCGAGCGCGCCTTGCAGGTAATACACGGCGAAGCCGACCAGCGCGAGGCAGCCGATGCCGAGAACGAGGTGAAGGTGACGGGATTGCATGACCGCCATTATGACTTGTCGCCGCCGTGAATGGTTCCAATGGTTCCATAGCCGCGCGCGGACGCGGGGTACAATTTGGCGTCTGAAAAACGGAAACAGGATTTCGGAGCAAGCATGAATTGGGGCGCTTTTTTGGCCGTTGGCGGCGGCGCGGCATTGGGCGCCTGGGCGCGCTGGGGTTTGGGCGCGGGCCTGAATCCCCTGTTTCCGACAGTACCGCTCGGCACGCTGGCGGCGAATCTGATCGGCGGTTTTCTGGTCGGCGTCGCCGTCGCGCTGTTCCATCATCATCCCGGCCTGTCGCCCGAACTCAAGTTGTTTCTCATCACCGGCTTTCTCGGCGGACTGACGACTTTTTCCACCTTTTCCGCCGAGGTGGTGGCGCTGCTTCAGCGCGCGGAATACGGCTGGGCGCTGGCGGCGGCGGGCGGGCATCTGATCGGCTCGCTGGCGATGACGGCGCTCGGCATCGCCTTGTTTACCGTTGTCGTGAAATGAAACGCAGTGAAGCCGCGCCGGGCGCGGCTGCGCCGCCGTCCGTTTTGCCGGGCAAGGGCAAGGGAAAGGGAAAGAATCGGCCTGTTTTCGATCCGGCGGCGCGGCTGGCGGCGCGACCCGCGATCGCTTATGACGATGAACTTCCCGTCAGCGCCCGGCGCGGCGAGATCGCCGCCGCGCTGCGCGCGCATCAGGTCGTCATCGTCTGCGGCGAAACCGGCTCCGGCAAGACGACGCAGTTGCCGAAAATCTGTCTCGAAGCGGGTCGCGGCGCGCATGGCTTGATCGGCCATACCCAGCCGCGCCGCATCGCCGCCCGCGCCACCGCCGCGCGCATCGCGCAGGAATTGAAAAGCGAACCGGGCCGCGCCGTCGGCTTCAAGATTCGCTTCACGGATCGCGTCAGCCCGGACAGCTACATCAAGCTGATGACCGACGGCATCCTGCTCGCCGAGACGCAGGGCGATCCGCTGCTGAGGCAATATGACACAATCATCATCGACGAGGCGCACGAGCGCAGCCTCAACATCGACTTTCTGCTCGGCTATCTCAGGCAACTGCTGCCGCGGCGTCCCGATCTGAAGCTCATCGTCACCTCGGCGACGCTGGATGCCGAGCGCTTCAGCGCGCATTTCGGCGGCGCGCCGGTGATCGAGGTTTCAGGCCGGCTCTATCCCATCGAACTGCGCTGGCGGCCGCCGGCGGATGACGCCGATCTGCCGGAAGCCATCGCCGACGCCGTCGACGAGTGCCATCGCAACGGGCCGGGCGACGTGCTGGTGTTCCTGCCCGGCGAGCGCGAGATCCGCGAGGCGGCGGAAGCCCTGCGCAAACATCATCCGCCCGGCGTGGAGTTGCTGCCGCTCTACGCCCGCCAGTCGGCGCAGGAGCAGCAGCGCGTCTTCGCGCCCGCAAAAGGCCGCCGCGTCGTGCTCGCCACCAACGTCGCCGAGACTTCGCTCACCGTGCCCGGCATCCGCTATGTGGTCGATTCGGGTCTGGCTCGCGTCAAACGCTACTCTCACCGCAACAAGGTTGAAATGCTGCAAGTGGAAGATATCGCCCGCGCCGCCGCCAACCAGCGCGCCGGCCGCTGCGGGCGCGTCATGAGCGGCGTTTGCATCCGGCTCTACGGTGAGGACGATTTCGCCAGGCGGCCCGCGTACACCGAGCCGGAAATCCTGCGCTCCTCGCTGGCCGGCGTCATCCTGCGCATGAAGTCGCTCAGCCTCGGCGCGGTGGAGGATTTTCCCTTCATTGATCCGCCGCTGCCGCGCATGATTACCGACGGTTATCAACTGCTGGCGGAACTCGGCGCGGTGGATGAGGCGCGTGAACTCACGCCGACCGGCCACGAGTTGGCCGGGCTGCCGCTCGATCCACGCGTCGGCCGCATGATTCTCGCCGCGCGCGATGGCCGCTGCCTGCGCGAGATGCTGATTCTGGCCGCCGCGCTCTCCGTGCAGGATCCGCGCGAGCGGCCGCAGGAACAAGCCGGCGCCGCCGATCAGGCGCACGCGAAATGGCGCGGCGACGAGGGCGAGCAGCGTTCGGAATTTCTCGCCTGGCTGAATCTGTGGCGGGCCTTCGATCAGGTTTGGACGCACGAATCGCAGCGCAAGCAGCGCGACTGGTGCCGCAAACATTTTCTCAGTTATTTGCGGATGCGCGAATGGCGCGAGGTGCACGCGCAACTGCATACCGTGTGTGGCGAGCACGGCTGGCGCGAGAACATGCAGCCCGCCGCTTACGACGAGGTGCACAAGGCGCTGCTGGCCGGGCTGCTCGGCAACATCGGCTTGCGCAACGAGGAGGAAAAATATTATCTCGGCGCGCGCGGCATCCGCTTCTGGCCGCATCCCGGCTCCGCGCTGGCGAAGAAAGCCGGCCGCTGGATCGTCGCCGCCGAACTGGTGGAGACGACGCGGCTGTATGCGCGCTGTCTGGCGAAGATCGAGCCGGAATGGCTGGAACAGGTCGGCGCGCATCTGGTCAGAAAAAGCGTGTATGACCCGCATTGGGAAAAGAAAAGCGGTCAGGCGCGCGCCTGGGAGCGCGCCACGCTGCATGGCCTGACGCTCTATGCGCGGCGGCCGGTGGCGTATGGCCGCATCGACCCGACACTGGCGCGTGAATTGCTCATCCGCGAGGGCCTGGTGCAGGGCGAACTGCCCGACGAGATGGCCCGCCATGCGCACTTCTTCCAGCACAACCGGAAACTCGTGCGCGACATCGAGCAGCTTGAGCACAAGACACGGCGGCAGGACGTGCTGGTGGACGCCGATCTGATCCATGCCTTCTATGACGCCCAGATTCCCGCCGAGGTGATTGATGTCGCCGGTTTCGAGCGCTGGCGCAAGCAGGCCGAGGCGCTTGAGCCGAAGCGGCTCTATCTGACGCGCGAACAGCTCATGCGGCATGACGCCGCCGGCGTCACCTCGGAGCGTTTCCCGCCGCAGATGACGATTCACGGCCAGCATTATCCGCTCGGCTATCACTTCGAGCCGGGCGTCGAGGACGACGGCGTGACGCTGACCGTGCCGGTGGCGGCCCTGAATCAGGTGCCGGCGGCGCGCTGCGAGTGGCTGGTGCCGGGCCTGCTCGAACAGAAAGCGGCGCAGTTCGTCAGAACGCTGCCGCAGAAATACCGCCACCGCCTGCAACCCATCGACGATTTCGCCGCCGGTTTCGCGCAAGACGGGCATGAGGCCGACGCGCCTTTCCTGCGCGCCCTGACACGCGCCGCCGAGGAGAAAATGCAGCTCAAGCTGCCGCTCGACGCCTTCCGCGCCGAGATGGTGCCGCCGCATTTCTTCATGAATTTCCGCGCTGTCGATGAACATGGCCGCATGCTCGGCCAGTCACGCGATCTCGCCGCCCTGCGCAGCCGCTTCGCGGACAAGATCGAACAAAGTTTTGCCCGCGCCGGAACGAAAGAGGCGCCGGAAGACGGCAAGGGCGCCGTGCTGTCGGGCCTGACTTCATGGACGTTCGGCGAACTGCCGGAGATCATGGAAGTGGATGTCGGCGGACGCAGCGTGATCGGCTTTCCGGCGCTGATCGACGAAGGCGACACGGTGGCGCTGCGCGTGCAGGACACGCCGGAAAAAGCCATCGCGGCGCACCGCAAGGGCCTACGCCGCTTGTTCGCACTCGAATTGCGCGAGCAGGTGAAGCAGGTCGAGAAATCGCTGCCGCGTGAGTTGGGCCTGTTGTTCATGGCCTGGGGCGCGGAGGCCGAACTGAAAAGCCAGATCGTCGCGGCGACGCTGGAGCGCGTCTGCATGCCGGCGCCGCTGCCGGCGGACGCCGCCGGCTTCGCCAGACGCCGTGACGAGGCGCGCGCCCGCATCGGTCTGGTGGCGCAGGAGATCGCACGTTTGACGGGAAGCATTCTCGCCGAGCATGCCACCGTGCAGAAAAAACTGGTTCAGGTCAAAACGCCGGCGGCGGCGGAGATCAAGGCGCAGTGCGCCGAACTGCTGCCGAAGGATTTTGTCGAAGCGACACCGTTCGAGCGGCTGGCGCATTTTCCGCGTTACCTGAAAGCCGCCGCGCTGCGACTGGACAAGCTGCGCACCGATCCGCCGCGCGATGCGCGGCTGGCGCAGGAATTCGCGGCGTTGTATAAACCCTGGGAGCGCGAACGGCTGACGCGGCGCAAGGCGGGCGCGCCCGATCCCTGGCTGGAGGATTTCCGCTGGCTGCTGGAGGAGTTGCGCGTGGCGCTGTTCGCGCAGGAATTGAAAACACCGATGCCGGTTTCCGTGAAACGTCTGCAAAAAGCCTGGGAGAGCCGGCCACGGCATGCATCTTGATGCGAGGGAACACATGACTGAAGTTTTGCGCGCCTATACCCGCGCCCTGCGCAGCCTGCTCACGCCGGGCATCTTCTGGCATCTGCTGTGGCCGACGCTGGTGTCGGTGGCGCTCTGGAGCGTGGCCGCGTGGATGAGCTGGGACTTGATCGGCGCCGGCGTCGCGCGCCTTTTCAATGCGGTGAGCTGGCTCGGCTGGCTCCAGCAACGCTGGGAAGGATCGGAACTGGCGAGCGCGATCTTCATCAAGGCGGTGCTGATCCTGCTGCTGATTCCGCTCATCTACGGCACGGCGCTGCTGATCGTCGCCGTATTCGCGCTGCCGCTGATGCTGGAGCGGGTGGCGGCGCAGGATTATCCCGAACTGGAACGGCGCAACGGCGGCACGCTGGCCGGCAGCATCGGCAATGTGCTGCTGGCGATGACGGTGTTCGTCGTCGGCCTGGTGGTCACGCTGCCGCTGTGGCTGATTCCCGGCATGGGCATCCTGCTGCCGGTGCTGCTCTCGGCCTACCTCAACTATCGCGGCTACAGCTACGACGCGCTGTCGGCGCACGGCGACAAGGACGAGATTCCCCGCGTCATCGCCCGCGAGCGCGGCAATCTGTATCTGGCCGGCATCGTCGCCGGCCTGCTCGCTTACGTTCCGCTCATCCACCTCGTCGCGCCGGCTTACGCCGGGCTGGGCTTCATCCATTACTGTCTGGAGGCGCTGCGCCGGACGAGAAAGGCCGTCTGATGGCGATCGGCGCGTTCATCATCGGCGACGAAATTCTCTCCGGAAAGCGGCAGGACAAGCACTTCGCCCAGGTCATCGCGCTGCTGGCGGCGCGCGGCATGGCGCTTGACTGGGCGCAATACCTGGGCGACGACCGGGCGCGGCTCACCGCTGCGCTGCGCGCGAGTTTCGCTTCCGGCGACATCGTTTTCAGCTTCGGCGGCATCGGCATCACGCCCGATGACCACACGCGCCAGGCTGCGGCAGCAGCCTTGGGCGTCGATCTCGTTCTGCATCCCGACGCCGAACGCGAGATCCGCGACCGCTTCGGGGCGGAACTGACGCCGCAACGGCTGCTGCTGGGCGAGTTTCCCGCCGGCAGCGCGATCGTTCCCAATCCCTACAACCGCATTCCGGGGTTTTCGATTCGCGGCCATTATTTCTTTCCCGGCTTTCCGGTCATGTCCTGGCCAATGCTGGAATGGGCGCTGGATCAACGGCTGACGCATCTGCACCACGCGCTGGCGCGGGAGGAGCAGGCGATCATCATCTACGAAGCGGCGGAATCGGCCCTGCTCGGCCTGATGAATCGCATTGCCACGGCCTACCCCGAAGCCACCCTGTTCAGCCTGCCGTCGCTCGGCGGCGAAGGCGCGCGCCGCCACATCGAACTCGGTCTGCGCGGCAAGCCCGAATCAGTCCAGCTGGCGATGGAAGAAATCCGCGCCGAAGTGACGCGGCGCGGTTATGAATGGCGGGAGCAGAAATAAAAACCCCGGCCGGAGCCGGGGTTGAATGGCTTCGGCAATGTAATCTTGCGCGAAGCGGAGGAAGTTGTTGTAGCCGTGGCTTACTTTAGCTTACGCGGCTTTCCGGGGCTTGCCGGCGGCGGCGGCGCCAACCGCTTTCACGGTGGCATTCGTCGCAGCGGCAACGTTCACCTCGGCGATCTCGGCCACTTGCTTGGCGGCCTTGCTGATCGTGTCGTAAGCCGAGTTGGCGGCGGCGATGGCGGATTTGACCGCGGCAACCGCGACATCCGAGCCGGCCGGGGCCGACTTGGCAGCTTTGTCCAGCGTCGAGGCGGCGTTCCGGTTCGCTTCGGCGAACTGGGCTTCAATCAGCTTCGAGAACTCTTCCTGCGTCTGGGAGAAGATTTCATAGACGCTGCGCGAGTAGGCGACGGCTTTCTCGACGGTGGGTTGCGCCAGGGTGGCTTGCAGGGTGACGACTTCCTGCAGATCCTTCGCGCCCAGCAGGGCTTTGGCGTTGTTGACGCCATCTTCCAGATTGGCGCGGGCGGCGTTCAGGTTCAGCGCGGCGAGGCGCTCGGCGCTCGCGAAGGCGGTATTGGCCAGGGTCAGCATGGCTTCGACGTTGGCTTTGTTGGCGGCAGCCAGTTGTTCCGGTGTAGTTAACATTGCTCTCTCTCCTAAAAATAACGACAATTGAAATCGGTATCGAGGCGCGTTCTACCGTCTTACTGCTCTCGGGTGTTGCTTGATGTCATCCTGTTGCAGTTATTGCCTGTGCGCCCCTATTGCCTTGATGCTGCGCTGCAACATGACTCAATTATAGGGCCGCTCAGCGCGAAGTCAAGTACTTTTTTGTGCAGAGCACAAATTTCTTTCTATTACGTATAAATATACATAATAAACAATATGTTAAATGTTAGTAAGGACTTTCTTTCTAGCTTTGAAATCACCTGATTTACTGCTCCACAACCTGACTTTTCCCAAATAATGAGCGAACAATCCCAAATCCGGTCCGGGCTGCTGGCGGTCGCACCGGGCCTTTTCGTCCTGCTCTGGAGCACCGGCTTCATCGGCGCCAAACTGGGGCTGCCTTACGTCGAGCCGCTGACTTTCCTGCTGATCCGCTTCGTCTGCGTCGCTGCCCTGCTGTGCCTGCTGGCGCTGGCGCTGCGGCGGCCCTGGCCCTATCGCCCCATGCAATGGCTGCATATCGCCGTCGCCGGATCGTTACTGCATGGCGGCTACCTGTCGGGGGTGTTTCTGGCGATTCATACCGGCATGCCGACCGGGGTGACGGCGCTGATCGTCGGCATCCAGCCGCTGCTGACGGCCTTCCTCAGCGCCTCGATGGTCGGCGAGCGCGTCACCGCCCGGCAATGGGCGGGGCTGGCGCTGGGCTTTGCCGGCGTCACGCTGGTGGTCTGGGAAAATCTCGGCTTCACCGGCCTGAGCGCCGCCGGTCTGGCCTTCGCGGCGATGGCGCTGGTCAGCATCACCATCGGCACGCTCTACCAGAAACGCTTTTGCGCCGAACTCGATTTGTGGAGCGGCTCCATGATCCAGTTCGTCGCGGCCTCGCTGCTGCTGCTGCCTTTCGCGCTGATCTTCGAGTCGATGCGCGTCGTCTGGAGCGGGCAATTCGTCTTCGCCCTCGGCTGGCTGATTCTGGTGCTGTCGCTGGGCGCGATTTCGCTCCTGCATCTGCTGATCCGGCACGGCGCGGCAACCCGCGTCTCGGCGCTGTTCTACCTCACGCCGCCGACGACGGCGCTGATGGCTTTTTTGATCTTCGGAGAACAACTCGGCCCGACGGCCATCGCCGGAATGGCCATCGCCGCCGCCGGCGTGGCGATCACCGTGCGCCCGCCCTTCTCCCGCGCGCGGCAAAAGGATGAAGAAAAGAACGGGGAAAAGGACGCGGGGAAATAATCACCGCCCGCGTTAGGCTTCACCATGCGCAGCCCAAGCTAGCGTGTTCCAGCATGGCCTTCCCGGCAACGGCAGTGATTGGCGGCGGCAATCAGCGTGAAGGCAAGACCGGCAAGGCAAACGCCGGGCCAGCGCAGCGACTGCCACGCCAGGTAGCCCACCGAGGAGCCAAGCGCCCCGCCAGAGAAATAGCAGACCATGTAGACCGTATTCAACCGGCTTCTCGCTTCCGGCCTCAAGGCAAAGATGCGCGACTGGTTCGGCGTTTGCATGACCTGCAAGCCCGCATCGAGAACAACAACGCCGCTCAGGAGTAGCCAAAGGTGTCTTTCACCGGCCCACAGGATCAGGAAAGAAGCGGCCACGAGAACAATGGCGAGATCAATGACCCGGCGCGAGCCATGCCGATCCGCCAGTTTCCCTGCCCAGGGCGCGGCGAGTACGCCAGCCACCCCGACCAGAGCGAACAGTCCGGCTTCTTGCGGCCCCAGAAAAAAAGGCGCTTCGGTCAACAACAGAATCAATGTCGTCCAGAAAAGGCAGAAAGCCGCGAATAATGACGCGCCGGTCACGGCTGCTTCTCTCAGTCCGGGCAATTCCCTGACCAGCCGCCAGAGCGAAGCGATCAAGCCGCCGTAAGCCAGAGAGGAAGTCGGCTGGCTGTTGGGAAGATAACGGAAAACCAGCGCCGCCATCCC
>JAITMP010000030.1 GCA_031277315.1 Zoogloeaceae bacterium | reverse complement strand
TCATGGCATGGCCGGTTTCGGAACCGTCCTTGTCCAGCTTCATCAGGTTGTGCGGACAGATGTACATGCAGGCCGTTTTATCCTGGCCCTTGCAACCATCGCATTTTTCGGTACGAACAAAGGTGGGCATTTTTCCTTCTCCTAAAAACGACGCCGGCGCCCTTGCGCCAGCGCGAACCAAAATCAGCGCGCCGAATGTCCGCTGAGCTTGACTTCAACCTTCTCGTCAAGCCCGGCGTAATAGGCGCGCAACACTTCCAGCACTTCCGGGCGTGAAAATTCCGCCGGCACTTCATCATTCTCCGAGAGCATCTTGCGCAGCTTGGTGCCGGACAGCAGCAGCCGGTCGGCGTCGCCGTGCGGACAGGTGCGCGCCGAGGCCATGCCGCCGCACGGATAGCACCAGAACGTCCAGTCGATTTTCAACGGCTGCGTCTCCAGCGAACCCTTCGGAATCTCGTCGAAAATATGGTGGGCGTCGAAAGGCCCGTAGTAGCTGCCGACGCCAGCGTGGTCGCGGCCAACGATGAGATGCGAGCAGCCGTAGTTCTGGCGGAACAAGGCGTGCAGCAGGGCTTCACGCGGGCCGGCGTAGCGCATGTCGAGCGGGTAGCCGGCCTGCACCACGGTATTCTTGACGAAATATTTCCCGATCAGGACGGCAATGGCGCGCGCCCGCGTATCGGCGGGAATGTCGCCCGGCTTGAGGTTGCCGAGCAGCGAATGAATCAGCACGCCGTCACAGGTTTCGATGGCGACCTTGGCCAGATATTCGTGCGAGCGGTGCATCGGGTTGCGCGTCTGGAAGGCGGCGACCTTCGACCAGCCCATCGCCTCGAACGCCGCCCGCGTCTGCGCCGGCGTCATGAACAATTCGCCGTAACGGGCGGGAAACTCGGCTTGCGAGAGCACCTTCACCGGGCCGGCGAGATTCACCTCGCCCTGCGCCATCACCATCTTGACGCCGGGATGCTCCAGATCCGTCGTCCTGAACACCATCGCGCACTCGTGCGCCTTGTCGATGGAATACTTCTCGGTAATTTGCAGCGTGGCGAGAATCTCGTCGCTGTCCGGATCGAGCAGCGCGACCTCGGCGCCGACCGGCAGCCCGTCGGCGCCCGCCCGGTCGGTCGAAAGCGTGATCGGAATCGGCCAGAACAAACCGCTGGCCATCTTCATGCCGTCGCACACGCCCTGCCAATCGCTGTGGGTCATGAAGCCATCGAGCGGTGTGAAGCCGCCGATGCCGAGCATGATGATGTCGCCCTTCTCGCGTGAACTGACCCTGATCTTGGGCAGCGTCCGCGCGCGCGCCAGCTCGGCCCGCAGCGCCTCGCCGGCGAGCAGCAAGGGCCTGAGCGGGCCGCCGCCATGCGGATTAACCAATGCCATCGCGCCTCCCCTCCTGTTTTTTTATTACGAACGGGCGAAGGCTAACACCTCCGGCAAGCGGAACGAATCGTTTTATTTTATTGGGAAATAAGAATCGGGGAATGGGAAGAGGCGCCGGTTTCCGGCGCGACGCCATCCATGCCGGAACAGGGCCGGATTCGCCGCGCCCACCCCCTGCCTCCCCGTCCGGCGGCTACTGCTGTTGCTTCTCCCGCATTTCATCGATCAGCCGGGCGCGCAGTTCGCGCAGGCGGGCATCGGCCTGGGAGTGTTCAAAAAAGTCGCCGTCCTCGGCCTTCTGGGCCAGTTCCAGTTGCTCGACCGCCGCCGCCAGCTGGCCTTGCAGGACATACAACTCGGCCTGGGCGCGGTGCTGCTGGAGGCGCTTGCCGAGGGCGGCGTAGCTCTTCGCCTGCCAGCCGTAGAGGATGGCGTCGGAGGGCGTCAACTGCAATTCCTCGGTAGCCGTCTTCAGCGCCGCCTGCGCCTGGCCGTTCGCCAGCAGGGCGTCGATCTGGCCGTAGATCAGCGCCTTGTAGTGCGGATAGCGGACGCGGGCTTCGCGGTAGAGGCTCAGCGCGCTGTTCAGATCGCCCTGCGCCTTTTTCACGTCGGCGGCGAGGGTGTCGATCATGGGCGAGGCCGTCTTGAGCCGGCGCAGCGCGGCCACTTCGTTTTCGACAGCGGGGAAGTTGCCCGCCCGCATCTGCGCCAGCGCCAGCCCGTAGCGGGCGGCAGCCTCGGACATGTATTTGCGCTCGCGCAACTGGGATTCAAATTCGGTGATGGCATCGCGGGCATCGCCCTGCGTCGCCCGCAGCTTGGCGCGCACCAGCTGGAAGCCGGTCGAATCCCGCACTTGCCGGTAGTGCGATTGCAGGATGCGGTTTTCCATGTCGCTGATGCGTTCGAGCGTGAGCGGGTGGGTGCGCAGATAGCCGGGCGCGTTGTTTTCGTAGAGCCGCCCGAATTTCTGCAGGCGCTCGAAGAAACTGCCCATGCCGCGCACGTCGAAGCCGGCCCGTTCCAGCGTCTGGATGCCGACGCGGTCGGCTTCGCGCTCGAAGTCGCGCGAGTAGTTCAGCATCGTTTGCACGCCGGCGGCGGAGCCGGCCACCAGCGCCGCCTGACCGACATCCGAACTTGAGCGCGCGGCCAGCACCGCCACGGCCATCGCCAGCCACTGCGCCGCCTGCGCCTGACTCTGCTTGCTCATCATGCGCGCCAGATGTTTCTGCGTGACGTGGGCGATTTCGTGGGACAGCACGCCGGCCAGTTCGGATTCGGACTGCGCCGCCAGAATCAGCCCGCTATGCACGCCGATGTAACCGCCGGGCAGGGCGAAAGCGTTGAGGGTGGGATCGCGCAAGGCGAAAAACTCGAAGCTCTGGCCCGCCTCGGGAATCGCCGCCGACAGCTTCGCGCCCAGCATGTTCAGATAGGCGGCGATTTCGGGATCGTCGATATAGCTCGGCTCCCGCAGGCGGATGTCGTTGACGATTGATTCGCCGATGCGCCGTTCGAGTTGGGGCGGCAGGTCGATGCGCGAAGCGTCGCCCAGATCAGGCAAGCCCTCGGCCAGCGCCGCCGGCGTAAAGGGGATCGGCGCAAAGGAAACCGGGGCCAGAACGGCGAGAAAAGCCAGCGTCCGCAATCGGAATTTCATCGTTGCTATGATACCTTGGCGCACTTCGGATAAAATGGCCGTGAAACAGTTTGATACACAGCCGTCCTGACGCGCTTGAATAGATTGTCAGAACGCAAGAAGGTTCTCTCCCGCATTTGACCGCATTTGAGCACGTACTTAAGCACGACTCCCCGGCGCATGACTGCTTCCCGCAACCCTCTCACGCATTTCGACGCCAGCGGCCAAGCGCACATGGTGGACGTGGCGGAAAAGGGCGAAACCCGCCGCGTCGCCCGCGCCGCCGGAACAGTCTGCATGCGGCCGGAAACGCTGGCCCTGATCGAATCCGGCGACAGCCGCAAGGGCGACGTGCTGGGCGTGGCGCGCATCGCCGCAATTCAGGCCGCCAAGCGCGCCGCCGACCTGATCCCCCTCTGCCACCCGGTCGCCCTGACCCGCGTCGGCGTGACGTTCGCCATCGACCGCGCGCGGGCATGCATTGTTTGCGAGGCGACGGCGGAAACGGTCGGGCGCACCGGCGTCGAAATGGAGGCGCTGACCGCCGTCAGCGCCGGCCTGCTCACCATCTACGACATGTGCAAGGCCGTCGACCGGGGCATGCATTTCGAGGCCATCCGCCTGCTGGAAAAAAGCGGCGGCAAGAGCGGCCACTGGCAGGCGGATTGAGGGCCGTCTTCCAGCGAGCAATATTAGCGTCCGCTGAAATTGACGCGGCTTATTTTCCGATCAATATCCATGTCTTGCCCTGATTTCCTTCCCGGGCTAAAGTCAGTCGGAACCGATCAGGTCAAATGATCTGTCCACCGCCAAACCGGCGGACAGATCCCACAAACCCATTAATAAGGAGGAACCATACGGATGGATATCTTGCGCAGAACCCTGCTGAAAGGGGCAGGCGCCACCGGGGCGATCGCGGCAGCCGTTGCGGCTGGCCTGCTCAAGCCTTCTCTGGCGCTGGCCGCTGACGACCGCGCCGCCTTCGAGGCGAAGGACATCGCCAGCGCCTTGAAGGGAATCGGCGCGGATAGCGCCGCCGGAAACACGGCCATCGTCATCAAGGCGCCGGACATCGCCGAGAACGGCGCCGTCGTGCCGGTCGATGTCGTCAGCAACATTCCCAACACCATTTCCCTCGCCGTGCTGGTGGACAAGAACCCGATGCCGCTCTCCAGCGCCTTCGACTTCGCCAACGGCGCCGTCCCGGAGATGTCGCTGCGCCTGAAAATGGGCCAGACCTCGCTGGTGCGGGCGGTGGCCAAGACGGCCGACGGCAAATACTACGTCGCCGAGAAGGAAGTGAAAGTCACCATCGGCGGCTGCGGCGGCTAAGCCCCCTCCGACCGGCTCACACAGAGAAATGCAAAGGAAAACGACATGGCAGATCCAATGAAAATCCGCGCCCAGATGAAGGGCGACAGCGCGGAAATCCGCGTTCTCATGAACCACCCGATGGAAACCGGCCAGCGCAAGGACAACGCCGGCAACACGGTGCCGGCGCACTACATTCAGGCAATTACCGTCGATGTCGGCGGCAAGCGCGTGATTCAGGGCCAGGCCGCCACCTCGATCTCGCGCAACCCGGTTTTCGGCTTTCGCGTCAAGGGCGCCAAAGCCGGCGACAAGGTTGTCATCCACTGGGTCGACAACAAGGGCGAATCGAGAACGGACGAAGCCACGATCAGCGGCTAAGCCGCGCCACGTCGGCATGAATCACAAAAAAATGCCGCGCTCACCCAATTAGAGGAGACAAGAAAGATGAAACACCGCCTGAGCATGCTCATGGCCGCGACGGTCATGGCGGCAGCCTGCGCCGCCTACGCCCAGCAGCCGCCCGCCAAAAGCGCCATCACCGAGGAATTCGAGAAATTCCGCGAGGTGCTGGAAGAAGACAACCCCGCCGAACTGTTCGAAGCCAAGGGCGAGGACATCTGGAAACACGCCAAGGGGCCGGACGGCGCCACGATGGCGCAATGCGATCTCGGTCTGGGCGCCGGCGTCGTCAAGGGCGCTTACGTGCGGATGCCGCGCTACTTCGCCGATGTCGATCAGGTCATGGACGCCGAGCGGCGCGTCGTGCACTGCATGGTGAAATACCTCGGCTACAAGGAAGCGGACATCCGCAAGCAGCCGTTCAGCAACGACCGCGTCACGCCCGATCACGTTTCCGTCGTCACCTGGGTCGCCGGCCAGTCGCGTGACATGAAAATCGCCGCGCCGCGCAAGCATCCGAAGGAAATCGAGGCTTACAACATCGGCAAGGAAATCTTCGCCTACCGCGCCGGCGCATACGATTTTTCCTGCGCCACCTGCCACGGCGCCGACGGCAAGCGCATCCGCACGCAGGATCTGCCCAACCTGCGCCGGCCCGAAGAAGCCATCCGCGCTTATCAAGGCTGGCCCGGCTACCGCATGACGGGCGGTTTCATGCTCACCCAGCAATGGCGCATGAACGACTGCTTCCGCCAGCAGCGCTTTCCCGAGCCGACGTATCTGTCGGATTCCATCACCGCCCTCCTCACCTACATGACGGTCACCGCCAACGGTCAGGTCTACAAAGGCCCGGGCATCAAGCGATAAGGGGAAACGACATGAACGCCATGAAAAAAACACTTATCTGCGCCGCTGCCGCGCTCGCCTGTTCCGCCGCGCTGGCGGAAGAAATCCGCGACTACCGCGCCGCCGCCGTCGCCATGCTGAAGCGCGATTTCAAGACGCGCGGCATCGCCACCGCCGACCGCGTCATCGAAGACGGCGTGCAAGCCATCTGCAACCGCACCGCCGACAATCCGCCGAAGGACATCGTCGCGCGCCTGGAGCAAGACGCGCTGGAGAGCATCCGCTATCCCGCCGACGGCCAATTCCTCGGCGACTGGAAGGAAGGCGAGAAGATCGCCCAGAACGGCCGCGGCATGGCCTGGTCCGACCCGGCCGGCGCGCCCGGCGGCGGCAGTTGCTACAATTGCCACCAGATCGGCCCGCAGGAAACCTCCTTCGGCACCATCGGGACAAGCCTCTACCAGTTCGGCAAGCTGCGCGGCAACACGCCCGAAACGCAACGGTACGTCTACGGCAGACTCTGGAACGCGAAAGCGTTCAACCTCTGCTCGGCGATGCCGCGCTTCGGTCATTCCGGCGCGCTCACCGATCAGCAGATCCGCCACCTCATCGCCCTGCTGCTCGACCCGCAATCGCCGGTCAACAGCAAGTAATCATCGCCTGACCCGAAAAAGCCTGGCCCAGCCGGGCTTTTCTTTTTTCAAGGACGCCGCCATGTTCATGAGCCGCCGGGAATTCCTGCACATCCTCGCCGCCGCTTCGGCGGCGGGCTTCGCCCTCAACCACCGTGCGCTGGCGGCGGAAGGCGGCGCGAAACGCTACGATCTGCCGCGCCACGGCAATGTGCATTTTCTGCATTTCACCGACTGCCATGCCCAGTTGCTGCCGGTCTACTTCCGCGAACCGAGCGTCAACCTCGGCATCGGCGCGGCGCGGGGCAAAGCGCCGCATCTGGTCGGCGAACACCTGCTCAAGGCGTTCGGCATCGCGCCGAAAAGCAGCGACGCATATGCCCTGACTGATCTCGATTTCGTCGCGGCGGCGCGCGCCTACGGCAAGGTCGGCGGCTTCGCCCATCTCGCCACGCTGGTGAAACGCCTGCGCGCCAGCCGCCCCGGCGCGCTGCTGCTCGACGGCGGCGACACCTGGCAGGGTTCCGCCACCGCGCTGTGGAGCCGCGGGCAAGACATGGTTGACGCCTGCAAGCTGCTCGGCGTCGACATGATGACGCCGCACTGGGAACTCACCTACGGCGCCGAGCGCGTCAAGGAAATCGTCGACAACGAACTGAAGGGGAAAATCGAATTCCTCGCCCAGAACGTCAAGACGGCGGATTTCGGCGACGCCGTGTTTTCGCCTTACGCGCTGCGCGAAATGAACGGCGTGCCGGTGGCCGTCATCGGTCAGGGCTTCCCCTACACGCCGATCGCCAATCCGCACTACCTGATTCCCGACTGGACGATGGGCATTCAGGAAGAGGAAATGCAGAAGGTGGTCAATGAAGCGCGCGGCAAGGGCGCGCAGGTGGTGGTCGTGCTCTCGCACAACGGCATGGATGTCGATCTCAAAATGGCCAGCCGTCTCACCGGCGTCGACGCCATTCTCGGCGGCCATACCCACGACGGCGTGCCCGCGCCGGTCATCGTCGGCAACCCCGGCGGCAAGACGCTGGTGATGAACTCCGGCTCGAACGGCAAATTTCTCTCGGTGCTCGATTTCGACGTGCGCGGCGGCAAAGTCCGCGACTTCCGCTACACGCTGCTGCCGGTGTTCGCCAACCTGCTGCCGGTCGACGCCGACATGGCGGCGCATATCGACAAGGCGCGCGCGCCGCACCAGACCAGGCTGGCCGAGCCACTCGCCGTCTCCGAAGGGCTGCTCTACCGGCGCGGCAACTTCAACGGCAGTTGGGATCAGTTGATCCTCGATGCCATGCTCGAAGTGAAAGGCGCGCAGATCGCCTTCTCGCCCGGTTTCCGCTGGGGCACTTCACTCCTGCCCGGCCAGACCATCACCTTCGAGGATGTCATGGCGCAGACCGCGATCACCTACCCCTACTCGACCCTCACCGACATGACCGGCGCGACGATCAAGGACATTCTCGAAGACGTCTGCGACAACCTGTTCAACGCCGACCCCTACAAACAGCAGGGCGGCGACATGGTGCGCGTCGGCGGCCTTGCCTACGCCTGCGACCCGAACGCCGCCATGGGCCGGCGCATTCAGGACATGCGCCTGAACGGTCAGCCGCTCGACGCCGGTAAAACCTACAAGGTCGCCGGCTGGGCGCCGGTCGCTGCGGGCGCCACCGGCGAACCCATCTGGGATGTCATCACAAAATGGCTGCGCGACAAAAAAACCATCGCTCCGCGCCAACTCAACAGCCCGAAACTCATCGGCGTCGACGGCAATCCGGGCATCGCCTGAAAGCCTGTTCCGGCCCTGAAATATTGCCAGCGAAACGAAACGTTACATTCCATTACATCGCGGCATGGCGCGAGGCGGTAAAATCCGCCTCGTCATGAAAATCCCTTTCTCCCGCTTCCCCCGCGCCGCGTTTTTCCGCGCCCTCGGCATACCCCTCGCACCCCTGATCGCTCCCCTGATCCTCGCGCTGACAGCGACGCCGGGGTTTGCTGCCGATCCGTTCGGCGTGCTGGAAGCGGTGCCGCCGGTGACCGGGCTGCAAGCCGCGCCAACGCCTTGTCAGCCGGCCGATCTGGCTCAGCCGCTGAGTCTGGCCGAAGTGGTCGATCTCGCCCTGTGCAACAACCCGCAGACGCGCCAGGGCTGGGCCAGCGCCCGTTTTCAGGCGGCGCAGGTCGGCGTGGCGCAAGCGGCGTTTCTGCCGAACATTTCCGCCGACGTTTCGGTAAACCGTCAGCGCAATGAATCGACGCGCAACAACAGTCCTTACACCCAGCGCGGCGGCGGCGTTGATCTGTTCTGGGTGTTGTTCGATTTCGGCGCGCGCGCCGCAAATCTGGAAAACGCCCGCCAGCTTTTCACCGCCGCCGCCTACACGCGGGACGCCGCCGTGCAGTCGGTATTTCTCGCCGCCGTGCAGGCTTTCTTCCAGCGTCAGGCGGCAGCGGCGGCGCTGGACGCGGCGCGGCTGTCGGAAAAAGCGGCGCTCGAATCGCTGAACGCCGCCGAAGCGCGCTACAACGTCGGCGTGACGACGCCAGCCGACCGCCTGCAAGCGCGCACCGCGCACGCGCAAGCGGTGCTGAACCGCATCGGCGCGGAAGGCGCGCTGAAGACGACGCAGGGGATGCTGGCCAATGTCATCGGCATTGACCCGACCCGCCCGCTGGATTTGACGCCGCTGCCGCCCGCCGCGCCGGACGCCGGCTTCGAGGCCGATCTGGGCCGCCTGATCGAGGAAGCGCGCGCGCAGCGGCCCGATCTGGCCGCCGCCGAAGCGCAGTTCCGCGCCGCCGAGGCGAATGTCGACGCGGCCAGAGCCGCCCATCTGCCGACCTTGTCGCTGGGCGTGGGCGCGGGCCGCAGCCAGATCGTGGGGCAGCCGTTTTACGACAGCTCGAACATCGGCCTGACCCTGAACATTCCGCTCTTCAGCGGCTTCGCCACCACTTACCGGGTGCACGCGGCGGAAGCCCAGGCCGATTTGCAGGCGGCGCGGCGCGAGGAAATACGACTGCGGGTGGCGCTCGATGTCTGGAACGCGCACGCCGATCTCGCCACCGCCACCCAGTCGGTGAAGACCGCCGCCGATCTGCTCGCCAGCGCCACCGAATCCGAGCGCGTCGCCGCCGGACGCTACCGCGCCGGCGTCGGCAGCATTCTCGACCTGCTCACCGCGCAAGCGGCGCTCGCCAGCGCGCGGCAGCAACGCATTCAGGCCGACACCAGTTGGTTCGTCTCGCGCACCGCCCTCGCCCAGGCGATGGGCGCGCTGGACGCGGGACTGCTGCCGACGCTCTCCTCTGGCGAAAGATAAACCCGACAGGATCAACCCCATGACCGCCGCGAAGAAATCCGCTCTGCTCATTCTCGTCGTCGCGCTTGCCGCCGGCGCCGGCTATTACTTCTATCAAAAGCGCGCCGCCGCCGGCCCGGAAACCCGCTACAAGACCGAAGCCCTGGGCAGGGGCGAAGTCACCCAGACCGTCTCCGCCAACGGCACGCTGAATCCGGTGACGCTGGTCAGCGTCGGCACGCAAGTCTCCGGCACCGTGAAAAGCCTGTATGTCGATTTCAACGACGAAGTGAAGGAAGGACAGATTCTGGCCGAACTGGACGATTCGACCCTCGCCGCCCAGGTGCGGCAGAGTGACGCCAGCGTCGCCAACGCGGAAGCGGCGCTGACGCTGGCGCGCGTGAGCGAAAAGCGCATGCAGGAACTGTTCCGGCAGGAATACGTCTCGCGGCAGGAACTCGATCAGGCGACCGCGACGCGCGCCTCGGCGGAAGCGCAAACCAATCTCGCCCGCGCCCAAAACGACCGCGACCGCGCCAATCTGCGCTACTCGGTGATCCGCTCGCCGGTTTCCGGCGTGGTGGTCGACCGTCAGGTGGATATCGGCCAGACCGTCGCCGCCAGCTTCCAGACGCCGACCCTGTTCAAGATCGCGCAGGACATGACGGAGATGCAGATCTACACCACCTTCGCCGAAGCCGACATCGGGCCGATCCGCGTCGACCAGCCGGTGCGCTTCAACGTCGACGCCTTTCCCAACCGCAGTTTTCAGGGCAAGGTGAAACAACTGCGCCTGAATCCGACCACGCAGCAGAACGTCGTCACCTACAACGTGGTGGTGGCCGTGGACAACCCCGAACAAATCCTGCTGCCGGGCATGACGGCGTATGTCGCCATCACCGTGGCGCAGAAAAAGGATGCGCTGCTGGTGCCGAATACCGCGCTGCGCTTCAAGCCGCCCGAGACGGAAAAGAGCGCGGAGAAAAGCGAAACCGCCGCGCCGCCCGCCGGCGGCGGTTCCACCAATTCCGCCGGTTCTGCCAATTCTGCCAATTCCGCCGGCGCCGCTGGTGCCGCCAGTGCTCCCGGCGCTGCCGGCAACGGCCCGCCGGCTGGCGGCGAACGGCGCAGCAAGCGCGACACCGGCAGCGGCACGGTGTACGTTCTCGACGGCAAGGTCATCAAGCCGGTCAAGGTTCGCACCGGCATCACGGATTCGCGCTTCACCGAAGTGGTCAGCGGCGAACTGAAGGAAGACGACAAGGTCATTGTCGGCGAAAACCTGCCCGCCGCCGCCGCGCCCGAATCCTCCAGCACCTTCCGCATGAGGCTGTTCTGATGGATGACTTCGTCATCCGCGTGGAAAAGCTGTTCAAGGCTTACGACACGCCGGCCGGCCCTTTCCCCGTGCTGAAGGATGTCAACCTGTCGATCCGGGTCAACGAATTCGTCGCCATCATGGGGCCGTCCGGCTCGGGCAAATCGACCTTCATGAACATTCTCGGCTGCCTCGACCGTCCGAGCGAAGGACACTACTACCTCGCCGGCAGCGACGTGGCGCGGCTCGGCAAGGACGCCACCGCCACCCTGCGCAACCGCACCCTCGGCTTCGTCTTTCAGGGCTTCAACCTGCTGCCGCGCATGAGCCTTGCCGACAACGTCGCCCTGCCTCTCATCTACTCCGGCGTCGACCACGCCGAGCGCCGCGTGCGGGCGCAGGAAATGCTCGACAAGGTCGGCCTTGGCCGTTATGCCGAATCGCTGCCGAGCCGCATTTCCGGCGGCCAGCAACAGCGCGTAGCGATTGCCCGCGCGCTGGTCAACCGCCCGCGCCTGATCCTCGCCGACGAGCCGACCGGCAACCTCGACAGCCACACCAGCGAGGAAATCATGAGCGTGTTCGACGGCCTCAACGCGGAAGGCATCACTATCGTTCTGGTGACCCACGAAAGCGACATCGCCGCCCACGCCAAGCGGCAGATCCGCTTTCTCGACGGACGCATCGTCCACGACGCGCCGACCGTGCCCGGATTCATGCCGGCGGAGTCGCCCTCATGCTAGGCGCCATGCTGCACGAAGCATGGCGGGCGATGGGCGCCAACCGCCTGCGCACGCTGCTCACCATGCTCGGCATGGTGATCGGCGTCAGCGCCGTGGTGCTGATGATGGCCATCGGTCAGGGCGCCCAATACACCGTGGCGCAAACCATCAACTCGATGGGCAGCAATATTTTCGTCGTGCTCTCCGGCTTCACCGCCACCGGCGGCGTGCGCACCGGCAGCGGCAACGCCCCCACGCTGACGGTGGCCGATGCCAACGCCATCGCCGAACTGGACGGCGTCGACACCGTCGCGCCGGTGCACTTCGGCTCGGTGCAGATGGTGTATGGGCCGAACAACTGGAACGCCTGGGTGCAAGGCAGCACGCCCAGCTATCTCGACGCCCGCTCCTGGCCGATCGCCGAAGGCGCCGCGTTCACCGATTCCGACGTGCGCGCCGCCACCCGCGTGGCGCTGATCGGCCGCACGGCGGCGGAAAACCTGTTCGGCGACGAAGACCCGGTCGGCAAAACCTTCCGCATCGGTCAGGCGCCGTTCACCGTGCTCGGCGTGCTCGGCTCGAAGGGCCAGAACCTCGAAGGACGCGATCAGGACGACCTGGTCGTGATGCCCATCACCACCGCCCAGCGCCGGGTATTCGGCACGCCCTTCCCCGGCTCGGTGCGCCAGATTCTGGTGAAAGCAAGTTCCGCCGAAGCCATGCCGGCGGTGGAAAAAGCGATGGAAGCGCTGCTGCGCCAGCGCCACCGCCTGCGCGAAGGCGTCGACAACGACTTCACCCTGCGCAACCTCACCGCCGTCGCCGACACGGCGGCGGAAACCACGCGCGTCATGTCCATGCTGCTCGGCGCCATCGCCTCGGTATCGCTGCTCGTCGGCGGCATCGGCATCATGAACATCATGCTCGTCTCCGTCACCGAACGCACACGCGAAATCGGCATCCGCATGGCCATCGGCGCCAGAGAGCGCGACATCCTCGCCCAGTTTCTGCTCGAAGCCATCATCATATCCGTGATCGGCTGCGCCATCGGCCTCTGCCTCGGCGTCGGCGGCGCCCTGCTGGCGAACCAGCTCGCCAAAATGACCGTCGTCATCTCCGGCGGCTCGGTCCTCACAGCCTTCGGCGTCGCCGCCGGCGTCGGCATCTTCTTCGGCTTCTACCCCGCCCGCAAAGCCGCCCGCCTCGACCCCATCGAAGCCCTGCGCTACCAGTGAGCAGGGCAAGCCGGAATGCCCCGCAACGAACCGTTGCCATTCTGCGCGCAGAGCAAGCCCTCCCCTTCAAGGGGAGGGTTTGGGTGGGGATGGGGTTCGATAAATCTCGATGTTGGGCTTCGCCGCGCTCAGCCGTTTTTCTTCGCTTCGGCTTCGGCCTTGTCCAGTTCCCGCTCCATCTCGGCTTCGCCGAGCGGGACGTGGTCGGAGACGCCGGCCGGGCGTTCGACGAAGCGGGCGGCGATGATGCCAAGTTCATACAGCAGGCACAGCGGCAGCGCGAGCAGGAATTGCGAGACGACATCGGGCGGGGTGAATATTGCTGCGATGATGAAGGCGCCGACGATGAAATAGGGGCGGATCTCCTTCAGCTTGGCGATGCTGACGACGCCGATCCTGACCATCACGATCACCGCCACCGGCACTTCAAAGGTGATGCCGAACGCAATGAAGGATGTCAGCACGAAAGACAAGTATTTTTCGATGTCGGTCATCCAGGCCACGCCCTGTGGCGCCATCGCCGACATGAACTTGAACACCGTCGGAAAAACGATGAAATAGGCGAAGGCCATGCCGCAGAAAAACAGCAGCACGCTGACCACCGTGAGCGGCAGAATCAGCCGCTTCTCGTGCACATACAGGCCGGGCGCGATGAAGGCCCAGGCTTGATAGAGCACATACGGCAGGGCGATCAGGAAGGCCACCAGCAGGGCGACTTTCATCGGCACGAGAAACACGCCGACGACGTCGGTGGCGATCATCTGCCCGCCTTGCGGCAACGCCGCCAGCAGCGGCTCGGCGACGACGGCATACAGTTCCTTGGCCCACGGAAACAGGCCGGCGAAAATCAGCAGGACGACGACGGAGGCGCGGATCAGCCGTCCCCGCAACTCGACCAGATGGGAGATGAAAGTTTCCTGCTGCTCGCTCATGATGCGGGTTCGGGCGGCTTTGCCGCCGCCGTTTCTTCGGCGGCAAAGCCGAGTTCCATCTGCGGCGTTTCGGCGGGCGGGGATTCCGCGACGGATTCCACAGCGGGAATGTCAGCGGCAGGAATGCCGACAGGCGCTTCGGCAGTCGCTGGCGCCGCCGCCGGCGCATCTGCGCCGGCCAGCGACTGATTCAGCGTGCGCTCCAACTGGGTGAATTCCTGCGTCACGCTGGATTCGAGCGAGCGGGCCGATTCTTCGACCTGCTGCTGCATCTTCTTCAACTCTTCAAGCTGGATTTCGCGGTTGATGTCCGCCTTCACGTCGCTGACGTAACGCTGCAAGCGGCCGAGCAGGTGGCCGGCGGTGCGGGCAACGCGCGGCAGCCGCTCCGGCCCGAGGATGACGAGCGCCACCAGGGCAATCAGGAATAATTCGGAAAAAGCGATATCGAACATGGGGCAAGGCGCGTGGGCCAGAACAGGGGCCGGGAACAGGGATCGGATTCAGCCCCGGTCCGGCGCGGGATTAACCGTCGACGCCGGCCAGGGAAGACCGGCCTGTCCGAAGATCATGCGCGGGTTTTTTCCCTGACTTCGCCTTCGATGGTCTGGCCGGTGACTTGCTGCGGCGGCTCGGCGGCGCTGGCGGTCGTGCCTTCTTTCATGCCGTCCTTGAAGCCTTTCACGGCGCCGCCCAGATCCTGGCCGATGTTGCGCAGCTTTTTCGTGCCGAAGATCAATACGACGATCAGCAGAACGATCAGCCAATGCCACACACTGAATGAACCCATTGCCGCTCTCCTTGGTATGTCTGGTTTGGTCGATCAGGGCATGCCCGGCAGGACGTGCGGGCCGCCGATGACGTGAAGGTGCACATGATACACCTCCTGCCGGCCCACCCGCCCGGTGTTGACGATGGCGCGGAAGCCGTCGCCCGCGCCCTGCTCGCGCGCCAGCCGCCCGGCCAGCGCCAGCATGCGGCCAAACACCGGCTCGTGGGCGGATTCGGCTTCGTAGAGCGAAGGCACGTGGACTTTCGGGATGATCAGGAAATGCACCGGCGCGACCGGATGAATGTCGTGAAAGGCATACACGAGTTCATCCTCGTAGATTTTCTTCGACGGAATTTCGCCGCGCGCGATGCGGCAAAAGAGGCAATCGCTCATCTCAGCCCCCGATCCGCGATTTCTTTTCGTCGATGCCAGAGATGCCTTCGCGGCGGTGCAGTTCGACCAGCACGTCGTCGGGGCCGAGGCCGTAATGCGACAGCAGGATCAGGCTGTGGAACCACAAGTCCGCCGTCTCGCGCACGATGTGCAGGCGGTCGCCGTCCTTCGCCGCCATGATGGTTTCAGCCGCTTCCTCGGCGACTTTCTTGCAGATCGCATCGGTGCCCTTGTGGTAGAGGCTGGAGACGTAGGAGGAATCGGGCGGCGCGGCGCGGCGCTCATTCAGCATGTCGGCCAGACGATAGAGCACTTGCGGATCAATCATTTGTATATCTCCTTGGGGTCCTTCAGCACCGGATCGACGGCCACCCAACGGCCATCCACCAGCTTCTGATAGAAACAACTGCGCCGTCCGGTGTGGCAGGCGATGCCGCCCGCCTGCTCGATTTTCAGCAGCAGCGCGTCATTATCGCAATCGGTGCGAATCTCGCGCACCTTCTGCGTGTGGCCGGATTCCTCGCCCTTGCGCCAGAACTTGCCGCGCGAGCGCGACCAGTACACCGCTTCGCCGCAGGCCAGCGTGCGCTCCAGCGCGGCGCGATTCATCCAGGCCATCATCAGTATCTCGCCGCTAACGGCGTCTTGCGCGATGACCGGCGCCAGACCGTCCGCGCCCCACTTGATTTCATCCAGGCCCGTCATCGCCTACAGCCTCACCTCGATGCCGCGCGCGCGCAGGTATTCCTTGGCTTCCCGCACGGTATGTTCGCCGTAATGGAAAATGCTCGCCGCGAGCACGGCGTCGGCATGCCCTTCGAGTATGCCCTCGGCCAGATGCGCCAGCGTGCCGACGCCACCGCTGGCAATGACCGGAATATCGACGGCGTCGCTGACGGCGCGCGTCAGCGCCAGATCGAAACCGTTTTTGGTGCCGTCGCGGTCCATGCTGGTGAGCAGGATTTCACCCGCGCCCAACTGCTGCACGCGCCGCGCCCAATCAATGGCGTCCATGCCGGCGTTCTTGCGGCCGCCGTGGGTGAACACCTCCCAGCGGCCAGCGCCGGTCTGCTTGGCGTCGATCGCCACGACGATGCACTGCGCGCCGACCTTGCCGGAGGCGTCGGCAATCAGTTGCGGGTTGAGCACGGCGGCGGTGTTCATGCTGACCTTGTCGGCGCCGGCGTTGAGCAGCCGCCGCACGTCATCCACAACGCGCACGCCGCCGCCAACGGTGAGGGGAATGAAAACCTGTTCGGCGACCTGCTCGACGACGTGGAGAATGATGTCGCGCTCATCCGAAGTGGCGGTGATGTCGAGAAACGTCAGTTCGTCGGCGCCCTGCTCGCCGTAACGGCGCGCGATTTCGACCGGATCGCCGGCATCGCGCAGGCCCTCGAAGTTGATGCCCTTGACGACACGGCCGGCTTTCACGTCAAGACAAGGAATGATGCGTTTGGCGAGCATGGGAAATGTGTCGGAAGAAAAATCGGTTATGGAAGATGGCCAGTGGCCGTCGTCAGCGGCCGTCTTTTGACAGCTTGTCCGCTTCGGCCTGGGCTTTCTTGAAGTCCAGCTTGCCCTCGTAGATGGCGCGACCGGTGATGGCGCCCACGATGCCTTCGACTTCAACCTTGCAGAGCGCCTTGATGTCTTTCAGGCTGGCGATGCCGCCGCTGGCGATGACCGGAATGCGCAGCGCCTGCGCCAGCTTGACGGTGGCATCGACATTCACACCGCTCATCATGCCGTCGCGGCCGATGTCGGTGTAGATCACCGCCTCGACGCCGTAATCCTCGAACTTCCGCGCCAGGTCGATGACATCGTGGCCGGTCAGCTTCGACCAGCCGTCGGTGGCGACCTTGCCGTCCCTGGCGTCGAGGCCGACGATGATGTGGCCGGGAAAAGCGCCGCAGGCGTCATGCAGGAAGCCGGGATTCTTCACCGCCGCCGTGCCGATGATGACATACGCGATGCCGTCGTCGAGATAACGCTCGATGGTGTCGAGGTCGCGGATGCCGCCGCCCAACTGGACGGGAATGTCGTCGCCGACGGCGGCGGTGATGGCCTTGATCGCGGCTTCGTTCTTCGGCTTGCCGGCGACGGCGCCGTTGAGGTCGACCAGATGCAGGCGGCGGGCACCCTGGGCCAGCCAGTGCCGCGCCATCGCCGCCGGGTCTTCCGAGAACACTGTGGCATCGGCCATGTCGCCCTGTTTCAGGCGCACACAGTGGCCATCCTTGAGATCAATTGCAGGTATCAGCAGCATGGGAGTCAGCGCGGAAAATGAACGTGATTGAAAAAAATCATTTCGCTCGTCGGCAGTCCGTCAAGGATTCCAGCGCATAAAATTGCCCAGTAAAGCCAAACCGGCGTCGGCGCTTTTTTCCGGGTGGAACTGCACGGCGAAAATATTATCCTTCGCCACCGCGCAGGTAAAGGGGAAACCGTGCTCGCTGACGGCGGCAACCAGCCCCGGCGCCCCCGCCTCGGCGTAGTAGCTGTGCACAAAATAGAAGCGCGTGGCCTCGGCAATGCCCGTCCAGAGCGGATGTGGCCCGGCGCGCCGGACTTCGTTCCAGCCCATGTGCGGCACTTTCAGCCGGCCGCCGCCGGGGGCGCTCAGCCCGGCGGGAAAGCGCCGCACACGCCCCGGCAGCAGGCCCAGACCCGCCACGCCGCCCTCCTCGCTGGCCTCGAACAGCATCTGCAAGCCGATGCAGATGCCGAGAAAGGGCTTTTCCCGCGCCGCCCGCATCACCGCCCCACGCAAGCCGCGCGCGTCCAGTTCGCGCATGCAGTCGGGCATGGCGCCCTGACCGGGCACCACAACGCGATCCGCCGCGGCCAGCGCCGCCGGGTCGGACGTGACCCGCACACGCGCTTGCGGCGCGACATGCTCGATGGCTTTGGCGGCCGAGCGCAGATTGCCCATGCCGTAATCAACGATTGCGACGGTGTTCATCAAAATCAGCCGCTGCAAGACGGCGGAAAGAAAGGGCTAGAGCGCCCCTTTCGTGGAGGGCACGTCGCCGACGGCGCGTGAATCAAGCTCTGCCGCCATGCGCAATGCGCGGCCAAAGGCCTTGAACACCGTCTCGCACTGGTGGTGGGCGTTGCTCCCGCGCAGATTGTCGATGTGCAGCGTGATGCGGGCGTGATTCACCAGCCCCTGAAAAAATTCCTGCGTCAGATCGGCGTCGAAAGCGCCGATCAGCGCCCGCTTGAAATCGACGTTGAAGCTCAGCCCCGGACGGCCCGAGAAATCCACCACCACGCGCGACAGCGCCTCGTCGAGCGGCACATAGGCATGGCCGTAGCGGCGGATGCCTTTCTTGTCGCCGACGGCCTGCGCCAGCGCCTGGCCGATGGCAATGCCGATGTCCTCGACGGTGTGGTGGGCGTCGATATGCAAATCGCCCTTGGCGGACACCGCGAGGTCGAGCATGCCGTGGCGCGCCACCTGATCGAGCATGTGATCGAGAAAAGGCACGCCGCTGGCCAGCGTCGAGCGGCCGCTGCCGTCCAGATCGAGGCGGACGGCAATGTCCGTCTCCAGCGTCTTGCGCGAAATTTCAGCTTGTCGCGTGGCGGTCGTCATGGCGTATCAAGAACCTCAAGTGACTCGAAACCGCATGATAACATTGGCTATTCGCCCTGACATTCCCTCTGGCATCCCCCTTGGTATTCTCCTTGGCATTCCACTTCTCCCGTTCCTATCCGACATGAGCCGTTACTGGAGCGCCGTCGTGCACGGCCTGACCCCCTACGTGCCGGGCGAGCAGCCGAAGCTGCCGAATCTGGTCAAGCTCAACACCAACGAAAATCCCTACGGCCCCTCGCCGAAAGTGCTCGCCGCCCTGCGCGCCGAAACCGGCGACACCCTGCGCCTCTATCCCGATCCGAACGCCGACCGGCTCAAGACGGCGCTCGCCGCCCACTTCGCCCATTTCGGCGTCACGCCAAAGCAGGTTTTCGTCGGCAACGGCTCGGACGAAGTGCTGGCGCACGTCTTTCTCGCCCTGCTCAAGCACCCGCGCCCGGTGCTGTTTCCCGACATCACCTACAGTTTCTACCCGGTGTATTGCGGACTCTACGGCATCCATTTCGAAACCGTGCCACTGACGGACGCCTTCGAGATTCACCCGCAGGATTACGCGCGGCAAAACGGCGGCATCATCTTCCCGAATCCGAACGCGCCCACTGGCCGCGCCCTGACAACGGCGGCCATCGAGCAAATTCTGACCGCGAACCCGGATTCAGCCGTGGTCGTGGACGAAGCCTATGTCGACTTCGGCGCTGAAACGGTGCTGCCCCTCATCGCCCGCCACCCCAATCTGCTGGTGGTGCAAACGCTCTCCAAATCGCGCGCGCTGGCCGGGCTGCGCGTCGGTTTCGCCATCGGCCACGCCGATCTCATCGAGGCGCTGGAGCGGGTCAAAAACAGCTTCAACTCCTATCCCCTCGACCGCCTCGCCATCGCCGGCGCCGTCGCGGCAATGGCGGACAAGGCGCATTTCGAGCGCACGCGGCAAGCCGTCATGCGCAGCCGCGAGACGCTGGCGAAAGAACTCGCCAAACTCGATTTCGACGTGCTGCCCTCCGCCGCCAACTTCCTCTTCGCCCGCCACCGGCAACGCGACGCCGGCGAACTGGCCGCCGCCCTGCGCGGACGCGGCATCGTCGTCCGCCACTTCCGCCAGCCGCGCATCGAGCAATTCCTGCGCATCACCGTCGGCACCGACGCGCAATGCCTGACGCTCACCGACGCCCTGCGCGAAATTCTGGGTTAAATGCTGCTGACTTTTTCAGTCCTCGAGCGCCCGACGGCGTGAGGTCATTCCGCGCCAGGTCGCGGAATCCATATGGCAGCAAGACAGGTTGGACTGAGCGTAGCGAAGCCCAGCAGCAAACGTCTCGCGCACGAAACGGCTTTCAAACTACCCGCCCAAACCCGCGCGCTGATTATTTCTTCAGCCGCAATTCCGCCGCCCGCGCGTGGGCTTGCAAGCCTTCGCCGTGAGCGAGGGTAGCGGCGATGCGGCCAAGCCGATCGGCGCCGTCCGCCGACACTTCGATGATCGACGTGCGCTTCTGAAAGTCATACACGCCGAGCGGCGAGGAGAAGCGCGCACTGCGCGAAGTCGGCAGCACGTGGTTGGGGCCGGCGCAATAGTCGCCGAGCGATTCCGAGGTGAAACGGCCAATGAAAATGGCGCCGGCATGGCGAATCCCGCCGGCCAGCGCGTTCGCTTCGTTCGCGTCGGCGAATGAAAGTTCCAGATGTTCCGGCGCGATGCGGTTGGCGATGGCGCAAGCTTCGTCGAGATCGCGCACTTCGATCAGCGCCCCGCGCCCGGAGAGCGAGGCGGCGATGACTTCCTTGCGCGGCATGTGCGGCAGCAGGCGGGCGATGCTGCCAGCCACCGCGTCGATGAAACGCGGATCGGGGCAGAGCAGAATTGATTGCGCCAGTTCATCGTGCTCGGCCTGGGCGAACAGATCCATCGCCACCCAGTCCGGCTCAGTCGAGCCGTCGGCGATCACCAGCACTTCGGAGGGACCGGCCACCATGTCGATGCCGACCACGCCAAACACCCGCCGTTTGGCGGCGGCAACATAGGCGTTGCCGGGGCCGACGATTTTGTCCACCTGCGGAACAGTCTGCGTGCCATACGCCAGCGCGCCCACCGCCTGCGCGCCGCCGAGGGTGAACACGCGGTCGACGCCAGCCAGCGCCGCCGCTGCCAGCACCAGCGCGTTTTTCTCGCCGCGCGGCGTCGGCACCACCATGATGAGTTCGCTGACGCCGGCCACCTTGGCCGGAATCGCGTTCATCAGCACGGAACTCGGATACGCCGCCTTGCCGCCCGGCACGTAGAGGCCGACGCGATCAAGCGGCGTCACTTTCTGGCCGAGGCGCGTGCCGTCGGCTTCCGTGTATTCCCAGGAGGCGGCAAGCTGTTTCCGGTGATACAGCGCGATGCGGTCCGCCGCCTGTTCGAGCGCCGTCCGCTGCGCCGGTGGCAGATCGCGCAGCGCCGCTTCCAGTTCCTGCCGCGGCAGCATCAATTCGGCCACGCTCTGCGCCTGCAACTGGTCGAAGCGGCGCGTGTAGTCCAGCACCGCCGCGTCGCCCCGCGCGCGCACCGCCGCCAGAATTTCCGCCACCGTCCGCTCGATGCTGTCGTCCTGGGCGTTCTCGAACGCCAGCAGCGCGTCAAGCTGCCGCGAAAAATCGGCGTCGCGGGTCGTCAGCCGCTTAATCACGGACGGCTCCGGCAAACGCATCAATGACAGGTTGCAGCAGCGCCCGCTTCATCTTCAGCGCCGCCTGATTCACGATCAGACGTGATGATATCGGCATGATTTCCTCCACCGCCACCAGATTGTTCGCCTTCAGGGTGCCGCCGCTGGAAACCAGATCGACAATGGCATCGGCCAGACCGACCAGCGGCGCCAGTTCCATCGAACCGTAGAGCTTGATGAGATCGACATGCACGCCCTTGCCGGCGAAGTGCTCGCGCGCCGTCTGAATGTATTTCGTCGCCACGCGCAGCCGCGCGCCGGGCCGCACGGCGGCGGCATAATCAAAACCCGCCGGCACCGCCACCGCCATGCGGCAACGGGCGATTTTCAGATCCAGCGGCTGGTAAAGACCGGCGCCGCCGTGTTCCAGCAGCACATCCTTGCCGGCAATGCCGAGATCGGCGGCGCCGTACTGCACATAAGTCGGCGTATCCGAAGCACGCACGATAATCAAGCGCACGTCGGCGCGGCTGGTGCCAAGAATCAGCTTGCGCGACGTCTCGGGATCGTCCGACGGCACAATCCCCGCCGCCGCCAGCAAAGGCAAGGTTTCCTCGAAAATGCGGCCCTTCGAAAGGGCAAGGGTAATCCCGGTCACGGCGGACTTTCAGTCAGGGAAAAGCCGATTTTAGCGCAGACCACCGCGCATGTTTATGCGCTGCGCTCCGCCAGCGGGGAAAGGCGCGTGAAGCGCGGCGACGACACGGGGCGACGCAGGGCGGCGCGGCGCTCCGCTTCGCTATTGCGGCGGGCGGGGGGTGTTTTCTTGCATCAGGGTCTGGATTCGTTCGGCGATTTGGGCGGAGGGCATGGCGTAGGGGAAGCGGGTGAGGGCGCGGCCGTCGGGGCCGAGCAGGGTCATGCCGGTGGAATGGTCGACGGTGTAGCTGTCCGGCGTCGACGGGTCGCGCGCTTTTTCGTAGCGGACGCCGAATTCGGCGGCGGCGCGGCGGGTGAGCGCTTCGTTGCCGCGCAGGCCGAGAATGCGCGGATCGAAGGCGGCGGTGTATTCGCGCAGAATCTGTGCGCTGTCGCGCTCGGGGTCGACGGTGATGAAAACCGGTTGCAGCCGGGCGGCGGCGGCGCCGAGACGCTGGAGCACTTCTTTCATTTCCAGCAGCGTGGTTGGGCAGACATCCGGGCAGGAGACGTAGCCGAAGGCGATCAACTGGAAGCGCCCGGCGAAGTCTTCGTTGGTGACGGCGCGCCCGTTCGGGTCTTGCAGCAGGTAGCGCGGCACGATGCCGTTCGGCGGCGGCGCGCCGGCGTTGTGGCCGGGCGGGGTTTGATCGGCTGCAGCTTGATCGGCTGCGGGCAGCGCGGCTTGCAGTCCTTGCGCGGCGGCGTCGAGCCGGGCCGCGAGTTGCGCCGTCGCCGGACAGGGTTGGCCGCGGCCATGCGCGATGAATGCTTCCTGCGTGGCTTCTTCGTAACGCTCGCCGTATTCCCGCGTTTTGGGCGCGTGGCGGAGCATGAGCAGCCGCGCCCAGGCGGCCATGTCTTTTTCGCCGCAGGCCAGCGCCTGGCCGTTGACCCGGCCCAGTTCGCGCACGGCGGTAAGGCCGGGGTCTTCTTCGGCGGCAGCGGCCGATCCAACACTCAAACCCAGCGCGGCGAGCAATGCAAAAATCATGCGCATGACATCAGCCTTTCAGCGGTTTGTAGCGCAGGCGCTTCGGCTTGGCGCCTTCTTCGCCGAGGCGCTTGATCTTGTCGGCCTCGTATTCGTGGTAGTTGCCGTTGAAGAACGTCCATTGCGATTCGCCTTCGCAGGCGAGGATGTGGGTGGCGATGCGGTCGAGAAACCAGCGGTCGTGCGAGATCACCAGCACGCAGCCGGCGAATTCGAGCAGGGCGTCTTCGAGCGCGCGCAGGGTTTCGACATCGAGATCGTTCGACGGCTCGTCGAGCAGCAGTACGTTGCCGCCGGCGATCAGCGTCTTGGCCAGATGCAGCCGTCCGCGCTCGCCGCCGGAGAGGCTGCCGACGATTTTCTGCTGATCGGCGCCCTTGAAGTTGAAGCGGCCAAGGTAAGCGCGGGAGGGCGTTTCGTATTTGCCGACGGTGAGCATGTCGGCGCCGCCGGAGACGGCTTCCCAGACGGTTTTGTTGTCGGGCAGCCCTTCGCGCGTCTGCTCGACGGAAACCAGCTTGACGGTGGGGCCGAGGGCGATCTCGCCGGCGTCGGGCTGCTCCTTGCCGGTCAACATGCGGAACAGGGTCGACTTGCCGGCGCCGTTCGGCCCGATGATGCCGACGATGGCGCCGGGCGGCACGGTGAAGCTCAGATCGTCGATCAGCAAACGCTCGCCGTAGCCTTTGGAGACGCCCTTGAATTCGATCACCTTGTCGCCGAGACGCTCGGCCACCGGGATGAAAATTTCCTGCGTTTCGTTGCGCTTCTGGTATTCCTGACTCGACAATTCATCGAAGCGTGCCAGCCGCGCCTTGCTCTTCGCCTGACGGCCTTTCGGATTCTGCCGCACCCATTCGAGTTCTTTGCCGATGGCTTTCTGGCGCGCGGATTCGGCGGCTTCTTCCTGCTTCAGCCGCGTTTCCTTCTGCTCCAGCCATGAACTGTAATTGCCCTTCCACGGGATGCCCTGACCGCGGTCGAGTTCGAGAATCCACTCGGCGGCGTTGTCGAGAAAATAACGGTCGTGCGTCACCGCCACCACGGTGCCGGGGAAGCGGGTGAGAAATTGCTCCAGCCAATCCACCGATTCGGCGTCGAGGTGATGGGTCGGCTCATCGAGCAGCAGCATGTCCGGCTTCGACAGCAGCAGGCGGCAGAGGGCGACGCGGCGCTTCTCGCCGCCGGAGAGATTGCCGATCGCGGCGTCCCACGGCGGCAGGCGCAGCGCGTCGGCGGCGACTTCAAGCTGCTGTTCGGCGGTGTGGCCGTCGGCGGCGGCGATAACGGCTTCCAGCCGCGCCTGTTCGGCGGCGAGCGCGTCGAAATCGGCATCCGGCTCGGCGTAGGCGGCATACACGGCGTCGAGCTTTTGCTGCGCGGCGAACACTTCGCCGAGGCCCTCCTCCACCGCCTGACGCACGGTCTTGTCCGGATCGAGTTGCGGTTCCTGCGGCAGATAGCCGATGGAAAGCCCCGGCATCGGCGTCGCTTCGCCCTCGATGTCCTTGTCCACGCCGGCCATGATGCGCAGCAGCGTCGACTTGCCGGAGCCGTTCAGCCCGAGCACGCCGATCTTGGCGCCGGGAAAGAAAGAGAGCGAGATGTCCTTGAGAATGGCGCGTTTGGGCGGAACGATCTTGCCGACGCGGTTCATCGTGAAAACGTATTGAGCCATGCTGTGCCGCCTGAGAGAAAAAACGTAATTCTAACGGAGCAGCCCGCTCAAGCGGGCAGCGAGGCGGCAGGCAGCAAGGTGATGAGCAACTGCCCTTC
Source organism: Zoogloeaceae bacterium (assembly GCA_031277315.1). Taxonomy (GTDB): domain Bacteria; phylum Pseudomonadota; class Gammaproteobacteria; order Burkholderiales; family Rhodocyclaceae; genus Desulfobacillus. The sequence goes on along the minus strand of JAITMP010000030.1, from coordinate 163,770 downwards.
CGCAATGGCGTCGCCGGCGGCGACGAACACGCCAGCGACGCGGCCGGCGCGGGGACTGGGAATATCCAGCGTGGTCTTGCCGGTTTCCAGCGTCAGAACGGGCTGGTCGTAATCAACGAGATCGCCGGGCTTGACCAGCACGTCCAGCGCCACCACTTCGCCGCTGGCGCAGGAGCCGCACGTCTCCCAGCAGTCGGGATATTTCGGCATGCGCACTTCAATCGGGCCAGTCATATTTATTTTGCGAATTTGAGAATCGCCAACAACATCAGTCGCCATTATCGTTCGAAGTCATGAGTAAATAACAAAATTTGATTGCTGCCTTGGAAAATATCTTATAGATTGGCGCGGGAACAGCATCAACAAAAAATACTCGGAAAACTCTTCACTCAAAGGAGAAAAGCAATGAAATATCGCAAGCTCGCGCTCGCCGCTTCGCTGCTGGGCTTCGCCGCCACAGCGTTGGCGGACGACGTTCTGAACCGCAACATGGCCTCGGCCTGCGCCAGTTGCCACGGCACCAACGGCCACAGCGTCGGCGGCATGGACCCGCTCGCCGGCATGCCGAAAGACGAGATGATCCGGAAAATGAAGGATTTCCGCACCGACGCCAAGCCGGCGACGCTGATGCATCAACTCGCCAAAGGCTACACCGACCAGCAGGTCGAGATGATCGCCAACTACTACGCGGCGCAGAAATAAAGGGAGAGACAACATGACACTGAACAGACGCGATTTCATCAAGGCCACGGGCGCAGCCGCCGCTTTCGGCATGCTCCACGGCTGCGCCGGCGGCGGTCAAGGCTCCGGCCACGTCGTCGTGATCGGCGGCGGCTTCGGCGGCGGCACCGCCGCCAAGTACATCCGCATGTGGTCGAATGGCGGCATCAACGTCACGCTGGTCGAACCCAACCCGGCTTTCGTTTCCTGCCCCGTCTCGAACCTGGTGCTCTCCGGCGACAAGACGATGGCCGACATCACCACCGGCTACGACGGCCTGCGCAAGCACGGCGTCACCGTCATTCAGGACACAGCCGTGGCCGTCGACCCGGTCAAGCGCACCGTCACGCTGGCAAAGAACGGCAGCCTGAGCTATGACCGCCTGATCGTCTCGCCCGGCATCGACTTCATGTGGGAAACCGTGCCCGGCCTGACGCCGGCGCTCGCCGACAGCAAAATCCTGCACGCTTGGAAGGCCGGCCCGCAAACCGTGGCCCTGCGCAAGCAACTGGAAGACATGCCGGACGGCGGCGTCTACGCGCTCTGCGTGCCGAAATCGCCCTACCGCTGCCCGCCCGGACCTTACGAGCGCGCCTCGATGGTCGCCGCCTACTTCAAGGCCAAGAAGCCGAAGTCGAAAGTGCTGATCCTCGACGCCAACGAGGACGTGCAATCGAAGAAGGGCCTTTTCATGAAGGCATGGAAAGACCTCTACAGCGGCATCCTCGAATACCGCCCGAACCATGCCATCAGCGCGCTCGATGCCAACGCCATGACGGTGAAGTTCGAGTTCTCCGATGCCGTCAAGGCCAACGTGCTCAACATCGTGCCGGGACACGGTGCCGGCAATATCGCCCGCGCCGCCGGCCTCGTCACCGCCAACAACCGTTGGTGCGAAGTCGACTGGCGCACGATGGAATCAATCGCGCAGAAAAACATCCACGTGCTCGGCGACGCCACCCTGTCGGCCCCGGCGATGCCGAAATCCGGCCAGATGACCACCCAGCACGCGAAGCTCGCGGCCGGCGCCATCGTCGCCCTCATGAGCGGTCAGGAAGCGCCCGACCCGATGGTGATCGCCAACACCTGCTACAGCTTCGTCTCCAGCAACAGCACGGTCCACGTCGCCTCGGTGCACACCTACGACGCGAAGGAAAAAACCTTCAAGGTCGTGCCCGGCTCCGGCGGTCTTTCCTCCGCCGCCAACGAGCAGGAAGCGAAGTACGCAATGGCTTGGGCGAAAAACGTCTGGGCCGACGCGCTGCTGTAAAAACAGGCATCAACAAAAACGGCGGCGGGAGTTTGCGCTCCCGCCGCCGTTTTCGTTTTCTTTTCGTTTTCTTTTCTTTGGGCCGTGAATTACAAACCGCTCAGATAGAGCGTGACGGCCTTTACTTCGAGCTCGGTCAGCTTCGAGGCGATGGTGTGCATGATGGCGTTGTCGTTGGTGCGGGCGCGCTGATTGAAATCCTTCAACTGCCCTTCGAGGTAGGCGGCGTGCTGACCGGCCAGACGCGGCAACTGCACCGTGCCGTCGCCCTTCGGCCCGTGGCAACTGGCGCAGGCGGCGACGCCCGAGTAAGAATTGCCGTTGTTGTAGATGTAGCGGCCGACGGCATTGAGTTCCTCGTCACGAATGGTGTAGGACTTCGGCTTTTTTTCGCTGAAGAACACGCCGAGCGCCTGCATCTCGCCCTCGGCCAGATCGGCGGCCTGGTCGTTCATGGCGCTGCCCTTGCGCCGCCCGGCCTTGAAATCGGCAAGCTGCTTGGTGATGTATTCGGCATGCTGGCCGGCCAGTCGCGGATAGATCGGGCTGGCGCTGTCGCCCTGCGCGCCGTGGCAGAGCGAGCAGCGGTTGGTGACGATTTCCTGCGCGCGCTTGAGATCGACATTCGGGCCAGCCGCCGGCGCCGCTGGCGCTTTCGGCTGGGCTGTCTGGGCAAACGCCGCCGGCGTCAGCAACATCAAGACAAGGGCGGCGGCGGGAAAAAGTGTGCGCTTCATTTCAGGCTCCCAACTCAGGATTGTTACGGTTGAAAAGTCTAGCAGAGTCGCGCCGCAGGGTCGATTGGGCGGCGAATCCGCATATCAGCATGTCACCCCTTGCCCGTGCTGCCAAAACCGCCTTCGCCGCGACGGGACGCCGCAAACTCATCGACGACATTGAAGGCCACTTGCAGCACCGGCACGACGATCATCTGCGCCAGCCGGTCCATCGGTTGAATGGTGAACGCCTCGCGGCCACGGTTCCAGGCTGAGACGAAAATCTGGCCTTGATAGTCGGAATCAATCAAGCCGGTCAGATTGCCGAGCACGATGCCGTGCTTGTGGCCCAAGCCGGAGCGCGGCAGGATCAGCGCCGCCAGCCCCGGATCGGCGATGTGGATGGCGATGCCGGCGGGAATGAGCTGTGTGTCGCCGGGTTGCAGGCTGACCGGCGCTTCAATGCAGGCGCGCAGATCGAGGCCGGCGGAACCGGGCGTGGCGTAACGGGGCGGATCGTCCTTCAGACGCGGATCGAGGATCCGCACGTCGATGCGGTGCATGGGGATTGTTTTCCTTGGGTATGAATGGGACTGGCTTCACCGCCCCGCCCTCTCCCCTGGCCCCCCCGATCAAGTCGGGGGCAGGCTCTCTCCCGCAAGCGGGAGAGGGGAGGCGTTTGGGATAGGAATGACGGCAGTTCGCCGGGTTGCGAGGCTCAAAGCGACTCCTTGTGCGATTCCTTGCCGGTAAGCATGGCGCCGATGTGGGCGACGATGCCGCGGGCGATGTCGATTTTCGCCGCCGGGCCGAGCGGATGCCGCCCCTGCTCGTCGAACAGGATGACGGCATTTTCGTCGCCGCCGAGGCCGTCCCGCAGCAGATTGCCGACCACCAGCGCCAGCCGTTTTTTGCGGCGCTTGTCTTCGGCATACCGCTCCAGATCGCGGCTCTCGGCGGCGAAGCCGACGCAGAACGGCGGCGCGGGCCGCGCCGCCACTTCGGCGAGGATGTCCGGATTGGCCGTCAGCGCGATCTGCCGGAGCATGTCATGCGCATCGTCCTTCTTGAGTTTTTCATCCGCCCGCTCGACGGGCCGGTAGTCGGCCACCGCCGCCACGCCGATGAAAACGTCGCAGGCGGCAACGCGCTGCATCACCGCCGCGTGCATTTCCAGCGCGCTCGTGACGTCGACGCGGGTCACGCCGCACGGCGCCGGCAGCGCCACCGGCCCGCTGACCAGCGTGACCTCGGCGCCGGCGTCACGCGCCGCCCGCGCCAGCGCAAAGCCCATCTTGCCGGAACTCAAATTGGTCAGGCCGCGCACCGGGTCGAGCGCCTCGAACGTCGGCCCGGCGGTGAGCAACACGCGCCGGCCCGCCAGCGTCTTCGGCTGGAAAAAACCGGCCACGGCGTCGTGAATCGCTTCCGGCTCCAGCATGCGCCCCATGCCCGTTTCGCCGCAGGCTTGCGCTCCGCTGGCCGGGCCGAGCACGATGATGCCGTCCTCGCGCAACTGGCGGATGTTTCTCTGCGTGGCCGGGTTCTCCCACATCTGGCGGTTCATCGCCGGCGCCACCAGCAGCGGACAGGCGCGCGCCAGACACAGCGTCGACAGCAGATCGTCGGCAAGACCGTGCGCCAGCTTGGCGAGAAAATCCGCCGAGGCGGGCGCGATGACAATGGCGTCAGCCTCGCGGGAGAGCGCGATATGCGCCATGTTGTCGGGCATGCGCGCATCCCACTGGTCGCACCAGACGGGCCGTCCGGTGAGCGCCTGAAAGGTGACGGGCGTGACAAACTGCGCGCCGGCGCGCGTCAGCACGGCGTGCACTTCGGCGCCGTCTTTTACCAGCCGGCGCGCCAGTTCCGCCGCCTTGTAGGCCGCGATGCCGCCGGTGACGCCGAGCACGAGCCGCTTTCCGATCATTTCAGCCATGATGTTGAGATAGAATCGCCGCACTGAATGAACGCCCGATTCTACTGGATTGATCCACGCATGGCGATTACCGACTGGCCCGAGAACGAACGTCCGCGCGAACGGCTGCTGGCGCACGGCCCCGGCGCGCTCTCGGACGCCGAACTGCTGGCCATCTTCCTGCGCGTCGGCGTCAAGGGCGCCAGCGCCGTCGATCTGGCGCGCACCCTGCTTGGTCGCTTCGGTAGCCTGAATCGCCTGTTCGCCGCTTCGGCGGCGGAATTTGCCGCCATCCCCGGCATGGGCCACGCCAAATACGCCCAGTTGCAGGCGGTGCTGGAACTGGGCCGCCGCGCCCTGCGCGAGGAACTCGCCGCCGGCGACGCGCTCGGCTCGCCGCGCGCCGTGCGCGACTGGCTGCGCCTGACGCTCGCCGCCCTGCCGCACGAAGTCTTCATGGTGCTGCTGCTCGATGCGCGCAACCGCCTCCTCGCCGCCGAAGAACTGTTTCGCGGCACGCTGACGCGAACCAGCGTGCACCCGCGCGAGGTGGTCAAGCTGGCGCTGGCGCACAACGCCGCCAGCGTCGTCCTCGCCCACAACCACCCTTCCGGCGTCGCCGAGCCGAGCCAGACCGACGAGGCGCTCACGCAGACCCTGAAACAGGCTTTGGCGCTGGTGGATGTCCGGCTGATCGACCATTTCATCGTCGCCGGCGCGGCCGAGCCTGTGTCCTTCGCCGAAAAAGGCTTGATTTAACGGCCCGAACTTGCGTACAATACGCGGTTTCGCACAATCCCGAATTCTGGAGCACATCATCATGGCTCGCGTTTGCCAAGTCACCGGTAAGGCACCGATGGTCGGAAACCACGTTTCCCACGCCAACAACAAGACCAAGCGCCGCTTTCTGCCCAACCTGCAGAACCGCCGCTTCTGGGTCGAATCCGAAAACCGCTGGGTCAGCCTGCGCGTATCCAACGCCGGTCTGCGCACCATCGACAAGAAAGGCATCGACAGCGTCCTGGCCGATCTGCGCGCCAGAGGCGAAATTTAAGGAGCGTCCGCCATGCCCCGCGAGAAAATCAAACTCGAAAGCACGGCCGGCACCGGCCACTTTTACACCACGACCAAGAACAAGCGCACCATGCCGGAAAAGCTGGAGATCAAGAAATTCGATCCCAAGGCGCGCAAGCACGTCACCTACAAGGAAACCAAGCTGAAGTAAGCCTGCGGCAAACTCCCGCGGCGAACTTCACGCAATCCATCAAAAAACCCGCCAACCAGCGGGTTTTTTCATGCCCGCGCTTTGCGTTATCCTACGGCCCGTCCATGGTCTTTTCAGGGTTGCGAAAAGAGCATGGGCAGGCTCTCAAGAGCCGTTTTTTGAATCACTTGTTTTGGAGATATGTTATGCCTTCCCTGACTCAACGACTCGCCGCCGAAATGGTCGGCACCGCATGGCTGGTGCTGGGCGGCTGCGGCAGCGCCGTGCTGGCCGCCGCTTATCCCGATCTGGGCATCGGCTTTGCCGGCGTCGCCCTGGCCTTCGGCCTCACCGTGCTGACGATGGCGTTTGCCATCGGCCACATTTCCGGCTGCCACCTCAACCCCGCCGTCAGCGTCGGGCTGACCGTCGCCGGACGCCTGCCCGCGCGCGATCTCGCGCCCTACATCGTGGCGCAACTCATCGGCGCCGTGATCGGCGCTTGCGTCCTGTATCTGATCGCCACCGGCAAACCCGGCTTCGACCTGGGCGGCTTCGCCACCAACGGCTACGGCGAGCATTCGCCGGGACACTACGCGCTGACAGCGGCGTTCATCTGCGAAGTCGTGATGACTTTCTTCTTCCTGTTCGTCATCCTCGGCGCCACCGATGAGCGCGCGCCGGGCAAATTCGCGCCGATCGCCATCGGCCTGTGCCTGACGCTGATCCACCTGATCTCGATTCCCGTCACCAACACCTCGGTCAACCCGGCGCGTTCCACCGCCCCGGCGCTGTTCGTCCAAGGCGCGGCAATCGAGCAACTCTGGCTGTTCTGGATCGCGCCCATCATCGGCGCGGCGCTCGCCGGCATCCTCTATCCGCTGGTCGCGGGCCGCGCGGCGAAAAGCTGATCCGCCCGCATCACGCCGCTACTCCGCTGGCAGCGCCTCGGCGTAAGGAAGCGCTTCGGCGCGGTGGCGCTGCCAGTTAGCGAAATAAGCGCGCAGCAGGGCCGGATCGCCGCGCAGGATGACGACGTTCTCGGCGTTGCGCGTTTGCGCCGAGCGGGTGAAATTGTAGGAGCCGGTGATGATCGCGCCGCCGGCCTTGTCGAACTTGTCAGCTCCTTCAGCCCTTTCAGCTCCTTCAGCCCCTTCAGTCTCGCCCGCTTCATCAGCGTCGATCAGCAGGATTTTGTTATGGGCGGCGGCGTAGCGCACTTCGAGCGCGACCGGAATGCCGGCTGCGACGAGCCGTGGAATCTGACTGTTGATGCCGCGCGCCGTCTGCTCGCGGTCGGCCAGCATCTCGACGCGCACGCCGCGCCCCTTGGCGCGAATGAGCGCCGTGGCGAGGGCGCGGCTGGTGAACACATAGGCTTGCACGTGGATGCTGCGGCGCGCCCCGCGCAGCGCGTCGAGGATGGCGGCTTCGATATTGTCATGCGGCGTAAATAGCGCCTCGACCGTTGCCTGCGTGACGGGACGCGGCTCGAAAGCCGCCGCCGCGCGGGCCTGAAGCAAAACCAGCCCCGCCAGCACGGCAAAAACGAAAACCCGCCCCTTCATGCTTTCGCTGAAGCTGCCAAAGCAGACGCCGTCATGCGGCATCAGCGAGCGCCGTCATGCGGCATCAACAGGACGGACGACGATCATGCGCGGATCCCGCGCATGGTCGATCAGAATGGCGCGCACCCGCTCCTGCCAAAGCTGGCCGAATTCGCGCCGCGCCTCGGCGTTAGCCTGACCGGAGAGACAGGCCGCCATCAGTTCGCCGGTGCGGGGCGAGCCGGGCGCGTGCTCGAGATGCGCCGACACCTCCACCGCAGCGCCGTTGTCCTTGCGCGTGAAGCGAATCTCCCCGCTCACGGCGGCATCGAAAAACAGCAAGCCGCGCCGGTCGAAGCGGCCGGCCAGACCCTTGAAGCCGGTGTCATGCGTGGCGCCGGTAATGAGCGTGACGATGTTGGCAATGACGCCGGTGACGCCGCTCGTTGCCGTCTGGCGGAATTCGGCGCGGACGGCGCCGCGCTCCGGCATGTCATCCGGATAGAGCGCCGCCAGCGCCCGGATCGTCATCAGCCAGGCCGACGCCACCGTCGGGCAGGAATGGCCGGCCGCCTTGACGGCGTCGATGTAGCGGTAGGTCAGCACGCCGCCCTCCACCGCGCCGAGAAATTCGGCAAGCGGATCGCGGAGCGTGATGGCGGGTGCGTCGTCGTAAAAAGCGGGATGATTCATGATTTCACCTCTGCGTGATTGCGTTCGGGGTTGTGCTCTGGGTTGTGTTCGGGATTGCGTTCGGGATTGTTCGTGGAATTTTTCTCCAGCGCGACCGCGAAAAATCCGTCCGTGCCGTGCGCGTGCGGCGTCAGGCGCAGCGATTCGCCGCAGGCGAGCGCGATGCCTTGCCGGTGGAGAATCTCCTGCGCGGAAATCTGCCTGAAGTCGGGATGCGCGGCGAGGAAAGCGGCAACGACATCGTCATTCTCCTCCGTCAGCACGCTGCACGTGGCATACACCAGCCGCCCGCCCGGCTTCACCAGTCGCGCCGCGCCGGCGAGAATGTTTTGCTGTTTGCGCGCCAGTTCGGCCACGCTGGCCGGCGTCTGCCGCCATTTCAGATCGGGATTGCGGCGCAGCGTGCCCAGCCCGCTGCACGGCGCGTCGACCAACACGCGGTCGAGCTTGGCGGCGAGACGCTTGACGCGATTGTCATTCTCGCCGGCAATCGTCACCGGATGCACGTTCGACAAACCGGCGCGGGCGACGCGCTCGCGCAGCCGCGCCAGACGCTTGTCGGACACGTCGAAGGCGTAGAGACGGCCGGTCGAGCGCATCAGCGCGCCCAGCAGAAGCGTCTTGCCGCCAGCGCCGGCGCAAAAATCGGCGACCATCTCGCCGCGCCGGGGCGCGAGCAGGAAGCCGAGCAACTGGCTGCCCTCGTCCTGCACTTCGAGCGTGCCGTCGAGATAGAGCGGATGTTTTTGCAGCGCCGGTTTTTCCTTCAGGCGGATGGCGAGCGGCGAGAGGCGGCCCGCCTCGGCGGCAAGCCCTTCTTCGGCGAGGCGGGCGAGGACGGCATCGCGCCCGGCCTTGAGCGGATTGACGCGCAGATCGAGCGGCGCCGGCTGGTTCAACCCCCGCGCCAGTTCAAGCAGCGCGTCCGCATCCCGATCCGCCAGCAGGCGCTCGGTCAGCCAGTCGGGAAAATCCGCCTGCTCGGCGAGCGTGAGCGCTTCAAGCTGAGGGTCTTTGATCTGGTCTTTGATCTGACCTTTGATCCGGCCTTTGAGCGCGGCCACCCATTTGCGCTCCTGCTCGCCCAGCGCGTCTTCAAGTTGACGCTGGCTGATGCCGCCGAATTTCACCAGCGCCGCCAGCGTCAGCCGGCGCGGATTCGTTTCCGCGCCGAGCAGTTTTTCCAGCGTGCGCCGGCGCCGCAGCACGGCATACGCCGTCTCGGCGATGAAGGCGCGATCATGGCTGCCGAGCGCGCGGTGTTCGCGGAAGAATGCGGACAGCGCGGCATCCGCCGGCTGCTGAAACCCGAGCAGCCGGCCGAGCGCCACCGCCGTCGCGTTGATGAGTTGAGCCGTGATGCGCATGCCGTTTTTTCCCTGTTGCCGTTCTATGGCGTCTGCATGGCGAGCGGCGCGCCGTCGATTTCCAGTTCAACCGCGTTCTGCTCGAACACCTCGCCGTCGCGGTCAGTGAAGCGGATGCGCACCGGCAGGTTGCCGTAATCCTGCGCCAGCCACAATTCCATCGCCTGCTCGCCCGCCACCGCCGGCGTCCGCACGCGCCAGACGCGCAGCGCGCCGAAAGGCGTGTCGAGCGTCTCGCCGCCGACCGCCTCGTAAGCGTAACGGCCATAATTCTTTCCGGTGGCGACCATCAATTCGACGCGCGCCGCCACGCCGACGAGGCCGATCTGGTAGAACTGACTGAGCAGATCCTGCGCCCCGGCGGCAAGCGCCGCTTCACGTCGCGGCTGGCCGCCGCGTGTCAGCGTCAGCGTGCCGGCGCTCCAGTCGAAATGCGCGCCTTCCGCCAGCCGGCCCTTGCGCTCGACCGCGAAATCATGCGGCAGCAAACCTTCTGCGCTGATCGCGCCTTCGCTCGTCTGCACGATGCGCACATCCCGGAACAGCGCGACCAGCCCGGTCGTTTCCGCCGCCGCCCGCAAATGATACGTCTCGCCGTCATGCCGCCAGGCGTGCGTCGCTTCGCCGATCCGCATCGCCCGTTCGCCCTCGCCGCGCATGACGGCGAAGCGGATGCGGCCTTCGCGCGGCCAGGCGATTTCATGCTTCACGGCGGCGGGCGCGGCTTCCGTCACAGGCGGCGCGGCCTCGACGACGGGCGGCGGCGCGGGCGTTGCGTCCGACGCGATGACTGGTGCGGGGGCTGGCGGCAAAAGTGGTTGCGGTTGTGATTGTGGTTGCGGCGGTTTGGCTTTCGCTTCCGGCTGCGGGCGCGGCGGCGCGGGCGGAACAGCAGGCGCGGGCGGCGGCGTCAAATACGCTTCCAGCATGGCGCCCGCTTCGGGTTCGTCAAGAAAGGGCAAGCGCCAGCCGGGCGCACCGGCGATCAAGACATGCGCCAGCAACGAGAGCGCGAGCGCGATCAGCAAACGGCGGTCAACGCGCATCCGGCGGCGGCGAAAGCAGCGCGGCGGCGGCGGTCTGTTCGCCGCTCAAGCGCACACGGCCATCCTCCGTCAGCCGCAACCGTCCTTCGACGAACCAGCGCACCGCCTGCGGATAAATGACATGCTCCTGCGCCAACACCCGCGCCGCGAGCGTCTCCTCGCTGTCGTCCGGGCGCACCGGCACGGCGGCCTGCGCGATGATCGGGCCGTTGTCGAGCGCCGGCGTGACGAAGTGCACCGTGCAGCCGTGCACGCGGCAGCCGGCGTCGAGGGCGCGCCGGTGCGTATGCAAGCCGGGAAACGCCGGCAGCAGCGAGGGATGGATGTTCATCAGGCGGCCCTGATAGCGCCGCACGAAATCCTCGCCGAGGATGCGCATGAAGCCCGCCAGCACGACAAGATCCGGCGCATGACGATCAATTTCCGCGGCCAGCGCGGCGTCGAAGGACTGGCGCGAAGCGTGCCCGGCGTGCGCCACCACGACGGCGGGAATGCCGCGCGCGCGCGCCGTCTCCAGCCCCTTCGCATCGGCTTTGTTGGCGATAACGGCGGCGACGCGGCACGGCAGGCCGGCGGCGAGCATCGCCTCCATGTTGCTGCCGCGCCCGGAAACCAGAATGACAATCGACTGCATCAGAATCTGACCGGGAGAAAGATCGCGCCGGCGAGACTTTGAAAAACTTTCGCCACGGTGCGGTTGGTCTTGTCGGCGATGACCTTCGAGAGCAGGTCGAGGCCGCCGATGATCTTGCCGAACTCGCGCTCGAAGGACAAATTCTTCACCGGCCCCGCCGTCTCGTTGGAAATCAGGTACAGCGCGCCGTCCGGCGCCGTCGCGTTGGAGAGCTTCCAGACCGCGATCTCGACATTGCGCGCGGCGTTGAAAAGCGCCTGCGGATCGAGATCGTCGAGCAGGAAAAACTCGGTCTTGTCGTTAAAGGATGTCTGCACCATGCCGCCAAGACCGGCGATGAACGCCAGCACGCGATCGCCGCTGAAATCCTCGTGGAAGGCGAGATGAATCGCCTCGACGCCGCGCTTGTTTTCCAGTTCCGCGAAAGTCCAGCCATGACTGACGTTGATATTGAAGACGCGCGCCACCGCCGCTTCCATGCTCTCCTGACCGCTTTTTTTCCACTCGCGCGGATTGCGCCGGTAGAGCTTTTCCATCAGCACTTTCAGTTCGGCGAATACTTCGCGCTGATGCGCCTCGGCGAAGCGGTCGATGTCGGACTTGATAATTTCGCCCGCGTTGAAATCGTCAGACGCCTTCTGCGGCGCCGTGCCCGTAGACCCGCAGCCCGCCAACAAGGGTAAAAAAATCAAGGAGATAAATCTAGTCATCATGCGCCATCATAGCGCAAACCCCGCCCCCGCCGCCAAGCCCCTGTTGGCAAAGGCTTATGCGCGGACAGGTTCAATTCGACTCGCCTTGTTCAGGGATGAGTGCTGCATCTTGGGAAATTGTTGGCCATGTACCAGGTTACGAATTCGGGCTGGCCGTAGGCTTCTGCGGACCGAAGTGCATTAGGCTCATTTGATCCTTCGGTGCACGCATCAGCGCCGGATTCAACAAAAAACTTGGCGATGTCGGTGTGTCTCTTGCGCAGGGCTCTAATCAGCGGCGTAGACCCGAATACCGATGGTCTATCTATATCCGCGCCATTTTTAACAAGTTCCTTGGCTATTTCGTAACGTCCATCACTGGCAGCAAAATCCAACGGTGTGAAAGGATCTCTGTCACAAGGAAAGTTAACATCCGCCCCATGCGAAATCAGTATCCTGACAATCCTGATATGTCCATGCGCTACTGCAAAATGCAGTGCCGTACAACTACTGAATATGGCATCTATATTCTTCACCTTCCCGCTGGCTAAAATCCGCTCAACATCCTGCTCCCGGCCTTCATAGGCCGCCACGAACAGCGCTTTGTCGGGATCAGCGCTTTCAAGAACGCGACCGCATGCCAACAATAAAAAGGAAACGGCAACATGACACAAGGTTTTTTTAAAACCGGCATTGCGCATCATGACTGGTTTTCTCCTTAAAGCCAGGCCCTGTCAGCGGAGCGGGAATGAAGTGAAACGAAATCCCGGCATTTGCCGCTAAAAGCCGGGCCGTGCTTTCACGCTAACCTGCTACGCTCGGTTCGCTCCCGTCTCCTATCGACCGCATATGCGTGCTGGAGAATGTGGCGATTGATCGCCTTGGGTCGGATTTCATCGCCGATGGACTGGTTGAGCCGGATTACACCCGTTGTTGATGTCCGCGTCCAATCCCTTCTGCCATGAGGGTCAGTACCAGCGTATTAAGTGACACGCCCTCCATCTTGGCGCGCGCCGCCAGCGCCGCATGAAGGCTCTTGGGGACACGCGCCACAAATTTGCCTGACGCCGCGCCGCCGCTGTTGGGCGCGGGGATGGGGCGTCCCCATGCCTCAAGCGACTCGATCATCCCCGCCAGCGCCTCTCTGCCGTTGGCGATGGCTTCTTCTATCGTTTCACCATCCGACATGCAGGTATTGAAGTCCGGGTAAGTAATCAGGAAGCCGCCGCCGTCTTCTTCAGAGAGCGGGCGAACCTCAAAAGGATAGTCATCAAGGTTTTTCATGTTTCAGGCTCCTTTTACAAATTCCAAGAACTGCTTGACATAGACAGGCTTGACAGGGCGACGCGCAGGAACAGCCATTGCCGCGCCATCGTCGCGCTTGAAATAGCAATGGCTGGTGCCTTGCTGCCGCCAGGTAATCCCGTGCTGGCGCGCAACGGTTTGCAGTTGCTCAAGCCGCCAATCCTTCGGGTTGGCCCGCATCGCCTCAAGCGTTTTTGCAGCAGTATTCATTCCTGCATAGTATTGCCAATAGTACTATGCGTCAATGCGTATTTTCGCTTGGCATTCTTTGGCCAAATCCGCTGATGGCGGCATCCACGCCGGTGAGCCTTGGATGGACGGCGAACAGGGCATTCAGGGGTGAGTGCTGCACCTTGGGAAATTGTTGGCCATGTACCAGGTCACGAATTCGGGCTGGTTGTAGGCTTCGGCGGACTCAAGCGCATTGCGATTATTAGCTCTTACCGCGCACGCATCGGCGCCGGATTCGACAAACAGCTTGGCGATGTCGGTGTGTCTCTTGTTCAAGGCTGTAATCAACGGTGTAAACCCGAATGCTGAACTTGGCCCATCCGTATCCGCTCCATTCTTAACAAGCTCCTTGGCGATTTCGTAGCGTCCATAATAGGCAGCCGTATTTAGCGGTGTATGGGCGCTAGCATCACACTTAGAATGCATATTTGCACCATGAGCAATCAACATCCTGACGATCCTGATATTTCCGTGCTGTACAGCAAAATGCAACGCCGTACACCCGCTAAATTTGACATCTATATTCCTCACCTCCCCACTTGATAGAATCCGTTCGACATCCTGCTCCCGGCCTTCATAGGCCGCCACGAACAAGGCTTTGTCGGGATCGGCATTCTCGATATTTCTTGAATCGCACGCGCACAAGAACCCGAAAACCATGCACAAGCACAGCATCTTGCTCGCATTGAATTTATATTTCATGGCAGGCTTTCAGCCCGGCGGGTTGAGGTAAGCGAGTGACGCCCGTTCAATCTGCGCGGGCCGCCGCTTAATTGCCCATTTCGCGGCACGATGCCGAAAGCTGGGCCGGCTTCAAGCCTTCGCCGTTCATGCAACTCCAGACGACGCGGCCTTGCGCGTCAAGCGCGGGCATGAAAATCAGTTGCCCTGCCTTGATGCTCACGGTGAGCGCCATGTTCTCCGGGTCAAGCAACCATTCCGTGCCATCGGCTTGCTGCGAGCGAATGCCAAGCTCGCCCAGCGATTCGGGCACTTTCTGGTTGGACTGGTAGTACTTGCCCAGCGCTTCGCGCACGCTCTCTGAATTGGTGACGGCGACGCTGACCTGCGCTCTGACCATATAGTCCCGGTAAGCCGGAACGGCGATGACAATCAGCATGGCAACGATATAGACCAGAATCAACGAGCCGAAGCCGGCGCCCAAACGCCCGGCGTAAGGCACGAATATCGCAAGCAAGTAGGCAAAGCCGTTGCGCTTGGGCAAAGACGCTTCGGTGTTCATGACGCGAGCCGTGCGCTTGGTCAGCCAGGGGTAGCCCGAGATCAGTTCGTGAAATGACATCCAGAAGCCGGATGCGTGTTTGGTCTGGCCGAGATAGGACGCGATATCGAGTTGCTGCCAGCGCTCAACGCCCGCCGACAGCGCGACCAGCGCCCGCGCGGCGCTTTCACGCGATCCGCTGCACGCCAGCCCGTGGCGGTCGCAAGTGCTTTCACGCGCGCGGGAATAGGCTGCGCCGATCAGCGGCAGCCAGAGCACGGGCCAGCGAATCAGGTGCCCGAAGCTCAGGTGTTTCATGCGCAAGTGGCCAAGTTCGTGGCCGATGTAGAAGCGCACGCCGTCGGCATGTTTGTCCATCGCATCCACGACATCGGACATCAGGACGATGTATTGCGCGCCCAGAAACTTGGTGGCGAATGCGTTGAGGCCGCCGTTGCCGTTAAGAACGAATGCCTGCGGACGCTTTTTGATCTGCAAGCGGTCGCAGCAATCAATGAACTGGGCATGCAGATCAGGAAACTGGGCTTCCGACAGTTCAACGCCGTTGCCTTTGATGTGCGCAATCAGCGCGGATTGCGCGAACAAATACATCACGAAACCGAACGCCAACCCGAGCAGCGCAACGCCGAAAGTGCCGGCGATCAGACCCAGCCAGACAATGAGGCCGAGCGCCAGGGTAATGGCGCCCAATATGCGTTCACGCGGATATGCAAGCTCGTTCATTTCTGATTTTTCCTTTGCGCCAGAGACAGGGCTGACCCTGTATGGATGGACTGCCTGGATGAACTACTGCGAGGGTGGCAGTGTTGTCCAGCGTGTCATTTTTGTCAATTTTGTCTGGAACAATGGCAAAGGGTTGTTTGGCGCCTGTTCATGGGCAAGCACTTCAAATTCCGGGTTCCGCCGGCGCATGTTCCGTTCCGGTTTCCCGGCAGCCCGCGAGCAGGTCGCGTTGCGGGTCGTAGACGCTGGTTTGGACTTCAAATAATTTCAGCAGCGTGTGAAACAGGTCGTCGTGGCTGGCCGGCAGCGCCGCCCGCCGGGCGAGACAGTCCGCCGACAGCCCTTGACTGCGGGCGGCGCCGGGAGAAAGCCAGAGGATCATCGGCACCTGGGTTTGCTCCGCCGGGGCGATGGCATACGGCATGCCGTGCAGATACAGCCCCTTTTCGCCGAGCGATTCGCCGTGGTCGGAAACGTAGAGCAGCGCCGTGTCGTGCGAGGCGGCGCCGGAGAGCAGCGTGATCGCCTGCGCCAGCACGTGGTCGGTGTAGCTCACCGCGTTGTCGTAGGTGTTCACCAGCGCGGCGTTGGAGCAGGCCGCCAGATCGGTGGTGTCGCAGGTCGGCGTCCACTGCCGGAAGCGGTCGGGATAGCGGCGGAAATACGCCGGGCCATGATTGCCGAGCATGTGCAGGACGATCAGCGTGTCGCCGGCAGCGGCGTCAATCAACTGCGGCAGGCCGTCGAGCAGGATTTCGTCGAAGCAGCGTTTGCCGCCACACACACCTGACGCGCCAGATGTACCGGGCGCGCCGGTCGCACCCCGCGACAGATCATCGAACGGCAGGCCGTCGCAAACGCCCTTGCAGCCCGATTGATTCTCGCGCCAGCGGACGGCGACGCCGACGCGTTGCAGCACATGCAGCAGGGATTCCTGGCGGCGGATGGCGGCGGCATCGTAATGACGCCGGCCATTGGGCGAAAACATGCACGGCACGGATGTCGCCGTGTCGGTGCCGCAACTGCTGACATGCGGAAAATTAATGACGCGCCGGGCGGCCAGTTCGGGCGTGGTTTGCCGCCGGTAGCCGTTCATGCCCCAATTCGCGGCGCGCACCGTTTCGCCGATCACCAGCACCACCGCCAGCGGTTTGCGGGCGGCGGCGGACGCGCCGGTCGCGGCGGCGCGGCGCGCATCGGGCGCGACGGGTTCGCGCGGCCGCGCCGGACCGGGCGCGGCGCGGTGCGCGGTTTCGTCGGCCAGCAGCCGCCAGGCGGAAGCGATGTAATTCAGGGGCGTGACCAGATAGCGGAGTTCCTTGCTCTCGCGGAAAGCCGGCAACAGCTCGGCAGCCGCCGGCCACAGCCCGGCGGCTGTCAACGCCGCCGCCGCCAGCAGGCAGGCGGCGCGGATCAGCGCGGCGCGCGGCCAGCGCGTCTTGCGGATGCCGACGCGGCTGAGCAGCCAGATCGCCAGCGCGGCGCACAGCGCGTAAGGCAGCATGCCGGTTTGCAGCAACTCGCCGGCTTCCCTGATGTCGGTTTCGACGAGATTGCGCAGCATCGTCGGACTGAGGTAAACGCCGTAGGCTTGCATGAAATACACCGCCGCCGCGGTGGTCGCGGCGAGCAGCATGAGCAAGGGTTTGACCGTCCAGCGGTTGACGACGAGCAGCAGCAACAGCCATTGCAGGCCGATGAGCAGCAGCGCCGCGCACGCTTGCAGCCACCACCCGCCGGCGCGGGAGGAGGGCAGCGTCGACAAGGCGCGCCAGAACGCCGCGTTGCACAGCAGGGTGAATGCGACGCTGGCCAGCAGCGCCAGCGTTTCGGTATGCAGCGTCAGCCGCGCGGCGGGACAGCCCGGCGTCGCATCCCGTTCAGCGCGGCGGGCAGAAAAAAGCGCGGCGCGCAGGCCGGAATAATGGCGCGAGCATGATGGAAACGGCATCGGGAGCGGCGCGGGCGATTCTGGACAGCGCAAAGTCTGGCCGGCGCCGCATCAAAACCACGCCAAGAGCGCGTGAAAATTTCATCAAAACCGGCGCCGCATGGCGGCGCCCGGACAACGCTCCCCGAGGCGCAACCGCGCCACAATGACGGAATGCGAAAGCGAAATGCGGAAAGCGGACTTATACTGCGGCTGCCGCCGTCTCAAAACCGGAACACCGCATGCGCTTGCTGGTCATCGAGGACAACCCCGACATTCTTGCCAACATCATTGACGGTCTGGCGCAAGCCGGCCACATCGTCGATTGCGCCCGCAACGGGCCGGGCGGCCTGCATCTGGCGCTAACCGGGCATTACGATCTGATCGTCCTCGACGTGATGCTGCCGGGCATGGATGGCTTTCAGGTGTGCCGCGGCCTGCGCGACGGCGGCAACCCGACGCCGGTCATCATGCTCACCGCGCGCGACACGCTCGACGACCGCGTGCAGGGCTTGCGCACCGGCGCCGACGACTATCTCGTCAAGCCGTTCGCGCTGGCCGAACTGGAAGCGCGCATCGAAGCCGTGCTGCGGCGCACGCTGGGCGCGCGCCGGCGCTTGCAGGTCGCCGATCTGACGCTCGATCTGGACACCTGGCGCGTCACGCGCGGCGGCCAGACCATCCGCCTCAATCCGGCCTGCCTCAAGCTGCTCGAAACGCTGATGCGCAAGAGTCCCGCCGTAGTGCGGCGGGAGACGCTGGAAACGCTGCTGTGGGGCGACAACCCGCCGGCCAGCGACAGCCTGCGCAGCCACATGCACTTGCTGCGCCAGGCGGTGGACAAGCCCTTCCCGCGACCGCTGCTGCACACGCTGCACGGCATCGGCTACCGGCTCGGGGAAGACGATCATGGCGGCTAGGCAATCCGAACCCGGACAACTCAAGCAGCCCAAACAACCCAAGCAACCCAAGCAACCATTGGCGCGCCGCATCCTGCTGGCCTTCACCCTGCTCACCGCCCTGATCGCCGGCGCCTATGCCTGGGGCCTTGTGACGATCATCCACGCCGTCGAGGAAGATCTGATCGGCACGGAGTTGCGCAACGGGATGGCAACGGCCGAGGCGCTGTACCGAAGCGAGCGGCGGATTCCCGACATGAGCGGCGGCGGCACGCTGTACGCGCCCGGACTGGACGGCAAGACGCTGCCGCCGGAGTTCGCCGATCCGCATCCCGGCTACCGCGAAATCATCACCGCCAGCGGCGCCTGGCATGCGCTGGAAAAGGAGGTCGACGGCCATCGCTTCATCCTGATCCGCAATCAGGACGCTTTCGAGGCGCACGAGAACGCGATGATCCGCGCCGTCATGATCGGGCTGGCGCTCGCCGTCGCGCTTGCCTTTGTCATTGGCCGGCTGGTCGTGCGTCAAGTAATCCATCCGGTCATCCGCCTCGCCGAACAGGTGCGCGAGCGCGACCGCATGCCGGCGCAGCCGCCCGCCCTCGCCGCCGATTACGGCGACGACGAGCTGGGCCAGCTTGCGCACGCCTTCGACCTCGCCTTCGGACGGCTGGCGGCGGCCATCGAGCGCGAACGTCTGTTCACCAGCGACGTCAGCCACGAACTGCGCACGCCGCTGATGATCGTCGGCACCTCGGCTGAACTGCTGGCGCGCGGCAATCTGCCGGAAGCGGCGCGCCGCCAGGTTGAACGCATCGGCAAGGCGGCGGCGGAAATGCGCGAGCTGGTCGATGTCTTTCTGCAACTGGCGCGGGCGCAAGGCCCGCAGCAGGTGGCCGGGCAAACGCCGGCGGAAGCGGCGGACGAAGCCGCCGCCGTCTGGCGGCCCGAGATCGCCGCGCGCGGACTCAACTTCATCCTGCGCCAGGACGGCGAAGCGCCGGGGCGCTGGCATCCGGCGCTGCTGCGCGTCGTCATCAACAACCTGCTGCGCAACGCCGTGCATTACACCGAAGCGGGCGAGATCCGGCTCATCGTCGACGACGGCGGTTTCCGCGTCGAGGATACCGGGCCGGGCATTCCGGACCATGAAATCGAGGCCATGTTCCAGCCCTTCTTCCGCGGCCAGCGGGCGCGCGGCGAGGGCCTCGGCCTCGGCCTGTCGCTGGCGCGCAGAATTTGTGAACAGCAAGGCTGGACGATCGCCGCCGCGAATCTGGAAAACGGCGGCAGTTGCTTCACGGTGCGGACAGCCGGCTGATTTTCACACTTTTTTGACGCGCGTTTGATGGCATTTTTACGGGCTGCAGCCTAACTTTCCACGTAGGCCCTCCACGACGAACGGCGGCGGCGTTCCCGCTCCGTCCAGACGCTTGTCCAATCCTGAAACCACTGTCGCGCTGCGCCGCTATTTCGCGCTGCTCTATGTCGCGCTCTGCGGCATGATGACCTTGTTCTGGCCCGAAATCGCCATTGACGGCGGGGCCGCCTGGAGTTTCGTCATCGCCTCCACCGCCGCCTATGCCGGCCTCTATCTGCTGGCGGCGATGCTGCCTTGCGCCGCGCTCGCCCTGCTGCCCCGGCGCTGGCCGTTCCGCCCCGCCCTGCTGCTCGGCGCCGCCGTCCTCGGCGGCAGTCTGGCGCAACTGGCGATCTACGCCGATTACCGCCTGTATGCGATGTACCAGTACCACGTGAACAGCTTCGTCCTGAATCTGCTGACGACGCCGGGCGGCATCGCCGCGCTCGGCGCCACCGCCTCGACCGAAGCGGCGCTGGCGCTGCACGTCATCGGCATTTTGCTCGGCAATCTGATTGTCATGTGGGCGCTGTATCACTGGCGCGGGCGCGGCGAGGGTAGCGAGAGTGGCGAGAGTAACGGGGGCAGCAGACATTTCCCGACGCGCCGCGTCGCCGCCTTCGCCCTGCTGCTGCTTGGCGTGTTCGCCGTCGAGGAAATAACTTTCGCCTACAGCGTCCACACCGGCCGGGAAAGCCTGCTGGCGGCGGCCGACGCGATTCCCTTCCGTCTGCGCACCGGCGCCACGACGCTGTTCAAGAAACTCGGCATTCCGCAAACCGCCCTGCACGCCCGGCGTCTGGCTGGCGGCACGGTCGCCTATCCGGACAAGCCCATCGACAGCCGTCATCTACGCCCGGCCACCAACATCGTGGTGCTGGTGGCCGAATCCTTCCGCCAGGATCTGCTCGACCCGAACATCACGCCCAATCTGTGGAAATTTTCGCAACGGGCGCAACGCTACGAAAACCATTACAGCGGCGGCAACCGCACGCGCATGGGTTTGTTCTCGCTGTTCTACGGTCTCTACGCGCCGTACTGGTACAGCTTCAGGCAACAGCGGGTGGCGCCGGTGTTGATGGACGTTCTGCGCCAGCACGATTATCAATTTGCGGCGCATACCAGTCAGAGCTTCAATTATCCCGAGCTGCGCCAGACCGTTTTCGCCGGCGTGCCTGAACAGGATTTGCAGGAACTGCAACAGGGCGATCCCTGGCGGCGCGACATTCAGAACATCGACGACCTGATCGCCAGGATCGACCGGCGCGACCCCAAGCGGCCCTTCTTCGGCTTCATGTTCTTCGAGTCGACCCACGCGCCCTACAGCTTCCCCGAGGACAAGGCGCTGCGCCGCGATTACGCACGAGACATGAATTACATCAGCCTCGACCTGCGCGGCAACATCGACGGCATTCATGCCCGTTACATCAACGCCGCCCACCACATCGACGAACAGGTTGGACGCCTGATCGAACATCTGGAACGCACCGGCATGCTCGATCACACGGCGCTGCTGTTCACCGGCGACCACGGCGAGGAGTTCATGGAGAAAGGGCGCTGGGGACACGGCCACGGCAACACCTTTCCCGAGGAACAGATGCGCGTGCCGCTGGTGTTGTGGCAGCCGGGCGTCGCGCCGGCGGTCGTCGCGCATCGCACCTCGCACCTGCAAGTGGCGCCGACGCTGCTGTCCTGGCTCGGCGTCACGCAGCCGGCGCGCGACTACGCTTCAGCCGAGCCGCTCGACCATGTCATGCCTTACTTCGTTTTCGGCGAATACGATTACATGGGCATCGACGACGGCCGCCACAAGATTGCGTTCCCCTACACCGGCAGGGATTATTTCCGCTACAGCGTGTACGACCACAACGACCATCCCGTTCCGCGCGCCGAGCGCGACGCGACCGTCGCCAACGCCGCCCGCCTGCTTGACGAAGTCAGCCAGGAAAGCCGCCGCTTCGTGCGTTAATTCCCGGCGCGGCGGTGCCGGAGCCAGCCGATCACCGCCGGCATGACGGAAATAATGACGATGGCGAAAATCACCAGGGTGAGATTGTTCTGAATCACCGGCAGGTTGCCGAACAGATAACCCGCCATGCTGAGCAAGACCACCCACAGCAGCGCGCCGGTGACGTTGAAAGCCTGAAAGCGGACGTAAGTCATGGCGCCGATGCCGGCGACGAAGGGCGCGAAAGTGCGCACGATCGGAATGAAGCGCGAGAGGATCAGCGCCTTGCCGCCGTGCCGCTCGTAGAAGGCGTGCGTCTTCAGCAACGCCGCCTTGTTGAAGAAACGCCCGTTCTCCCAGTGAAACACCTTCGGCCCGAGATAGCGGCCAATTGAATAATTGACGCTGTTGCCGAGCACGGCGGCGAGAATCAGCGCGCCGTTCAGCATCCAGATGTCCATGCCGCCCGTCGCCGCCAGCGCGCCGGCGACAAACAGCAGCGAATCGCCGGGCAGGAACGGCGTCACGACGAAACCCGTCTCGGCGAAAATGATGAAAAACAGGATGGCATATATCCAGACGCCGTGCTGCGCCAGCAGCGCGGCCAGATGCTTGTCGAGGTGGACGGCGACGTCCCAAGCGAAGGCGAGAAATTCCATGACGGGAGAGAATGGAAAGCCCGCAGAGTATAATTCAGCCCGCATCCATGTCCACCATCAAACCGCTTCCCGACCTTCTCATCAGCCAGATCGCCGCCGGCGAGGTGGTCGAGCGCCCGGCTTCGGTGGTGAAAGAACTGCTGGAGAACAGCATTGACGCCGGCGCGCGGGCCGTCACGGTGCAGCTCGCGGAAGGCGGCGCGCGGCAAATCCGCATCACCGACGACGGCGGCGGCATTCCGAAAGAAGAACTGCCGCTGGCCGTGATGCGCCACGCCACCAGCAAGATCGCTTCGCTGGCGGATCTGGAACAGGTGGCCTCCCTCGGTTTTCGCGGCGAGGCGCTTGCCTCCATCGCTGCCGTGGCGCGGCTGACGCTGACAAGCCGCGTGCATGGCGCGCCGCACGCCTGGCGCATCAACCCGGGCAACGGGGACGGCAAGCCGGGAGACATCGCCCCGGCCGCTCTCGGCGGCGGCACGGTAATCGACGTCGACGATCTGTACTTCAACACGCCGGCGCGGCGCAAGTTTCTCAAGAGCGCGCATACCGAATATGCCCATTGCGAGGAGGCCGTGCGCCGCGTCGCGCTGGCCCATCCCGAAGTCGCCTTCAATGTGCTGCACGACGGCCGCGCCCTGCTGCACTTGGCGGCGGGCGACGCGGAACGGCGCATCGCCGACGTGCTCGGCGAGGAATTCGCCGCGCAAGCGCGCCCTATTGACGCCATTGCCGGCAGCCTGCGGCTGGCCGGCCTCGCCGCGCTGCCCGCCTATTCACGCGCCCGCGCCGACGCGCAATATTTTTTCGTCAATGGCCGCTTCGTGCGCGACAAGCTGCTCACGCACGCGGTGCGCCAGGCCTATGCCGACATCCTGCACGGCCAACGCCACCCGGCCTATGTCCTGTTCCTCGCCATCGACCCGCGCGGCGTGGACGTCAACGTGCATCCGGCCAAAACCGAAGTGCGCTTCCGCGACAGCCGCGCCGTGCACCAGTTCGTCTTTCACGCCTTGCAGCAGGCGCTCGCCGCGCCGCTGGCCCGGTCTGCCGCATCCGCGCAATCCATGCCTGCCGCGCCGGCCCGGCTGCAGGCATATCCATCTGCCATGCCGCGCCAGCAGGCTTTTGCCGTTGAACAGCCGGTCGCCGCATATTTCGATTTCGCGCAGTCCGCCGCATCAATACCGACACCAACGCCGATGCCAACGCCGGAGGCAACAGCCGAAGCCGCCGCGCCGCCGCTCGGCTACGCCATCGCCCAACTACACGGCCTCTACGTGCTGGCGCAAAACGAAGCGGGCCTGATTCTGGTCGACCAGCACGCCGCGCATGAGCGCATCCTCTACGAAAACCTGAAGCGGCAGATTGAAGCCGGGCCGCCGCCGGTGCAGGCGCTGCTGGTGCCCGTCGTCATCGACGCCAGCGAGCGGGATGTCGCCACCGCCGAGGAACAGGCCGATGTGCTGACCGCGCTCGGCTTTGAAATCTCCACCGGCGGGCCGCGCCAACTGGTGCTGCGTTCCGTGCCCGCGCTGCTGGCGAGCGGCGATCTGGCCGCGCTGCTGCGCGCCCTGCTCGCGGAACTGGCCGAGCATCCGGCCAGCCGTGTCATCGAAACCCAGCGCAACGAAATCCTCGCCACCCTGGCTTGCCACGGCGCGGTGCGCGGCAGACACCATCTCACCCTGCCCGAGATGAACGCGCTGCTGCGCGAAATGGAAGCCACCGATCGCGCCGACCAGTGCAATCATGGCCGCCCCACCTGGCGGCAGGTGAGTCTCGCCGAAATCGACGCGCTGTTCATGCGCGGCAAATGAGTCCGACAAGCGCCCCGCCGCCGGCCATCCTGCTCATGGGGCCGACCGCCAGCGGCAAGACGGCGCTGGCCTGCGCCATCGCCGAGCGTTTTCCCGTTGATCTCATCAGCGTCGATTCGGCGCAAGTATTCCGCGACATGAACATCGGCACCGCCAAGCCCGACGCGGCGACACTGGCCCGTTATCCGCACCGTTTGATCAACCTCATCTCGCCCGAGGAAAGCTATTCCGCCGCCCGCTTCCGCGCCAACGCGATGGCGGCGATGGCGGACATCAGCGCCACGGGCCGCGTGCCGCTGCTGGTTGGCGGCACCATGCTCTACTTCAAGGCGCTGCGCGAAGGGCTGGCCGATCTGCCCGAAGCCGACGCCGCGCTGCGCGAGACCATCGACGCCGAAGCGCGGCAACGCGGCTGGCCCGCGCTGCATGAAGAACTGGCGCAATGCGACCCCGCCACCGCCGCCCGCCTCGCGCCGAATGACGCCCAGCGCATCCAGCGCGCGCTCGAAATCATTCGTCTGACCGGCAAGCCGCTGGGCGACGCTTTCGCCGCACGCCGCGATGAACCGCTCCCTTACCGGCTGCTGCCGCTGGCGCTGATGCCCGTCGACCGCGCCGCGCTGCATGAACGCATCGCCGACCGCTTCGCCGCCATGCTCGATGCCGGACTTGTCCATGAAGTCGAAACGCTGCGCGAGCGTTACCGTCTGAATGCCAACCTGCCCTCGATGCGCTGCGTCGGCTACCGGCAGGTCTGGGCCATGCTTGAAGGCGAATTGCCGCATGAAGAGCTGCAAGCGCGCGGCATCTACGCCACCCGCCAGTTCGCCAAGCGCCAGATCACCTGGCTGCGGAGCATGAGCGATCTTGTCTTGCTTGATCCGTTTGCTTCAACGGTGACGGAGCAGGCGCTGCAACAAATCGCGGAATTCTTGCCTGCGGCGCTTTACCTGCCCTCGAAATGATCGCAAGTATCTTCCTGCGCCGACCAGCAGTCATGGCGGGTGCACAACCGGCTGGCGGCGATGACGGCGCTGTAGGCAGAGCCGAAGGAGCGCATTCCGGCCATGCGCTCTTCCAGCGCCGCCGGATCGGCGAGCCAGTGGCGGCAATCGCCGCACAACCCGTGATGCGCCACGGGCTGGGCGGCGAGGCCGCGATTGCGCTGCGCGCTCATCCCGCCAGGCTGTTCCAGTAATCGGCGAACACATGCACGGAGAGCACGTAGCCGATGACGACGTTGACCGCCACGCCGACGGTGAAGGCGAGAAAGGGTTTCCAGCCGGTCGCCGTCAGCGAGCGCAACTGGGTGGTCAGCCCGATGCTGAGGAAGCAGAAGGTGAAGGCCCAGGTACGCAGGGTGCTGATCGGCGCGACGAGTTCCGGCTTGACGATCTTGTTGTAATCGGCCAGCACGTAATGGCTGGAAACCCAGGTGATGAAAACCGAGGCCAGCACAAAGCCGAAGACGAATTTCGGGAAGCGCGTCCAGATCTCGTTCGCGCTGACCCTGGCCCGCACGCCGTCTTCGCCGCGATCCCAGCGCGTGGTGGCGACCCAGGCCAGCACGAAGGCCCAGATGCCGATCCAGATGTCGCGGCCAACGATTTTCATCAGGGTGAAGGCTTGCACGGCGGCATCCGGCGCGCCGGCGATGGCGCCGCCGGAATTGCGTGCCGCGTCGCCATAGGCTTGCGCGGCGGCAATACCAGCGGCATCGGCAAATTCCGAGGTGCCGATCCAGGCGCCGGCTTCCCCCGTCGTCAGGCCAAGCGCGCGCGAGGCGAAGGGCAGAACGAAGATCATCACAATCGCCCACAGCACCACCAGCGTGATGGCAATCGAGGTTTGCTCGCTCTTGGCGCGCACCGCGCCTGCGGCGGCAATCGAAGCCGAGACGCCGCACACCGCGCCGCCGGTGCCGAGCACGGCGGCGAAGCGCTTGTCCAGCCCGAACGCCTTGGCAGCGAAGAAAATCGTGAAGAAGGTGGTAAGCGAGACGATGGTCGCCTGCCCCACCGCGACCGGCCCGGCCCAGAACAGCAGGGTCAGGGGCAGAGTCGCGCCGAGCAGCACGATGCCGACCTTGATGTAGAACTCGACGCGCAATCCGGCCTGAAACCACGCCGGCAAGGTGGTCGTATTCGATACCAGCAAGCCGAGCGCCAGCGCCAGCAGCGGCGCTTCGAGGTTGTAACGCGAGGCTTCGGCCCAGGACGAGGTGATGGCGATCAGCAGCGAAACCAGGAACAAAATCAGAAACGCCGGCAGAAAACGCGCCAGCGACTGTCCAAGCGAAACGACCGCGACGCCGAACAGCACGGCGAAGGCGACGAACAGCGCCACATAATTCGGCAGGCGCGCGATCACGTCCTGCCCGGCCTCGGCCAGCGTCTTCCATTTCGCCGGCGCCACCGCCAGCCATTTCAAGCTGACGCCATTGACGAACAGCGCCCAGGCCACCACGATCACCACGAGGCCGATCCAGACGGCCCACCAGTCCTCATTGGAAAATATGCCTGTGCGCGGCGCGCGCGCAACAGGAGCCGCTTCATGTTCACTCATGTCTTCCCCCTAACAATTATCAGGTGGGCCTGCCAGGACGGCGGCCCTTCATGGGCGGCAGATTATTCCTGATTGACAAAAGTGTGAAGTGATCTTTTTTCATATGGATATGCCGGAGCAACTTCGGGGGCGGGCAGCAATCGCAACGCGCACAGAACGAAGCTTGAATTCCAGCCTGGATTCCATAGTCCTGAAAAATACGATATTATCCACAAACATAACTTTCAGGCATATAAGATGAATCTCCAGCAACTCCGCTATATCCATGAAGTGGCTCGCCGGGGGCTGAATGTTTCCGAGGCCTCCGCCGGGCTGCATACCTCCCAGCCCGGCGTGTCGCGGCAGATACGGCTGCTGGAGGAGGAACTGGGGTTCAGGATTTTCGAGCGCTCTGGCAAGCGCCTGACGGGCGTCACCGAGCCGGGTCAGGCCGCGCTCGATGTCACGGCGCGGGTGCTGGAGGAATTGAAGAACCTGAAGCGGGTCGGCGAGAACTACGCCAGCGAAACCAACGGCACGCTCAACATCGCCACCACGCATACCCAGGCCCGCTACGCCCTGCCCGCCGTGGTGAAGCGTTTCATCGCCCTCTACCCGGCCGTGCGCCTGCGCCTGCATCAGGGCAGTCCGGAACAGGTGGCGGAGTGGGTTCTGCACGGCGACGCCGATCTGGGCATCGCCACCGAGGCGCTCGATCCGCGCCCCGGCCTCATCACGCTGCCGTGCTATCAGTGGTCGCACGCCATCATCGCGCCGCTTGGTCATCCGCTGCTGGCGGCGAACGGCTTGACGCTGGCCGGCCTCGCCCGCTACCCGCTGATTACTTATGACCCGAGTTTTACCGGCCGCTCGCGCATAGACCGCGCTTTTGAGCAGGCCAGCATCGAAGCCAACATCGTGCTCACCGCCATCGACGCCGATGTCATCAAAACCTACGTCAAGCTGGGGCTGGGGCTGGGCATCATCGCCGAGATGGCGTTCGACGCCGAGCGCGACGCCGATCTGGCGGCGCTGCCGACGCAGGGCTTGTTCGCCTCATCGACGACGCGGCTGGCTTTCCGCCGCGACGCTTATCTGCGCAAGTTCGATTACACCTTCATCGAACTGTTCGCCTCGCAACTGACGCCCAAAATCGTGCGGGCGGCGATTGCCGGCGGCGGCAGCGATCCGGTCTTGTAATCCACCGCGATTAATTTACAGCGGTCAATCTATAGCGGTTCAACTGTCACCGCCGCGCCCCACAGTTGCGGCAGCAGCGCCGCCAGCCGGGCAGGTTCGCCGCTGCTGAAGAAACGCTCCGTTCCTGCCCGCGCCGAAGCCGACGCATCGGCTTCGGCAAGCAGGCGCGTCAACTGGCGCGCGACGGCGGCGCCGGATTCGATCAATTCCACTCGCGGCCCCGCCAGTTCGCGCAGCAACGGCATCAGAAACGGATAGTGCGTGCAGCCGAGCACCAGCGTATCGACGCCCTGTTCCAGTAGCGGCGCGACGAAACGGGCGAGCAGTCCGCGTGTGAGCGGGCCGTCGAGATCGCCCGCTTCAATCCGCTCCACCAAACCGGGGCACGGCTGCACGATGACACGCGCTTGAGAGCCGAAACGCTGCACCAGATCGGCGAACTTGGCGCTCTCCAGCGTGCCGCTGGTGGCCAGCACGCCGATGAGTCCGGCGCGCGTCGCCGCCGCCGCCGGCTTCACCGCCGGTTCCAAGCCGACGATGGGCAGCGCATAACGCTGGCGCAGGCGGGCGATGGCGGCGGCGGTGGCGGTGTTGCAGGCGACGACGAGGGCGCGGGCGCCACGGTCGACAAGAAATCCGCTGATGGCGAGGGTGCGCGCTTCGATGAAGGCTTCGGACTTGTCGCCGTAGGGCGCGTGGCCGGAATCGGCGACGTAGAGCAGATCCGCCGCCGGCAGGGCGGCGCGGATGTGACGCAGGACGGACAACCCGCCGACGCCGGAATCGAAGACGCCGATCGGGCAGGCGGGAGGCGTCGCGGCAGAACTCAAGTGACGACCGTTTGCGGCTGACCGGCGTCACGCCGACGGATGGCGCCGATGATCGAGGCCGTTTCGCCTGCCTCGCGCAGCAGTTGCAGCGCCTGTTCCGCGTGCGCCGGCGAGACGACGACGACCATGCCGATGCCGCAGTTGAAGACGCGGTGCATTTCAGCGTCCGCCACGCGGCCTTCGCGCTGGAGCCAGTCGAACAGCTTCGGCCTGCGCCAGGCCGCGCTGTCGAGCGCCGCCATCAGCGAGGCGTCGAGAATGCGCGGCACGTTGTCGAGCAAACCGCCGCCGGTGATATGCGCCAACCCCTTCACCGGCAGGGCTTTCATGAGCGCCAGCAGCGGCTTGACGTAAATGCGCGTCGGCGCCATCACGGCGTCGGCCAGCCATGTTTTCGCGCCATCGCCATTGTCGAACAGGGCGTTCAGATCGGGGTTGGCCCGTTCGATGATTTTGCGCACGAGGGAATAGCCGTTGGAATGCGCGCCGCTCGACGCCAGCCCGATCACCGCGTCGCCCGGCGCGATGCTGCGGCCGTCGATGATTTTCGACTTCTCCACCACGCCGACGGCAAAACCGGCCAGATCGTATTCGCCGTCAGGATACATGCCGGGCATCTCCGCCGTCTCGCCGCCGATGAGGGCGCAGCCGGCCTGCTCGCAACCAACGGCAATGCCCCGGATGACGCTGGCGGCGGTGTCCACATCGAGACGGCCGCAGGCGAAATAGTCGAGAAAGAACAGCGGCTCGGCGCCCTGCACCAGAATGTCGTTGACACTCATCGCCACCAGATCAATGCCAACGGTATCGTGGCGTCCGAGCTGAAACGCCAGCTTGAGCTTGGTGCCGACGCCGTCGGTGCCGGAAACCAGCACCGGCTCGGCGTATTTTTTCGACAAGTCGAACAGCGCGCCGAAACCGCCGATGCCGGCCATCACCTCGGGCCGCAGGGTGCGTTTGGCGAAAGGCTTGATGCGTTCGACGAGCGCCTCGCCGGCGTCGATATCCACGCCGGCATCGCGGTAAGTGAAGGAAGCGGAGGAGGTGGAGGAGGAGGTCAAGGGAGCTATCCGTTCGTGATAAAGTCGCGCCTGAAATTACACTTTGTGCGGCAAAAGCGGATTTTAACGTATCCGCCGCCGTCGCCGTCATTCATCACGACCATGCCCCGGCAGTTGACGCTCGACATCCAGCCCGAGCAGCATCCGACGCTGGAAAATTTCATCGCCGGCGACAACGCCGAGCTGGTGGCGCGTCTGCGCGCCCTGGCGCAGCCGAAGTCTTTCGACGCCGTTTATCTCTGGGGGCCGCCGGGCAGCGGCCGCACCCACCTGCTGCGGGCGACGCTGACCGAGGCCGAGGCGGCAGGCCGGCGCGCGGCGCTGATCGCCGCTGAAGCCGTCAGCGGCGAACTGCCCTGCCCGCCCGGCAGCCTGCTCATCGTGGATGACATCGACCGCCTCGACGAGGCCGCGCAGATCGCCCTTTTCCGCGCCTTCAACTCGGCCCGCCTGGCCGGGCTGG
The DNA here is from genome assembly GCA_031277315.1 of Zoogloeaceae bacterium. GTDB lineage: Bacteria > Pseudomonadota > Gammaproteobacteria > Burkholderiales > Rhodocyclaceae > Desulfobacillus. Next base: position 133,747 of record JAITMP010000030.1, on the reverse strand, counting down.
CGCTGCTTCTGAGCGGCCCGGCGGCGCCGCTGGAGCTGGCCTTGCGCGAAGATCTGCGCACGCGCGTCGGCCAGGCCCTCGTCTACCAGATCAAGCCGCCCAGCGACGAGGAAAAAGCCGCCGCCCTGCGCGATCAGGCCAGCCAGCGCGGCCTGCGCGTCGAGGACGAAGTGATCGGCTACATGCTGCGCCACACTGCGCGCGACCTGTCTTCGCTGATGGCGGTGTTCGACGCCCTCGACCGCGCTTCGCTCGAACGCAAGCGGCGGGTGACGGTGCCGCTGCTCAAAACCATGCTCGGCGACCTGAACCCGAAACAGCCGCCGAAAGCGCCATGAATCTCGCTCTCTTTGATCTCGACAACACCCTGCTCGCCGGCGATTCGGATTTCGAGTGGGCGCAATACCTCATCTCGCGCGGCGTGCTCGACCGCGAAGCCTACGAAACGCGTAATCAGGATTTCTACGACCAGTACAAGGCCGGCACGCTGGATATCCATGCCTTTCTCGATTTCCAGTTAAAGCCGCTCTCCCGCCACCCGCGCCGCGTGCTCGACGCCTGGCATGCCGATTTCATGACCACCCGCATCCTGCCCATCATCACCCCGAAAGGGCGTGAACTGGTGCGGCGCCATCAGGCGGAAGGCGCGCTCACCGCCCTCGTCACCGCCACCAACAGCTTCATCACCGCGCCGATTGCGCATGAGCTTGGCATCGCCCATCTCGTCGCCACCGAGCCGGCGCAAAAAGACGGCGAATTCACCGGCAGCGTCAGCGGCACGCCGAGCTTCCGCGAAGGCAAGATCGCCCGCGTCGAAGCCTGGCTGGCCGGCCTTGGCCGCGACTGGCGCAGCTTCGGGCAAAGCTGGTTCTACAGCGATTCGCTCAACGATTTGCCGCTGCTGGAAAAAGTCAGCCATCCGGTGGCGGTCGACCCCGATCCGTCCCTCGCCCGCCAGGCCCGTGAGCGCGGCTGGCCGATCATCAGTCTGAGATAGCGCCGCGCCGAGTCAAATCATCTCTCGAACGAATCGAAGAAAAATCCAAGCCATGAATTATCTGAAAATCGCCGCTCTGCTCATTGCCGCTTTTCTGCTGAACCTGCTGGCGCCGGGTTTGCTGGAACGCTTCGCCGGTCTGGGCGGCCTCGAAACGGTGATCGCCGAGACGCTTTGGTGCGCCGGTCTTTTTTTCAGTTTCGGCTGGGCTTGCGGCAAGGCGGCGGAAGGCACGGTGTTTCCGAGTTTCACGCTGCAACTGCTGACAGGCATCGTTTTGCACGACGCGCTGGCGCCGATCACCGCGCAGCCCGTGCTGGCGGTTGTGATCTGCACGGCGCTGGCGGCAATCATCCTGAAAGGCGGCGGCGACGAGCTTGATCGCCGCGATTTCTCGAAGATCGCCTTCCCGACTGTCATGCTCGCCGTCGCCGGCTATCTCGTCACCTTGCTGATCCTGTTTCCGCTCCTGCTGCTGCTCGGGCTGGACGGCAAGACGGCGGCGCTGCTGGGCGTGATTCTGGGTTCCACCGATCCGGCGGCGCTGATTCCGACCATGAAGCGCATCGTTTTCAAGAACAAGTACAAGCATCTGGCCGGCATCGCGCTGGCGGAGAGCGCGCTGAACGACGCCGTGGGCGCGATCTTCACCGCCGCCGTCGCCGGCATGATCGGCCTCGGCCTCGCCGTCGACACATTGGGCGCGCTTGTCTCGGGTCTGTTTGGCGTTCAGAACATGCTGCATCTGGGCGGGCAATTCCTCTTCGGCATCGTGGCCGGCATGGTCGGCTGGGGAATGATGGCGGCCTATGAGCGTTATCAGTCCGGCAGCGCGCAGCGCGGGGCGGAAGAAACGACTTACGATTTCGCTTTCGTGCTGGCCGTGCCGCTCATCACCTACCTGCTGGCGCAGGCGATTCACGGCAACGGTTTTCTCGCCGCTTTCATCGCCGGCCTGTTGAGCAATTACCACCACAGCCGCGGCATTTTTCACACCACCTTGCGCGCCACGGAGATCAAGGTCGAAAGCGTGGCAAAGCCGGTCATTTTCATGATGGTCGGCCCTTTCGTGGCACTAGGCGATCTTTGGCAGACGGCGTTGCACGGCTTTCTCGTGGCGCTGGTTTTCATTCTGATTGCGCGGCCCCTGGCGGTGTTCGCGTCGATGCTGCCGACCCGTCTCGGCATGAAAGACAAGCTGTTCCTTGTCATCGTGCGCGAAACCGGCGTGATTCCGGTCGTGCTGGCAGTCATCGCCGCCGCCCAGTTTCCCGAACTCAAGCAGCTTCTGCCGCTGACGGCATGGGTTGTCATATGGACCTTGACCCTGCTGCCGGCGCTGACGCCTTGGTGGGCCAGAAAACTGGCCGTCGCGGAGTGACCGTCATCGCATCACAATGCCCCTTTCCTGCTCCCCTCTCCGCCTCCCTTCCCGCTCCCCGGCCCCGTCTGCTGTATGATTGCGCCCTTTCTGACGACCCGGTAGCAGGATGATCCGCAAGCTGTTGCGCCGCGTGTTCAACAAAGCGCCCGCGCGGGAAAACGCCCCGGCGCTGATCCCCGTCGACACGCACGGCATCCGCCGCGACGCGATCCCGCCGGGGGCGCGCCAGACCATCGCGCGGCTGCAGGAAAGCGGCCACGCCGCCTATGTCGTCGGCGGCGCAGTGCGCGACCTGCTCGCCGGCATCGCTCCGAAGGATTTCGACATCGCCACCGACGCCACGCCGGAGCGGGTGCGCGGTCTTTTCCGCCGCTCGCGCATCATCGGCCGCCGCTTCCGCATCGTGCATGTGATGGCCGGCGGCGAGACGATGGAAGTATCCACCTTCCGCGCCGGCAGCGACGGCGAGGCCGAAACCGACGAGCATGGCCGCGTGCTGCGCGACAACGTCTTCGGCAGCATGGCGGAAGACGCGGCGCGGCGCGATTTCACCATCAACGCGCTCTACTACAACCCCGCCGACGAGACGATCACCGATTACCACCACGGCGTCGCCGATCTGCAGCGGAAGACGCTGCGCATCATCGGCGATCCGCGCAAGCGTTACCGCGAAGACCCGGTGCGCATGCTGCGCGCCGTGCGCATGGCGGCCAAGCTCGGCCTCGTCATCGACCCGGCGGCGCGGGCGCCGATCCACGAAATGGCAGATCTGCTGGAGAACGTGCCGGCGGCACGCCTGTTCGACGAGATGCTGAAACTGCTGCTCTCCGGCCACGCCGTCGCCTGTCTCAAGCAACTGCGCGAGGAGGGCCTGCACCACGGCCTGCTGCCGCTGCTCGATGTCATCATGGAGCAGCCGCTCGGCGAGCGTTTCGTCTGGCTCTCGCTCGCCAGCACCGACGCGCGGGTCAACGCCGGCAAGCCGACGTCGCCCGGCTTCCTGTTCGCCACGCTGCTATGGCACGAAGTGCTGGCCGCCTGGGAAGCGCACAAGCAAAACGGCGAAGCGCCGTTTCCCGCCCTGCACACGGCGATGGACGAAGTGCTCGACATTCAGGGCGGCAAGCTCGCCATCACGCGCCGCATCGCCGCCGACATCAAGGATATCTGGGCCTTGCAGCCGCGTCTGGAAAACCGCGCCGGACGGCGACCGCTGCGCGTCATTGAACAGGCGCGCTTCAAGGCCGGCTACGATTTTCTCCTCCTGCGCGCCGAGAGCGGCGAAGCGGATCGCGCTCTGGCCGACTGGTGGCAGACGTTCATGAACGCCGACACCGAAGCGCGGCTGGCCATGCTGACGCCGGAGAAAAAACCGGCCAGCCGGCGGCGGCGGCGCGGGCGCAAAAATCCTGACGCCGCGCAAGAGGCGTCGTGACGGCGCGGGCTTACGTTGGACTTGGCAGCAATCTGGGCGATCCGCTGGCGACCGTGCAAGCCGCTTTCGCCGCCTTGCGCGAACTGCCGCAGACGGCGCTCGCCGCCGCTTCCTCGCTCTACCGCAGCGCGCCGGTCGGGCTGAAAAACCAGCCGGATTTCATCAACGCCGTCGCCGCCCTCGACACCCAGCTCAGCGCCGACGCCCTGCTGGAGGAACTGTTCGCCATCGAGGCGCGCTTTGGCCGCCAGCGGGCATTCCATCACGCGCCGCGCACCCTCGATCTCGACCTGCTGCTCTACGGCGGCGAGACGCGCGCCACGCCGCGCCTGACCCTGCCGCATCCGCGCATGCACGAACGCGCCTTTGTCCTGCTGCCGCTGCTTGAAATCGCGCCGGAAGCGGCGATTCCCGGTCACGGGCCGGCCGCCGCGCTGCTCGACGGCGTGCGCGACCAGAGGCTGCAAAGGCTGCATCGTCCCGAAACCGTCGGCGCGCGCCCAGGTCACCCCCAATCCACCCCCTGATCCACCCCTGCCCCACCCCTGATCCGTCGGGGGTTTTGCTGCCGCCGGTGAACGGCTATCATGCGCGTTCCCCCTGACCCGGACATAACATGAGTTATCTCGAAAACTCGAAGCCGGTGACGCTCGCCGAACTGGCGCGCATGCGCGCCGAAGGCGAGAAAATCGCCATGCTGACCGGCTACGACGCCAGCTTCGCCGCCTTGCTCGACCGCTGCGGCGTGGACGTCATTCTCATCGGCGATTCTCTCGGCAACGTGCTGCAAGGGCAGCCGTCCACCCTGCCGGTGACGCTGGAACAAATGGCCTACCACACGGCTTGCGTGGCGCGCGGCCTTGGCAAACAAGGCCGTCCCTTCATCATCGCCGACATGCCGTTCGGCTCGTATCAGGAAAGCCCGGCGCAGGCGATGCGCTCGGCGGTGCCGCTGATGGCCGCCGGCGCGCAGATGGTGAAGCTGGAAGGCGGCGCTTTCATGGCGGAAACCGTGCGCTTTCTCGTCGAGCGCGGCGTGCCGGTTTGCGCCCACGTCGGTCTTACGCCGCAATCGGTGCACCAGCTCGGCGGCTATCGCGTGCAGGGCAAAACCGACGCCGGCGCGCAGCAGATGCGGCGCGACGCGGCAGCGTTGCAGGAAGCCGGCGCGGCGCTGATCGTGCTGGAAATGGTGCCCGCCGCGCTCGCCGCCGAAATCACGCGCAGCCTGGCCACGATGGCCACCATCGGCATCGGCGCCGGCAAGGATTGTCATGGCCAGGTGCTGGTGCTGCACGACATGCTCGGCATCTATCCGGGCAAAACAGCACGCTTCGTGAAAAACTTCATGGCCGGCGCCGCCGGCATCGACGAAGCGGTAAAAGCGTATGTCGCCGCCGTCAAGAACGGCAGCTTTCCGGCGCCGGAGCACAGCTACTGAAATGGAAATCCATACCACCATCGTCGGCTTGCGGGCGGCCCTGAAGGGCGCTGGCCGCATCAGCTTCGTCCCCACCATGGGCAATCTGCACGAAGGCCATGTCGCCCTCATGCGTCAGGCGCGCCCGCTCGGGGACTGTCTCGTCTCCAGCCTGTTCGTGAACCGCCTGCAATTCGGGCCGAAGGAGGACTTTGGCCGCTACCCGCGCACCTTCGACGCCGACTGCGAAAAGATGGCGGCGGTCGGCGTGGCGCACCTGTTCGCCCCCGACGAGACAGAGATGTACCCGGCGCCGCAGGTCTATCACGTCCAGCCCGATCCGGCGCAGGCCGACATTCTCGAAGGCGAATTCCGTCCGGGCTTTTTCCGCGGCGTCGCCACGGTGGTGATGAAGCTGTTTTCCATCGTGCAGCCGCAAGTGGCGGTCTTCGGCAAAAAGGACTACCAGCAGTTGATGATCGTCCGTAATATGACGAAGGAATTCGCCTTGCCGCTCGACATCATCGCTGGCGAAACGGTGCGGGCCGCCGACGGACTGGCGCTTTCTTCCCGCAACGGCTACCTGTCGGAGGTAGAACGGGCCGAGGCCCCACGGCTGCATCGCGCTCTGGAAGCCGTTCGGCGGGCCATACACGGCGGAGAGCGTGATTTGGCGCGGCTTGAGCAGGAGGCCATGGCGGAACTCCGCTCCCATGGCTGGATTCCACAATATGTTGCGGTGCGCAAACAACTTGATCTACAATTTCCAGCCGCTCACGATTCCGGGTTGGTGGTGCTGGGCGCGGCACTCCTTGGGAGCACGCGCCTGATCGACAACTTGGAAGTTTAGGGTACCGTCATGCGCTCAGGCCGTCGGTGCACCAGCAGCGTACCCCGCGGGAAAGGGAAACCACCCTGCCTGCTACTGTGAGGAGGAGCAACCACGATGCAACGGACAATGTTGAAATCGAAGCTGCACCGCGTGACGGTCACGCATTCCGAACTGCACTACGAAGGTTCTTGCGCGATCGATCAGGATCTGCTGGATGCCGCCGACATCCGCGAATATCAGCAGATTGACATCTATAACATTGATAACGGCGAGCGGTTCACCACTTACGCCATTTCCGCCGAGCGCGGCAGCGGCATCATTTCGGTGAACGGCGCAGCGGCCCGCAAGGCCGCGCCGGGCGACCTGCTCATCATTGCGACGTATGCCGTCTACGACGAAACGGAACTGGCGAAATTCGAGCCGGACCTGATCTACGTCGACGCGCGCAACCACATGATGAACCAGCGCCACAAGATTCCCGTGCAATTGGCCTGACCGAGGCCTTTGGGAGTAAAGCCCGCGCGATCCGCGGGCTTTTTTATTGCCGCGCCGAATGCATCAGGCTTGCCGCCGCCGCCATCAGCAGCGCCGCGCCAAGGTTATGGGCAACGGCAAGCCAGAGCGAAAAACCGGACGCCACCGTCAGCGCGCCGGTCAATCCTTCCAGCAGCAATAAAGCCAGCGCCGCCAGCGCGGCCCGCCTGACATTTCGGGCTGGCGGCGGCGAGCGCAGCGCGACAACAATGAGCAGCGCAGCCGTCAAAACGGCGGCATAGCGGTGCAGCAGATGCAGCGCCACGCCGCCCGCGTCGCCCGGCCCGGCCGGGCCGGTCAGCGTAACGAAGGGATGCAGCGCCGACCACCCCGCCGTCGGCCACCATGCGCCCTCACAGGCGGGCAGCGTGCCGCAGGCCGTCGCCGCATAGCGCGCGCCGATCAAGCCGCCGAGCAGCACCGTCAGCGCCAGCGCGGCGAAAGCGAGCCGACAGAGCGGCCCCGCCTCGCCATGCGCCGCCGGACGGGCAGGATCCAGAGCGAGCGCCAAACGCCAGGAAAAAGTCACCAGCGCCAACCCGCCCAGCAGGTTGATGAAATTCACCGCCGCCAGACGCGGGTCGGCGCTCCAGATGCCGACGACGGAAAGAAACAGCATCAGCGCCAGCAGCGCCCCGGCAAGGCGCGCCGCCGGCTGCATGGGTTGCGGTCGCCGGCAGCGCCAGACCAGCAGCACGCCCATCAGCAGCGCCAGTGTAGCGACGACGCGATGCGCCAGCCGCGCCGCTTGCCAGGGCACGGACGGCAGGCCGCTCAGGACGCGGCCATAGCAGTCCGGCCAGTCGGCGCAGCCCAAGCCTGCGCCCGACAAGCGCAGACAGGCGCTGAGGATGACGACCAGACAGGAAAGCGCGCAGGTGATCAGGGCCAGCGCGCGCAGACGCCGGGCGCGAGTCTGTAGCGCGGAAGTGGATGCGGAAGCGGGCGCGGCGGCCATGCGCTCAGACAATTTGCGGTTGGGCCGGCACCCGCAGTTCGTGGTTGAGCCAGAGCAGCGCGGCCATCAGCACCATCGCGCCGCCCTGATGCGCGGCGCCGAGCGCGACCGGCACGGCGTGCAGCACCGTCAGGATGCCGAGGGTGATCTGGGCGGCGAGAACGACCAGCGTCAGGTTGGCGACGCTTTGCGCCCGCCGCTGATCGGGAAACCGGCGCAGCCTGACCCAGAACCAGGGCGTCAGGAAAGCCAGCAGCCAGGCGCCAAGGCGATGATCAAACTGCACCGTGGCCATATTGTTGAAAAAATTGAGATACCACGGCTCGATCATGAAGATTTCGGGCGGCGCGACATGGCCGTTCATGAGCGGAAAGGTGTTGTACGCCTTGCCGGCATGGATGCCGGCGACAAAGCCGCCGCTGACGATCATGTAGCAGACCAGCGCGAAGAGCCAGAAGCCGAAGCGCTGCACGCGGCGGTAGCCCGCGTCGGCGCAACCGCGCGCGCGCTCCCCGAGCAGCCCGAGCGCGACCCACATCATGGCGATGAAGATGATGAAAGCCAGCGAAAGGTGGGCGGTCAGCCGGTACTGGCTGACGCGCGGATCGTCAACCAGCCCGCTTTTCACCATGTACCAGCCCATCGCCCCCTGCAAACCGCCGAGAATGAAAATGCCGATCAGTTTGGGCGTCAGCGCAGGTTCGATTTTGCGCCGCATCAAAAAATACAGAAAAGGCAGCAGGAACACCAGTCCGATGGTCCGGCCAAGCAAGCGATGAACATATTCCCACCAGAAAATGCCCTTGAACTCATCAAGGGACATGGCGTGGTTGACCTGCTGAAATTCCGGCGTCTGCTGATACTTATCAAAGACTTCGATCCATTCCGTGTGCGACAGGGGCGGCAGGGTGCCGATCAGCGGCTGCCATTCGACGATCGACAGCCCCGAATGCGTCAAGCGCGTTACCCCGCCGACGACGAGCGTGGCAAAGACCATGGCGGCGCAAATGAAAAGCCAGATCGCAATGTGGCGGTTGGCGTGGCGGCGGGTAGTGAGGTTCATTTTTCAAACCGGAAAATTCAATATCTGCGACAATTCTACGACTTCAATTTTGGAGCCGGATTATATGCGACAACATGCCGCATCACCGCATGCAAGTAATTGCATGCGCAGAGCTTTTGTTTTCTTAACCTAAATCAAACCATTCGCACTGCCGCCAGCGTAGCTTACCGTCCGTTAAATTCCTGTAGCTCGTCTGCGGGAATCATTTGCCGTTTCACGGCGTACAACAAGGAGACTCTTACATGGCCAACCAAGAAGAACGTGTCCCGGTAATGCAGCAAATCCTGGACAATCCGTTCCTGCTGCTCTTCCTGGGTATTACGATTCCCACCGTGCTCTACATCTTGTGGGGCGTAATGGAAGTCGCCAATATTCCGGTCGCTCCATAACCGCTAAACCGACCGCCTTTCACTTTCAGGGAGAAACTGATGAGCGCAATTCTGCCGCCTGCAGACCAGATCTGGTGGAAACACCCGATCGACAAACTGGAGTTCACCTGGATCGCCATCGCGCTGGTGTGGTCGCTGACCATGTTCGTGATGATGATCTGGTGGCACATGTACGGTAACCAGAACCTGGCCAACGAGACCTACAAAACCACCCCGGCAGCCTTCGCCAGCAAAGCGCAGGCCGCGATCGACCAACACACCGTCCGCACCGAGAACGTCAGCTTCAACGGCGTTGATGAAGCGATCCCCGTCGTCGCGCCGCCTGCCGGCTCCGACATCTACCTGATCGCCCGCCTGTGGTCCTGGCGGCCGATCTACGAGCTTGAACAAGGTAAAACCTACAAGCTCCATCTGTCCTCGATGGACTGGATGCATGGCTTCTCGCTGCAGCCGCAAAACATCAACATCCAGGTGCACCCGAACTATGAGCACGTGGTCAAGATCACGCCAAACCAGACTGGCACCTACTCCATCGTCTGCAACGAATACTGCGGCATCAACCATCACACGATGACCGGTCGCATTTACGTCAAATAAAGGGGACGCACATGGCTACGACTTATCGCATCTGCCCGCGTTCCGGGCTGCAATTCGACACCAACGCCGAGAAGCTGATGCGCTGGCACGCCGTCGCCGGCGTGCTCTCGCTGCTCGTCGGCGGCATCATGGCGCTGGGCGTCATCCTGACGCGCTGGCCCGATGTCAAGCTGCTGGAGGCCGAGACCTTCTACATGGTACTCACCGCCCACGGCGTCGACATGCTGATCTTCTGGATCATCTTCTTCGAAATGGCGGTGCTGATCTTCGCCTCATCGACGCTGTTGCGCTGCCGGCTGGCGACGCCCAGGATCGCCTGGGTCGCCTTCTGGCTCATGGCGCTCGGCGCGATCATGACCAACGTCGCCATTTTCCAGGGCGGATCGAGCGTGATGTTCACCTCCTACGTGCCGATGCAGGCCCAATGGCACTTCTACCTCGGACTGATCCTGTTCGCCGTCGGCGCGCTCGTCACCTGCTTCGTCTTCCTCGGCACCCTGGTCGTCGCCAAGGCGGAGAAGACCTATGAAGGCTCGGTGCCGCTGGTTACCTTCGGCGCCCTGACGGCCTGCATCATCGCCATCTTCACCATCGCCTCCGGCGCCGTGATCCTGATTCCGACGATGCTCTGGTCGCTCGGCTACATCCGCGAAATCGACTCGCTGATGTACCGCGTCGTCTGGTGGGGCATGGGCCACAGCTCGCAACAGATCAACGTTGCCGCCCACGTGGCGATCTGGTACGCCATCGCCGCCATCGTCTTCGGCGCCAAGCCGATGAGCGAGAAGGTGAGCCGCTCGGCCTACTTCCTCTACATCCTGTTCCTGCAACTCGCCTGCGCCCACCACCTGCTTTCCGATCCGGGCATGGGCGCCGAGTGGAAGGTGGTCAACACCTCGTACTTCATGTACTTCGCGGTGCTGGCCTCAATGATCCACGGCATGACGGTGCCGGGTGCCATCGAACAGGCGCAGCGTCTGAAGGGCTACAACAAGGGCCTCTTCGAGTGGCTGAGAAAAGCGCCTTGGGGCAATCCGGCCTTCGCGGCGATGTTCCTCTCGCTGATCGGCTTCGGCTTCCTCGGCGGCATCTCCGGCGTCATGATGGGCGCGGAACAGCTGAACATGCTGATCCACAACACCATCTACGTGCCGGGTCACTTCCATGCCACGGTCGTCATCGGCACCACGCTGGCGTTCATGGGCCTGACCTACTTCCTGGTCCCCGTGCTGTTCAAGCGTGAGCTGATGTTCCCCGGTTACGCCAAGCTGTTCCCCTATCTCTTCGGCCTCTCGATGTACATCGTGGCGCTGGTGATGATGGGCGCAGGCACGCTCGGCGTCTCCCGCCGTCACTGGGACATGGCCTTCGCCGGCGCGCCGCTGGCTTACGAGTGGCCGGGCACCGCGTTCCTGATGATGAACCTGACCGGTATCTTCGGCACCATCGCCATCGTCTCCGGCGGCCTGTGGATCCTGCAAATCGTGTTCTCGATCCTGTTCGGCAAGAAGCTGGAAGCCGGCGAAATGCGCAACACGCCGATCCCGCTCACCCTGCCGGCCCCGACCGCCGGCGGCACAGCGCATCCGCCCGCCACGCCGGGCACGCTGGTGCTGGCCCTGATCTTCCTCGTGGCCTTCATCCTGTACTACTTCGTGAACTGGAAATACCTGTCCTCCCTGTGGGGGCTGGCGTAACCAGGACCGCCCGGCTGCCAAGCCGGGCGATTCACCCGACAAAGGGCCGCGCAAGCGGCCCTTTGTTTTTGTGACAAATTCTCATTATTGGGCGCTGTTTAATGGCATTATGACTGCCTCACGCTTGAACCGGTCGTTAATCAAGGAAGGTGAAAATGGAACGTCGAGAATTATTGAAACACTGTTTGCTGGCTTTGGGCGTATCGATCGCCGGCCCCGTGTCCGCATTCGATCTTGACCGCGCCTTGGGCGCGGCGAAGTCGCTCACCGATGCCGCAACGATCTCCGATCAAGACCTCAACGCCTATTTTTCGCAGATGGCGAAGGAAACCGATCAGCAAAACAAGGTGGCGCCGCCCGGCAGCAGCTATGGCAAGCGTTTGACCGCATTGACGCAGGGGCTGTCTTCGCATGACGGACTCAAACTCAACTTCAAGGTTTATCAGACAAGCGAAGTCAACGCCTTTGCCATGGGCGACGGTACGGTCCGTGTTTATAGCGGCCTGATGGACATGATGAGCGACGACGAGGTGCGTTATGTCATCGGCCACGAAATCGGCCACATCAAGGCCGGGCACTCCAAAAAACGCATGCAGATGGCGCTCACTACCGGCGGTCTGCGCGATGCGGTCGCCGCCACAGGCAGCAAGGCGGCGGCATTGACCGATTCGCAACTGGGGGAATTGTTCCAGAAAGTCATTCTTGCCCAGCATTCGCAGTCGAACGAAAACGAGGCGGACGACTATGCCATGGCTTTCCTGAAAAATAAAAAATATGATCCGAAAGCCGCTGTGAGCGCGTTGGAAAAACTGGACAAGCTCTCCGGCGGCGGCAGCGCCAGTTGGCTATCCACGCATCCTGCGCCCGCCGAGCGGGCGCAGCGGATGCGCAGTCAGATAGGTTAAGTTTCCGCCCGTCGGCTACCGGCAAAGCCCCCTGAATCGGGGGCTTTGCCGCATTCAGCGCAAGCCGTCATCGAAACATCTTCAAACCGACGGTATTTAACGCCGGCCTTTTTGATCCCTTCGCTTGACGCTGCGCAAGGCGGCGGCGATCATGTCGGCCATGTCCTACATCCGACTCCCGCGTCTTTTCCGCTCCCTGATTCTGCTGCTGTCCTGCGCGGCGTCGTTCGCGGCGCCCGCCGCCCAGGAGCAGATCACCTCGCGCCCGATCAATCCGGCCACCGCGCCAAACGTGCCGGTGCTTAACGCGGAAAAAGCGCTCGAACTCTCCCGTTCCGTCATCAACCAGTCAATCGGCGATTTCACCCTGCTTGACCGAAAGCAAAAACCCGTTTCACTTTCAAGCTACCGCGGCAAGCCGCTGCTGGTCAGCTTCATCTATACCGGCTGCTTCGAGGTGTGTCCGACGACGACCAAAAACCTCGAAAAGGCGGTCACGCAAGCCGTCGCCGTAATCGGCGCCAACCGCTTCAACGTCATCAGCATCGGCTTCAACCAGCCTTTCGATTCGCCCTCAGCGATGAAGGCGTTCGCCGCGCAGAACGGCATCGTCTTCCCGAACTGGGAGTTCCTCAGCCCGGCGCCCGCCATCGTCAACGATCTCACCCGCAGTTTCGGTTTCAGCTATGCCGCCACGCCGGCCGGCTTCGACCACATCGTCCAGATCACCCTGGTCGACGCGGAAGGAAAAATTTACCGCCAGATCTACGGCGAAGCGCCCACCGCCGACCTGCTCGTCAAGCCGCTCAAGCAGCTCATCGCCGGCGCGCCGATAGCGGAAACGGACAGCTTGTCCGATCTGTTCGACCGCGTGCGCATCCTCTGTTCCGTGTATGACCCGAAGACGGGCAAGTACCGGGTGGACTACGCCCTGATCTTCGAAATCGCCGGTTTTCTGACCTTTTTCCTCTATATCAGTTGGTATATCTGGAAAGGATTGCGCACCAAGAAGACCGAGAGCGTTTGACTCCGGTCAAGTTGCTTCAAGCCTCAACTGCATATCATCAAACCCTGATAAACCTGTTTCATTTCCATTCCGTTCCGTCTCGTCCGTAACCCCCCCAACGTGAGCGTGACCGCTTCCATCCGCCAGAGCGGACTCGCTCTGATGCAGCGCATCGAAAGTTTTTTCGATGCGTTTTTCGGCGCTGCCGCCAATCCCTGGCGGCATCTGGGCGCGCTCGGCTTTTATCTCCTCTGGATCACGTTCGCCACCGGCGTCTATCTGTTCATCGTCCTCGACACCGGCATCGAGGAAATCCACACCTCGATCGAGTACTACACGCACGAGCAATGGTGGCTGGGCGGCATCATCCGCAGCCTGCACCGCTACGCCGCCGACGCCCTCGTGCTGGTGATGCTGCTGCATCTGGCGCGCGAACTGCTTTACGGCCGTTATAACGGCTTCCGCTGGTATTCCTGGATCACCGGCGTGCCCGTCATCTGGCTGGTCTATGCCTCCGGCATCGGCGGCTATTGGCTGGTATGGGATCAGCTCGGCCTGTTCTCGGCAGTCGCCAGCGCCGAATGGTTCGACTGGATCCCGACTTTCAGCGGCGTGACGACGCGCAACTTCCTGCCGGGAATGCTCACCGACCGCTTCTTCTCGCTGCTGGTCTTCCTGCATATCGGCATCCCGCTCATTCTGCTGCTGGCGCTCTGGGTGCATATCCAGCGCATTTCGCACTCCGATGTCTTCCCGGCGCGTTCGCTGGCGCTGGGGACTTTCGCCATGCTATTTGTCCTCGCCCTCGTCAAACCGACCGTCTCGCACGGCAAGGCCGATCTGTCGATGCTCTCTCCAGTGCTGCATCTGGACTGGCACTATCTGTTCGTCCATCCACTGATGTACCTCACCTCGCCGGCGGGCCTGTGGGCGATGGCCGGCCTGTTCTCCCTGCTGCTGTTGCTGCTCCCGCTGCTGCCGCACCCGAAGCAGCAGCCGATCGCCAGCGTCAATCCGCCCAACTGCAACGGCTGCCGCCGCTGCTTCGTCGATTGCCCCTACGGCGCCGTCGTCATGCTGCCGCATCCGGACAAGCCCGGCCACGAGCTGGCCCGCGTGATTCCCGAACTGTGCGCTTCCTGCGGCATCTGCGCCGGCGCCTGCCCTTCGTCCACGCCGTTCCGCAGCGTGGATACGCTCGTCACCGGCATCGACATGCCGGCGCAGCCGGTCGGCGCACTGCGCGAAGAAATGGAGCGCAAGATCGCCGCCCTCGCCGGCCCGGTGAAAATCGCCGTTTTCGGCTGCACCTGCGCCGCCGAGACGGCCCGTCTTGAAAGCGCGGATACCGCCGTGCTGAATCTGATGTGCGCCGGCCTGCTGCCGCCCAGCTTCGCCGAATACGCCCTGCGCGGCGGCGCCGACGGCGTGCTCGTCACCGGCTGCCGCGAAGGCAGTTGCGCTTACCGTTTGGGCACCCGCTGGACCGAGGAGCGCCTGGCCAGCCAGCGCGAGCCGCATCTGCGCGCAACAGTGCCGGCGGAACACCTGCGCATCGTCTGGGCCGACAGCCACGAAATGAGCCGCCTCAAGGCGGCGCTGGAAGATTTTCGCCACTCTTTGCAAACTCTGAACGCGGACGAAAAACGCCCGCGCGCTTATACTCCGAGGAGGATCGCTCAACATGGTTAGCAAATCACCCGTCAATCCGCTCATGCTGGTCGGACAAGTCGTCTTCTACGGCTTGTTCGCCGTCATCATCGGCTATTTCTCGACTTCGCCCGACTACACCCATCTTGAGCCGGACAAGGCCCTCATCAAGCTTTCCTTCAGCACCCACGGCGAGCCGGTCGGCGAATGCCGCGACCGTACGCCGGAGGAACTCGCCAAGCTGGCGCCGAACATGCGCAAGGCCCGGGTCTGCCCGCGCGAGCGTTCGCCCATCACGGTCAAAATCGATCTCGACGGCCACTCGTTGTTCGAGGGCGTGGCGCCGCCGACCGGCCTCTCCAAGGACGGCACCTCGAACATCTACAGGCGCTTTGAAGTGCCGGCGGGTGAGCATCTGCTGTCGGTTAAGATGAACGACAACGTGCGCATCCAGGATTTCAACTACATCAAGGAAGAACGGCTGACGCTGCAACCGGCGCAGATTCTCGTCATTGATCTGCGCAAGGATCACGGCGGCATTTTCTTTGAATGAACGCTGTCACGGATACCGCTCCCGCCGCCCTCCGGGGAACCGATTTCAGCCTGCCTGAAACCGACGCGCGCCTGACCGGCGTGGCGCGCGGCTGGCTCTGGCTGGGTCTGCTGGCGCTGATCGGTTCCGGCGTTCTCTCCATCATCCTCGTTCTCTCCCGCGCGCCGCAGTTTCAGAACCTGCTGCCGGCCGGCGACTTTTTTCGCGTCGCGCTGGTAGTGCACGTCGATCTCTCGGTGCTGGTGTGGTTCGTTTCCCTCGGCGGCATTCTGTGGACGCTCTCCGGCGGCACGCGCGCCTTCGGCCTGAACCGCGCCGCCCTTGCCATCGCCGGGCTGGGCGCCCTGCTGATGACGATTTCGCCGTTCGCCGGTCACGGCGAGCCGATCATGGCGAACTACATTCCGGTGCTGGAAAACCCGGTCTTCCTCTGGGGGCTGGTGATCTTCGGCCTCGGCGCGGTGCTGCTGGTGGCGCGCAGCCTGCTCGCCGCGCCGGCCTGTAGCGGCACACTGGACGGCGCCGGGGCGCTGCGGGCCGGCCTCACGCTCGGCCTCGTGCCGGCGGTCATCGCCATCGTCGCTTTCGTCTGGTCCTGGCTCACCCTGCCGGGCAGCCTCGACGGCAAGGCGTATTACGAAATTCTGTTCTGGGGCGGCGGCCACGCCCTGCAATTCATCTGGACGGTGCTGATGCTGGTCGCCTGGCTGTGGCTGGCGAGCGCCTGCGGCGCGCGCGTGCCGATGAGTCCGCGCATCGCCCTGCTCTGCTTCGCCCTCGCCACGCTCTGCGCCTTGGCGATTCCCGTCGCCTACCTGCTATGGCCGGCGCATGCCGTCGAGCACCGCAACCTGCTCACTTTCGCGATGGGGCTGGGCGGCGGGCTGCCGATCCTGCCGGTGGCGCTGGCCGTGCTGCTGGCGGTACGTCCCGGCGCGGCCATCGCCGACGACGCCCGTCCGCTGCGCGCCGCCTTGTATGCCTCGCTCGCCCTGTTCTGCTTCGGCGGCCTGATCGGTTTCACCATCGCCGGCAGCAACGTCAAGATTCCGGCCCATTACCACGGCTGCATCGTCGGCGTCACGCTGGCGCTGATGGGCCTGGTCTACCTTCTGCTGCCGCGTCTCGGCTACGGCAAGCCGTCGCGCAAGTGGGCCACCTTCTCCTCCTGGTGCTACGCGCTTGGGCAGGCCATGCACATCGGCGGCCTGATGTGGTCGGGCGGCTACGGCGTGCAGCGCAAAGTGGCCGGCGCCGAGCAGGCGCTGAAAAGCGCCAGCGAAATCGCCGCCATGGGCATCATGGGTCTGGGCGGCCTGATCGCCATCATCGGCGGCCTGATCTTCGTCGTCGTAGTGCTGATGGCGATTCGCCGCAGCCAGACTTAAACCTCCTGAAACCTCGTCCCAGATAGCCGGATTTCACGGCGCATCCCTCTTGTTTTGTGCGCGAATACAACAGCCTATCTGTTGTTTCGCGCTATTCTCATATCTCTATTTGACACAAATCAAAAAAAGGCATAATTTGATTAAAGTCAAATTTTATATTTATATATTCACTGCCTTAACCATTCGTTTTAACTATTCAATCCGTTTTTTTACTTGTTCCATTTATCAAAGAGGAAAACCATGCAAACGTCCGTAATGAAATCAGCGCTCATCGCCACCGGCTTCGCCGTTAGCGCGCTCGGCTCCACCGCGCAAGCCCAACAAGCCGCCGAGGGCAACTGGCTGGTGCGCGTGCGCGCCCTGCAACTCGACATGGCCGATCACTCGTCGGCAGGCAACGGCAATTCCGGCATCACCAGCGCGCTGCTGCCCAAGAACGCCGTGTCGGTCAGCGACAAGGTGATTCCCGAACTCGATATTTCCTATTTCTTCACCAAGAACATTGCCGCCGAACTGGTGCTGACCATCCCGCAGAAGCATAGCGTCAAGATCGGCAAAGGCCCGCTGGACGGCGCCAAGGTCGGCACCTTCAAGCATCTGCCGCCCTCGCTGCTGCTCCAGTACCACTTCCTGCCGGATTCGACTTTCCGTCCTTACGTCGGCGCCGGCGTCAACTACACCCGCATCTGGGGCGTCGATTTCGACAAGCTGGACGCCGTCACCGGCACGAACAGCAATCTCGACCGCGGCAGTTGGGGTCTGGCGCTGCAAGCCGGTTTCGACATCAAGCTCGACAACAACCTGTTTCTCAACGTCGATGTGAAGAAGATCAACATCCGTTCCGACCTGAGCATCGGCGGCAGGAAAGTATCGACCGTCAAGGTTGATCCGCTGCTGTGGGGCATCGGCATCGGCTATCGCTTCTAAAACGCGATTTCGCGCCTGACGGGCGCGGGCGAGGCGCGGCGGATCGCGTCTTGCCCGCGCCTTTCAGTTTTTCAGCAGGCAGATCGACAGCGCCCGCGCAACAAACGCCGCCAGGCCGGCCAACGCCAGCCAGATGCCATGCGGCCAGCCGAGCGCGGCGAGCCAGCCGACGGCGACAAAAACCAGTCCTTGCAAGGCGGCAAAACGGCCAAGACGCGCGCGCGCGGCGCGGTGCCAATCCGTCTGCGCGCCCGGCTTGAGCCACAACGGCAAAAGCTGGCTGACCGCGCCGGTAATCAGCGGCAGGAGGAAAGCGAGTGCGAAACCAAGGATGGCATCGCCGCCGCCGATGTGAAGCCCGGCATGCAGCGCGCCCGCGATCAGCAACCCCAACAAGCCGGTCAACGCCAGCGCCAGCGTCGGCGCGGCGCCGTGTGGATGCAGGATTTCATGCCGGAAGCGCGTCAGCCAGGTCTTGCCAAGCAAAGCGACCGGCGCGAACAGGAGCAGCGCGCCAAGATAGGCGGCGGGCTTCCACGTCGCCGCGCCGGCGGCGATCAGCAGCGCGCCGATCAGCACCGGCAGCAGCATGCGCCGCAGCCAGCGGGCGGCTTCGGGATCGGGCCGGCCGGCGGTGGTCGGCAGCAGCACGGCCAGCGTGCCGAGCGCAGTGAGGCCGATGAAACCCAGCGTGTTCAGATGCAGGTGGAACAGGCGCAGCGCGGCGCGCTGGACCGGCAGCGCCAGCACCATCAACGCGGCCATCAGCGCCAGCGCGAGGCACAGCACCGCCGCCAGATACCAGCGCAGGCCGGGATGCGGCGCGCCGAGCGCGGCGCGGCCCCGCCGCGCGATCCAGACGGCCATGACGAGAGCGGCCAGCAAGGCCAGACCGGCGCCCGCATGCACGAGCGGGTTGAACCAGACCGGCCACAGAAAAGCGCCCGCCGCCAGCAAACCGGCGGCAAGAAAAACCAGCGGCAAGCGCCGCATCGCCGGCGCTACCGCGCCGCTGCGCGTGAGCACCGGAACGAAGTACGTCATGGCGCCGAAGATGAGCGGCATGACGCCGGCGGCGAAGGCGACATGCGCCGCTGCCGCCGGACTGATCGCGCCGGAGAGCGCCAGCGCCAACGCTGCCGCGAAGGCGGCGAGCGCGGCGGCGGCGAGAAACGGCAGCACGCCGTCCGCTGTCAGGCTTGTTTCTTGATGAAGTCGATGACGATGGCGCCCGGCTCGCGCTGGACATACTTGATCTCGACCTTCTCGCCGTAGCGCGCGCGCATCTGGTCGAGCAGCGGCAGCGGATCGTGATCGTTGCAAAAGCGCATCGTCTCGCCGGGAAACAGCGCATCGAGTGCGCCGAAGATGGCGGCATGGCGGAAACGCTTGGCGATGCCGCGCGCGTCGAAGGGATAAAGCTGGTCGGCCTGCAAATGAAGGTGCGGATGAGACATGACAATGCTCCTGTTGGGGATAATGGATTGTATCGGTGAGTGAGGCGAAGGGATTGTCTTTAGCGCGGACTTGCCTGGCCTTGATACAAATCATGGAAGCTAAATTATTGATTCCTTATATTTCCGCATTCTTTTTACGGGTATCCGCCGTTATCAGCGCTACTATCTGCGCTACTACCCGCGCGATTACCTGCACGATTACCCGCACAATTACCCACGCTGCTACCCATACGCCCGCTCCGGAAAACCGAAATGCTCAAGCTCCTGCATAAAACCATGCAATGGTTCTTCATCCGCGTCGAAGGTATCTTCAACGTCGCCTTCGGTGAAAAGCTGAATCCGCTCTATCACCTCGGCACCATCACCTTCTGGCAGTTCTGGCTGGTCGCCGTCAGCGGCCTGTATCTTTTCGTCTTCGCCGACACCGGCGTGCGCGATGCCTACGCCTCGGTCGAAGCCATCACGCACGACCAGTGGTGGGCGGGCGGCATCCTGCGCAGCGTGCACCGCTACGCTTCCGACGGCATGATCATCACGATGCTGCTGCACATGGCGCGCCACTTCGCCTTCGACCGCTATCGCGGCTTCCGCTGGTTCTCCTGGATAACCGGCGTCATCCTGATCTGGCTGATGTACATCACCGGCATCAACGGCTTCATGCTGGTGTGGGACAAGCTGGCGCAATTCGTCACCCTCGCCACCGCCGAACTGCTCGACTGGATTCCGCTCTTCAAGGGCGTGGTGATCCGCAACTTCATCTTTGACAGCCACATCAACGACCGCCTGTTCAGCCTGCTCGCCTTCATCCACCTCGGCGCGCCGCTGGTGGTGCTGATGGTGATGTGGATTCACGTCCAGCGCGTGCCGCGCGCCCACATCAATCCGCCGAAAGCCATCGCCCTCTGGGTGACGTTCACTTTCCTCGTCCTCTCTCTCGTCAAGCCGGTGGTCAGCCAGGGGCCGGCCAATCTTTCCGTCGAAGTCACCCAGCTCGATTTCGACTGGTTCTATCTGGCGGTCTACCCGCTCATCTACGACTGGCGGCTCGAATATCTGTGGGGGCTGCTGATCGGCATCACCGTGCTGCTGTTCCTCACCCCCTGGCTGCCGCCGAAACGGCGCGGCAGCGCCAAAGCCGAGTTCGAGATCAACGTGCATCCGGACGAAAAAACGGTGAAGGCGCGCTTCGGCGAAACCATTCTCGACGCCGGCCTGCTCGGCGGCATCAACCTGCCTTACGAATGCCGCAACGGCGGCTGCGGCGTGTGCAAGTGCTCGGTGCTGATCGGCGACGTCGATCCCGGCATCTACCAGTCCAGCGCGCTCAGCCCGGCCGAACGCGCGATGGGCAAAGTGCTGATGTGCTGCGCGACGCCGCTCTCCGACATCGAAATCGAGTACGAATCGCAAGACGCCCTGGCGCGCGCGCCGGTGAAGGAATACACCGGCGTGGTCCACAAAATGGAAAAACTCGGCCACGACGTGATGGCCGTGACGATCAAGCTGCCGCCGGACGAGACGATTTCCTTCATCGCCGGCCAGTACATCAACATCATCCTCGACGACGGTGAGCGCCGCGCGTTCTCCTTCTCCAACGCGCCGCACAACGCCAAGCATGTCGACCTGCAAATCCGCCTCATGCCGGGCGGACGCTTCACCACCCACGTTTTCGAACAGATGAAAGTCGGCGACCCGATCCGCTTTGAAGGCCCGCTCGGCGAATTCACCCTGCGCGAATCAACCCGGCCGATCATCTTCGTCGCCGGCGCCACCGGCTTCGCGCCGGTGAAAAGCATGGTCGAGGATGCGTTTTATCGCGGCCTCAAGCGCCCGATCCGGCTCTATTGGGGCGTCAAACAACGGCGCGACCTGTACATGGCCGACCTGCCCGAGCAATGGCAGCGCGAGCACGAAAGCTTCAAGTTCATCCCCGTGCTCTCCGAACCGTCCCCGGAAGACAACTGGACCGGCCGCACCGGCCTCGTCCACGAAGCCATCCTGCAAGACTTCCCCAGCCTCTCCGGCAACGAGATCTACGCCTGCGGCTCGGTCAGGATGGTCGAAGCCATCTTCCCGAAACTGAAAGCGCAAGGCGCCGAAGAAGGCATGTGCTTCTCCGACGTCTTCACCCTCTCCGCCCGCTCAATGGCGATTCAGGTGCCGGAGGAAAAACAAGGCTGAAGCGCGGAATGGGCTGTTTTGATGCCGTCAGGCGGGGAGCATGGCGGTGACTTCGATTTCGACTTTGGCGCCTTCTTCGACGAAGCCGGCGACTTGCACGGCGGTCATGGCGGGGAAGTGGCGGCCGATGAGGTCGCGGTAGACGGCGCCGATTTCGGCCAGACGGGCGTTGTACTCGTCCTTGTCGGCGAGATACCAGTTCATGCGCACGATGTGTTCGGGCTTGGCGCCGGCTTCGGCGAGGATGGCAACGATGTTGGTGAGGGCCTGGCGCACCTGACCGACGAGATCGTCGGTTGCGAATTGCTCATTGCTGTCCCAGCCGACCTGACCGGCGACGAAGATCATCTGGCCGTAAGCGGTAACGCCGTTGGAATAACCCTTCGGGCGCGACCATTCGGGCGGGTTGAAAAGCTGGATCATGCGCCGCCCCCACTCTCACCCCCGCCACTACCCCCACCACTACCCCCGCGCCGGCGCCGCCGCGCACGGGGGGCGCTGCGGATATTCACAATGGCAGTAATGTGCGTTTCGCTCACCGCAGGTTCTACAGGTTGTTGATGTCGAATTGCCCTTGCTGGAAGCCCAGCATCAGCCCGCGCAGGTCGTCGGGCACCGGCTGGGCGCGCTGTCGTTCGAGATCCATCGCCACCAGCACGAAGCGGGCGCGCAGCCGTTCTTCTTCCCGGTAACGGCAGACGACGGCGATCTGCATGGAGCTTTTGCCGAGCTTTTCCAGTTTCAGGCCGAGGGTGATGATTTCTCCGATCTTGGAAGGGGCGACGAAATCGCATTCGAGCTTGACGATGGGAAAGCCCAGACGGCGCTCGGTGATGTAGCGGGCATAATTCACGCCCAGCCCCTGATTGAACCAGTCTTCCACCAGGCCGTTGAACATGATGAAGTACTGCGGGTAGAACACGATGCCGGCCGGATCGCAGTGCGAGAAGCGCACCAGCATGTCGCTGTAGAAGGTGTCGCCGAAGATGCGGCAATCCAGATCGCTCACTTACCGCCCTCCTGCCGCAGCCGGAAGCGTTGCAGCTTGCCGGTTTCAGTGCGCGGCAGTGTGTCGATGAACTCAATGGCGCGTGGATATTTGTAGGGCGCGATGGCGTTCTTGACGAAATCCTGCAAGTCGCGCGCCAGTTTTTCGCCCGGCGTGACACCTTCGCGCAGCACGATGAAGGCTTTGACGATCTGGCCGCGCTCGTCGTCCGGCACGCCGATCACGCCGCATTCAGCGACCGCCGGATGTTGCAACAGGGCGCTTTCCACCTCGGGGCCGGCGATGTTGTAGCCGGCGGAAATAATCATGTCGTCGGTGCGCGCCTGATAGGTGAAATAACCGTCGGCGTCCACCGAGAAAGCGTCGCCGGTGAGGTTCCAGCCGTCCTGCACGTACTGGCGCTGACGCGCGTCGGCGAGATAACGGCAGCCGGTCGGCCCCTGCACGGCGAGCCGTCCGATGGCGCCCGGCGGCAGCGGATTGCCGGCGTCATCGACGATGCGGGCGCGGTAGCCCGGCACCACCTTGCCGATGGCGCCGGGGCGCACGGTTTCCGGCGGCGAGGAGATGAAGATGTGGATCATCTCGGTGGCGCCAATGCCGTCGATGATCTCGATGCCGGTGGCGCGTTTCCACAACTGGCGCGTGGCGTCCGGCAGGGCTTCGCCGGCGGAGACGCATTTTTTCAATCGACCGATGCCGCCGTCGGCAGCGAGCGGCGCCATCAAGCGCCAGAAGGTCGGCGCGGTGAAGCAGATGGTGGCGCGGAAATCGCGGATGGCCTGCATCAGGGTGTCCGGCATCAGCCGCTCGATCAGCACCGTGGACGCGCCGAAGCGCAGCGGGAAGCAAAGCATGCCGCCCAGTCCGAAGGTGAACGCGAGCGGCGGCGTGCCGCAGAAAATGTCGTTCGGGCCGGGCTTGAGCACCGAGCGCGGAAAGGCATCGCACATCGCCAGCACGTCGCGGTGAAAGTGCAGGGTGCCTTTCGGCTGACCGGTGGTGCCGGAAGTAAACGCGATCATCGCCACGTCGTCGACGGCGGTATCGACATCGTTGAAAGTATCCGGCTTGTTTTCGAGCAGGGCTTCGAGCGCGCCAGGCGCGTCGTCGTTGAAGGCGACGACGCGTTTCAGGTCGGGGCAATCCGGGCGCGCCAGTTCGAGTTCTTCCAGCAAACGCCCGTCGCAGAGGGCGAGACTGCAACGCGACTTGACGGCGATCTGCGTCAGTTCCTTGGCGCGCAGCAGCGGCATGGTGGCAACGACGATGCCACCGGCCTTGATGATGCCGAGCCAGCAAGCCGCCATCATCGGGTTGTTCGGCCCGCGCAGCAAAACGCGGTTGCCCGGTATCAGGCCGAGATCTTCGGTCAGCGCCCGCGCGATGCGATTGGCGCGAACGAGCAATTGACGGTAGGTGCAGAAGACCGGCTTGCCGTCCACCGGCGCCCACAGCGCCGGCCGCTCGCCGTGGCCGGCAGCGACCATGCGGTCGAGCAGTTCAACCGCGCAGTTGACGCGCGCGGGGTATTGCAACTCGGGCCGCGTGAAGATCAACTCCGGCCATTCTTCCGACGGCGGCAGATTGTCTCTCGCGAAGGTGTCGATGTGGGCCGTGTAACTCGTCATTGCGCATTTTCTCCTTGTGTTATTTACCTTGTGTTATTTATATTCCGCCGTGATTGCGGTGATGGCGGGCCGCGCCTTGCGGCGCAAGCGGTCAAACGCCGCTATCCGGCGGCAAATCGGCGACATGCTGCTTGAGCCGGGCCAGCAGGGCGTAAAGCTGCTCCTTGTCTTTTTCGTCGAGGCCGTCAAAGAGGCGGAAGACCCAGTCTTCGTGCTCCCCGGCCCACTCGCCGAAAACGCGGCGGCCCTCCCGCGTCAGACGGACGCTGTAGGCGCGGCGGTCGTTCGGATTATCCTCGCGCACCACCAGGCCCTCGGAAACAAGCTGGTCGGTGATGCCGGTGACATTGCCGCCGGTGACCATCATACGCGCCGACAATTCACCCATCTTGAGGCCATCGGGATGGCGTTCCAGTTGCGCCATCAGGTCGAAGCGCGGCAGCGTGGTCTGGAAGTTTATCCGCAACTGTTTGCGGATGAAAGCCTCGATCAGGTTGGTGCAGGCCAGCATGCGCAGCCACAGGCGCAGCGACTGGTGGTGATCGTCCGTAACGCGGGTTTCGTGGTCTGTCCGCGTGGCGGCGGTGTGTCGTGGTGGGTTCATGCTGTTGCCTCCGGTCATGCTTGCATCATGTTCATGTCACGCCCGCAGCGCCGGCTCGGCGGCGTGCGCCAGATTGTGCTCGAGTTGCGCCTTGCCGCTCAGATATTGTTTCGGCCAGGCCGCGTCGCTGTAGCCGAGTTGCGCCGCCGCGTGCAGCGTCCAGGCCGGATCGGCCAGGTGCGGGCGGCCGATCGCGCACAGGTCGGCGCGTCCGGCGGCGATGATCGAATTGACGTGATCGGCTTCAAAAATGTTCCCCACCGCGATGGTGGCGATGCCGATCTCGTTGCGGATCTGGTCGGAGAACGGCGTCTGGTACATGCGGCCATACACCGGCCGCGCCGCGCGCGTGGTCTGGCCCGAGGAGACGTCGATCATGTCGGCGCCGGCGGACTGGAACGCACGCGCGATCGCCACCGCGTCCTCCGGCGTGTTGCCGCCGGGCGCCCAGTCGTGGGCGGAAATGCGCACCGTGATCGGCTTGTCCGCGGGCCAGACGGCGCGCAGCGCCGCGAAAATTTCGAGCGGATAACGCAAGCGGTTGGCGAGTTCGCCGCCGTATGCGTCGGCGCGTTGATTAGTGAGCGGGCAGAGGAAACTGGAGAGCAGATAGCCGTGGGCGCAATGCAGTTCGAGCAGATCGAAACCGGCCGCCGCGCCGCGCCGGGCGGCGGCGGCGAACTGCTCGCGCACGGCATCCATGTCGGCGTGCGTCATGGCGCGCGGCGTCTGGCTGCGCGGGCCGTAGGCGAGCGCGGAGGCGGCGAGCAGCGGCCAGTTGCCGTCCGCCAGCGGCTCGTCGCTCGCCTCCCAGCCCGGCCGGGTGGAGCCTTTCGGCCCGGCGTGGCCGAGTTGCAGGCCGATGCGGGCGTCGCTGTGCGCGTGCACGAATTCGACGATGCGCTGCCAGCCCTGCGCTTGCGCCTCGTTCCACAGCCCGGCGCAGCCCGGCGTGATGCGGGCTTCGGGCGCGACGCCGGTCATCTCGGTCATCACCAGTCCGGCGCCACCCAGCGCCCGGCTGCCCAGATGCGCCAGCAGAAAATCCGCTGGCACGCCGTCGCGGCAGGAATACATCGCCATCGGCGAAACGACAACGCGGTTTTTCAGCTTCAGGCCGCGCAGCGTGAAAGGCGTGAACATCGGCGGCAGCGGCCGCGCCGGCAGGCCGCTCTCTCCGGCCAGCCAGCTTTCGACGCTGGCGACATACGCCGGATCGCGCCGGCGCAGGTTTTCGTGGCCGATGCGCTGGCTGCCGGTGAGCAGCGCGTAGGCGAACTGTTCCGGCGCGAGGCGGGCATAGCGCGCCACGTTTTCAAACCACTCCATGCGGTTGCGCGCCGCGCTTTGCAGGCGCAGCGCCTCGGCTTCGCGCTCCGTCTGATAGCGGACGAGCGCCTGACCGGGATCGTCGGGATGGGCGAGCAGCGTTTGGCTGAGCGCGATGGCGTCTTCCATCGCCAGCTTGGTGCCGGAGCCGATGGAGAAATGCGCGGTATGGGCGGCGTCGCCGATCAGCACGATGTTGCCGCGATGCCAGCGCTTGCACAGCACGCGGTTGAAATTGAGCCAGTCCGAACCGCGCGGATGATGCGCATTTGTCATCAGCCGGTGGCCTTGCAGGTGCCGCGCGAAAAGTTTTTCGCAGAACGCGATCGAACCGGCCTGATCGAGCTGGTCAAGGCCGGCGGCTCGCCAGGTTTCCTCGCGGCATTCGACGATGAAGGTGCTGGTGTCGCGGTCGAACTGATAGGCGTGAACCTGAAACCAGCCCCATTCCGAAGGCTCGGTGATGAAGGTGAAGGCATCGAGCTTCAGATGCGTGCCGAACCAGATGTAGCGGCACTTGCGCACGTCGATGTCGGGCTGGAAATGGGCGGCGTATTTGTTGCGCACCTTGCTGTGCACGCCGTCGGCGGCGACGATCAGGTCGGCGTCGGCGAGTTGCGTCTCGTCTTCGATTTCCGTCTCGAAGACCAGCCGCACGCCGAGGCCGGCGGCGCGCGTTTGCAGGATGTCGAGCAGCGCGCGGCGGTCGAGGCCGCAGAAACCATGACCGCCGGAGGTGATCCGGCGGCCCTTGAAGAAAATGTCGCAGTTGTCCCAGTGGTGGAAGCGGCGCGTGATCTCGTCGTGGCTTTCCGGATCGGCGGCGCGGAAATTGCCGAGGGTGGCGTCGGAGAAGACGATGCCCCAACCGTAGGTGTCGTCCGGGCGATTGCGCTCGTAGACGGTGATGTCGTGGCGCGGGTCGGCTTTCTTCATGAGAATGGCGAGATAAAGTCCCGCCGGCCCGCCGCCGATGCACGCAATACGCATCCCGAAATGTCCCTTCCGACCCGGTTTGGTTCGGCAATCACAATGCCGAATCATTATCGACTGTTATCGAAAACTGCCAAAACGCCCTCGAACCGCTATCGAGTTGTGATCGGATCACAACCGGATCACGATCGGGGCGCCATGAATTTAGAGACTGATAATATTTAATTATAAATGTGTCAGCAACCCAATGGTTGTTTATCGCGATAAATTAAACTCTGCCCAAGCCCCGCCCGATGACTTTCCAGCGTTAAGCGGCTGTTAAGTCGCCCTGCCCAAACTGGCGCCGTATTTTGTTCGACAGAAAGGGCACATCATGCTGAAAACGGTTCTGCGCGCGGCGCTATCCACGACATTCGTGACGCTGGCGGCGGCAATCACGCTGGCGGCGCCGGCGGCCTCGGCGGCCACGCCGGCGCAATTACTCAACACCTATGCCGCCGAGGCGGCCCGGCAGACGCCCGGCTTCCAGCCCTCGGCCCAGCGCGGCGCTGAACTTTACGCCCGGCGCTTCACGGCGTCGGAAAAAATGCCGGCCTGCGCCACCTGCCACACCGACAGCCCGCTCCAGGCGGGCCGTCATGCCGTGACCGGCAAGGCCATCAAGCCGCTGGCGCCGCGCGCCGAGCCGGCCCGCTTCACCGATCCGGCGAAGGTCGAAAAATGGTTTCGCCGCAATTGCAGCGAAGTGACGGGGCGCGAATGCAGCGCGGCTGAAAAAGCGGACTTCATCCGCTTTATGACGGAGGGATCATGAGCATCCTGCGTGTCACGCGAAGCGCGCTGTTGGCCGCCGTCCTGACGACGCCGCTGGCGGCCAGCGCCGACAAGATGCCGATTCCCGCCGACGCGCCGGCGGCTTTCCGGGCCGAATGCGGCGATTGTCATATGGCGTTTTCTCCGGCGCTGCTGACGGCGCCCGATTGGCGGCGCGTGGTGGGTCAACTGGATCAGCACTACGGCGACAATGTCCGCATCGACGAGAAAACGCGCGGCGAAATCGAAGCCTTCCTGATCCGCCATGCCTCGACCCGCAACGAGCGGACTTGGCGCCGCGATCGGGCGGCCCCGCCACACCGGAGCGATCCGCCCCGGCTCACCGGCACGCCCTGGTTCCGGCGCGAGCACCGCGAGGTGCCGGCCAGCCTGTGGCGCGACACGCGGGTGGTGAGCGCGTCGAACTGCCCGGCGTGTCATGGCCGCGCCGAAGAAGGCAGCTTCCGCAAGCGCGAACTGGCGCTGCCGGAATTGCAGCGGCGCAAAGAACATCATTGAGATCCGCGCCGCGATGAAAAAAATATTGGTTTGGGATCTGCCGGTGCGCCTCGGCCACTGGCTGATGGCGGGCGGCTTCGCGTTCGCCTGGGCCACCGGCGACAGCGAAGTCTGGCGGCTGGCGCACGTTTTCGCCGGCGGCGCGGTGACGGCGATTGCCCTGTTCCGCCTGCTGTGGGGCATCATCGGCTCGCGCCACGCCCGCTTCGCCAGCTTCGTGCGCGGCCCGCGTCAGGCGCTCGGCTATCTGAAAGATCTGCTGCGCCGCGCGCCACGGCATTATGCCGGCCACAATCCGGCCGGCGGCTGGGCCATCGTGCTGCTGCTCTCGCTGGCCCTGCTGACCGGCGCCAGCGGCTGGCTCGCCTATCAGGAGATGGGCGGCGAATGGCTGGCGGAAGCGCATGAGTGGTGCGTGCATCTGATGCTGGCCGTGATCGGCGCGCACGTGCTGGGCGTGCTCGTCGGCAGTCTGGCGCACCGCGAGAGCCTGATCGGAGCGATGTTCACCGGCCGCAAGCTGGGACGCCCGGAAGAGGCGATTTCCGGCCAGCACCTGCTCGGCGCAGCGTGCCTGCTCGGCTGGGCGGCGGCGGGCGCCTGGTGGCTGGCGCAATAATCCAGATAACCTGAACAAAGCGCAGGGATACGATCACAACATGAGAATTCTCCTCGTCGAAGATGACCGCCTGCTCGGCGATGGCATTCGCGCCGGCCTCCAGCAGGCGGGGTTCGCCGTCGACTGGGCGGAGGACGGGCGCGCGGCGGAACTGGCGCTGGCCAACGAGCCGTATGATGCCGTCGTGCTCGATCTCGGCCTGCCGCGCCTGCCCGGCATGGACGTGCTGGGACGGGCACGGGCGGCGCGCAACGCCGTGCCGGTGCTGATTCTGACCGCCCGCGATACCGTGCCCGACCGCATCGCCGGCCTCGACGCCGGCGCCGACGATTACCTCATCAAGCCGTTCGATCTCGGCGAGTTGCAAGCGCGGCTGCGGGCGCTGATCCGGCGCGGCAGCAGCCAGCCGCAGGCGCTGATCGAGCATGACGCGCTGCGGCTCGATCCGGCGGCGCGCAACGTGTTTTGGCAAGGCCGTCCGGTGGATTTGTCGGCGCGCGAATACGCCCTGCTGCACGCGCTGCTGCTGAATGCGGGCCGCGTGCTGTCGCGAACGCAACTGGAAGAAAAACTCTACGGCTGGGGCGAGGAAATCGAGAGCAACGCCATCGAGGTTTTCGTGCACCACCTGCGCCGCAAGCTGACGCCGGCGCTGATCCGCACCGTGCGCGGCGTCGGCTACACGATTCCGCGTCAGCCGGAATGAGACCGTCGCTGCGCCGCCGCCTGTTGTTCCTGCTTTCGGGCGCTGTCATCATTGCCTGGCTGGCGACGGCGGCGTTCACTTATTTCGACGCCCGCCACGAGATCGGCGAAATTCTCGACGCCCAGCTTTCCCAGTCGGCCAGCCTCATCGCCGCGCAGCTCGAACACGTGTTCGATGAGGAAGAAGAAGGCGAGGCCGCGCATGAAAATCAGCGGCATCAGCGCGGGAACGAAATCGTGCTGCCGCCCCAATACAAGCACGAGCGCAAGATCGCCGTTCAGGTGTGGGACCGGCAGGGCCGGCTGCGGCTGCGCTCGGCCAGCGCGCCGGAGACGCGGCTCTACGGCGAATCCGAGGGTCATGGCAATGTCATGATCGGCGGCAAGCGCTGGCGCGTTTTCAGCCGTCTCGACGAAAGCCGCCGTTATCTGGTGCAGGTCGGCGAGCGTCACGAATTGCGCGAGGAACTGGCGGAACATGTTGCCGAGCATCTGTTGTACCCGCTCTATTTCGCCCTGCCGGGGCTGGCGCTGCTGATCTGGCTGGTGGTCAGCGCCGGACTGGCGCCGCTGGCCGGCATCACGCGCCAGGTGGCGCGGCGCGCGCCGGACAACCTCGCCCGTCTCGACGAGGAGCGCGCGCCGCGTGAAATCCTGCCGCTCATCGCCGCCCTGAATACGCTTTTTGGCCGCGTCGGCGCCTCGCTCGAACAGGAACGGCGCTTCACCGCCGATGCCGCGCACGAACTGCGCACGCCGCTGGCCGCCGTCAAAACGCAAGCCCAGGTCGCGTTCGGCGCGACGCACGCAGCCGAGCGCGACCGCGCGCTCGCAAATGTCGTCGCCGGCGCCGACCGCGCCACGCGCCTGGCCGAGCAGTTGCTGATGCTGGCCCGCCTCGATCCGCAGACGGCGCTGCCGCCCGGTCAAACGGTCGATCTGCTGCCGCTGGCGCAGCAAGGCGTGGCCGAGATCGCGCAGGCAGCGGCGGCCAAGAACATCGAAATCGGTTTGACGGCGGCGGAAACAGGGACAGCGCCGACAGTGGCGGGCGATGCCGTGCTGCTCGGCGTGCTGCTGCGCAATCTGCTCGACAACGCTGTGCGCTACACGCCGGCGGGCGGCGAAGTGGATGTCGCCGTGCGGCCGACCGGCACCGGCGTCTCACTCGCCGTCACCGACACCGGGCCGGGCATTCCGGCGGAAAAATGCGAGCGGGCCTTTGACCGTTTCTACCGCGCGCTCGGCAGTGGCGAAGAAGGCAGCGGCCTCGGGCTGTCCATCGTCCGCCGCATCGCCGATCTCCACCGCGCCCGCGTCCACCTCGGCCCCGGCCCCGACGGGCGCGGCTTGCGTGTCGAGGTTACATTTTCCTGAGCAATTTCCCGTACCACTCAGGCAGCATGCGCAGCAGGGTGTCATCACGCATCCAGTAGTGATGGAACAGCGCCGCCGCCGCGTGCAGGCCGATCACCCAGTAGCCGAGGGTGGCCACGGTTTCATGCATTTCCTTGATCTGCTTGGACAGGTTCTTGTTCTCGCCGATCAGCGCGGGCAGTTCCAGACCGAAAAACGGCACCGGCTTGCCCGAGGCATTGAGCGTCAGCCAGCCCGCCAGCGGCAGCCCGAGCATGAGCACATACATCAGCACTTTTACCGCGCCGGCCAGCCACTCCTGCCAGGCGGGAGGCGGCGGCTGGATGCGCGGCTTGACGCTGGCCAGGTGCAGAACCAGCCGCAGCCAGGCGAGCCAGAACACCAGCATGCCGAGCATGAAATGCCACTGTTTCATGGCGTCGTGCTCGGGGGTGTCTTTGGGAAAAATGCCGCGCAGTTCGATCAGCGCATAAACAGCGGCAATCAGCAGCAGCATCAGCCAGTGCATGCTGATGGTCAGGGAACCATAGCGTTCGGTCGTGTTGCGCCAAGTCATGGTGCGGTCCTTCTCATGTCGTCACTGATGTGGCACGGCATCGGTTTGTGTTTTTAACCGATGCCGTGCCGGATTCAGCCGATTCAGCCATTCATTGCCGCCAGCACCCGATTGAAAGCGGCGCTCGGACGCATCACTTGTTCCAGCTTGGCGGGATCGGGCTGGTAGTAGCCGCCGATGTCGGCCGGGCTGCCTTGCACGGCCGCGAGTTCGGCGATGATCGTCGACTCGTTCGCAGCCAGCGCTTCGGCCAGCGGCTTGAATCTGGCGGCGAGTTCCTTGTCTTCGGTCTGCGCGGCCAGCGCCTGCGCCCAGTACAGCGCCAGATAGAACTGGCTGCCGCGATTATCCAACTGGCCGGTTTTGGGACTGGGGCCTTTGCTGTTGTCGAGCAGCTTGCCGGTGGCGGCATCGAGCGCCTTGGCCAGCAGCGTAGCCTTCGGGTTGCCGTTCTTGGCGCCGAGATCTTCGAGGCTGACGGCCAGCGCGAGGAATTCGCCGAGCGAATCCCAGCGCAGGTGGTTTTCTTCCACCAGTTGCTGCACGTGCTTCGGCGCCGAGCCGCCCGCGCCCGTCTCGTACATGCCGCCGCCGGCCATCAGCGGTACGATGGACAGCATCTTGGCGCTGGTGCCGAGTTCCATGATCGGGAACAGATCGGTCAGATAGTCGCGCAGGATGTTGCCGGTGGCGCTGATGGTGTCCAGCCCGCGCACCACGCGCTCCAGCGTGTAGCGCATGGCGCGCACCTGGCTCATGATCTGGATATCGAGGCCGCTGGTGTTGTGCTCGTTCAGATACATCTTGACCTTGGTGATGAGCTGCGCTTCGTGCGGACGATACGGGTCGAGCCAGAATACCACCGGCATACCGGAGCTGCGCGCGCGCGTGACGGCGAGCTTGACCCAGTCGCGGATGGCGGCATCGGTGGCCAGGCACATGCGCCAGATGTCGCCTTGCTCGACGTTCTGGCTCATCAGCACTTCGCCGGTGTTGAGATCCGTGATGTTGGCGACGCCGTCCTCGGTGATCTCGAAAGTCTTGTCGTGCGAGCCGTATTCCTCCGCCTGCTGCGCCATCAGGCCGACGTTGGGCACGGTGCCCATGGTCTTGGGGTCGAAGGCGCCATACCACTTGCAGAAGTTGATCATCTCCTGATAGATGCGGGCGAAAGTGGATTCGGGCATGACGGCCTTGACCTCCTTCAGCCGCCCGTCGGCGCCGTACATCTTGCCGCCGTTGCGGATCATGGCGGGCATGGAGGCATCGACGATGACATCGTTGGGCGAGTGGAAGTTGGTGATGCCCTTGGAGGAATCGACCATCGCCAGTTCGGGCCGGTGTTCGTGGCAGGCGTGCAAGTCGCGCTTGATCTCGTCTTGCAGGCTTTCGGGCAGGTCGGCGATCTTGTTGTACAGATCAACCATGCCGTTGTTGACGTTGACGCCCAGTTCATCCAGCAGCAGGGCGTGTTTCTCGAACGCCTCCTTGTAGAAGATTTTCACGCAATGGCCGAATACGATCGGGTGCGACACCTTCATCATGGTCGCCTTGACGTGCAGCGAGAACATGACGCCGGTCTTGTGCGCGTCCTCGATTTCCTTTTCGTAAAAGGCCACCAGCGCCTTCTTGCTCATGAACATCGAGTCGACCACCTCGCGGTCGAACAGGCTGACCTTGGGCTTGAGCAGAATGGTTTTGCCGCTTTTGGTGATGAGTTCCATCTTCACATCGCGCGCGCCGTCCAGCGTCATCGACTTTTCACCGTGATAGAAGTCGCCCGCGTGCATGTGCGAGACGTGGGTGCGCGAGGCCTGGCTCCACTCGGCCATGCTGTGCGGGTGCTTGCGCGCGTATTCCTTCACCGCCCTCGGCGCGCGGCGGTCGGAGTTGCCCTCGCGCAGCACCGGGTTGACGGCGCTGCCGATGCACTTGTTGTAGCGGGCGCGGATGTCCTTTTCCTTGTCGTCCTTCGGGCTTTCGGGAAAGTCGGGGATCTTGTAGCCCTTGTCCTGCAATTCCTTGATGGCGCTTTTCAGTTGCGCCACCGAGGCGCTGATATTGGGCAGCTTGATGATGTTGGCCTCGGGCGTGAGCGTCAGCTTGCCCAGCTCGGCCAGCGTGTCGGGCACGCGCTGCTGTTCGGTCAGGCATTCGGGAAACTGGCCGAGAATGCGTCTGGCGACCGAAATGTCGCTGGCTTGTATCTCGATGCCCGCCGGCGCCGCGAAGGCGCGGATGATGGGCAGGAACGACGCCGTCGCCAGCAGCGGCGCTTCGTCGGTCAGGGTATATACGATGGCAGGTTTCTGGGTGGGTTTTTGGGCAGTCATGTCGGTGTCTCCACAAAGCTCGGAAAAGGCGTCCGCCACGGGGCGGAACGCCAAGCCTGTATTACACCACGAGAAGCGGCGTGTAATATACCGAAATTGCCATTCACCCAACGGATACCGACCCAAATGCCGCGATTGCTGCTGTTGTCCCTGCTTCTCGCCTTCACCGCCGCGCAAGCCGCCAACCCGGCGGGCAAACTCGCTGCCGCCGCAGCCAAGCCCGCGGCTAAAGTGGCGGCCAAGGCTGTTGCCAAATCCGCTCCCCAGCCGGTCGTAATCACGCTGCGCCATGCCCTCACCGGCGAGCACGCCGCCTTGCTGGTCGAACTGGTCGACCGCTTCAACGCCGACAGTAAAACCGGGCAGGTCAGCTTGCAGCACCTCGACACGGTGGACAATCCGCGCCAGTTGCCGCACATGGCTTTGCTCGCGGACGACGAGCATCAGAAATTTTTCGGCAGTTATCCGCGCCTGCTGCCGCTGTGGAAGGCGCTGTCCCTCACCGGCGAACGGCTCGACACGAAGGCGCTGTTCCCGGTGCTCGCCGATGCCGTCGAGGACAGCCGCGGCCGCGTGCAGGCGCTGCCGCTGGCCCTCTCGGTGCCGGTGCTGTATTACAACAAGGACACGTTCCGCAAAGCCGGACTCGACCCGGCCCGCCCGCCGCGCACCTGGCTGGAAGTGCAGGAGAGCGCCGGCAAGATTTATCAGATTGACCGCCGCTGTCCCTTCACGTCCTCCGAGGTAGCCTGGGTGCATGTCGACAACACCTCGACCCAGCACAGCGAGCCGCTCGCCAACCCGGCGCGCGGCGGCAAAGGCGCGACGCTGGCCTTGAACGGCCTGGTGCAGGTCAAGCACGTCGCCTTGCTGGCAAGCTGGCACAAGAGTTTCTACTTCCGCTATTTCGGCCCCGACCGCGAAGCCGACGAAAAATTCCTCGCCGGCGAATGCGGCATGCTGACCGGCGATTCCTCGCTCTACATGCGGCTGCTGCGGAACAAGCCGTTCGATTTCGGCCTCGCCGATCTGCCGCATCACGACGACGTGCGCGGCGTCGCGCCCGGACGGCTGCTGCCCGACGGCGCCCTGCTCTGGATACTCGCCGACAAGAAACGCCCGGAATACGCCGTCGCCACGCGCTTCATCCGCTTCCTGCTGCAACCGGACGTGCAACGCGAATGGGTGAACGCCACCGGCTTCCTGCCGATGACGCCGGCGGCTGTCGACGCGCTGGCCGCCGCCGGCAACCTGCCGCCGGAGATCGTCGAAAAAACCGTGGCGCGGCTCTCCGACCGCAAATACGCCTCCGGCGCAAAGCCGAAAACCGTCGCCGGCATGGGCCGCGTCCGCGGCGTGCTCTCGGAAGAACTCGAAGCCGTCTGGGACAACCGCAAACCCGCCAAGGAAGCCCTCGACACCGCCGTCAAAAAAGGCAACACCCTGCTGCGCCCCGCGTCGACGGATGGCGTCGTGACGCAGTGAACCAAGGTCATGAGCCGCCGCTTCGGCTCATGACCTTCAATGCTAAAATCCGCCCACTTCGCGCGCCATCGGCGCGCCTTCCGTATACATCGTCATGAACAGCGCCGAGATTCGCCAGAAATTCCTCGACTTTTTTGCCTCCAAGGGACACACCATCGTGGCGTCCAGTCCGCTGGTGCCGGGCAACGATCCGACCCTGATGTTCACCAACTCGGGCATGGTGCAGTTCAAGGACGTGTTTCTCGGCGCCGACAAGCGCCCTTATGTGCGCGCCGCTTCGGTGCAGGCGTGTCTGCGCGCGGGCGGCAAGCATAACGATCTGGAAAACGTCGGCTATACCGCACGCCATCACACGTTTTTCGAGATGCTCGGCAACTGGAGCTTCGGCGATTATTTCAAGCGCGAATCGTTGCTGTGGGGCTGGGAACTGCTGACGCAGGTCTACAAACTGCCGCCCGAAAAACTCTGGGCCACCGTCTATATCGACGACGACGAAGCGTATGACATCTGGACGCGGGAGATCGGCCTGCCGCCGCAGCGCGTGGTGCGCATTGGCGACAACAAGGGCGGCAAGTACCAGAGCGATAATTTCTGGATGATGGCCGATACCGGCCCGTGCGGCCCGTGCTCGGAAATTTTCTACGACCACGGCCCCGATGTTGCCGGCGGCCCGCCCGGATCGCCCGATCAGGACGGCGACCGCTACATCGAAATCTGGAACCACGTCTTCATGCAATTCGACATGCAGCCTGACGGCAGCGTGAAAAACCTGCCTGCGCCGTGCGTTGATACCGGCATGGGCCTGGAGCGCCTCGCCGCCATCTTGCAGCATGTGCACAGCAACTACGAGATCGACCTGTTCCAGAAACTCATCAAGGCCGCCGCGCGCGAAACCAGCTGCGCCGATCTCGAAAACAATTCGCTGAAAGTGATCGCCGATCACATCCGCGCCGCTTCCTTCCTCATCGCCGACGGCGTGATTCCGGGCAACGAAGGCCGCGGCTACGTGCAGCGCCGCATCATCCGCCGCGCCATCCGCCACGGCTACAAGCTCGGTCGGAAGACACCGTTCTTCTACAAGATCGTGCCGGATCTCGTCGACGAAATGGGCGGCGCTTACCCAAATCTCGCCGCCCATCGGCAGCGCATCATGGACGTGCTGAAAATCGAGGAGGAGCGGTTTTTCGAGACGCTGGAAAACGGCATGTCGATCCTCGACGCAGCCTTGAGCAAGGGCGAGAAGACGCTGCCCGGCGACGTGGCGTTCATGTTGCACGACACCTACGGCTTCCCGCTCGATCTCACGCAGGACGTGTGCCGCGAGCGCGGCGTGGCGGTGGACGAGGCCGGCTTCGCCCTGGCGATGGAAAAACAAAAGACGCAGGCGCGCGCCGCCGGCAAGTTCAAGATGGATCGCGCGCTCGAATACGCCGGCGCGGGCAACGTCTTCGTCGGCTATGAAAAACTCGAACACGCCGCCCAGGTCGTCACGCTCTACCACGACGGCGTGGCGGTGAACGAACTCAAGGCGGGGCAGGACGGCGTCGTCGTGCTCGACATGACGCCGTTCTATGCCGAATCCGGCGGCCAGGTCGGCGACCGGGGCGAATTGGTGGCGCTGCCGCCCTCTCCCCCAACCCCTCTCCCGCAAGCGGGCGAGGGGCACGTCGAAAGTGGCGCAAGCGCTGTTTTCAATGTGATCGACACGCAGAAGATCAAGGCCGACGTGTTCAGCCATCACGGTACGTTGTCACACGGCGCGCTCAAGGTTGGCGACGCCGTCACGGCGCGGGTGGACGCCGCGCTGCGCGCCGCCACCATGCGCAACCACAGCGCCACCCACCTCATGCACAAGGCATTGCGCGACGTGCTCGGCGCCCACGTGCAGCAGAAAGGCTCGCTGGTCGACGCCGGCAAGACGCGCTTCGACTTCACGCACAACGCGCCGGTCGCCGAGGCCGACATCCGCACCATCGAACAGCGCGTGAATGCGGGCATCCTCGCCAATGCCGCGACGCAGGCGCGTGTCATGGACATCGAAGCTGCCAAGGCGACGGGCGCCATGATGCTGTTCGGCGAAAAATACGGCGAGACCGTGCGTGTGCTCGACATCGGCGATTCGCGCGAACTCTGCGGCGGCACGCACGTCGGCCGCACCGGCGACATCGGCCTGTTCAAGATCGTCGCCGAATCCGGCGTCGCCGCCGGCATCCGCCGCGTCGAGGCCGTCACGGGCGGGAACGCGCTGACCTATCTGCAAACGCTGGAACACGAGTCGCGCGAAGCCGCCGCCCTGCTCAAGGTGCCCGCCGCCGGCGGCATGGTGCCGCTGACGATTGCAACGCTGCAAGCCGAGCGCAGGGAACTGGAGAAGGAAATCGCCGCGCTGAAAGGCAAGCTCGCCGCCGCGCAAGGCGACGACTTGTTGTCTCAAGCCGTCGACGTGAAGGGCATCAAGGTTCTCGCCGCGACGCTGGCGGGCGCCGACGCCAAAACGTTGCGCGAGACGATGGACAAGCTGAAGGACAAACTCAAAAGCGCGGCCATCGTGTTGGCGGCGGTGGACGACGGCAAGGTGCAGCTCGCCGCCGGCGTCACCGCCGACAGCACGGCCCGCGTCAAGGCCGGCGATCTGGTCAACTTCGTCGCCCGGCAAGTCGGCGGCAAGGGCGGCGGGCGGCCCGACATGGCGATGGCCGGCGGCACGCAACCGGAATCTCTCGGCGCGGCACTGGCCTCGGTGCCGGACTGGGTCGCCGCGCATCTCTGATACCGCCGTCAACATGAAATTCTGTCCGCGCTGCGCCGCCCCGCTCGACGGGCGCGACATCGCGGGACGCATGCGGCGGGTTTGCCCGAACGCC
This sequence comes from Zoogloeaceae bacterium, assembly GCA_031277315.1. Taxonomy (GTDB): domain Bacteria; phylum Pseudomonadota; class Gammaproteobacteria; order Burkholderiales; family Rhodocyclaceae; genus Desulfobacillus. The sequence goes on along the minus strand of JAITMP010000030.1, from coordinate 95,597 downwards.
GCCTGCGGCTACGTGTTCTGGGACAACCCGCTGCCGGTGCTGGCCGGTCTGGTCGAACGCGACGGCCTCATCGTGCTGGCGCGCAACAGCGCCTGGCCGGAAAAAATGTTCGGCCTCATCACCGGCTTTATGGAGCGCGACGAAACGCCGGAAGAAGGCATCGCGCGCGAAGTGAAAGAAGAACTCGGCCTCGACACGCTCTCCGCCAGCCTGATCGGCGTCTACCCCTTCCAGCGCAGAAACGAAGTCATCCTCGCCTATCACGTCACGGCTCACGGCGAGATCGCGCTGAACGAGGAACTGTCCGAATTCCGCCTTATCCCGCCGCAGAAATTACGGCCCTGGGATGCCGGCACCGGCATGGCAGTGCGCGACTGGCTGTCGCGGCGGAATGCGCACTCAACCGCAAAACACGCGGCGGCATACTGATACCGGGTTTCGGCGCTTCGGATTGCCGCGCCGGCTGCGGCAGTCATCTGCGCTATCTGGGGAAATGAGCGGTCAGCCCCCGGGGGACGGCGCCCCATGCTCCGGCGTGCGCCCTTTCATGACGGCGTAATAGAGCACCGGAATCACCACCAGCGTCAGCAGCGTCGATACGAAAATGCCGAAGATGAGGCTGACGGCGAGTCCGTTGAAGATCGGATCGTCGAGAATGAAAACGGCGCCGATCATGGCGGCCAGGCCGGTCAGTCCGATTGGCCGGGCGCGCACGATGCTGGCCTGAATCACGGCTTCGGCGAAATCCATGCCGCTGGCCGCCTGCGCGTTGATGAAGTCGACCAGCAGGATGGAGTTGCGCACGATGATGCCGGCCAGTGCGATCATGCCGATCATGGAGGTGGCGGTGAACTGGCTGCCGAGCAGGGCATGGCCGGGCAGGACGCCGATGATCGTGAGCGGAATCGGCGCCATGATGATCAGCGGCGCGAGGTAGCTCTTGAATTGCGCCACCGCCAGCAGGTAAATAAGGATCAGGCCGACGGCATAGGCCAGCCCCATGTCGCGGAAGGTTTCGTATGTCACCTGCCATTCGCCGTCCCACTTCAAGGCGTAGCCCGTGTACGGGTCTTGCGGCTGGCGGATGAAATAATCGCCGAGCGCGCCACCCTGCGCCAGCGTCATGCCCTTTACCTTGCCGCGAATGTCGAACATGCCGTAGAGCGGCGAATCGAGCGCGCCGCCCATGTCGCCGACGACGTACACCACCGGCAGCAGATCCTTGTGGTAGATGGCTTTCTCGCGCGGCGCTTCACGCGCTTCAACCAGTTCGGAAACCGGCACCATGCGGCCGTCCCGTGCCCGCACGGTCAATTTCAGCAGAGGGTCGAGCGCGTGCTGTTGCTCCGGCGCGAGGGTCACGCGCACCGGAATCTCGTATTTCGCCGCCCGCGAATGAACGGGCGTGATGTCTTCGCCGGCCAGCCCCAGACGCACCGCCTCGACGATGTCCTGCTGCGCCACGCCCATCAGCGCCGCCTTGTTCTGCGCTACATGCAAAACAATTTTGCGCACGTCGGCCTGCACGGAATCATCGACGCCGACGATATCGGCGGTGCGCTCGAAAACCTGCCGCACCGCCTTCGCCGCCGCGATCTGGCCGGCATAATCGGGGCCGTAGATTTCGGCGACGATGGGCGAGAGCACCGGCGGCCCCGGCGGCACTTCCACCACCTTGGCGTTGCCGCCGCGCCGCGTCGCAATGGCCGCCACCGTGTCGCGCACGGCGGTGGTGATGGCGTGGCTGTCGCGACGGCGATGCTGCTTGCCGATCAGGTTCACCTGAATGTCGCCCAACTCGCTCGCCGCGCGCAGGTAATACTGGCGCACCAGACCGTTGAAGTTGATCGGGCTGGCGAGGCCGGCGTAGATTTGATAGTCGGTGACTTCATCAACTTGCGCGATTTCGGCGCCGATCTCGCGCAGCACGCTGGCTGTTTCTTCCAGCGGCGTGCCGACCGGCATGTCGAGCACGATCTGGAATTCGCTCTTGTTGTCGAAGGGCAGCATCTTCAGCACGACCCGTTCCGTCAGCGCCAGCGACACCGAGGCGGCGATGGCAACCAGCAGACCGAGCCACAGCATGCGGCGCGCGGCCTTGCGCGTCAGAAAGGGCGTCATCAGACGGCGGAAAAAACCCGCCAGCCGCCCTTGCGCAAGTGTCTTTTCCCCGACAGCGGGGAGCGCGGGCGCATGCGTCCTGCCCAGCAGCTTCAGCGCCAGCCAGGGCGTGACGACGAAGGCGACGGCGAGTGAGATGAACATTCCCATCGAGGCGTTGATCGGGATCGGGCTCATGTAAGGCCCCATCAAGCCAGTGACGAACGCCATCGGCAGCAGCGCCGCGACGACGGTGAAGGTGGCGAGAATGGTCGGGCCGCCGACTTCATCCACCGCCTGCGGGATGATCGCCCGTAGGGACGCATCGGGCGTCAGTTGCCAGCGGCGATGGATGTTCTCGACGACGACGATGGCGTCGTCGACCAGAATGCCGATCGAGAAAATCAAGGCGAACAGCGAGACGCGGTTCAGCGTGAAACCCCAGGCCCAGGAAGCGAACAGCGTGGCGGCCAGCGTCAGCGTCACCGCCACGCCGACGATGACGGCCTCGCGCCGGCCGAGCGCGAACAGCACCAGCAGCACGACGGCGGCGGTGGCGAAGACCAGCTTGCCGATCAACTGCCGCGCCTTGTCGGTGGCGGTGGCGCCATAGTCGCGCGTGACGGTGAACGCGACGCCTTCGGGAATCACCGCGCCGCGCAATTCCCCGGCGCGGGCGATGACGGCGCGGGCGACATCGGCGGCGTTGACGCCGGGCTGCTTGGTGACCGACAGCGTGACAGCGGGAAAAATACCGTCGCGGCTGCCATGCCAAACGTATTGCGCGGGCCGGGCGGGGCCGTCGTCGATGCGCGCCACATCGGCCATGAACACCGGCCGGCCGGCGCCGACGCCTACGCTCGTACCAACTTCAGCGTCAACGCCGACCACCAGACGCTTCACGTCGGCGGCGGTTTCGAGATAGGCGCCAGTCTCGACGAGCAGCTCCTGATTGCCGGCGACCAGACTGCCGGACGGCGCCATGACGTTGGAAAGTTGCAGCGCAGCCTTGATGTCACTCGCCGTGACGCCGTGCGCGGCCATACGCTCCGCATCCATGGCGACGCGGATGACGTGGCCGGGGCCGCCGAGCGTCGTCACGTCGCGCGTGCCCGGAATGCGCTTGATTTCGCTCTCGATGGCGCGCGCCACCTGCTGCATCTCGAACGCGGCGCGCTCGGGGTCCCGCGTCCAGAAAGTCAGCGTGACGACGGGCACGTCGTCGATGCTCTTCGGCTTGACCACCGGCTCGCCGACGCCGATGCCGGGCGCGATCCGGTCGCGCTGCGAACTGACGGTGTCATAGAGCCGCACCAGCGCCCGCACCGGATCTTCGCCGACCTCGAACTGCGCCGTCACCACCGCCATGCCGGGACGCGAAACGGAGTAGACGTGCTCAATGCCGGCGATGCGCGCCAGCGCCTGCTCGGCGGGCCGCGCAACGCGATTTTCAACATCCCGCGCCGAAGCGCCGGGAAACGGAATGAAGATGTCGGCCAGCGTGACGTCGATCTGCGGCTCCTCCTCCCGCGGCGTCGCCAGCACGGCGAAAACACCGGCCAGAAATGCCAGCAGGGCCAGCAGCGGCGTCATCCGCGAACCCTGAAACAGGGCGGCGATTTTCCCCGAGATGCCCATGCGGAAAAGTCAGTCCGCGCCGGCGGCAAGCCCCGCCTTGACCGGATCGAGCGCAACTTTTTCTCCAGCGCGCAGCCCCGCCAGCACTTCATGAAAGCCGCCAGCAAGCGGCTCCGACAGCCGCACCTGACGCAGACGCGGCGGATGCGCGCCGTCGACGACATACACCGCCGTCACCTCGCTTCGCCGCAGCACAGCCGCCGCCGGCACCAGCAGTTTCTTCGCCTTGCCGATGACGAAATGGGCGCGGGCGAACATGCCCGGCAGCAGGCCGGACGAATTTCCGGGCAGGTAAAGGCGCGCCTGCACGGTGTGGGTGCGCGGATCGGCGGCCGGCAGCACTTCGACCCGCGCCGCTTCCATCCACTCGCCGCTGTCGGGAAACTCGATGCTGGCGCGCAAGTTGGCGCGCACTTCGGCCAGTTTGTACTGCGGCACGCTGGCCGTCAGGCGCAGGCTGGCCGGGTCGTAGACCGTAATCAGCGGCTTGCCCGGCGCGGCCATTTCGCCCGCTTCGGCATGCCGCTGGGCGACGAAGCCGTTCAGCGGAGAAATGATATTCGCATGACTGGCGGAAGCGGCGGCGGCGCCGGTGACGGCCTGCGCGGCGCGGTAATCGGCCTCGGCCTTGTCGAGCGCCGCCGCGCTGACGAATTTCTGCGCGTAAAGGCGTTTGGCGCGGGCGTAACCGGCTTCGGCATTCAGCGATTGCGCCCGGCTGGCGGCATAGCTTTCAGCCGCCTCGCGGGCGTCGAGACGCATCAGAAGCTGGCCCCGCTTGACGGCATCGCCCGCGTCGACGCGCGCTTCGATCACGCGGCCCGCCACCTGCGCCGCGACCGTCGCCTGCCGCACCGCCTCGATCACGCCCTCGGCGGGATACGTCAGGTCGATCTCGCGCAGTTCGACCGTAGCGGCGTCCAGCGGCGGCGCTTGCGCGAACGCCGCTCCCGGCAAGGCGACGGCAGCCAGAAAAAGCAGGGGAAGCGGAATGGGGAACAGATTCAACATGGCTTAAATATTAGAGTTTTCTTATATATCTGTCAATGACACGGCCAGCGCGCCCGTTCCGCCATCACGGCGGCAACGCGCGGCGGCAACAAAAGCGGGTAGAAAAAAGCAATAAACTGCACTCAAGCGGGCGCGGTGGATGTAAAATCTTCCCCCGCTCCGCCACCTGCCCGCCGCTATTTTGTTGCGGTTCCGCTGCCGGCGGCGCTTGCAAGACCCGCTTCCCGTATGCCGTGCTCATGATCGCGGAAACATTCCGGCCAGGCGATGCAAAAGCCGTCAGTTTCGTCGTCCATCCGGGCCGTCCGGCCTGCCCGTGTGCATGTCTGTCGGCCCGGCTCGTCGGCTCAGGTTTTATTATTTAGTGGAGAACGTTGATGAAATACAAGAAACTCGACGACTTTCTGGCTTATGTCGAGACGCGCGATCACGATCAGCCCGAGTACCTCCAGGCCGTGCGGGAAGTCATGGGCAGCATCTGGGACTACATCCAGCAGCATGCCCACACTTACCCCGATCCCGGCTCCCTGCTTGAGCGTCTGGTCGAGCCGGAGCGCATCATCCAGTTTCGCGTCTCCTGGATCGACGACCACGGCGAGGTGCGCACCAACCGCGCCTTCCGCGTGCAGCACAGTTCCGCCATCGGCCCCTTCAAGGGCGGCATGCGCTTTCACCCCTCGGTGAACATGTCGATCCTGAAATTCCTCGCCTTCGAGCAGACCTTCAAGAACGCGCTCACCACGCTGCCGATGGGCGGCGGCAAGGGCGGTTCGGATTTCGATCCGAAAGGCAAAAGCCGCAACGAGATCATGCGTTTCTGCCAAGCCCTGATGGTTGAGCTATACCGCCACCTCGGCCCGGAAACCGACGTGCCGGCGGGCGACATCGGCGTCGGCGGGCGCGAAATCGGCTTCATGGCCGGCATGATGAAAAAACTCTCCAACAACGCCGCCTGCGTATTCACCGGCAAGGGCCTCTCCTTCGGCGGCAGCCTCATCCGCCCCGAAGCCACCGGCTACGGCCTGACCTACTTCGTGCAGGAAATGCTCAAGAAGCGCGACATGGATTTTGAGGGCATGACCGTTTCCATCTCCGGCTCCGGCAACGTCGCCCAATATTCGGTGGAAAAGCTGCTCGAATTCGGCGCCAAGGTGATTACGGTGTCCGACTCCGGCGGCACGGTCTACGACAAGGCCGGCCTCGACCACGAGAAACTCGCCGCCCTGATGAAACTGAAGAACGAGGATTACGGCCGCATCGAGAGCTTCGCCAAACAATTCGGCCTCAAATACCTGCCCGGCAAGACGCCTTGGCACATCCCAACCGACATCGCCCTGCCCTGCGCGACGCAGAACGAGCTTGACGGCAAAGACGCCAAAACGCTCATCAAGAACGGCATCAAGTGCGTCGCCGAAGGCGCCAACATGCCGGCCACGCTGGAAGCCGCCAAGGTTTTCATCGCCAACGGCATCCTCTACGCCCCCGGCAAAGCCAGCAACGCCGGCGGCGTCGCCACCTCCGGCCTCGAAATGACCCAGAACGCCCAGCGCCTGCCCTGGCCGCGCGAAAAAGTCGACAAGCACCTGAAGTCGATCATGCACAAAATCCACACCAACTGCGTGCGCTACGGTCACGGCAAGAACGGCTTCGTGAACTACCTCGACGGCGCCAACATTGCCGCCTTCGTCAAGGTCGCCGACGCCATGTCGCAGCAAGGCATTTACTGAGCACCGCCCCGCCATCCCAAGCCGCCGTCATTCCGCGCGCAGTCGCGGAATCCATGCGGCAGTGATACGGAGATCACCTGTTTTGATGCCGACGGAATAACAGGGGGTTGCCGTTGGCTGAATCAAACTGAATCAGGCCGTCTCGTCGCGCCAGATATTGCGGCAGCGGGTTTCGCGCACGAACAGGGTTGCCGCCGCGCCGAGGGCGCCGAAGACAGCGAGCAGGATCAGGCCGCTGCGGTAGTCGCTGTCCGAGTAGACACGCGCGCCGCCTTCCATCGCGCCTTGCCAGCCGAGATCCATCACCCAGCCGACCAGCGGTTGCAGGATGGCCGGACCGAGAAAGACGCCGACATTGACGACGCTGGTCGCCATGCCGGAGAGCAGCGGCGGATTGGTTTCCTTGGCGCAAACCCAGGACAGGGTGAGGCTGGCGGTCAGCACGCCCATCACGCCGCAGATCAGATAAGTCAGCGCCAACGGCAGCGGCCCGGCGGCGATCCATATCCACCAGCCCAGCGCGTGCAGGAAAGCGCCGCCGACCATCAGCGGCTTGCGCCGGCCCATGCGGTCGGAGATGCGCCCGATCACCGCGCAGCCGACGGCGAAGCCGATGAAATATACGCTGATGTGATTGGACGCGACTGCCCGCGTCATGCCGTGTACTTGCGTCAGGAAGGGCACGGCCCACAGGCCGGCAAAGGCGAAGAAGCTGCCGGCGATGCCGAAATTGACGAAGAAGCCGGGCCAGGTGGCGCGGTTCTTCATCACTGTCGCCAGGCCGCGCAGCCAGGCTGTCCGGTCGACGCGGACGCCCGGCGCGGCGGACGCGCCGCGCTCGCCCGGACGGTCCTGCACGAGAAACCATGAGGCGACGCCGATCCCCAGCGAGAGGATGCCGACGACGACGAACACGGCGCGCCAGCCGATGGCCTGCGCCGCCCAGGCGAGCGGCGCGCCAGCCGCCACCGAGCCGATGTTGCCGATGAACATCGCCACGCCGGTGAGCGTGGCGAAGCGGTTGTCCTCGTACCAGACGGCGATCAGTTTCAGCATGGCGATGAACGCCACCGAGACGCCGAGGCCGACCAGCGTGCGGCCGACGACGGCGATGTCGAAACTCGGCGCCAGACCGAACAGCAGGCTGCCGGCGCCGGCGACGAGACCGCCGAGGGCGATGATCTTGCGCGGCCCCAGCGTGTCGGCGAGCACGCCGGTGGGAATCTGCATCAGCGTGTAGACGTAGAAGTAGGTCGCCGCCAGCACGCCGAGCGAGGCGGCGCTGGTCTGGAAAGCGGCGGCGAGATCGCGCGCGATGGCCGCCGGCGCGACGCGATGAAAGAAGGACAACAGATAAGCGCCGACGGCGAGCAACAGAACGATGGTGCGCAGCCGCCGCTGCGCCGGAGTGAGAACGGGAAAAGTCATAAATCGCCGTGCGGGGTCAAGTCGGGCAGGCCGGGTGGCCGGGGCGGGGCGGTTTTCATGGATCTCATGCTTCGCCGTCTTCCGCGTCATCCATCAGCAATTCGGCGGCGTCCGGCACGTTGGCTGCCGCGCCAGCGCGACCGATTTCGTCGAGATGCGTTTGCAGTTCGGCGCGGTCGATATTCTCGAAAGACAGGCTGAGAAAAAGCAGGATGCGGTCGACCAGCGCGGCGTAGGCCCGCATGAAGGCGGCGCGCTTCCGGTCGTCGCCGCCCGTCACGGCAGCCGGATCGTCCAGGCCCCAGTGGGCGCGCAAAAAATTGCCCGGCCAGGCCGGGCAGGTCGCGTTGACGGCATCGGCGGCATCCGCGCACACCGTGACGACAAGATCGAACGCCGGCGCGCCGGGAACGGTGAATTCGTCCCAGCTTTTGCTGCGCAGACACGCCGTATCGAGGCCCTGCTCTTCGAGCAGATCCAGCGCGAAGGGATGCACCTCACCGACCGGCGCGCTGCCGGCGGAAAAGGCGCGCACGCGATAACCGCCGAGGGCGTTGAACAGCGCCTCGGCAAAAATGCTCCGCGCCGAGTTGCCGGTGCACAGAATCAGGATGTTCCAAGGCTGGCCGGACATGATCGGGCCATCATACAACATGCCACGGCGATTGACCCGAAGCGGGTCAGAGTTCGAGATCGTCCCGTATCGCCGCGATACCGGCCTTGGCGCAGCGGTCATCGGCTTCGCCGCTCGGCCCGCCGGAAATGCCGATGCCGCCGAGGATGGCGCCGCCGCCCTCGATCAGCACGCCGCCGCCGAGCATCACCACGCCGGGCAGATCGCGGATGCCGTTGGACGGCTTGCCCGGCTGGGTCACATCGACGAGACTGGTCGTGTCGGCGCGGAAGCTGACCGCCGTCCACGCCTTGCCGGCGGCCGTCTCCGGCGTGTGTGCGCCGGCGTAGCGGTCGCGCAGCATGACCTGCGTCAAACCGGCGCGGTCGACCACCGCCACCGCCACCTGATAGCCGCTGTCGCGGCAGGATTTCAGCGCGGCTTGCGCCGCCTTCAGCGCCGTCTCCGGCGTCAGGGCATGCACCGTGAACGTCGCCTCCTGCGCGACGGCGGCGCCGGCGCTGAGCGCGAGAAAAAACGCCATGCCGGAAAATGCCATGCGCGTTCCATTGCGTGTCCTGTTACGTGTCCTGTTGCGTGTCATGGTCATGGTGTGTGCCATGTCTGCTCTCCTCCTTGGTCAGGGTCGATGCGGCAATCTACCATCCGAACGGCGCTTGCCGGCATCAGATTTTTCATTCTGGCGATAAGCGCCCGCTCACTCCAGCGTGATCTTCCGCTCCATCGCGCCGCCCTTCAGCATCGTCCACTCGACCATTGAGCCGTCATACAGGCGGGCTTGCTTGTTGCCGAGCAGTTCGCTGGAGACGAACCAGCCGAGCGAAGCCAGATGGCCGGTATTGCAGAAATTGATCTGCTCGCCGCTGACCGGCACGCCGGCAAACTGGTAAAGCTGTTCGATCTGTTTCCGGCTGCGGAACTGGCCCATGCCGTTGACCGTCATCCAGGCGTTGGGCAAATTTTTCGCGCCGGCGATGGTGCCGCTCTCGGTCGCCTTCGGGCTGCGGTTAATGCCGGCGAACTGATCTTCGGGCCGGTTGTCGACCAGCAGCGCGCCGGCGGCGCGCGCCTTTTTCACGTCATCCATGCTAACGATCATTTCCTCGCGGACTTTCACATTGAAGGTCTTCGGCTCGGCATTGACGGCGCCGGTTTGCAGCGGATTGCTTTTGTCCTTCATCCACGCCGCCATGCCGCCGTCGAGAATCGACACGTTGTCGTGGCCGAGCACCTTGAGCGTCCAGTAAACGCGTGTGCCGATGCTCATGTCGCTGGCCGACAGGCCGGGCGGCGCCAGCACGACGTGAGTGGCGTTGTCGATGCCGAGCCGCCCGATCATGGCGCCGAGGGCATCCAGCTTCACCGGCAGCATGTCCGGCACCTTGTCGCCGGCGCGATCCTCGCGCCAGCCGTCCTTGGCGTAATTGCTGTTCACCGCGCCGGGGATGTGGCCGCGCAGGTAATCGGCGGACGACTGGAAGTCGACATAGACGATGCCCGGCTTGTCCAGATTCGCTTTCACCCAAGCGGCGCTCACCAGCGGCTCCGCCGCGTTCGCCGCCGCCGCCAGCAACAGACAGGCGATTCCGCCCGCCCATTGGCCCCAGCTTGTTTTCCATCGCGCACATGCCGTCTTCATTGCGTTCTCCTTTCCCGGACCGATTTCCCGGACTGATACCTTGTCCTATACCTCGTCCTCTTCCGCCACCAGCAGCGGCTCGACGATCTCATGATAACGCTCGCGCAGCAATTCGTAGCGTTTGGCGCGCGCGTCGGTGATGTCGCGCAGCACGCGGCGCAGCGGCACGCCGAGCCGCGTCAGCGTTTGCGCCGCCAGCATCAGGCTGCCTTCCATCACCTCCGGCACCACCTCGGTGGCGCCGGCGCGCTTCAACTCGTCGAGCGGCCCGTCGTCGACGGCGCGGGCGACAACCGGCAGTTCCGGCCGGCGGCTGCGCACGATGCCGAGCACCTTGATGGCGGCAGACACGTCGGTCAGGGTGACGACGACGATGCGCGCCCGTTCAAGGCCGGCGGCGAGCAGCACCTCGCGCCGCTCGGCGTTGCCGAACACCACGTTCTCGCCGTCCGTCAGCGCCTGCTGCACGCGATGACCGTCCATGTCGAGCGCGATGAAGGGAATTTTTTCCTTGGCGAGAAAGCGCGCCACGCTCTGCCCGGCGCGGCCATAGCCGCAGATGATAGCGTGGTCGCGGATGCCGAAAGCATGTGTCGCCACCTCCTGCAAGGCGGCGGCGTGACGCAGCCATTCGTCGCGCAACAGCCGATCGCCGATGGCCCGCGCCCGCTCGATGATGAACGGCGCCGCCAGCATCGACAGCAGCATGCCGGCAAGCGAGGGATGCACCACTTCCGGCGTCAGCAGGCCATGGGCGCTCGCCAGCGTCAGCAGCACGAAGCCGAACTCTCCCGCCTGCGCCAATTGCGCCGCCGTGCGGAAAGCGACCGGCGTGTCGGCGCCGGCCAGCCGGGCGACGATCAGCATCAGCAGCCCCTTGCCGATCACCAGCCCGAACAGCACCAGCGCCACCCACTCGATGTACTGCCAGACGAGAGCGAAGTCGAGATGCGCGCCGACGGTGATGAAGAACAGGCCGAGCAGCACGTCGCGGAAGGGCCGGATGTCAGCCTCGACCTGATGGCGGTACATGGTCTCCGAAATCAGCATGCCGCCGAGGAAAGCGCCCAGCGTCAGCGACAGCCCGGCCAGCTCGGTCAAAAAGGCCAGTGCGATGGTGATCCACAGCACGTTAAGCATGAACAATTCGGTCGACTTGCGCCGGACGACGAGATCAAACCAGCGCCGGATCAGCGGCCGGCCGGCCACCGTCACCAGCAGCAGCACGACCAGCGTTTGCGCCAGCGCCTTGCCGAGCGCCTCAGCGAGGTGCGAGGTGTCGACCAGCGCCGGAATCAGGATCAGCATGAACACCACCATCAGATCCTGAAACAGCAGCACGCTCATGGTGCGGCGGCCGGAAGCCGAATGCAGATCGAGTTTTTCCGCCAGCAGATGGCCGACGATGGCGGTGGACGACATGGCGTAAATCGCTCCCAGCGCCAGCCCGCCCTGCCAGGGGATGCCAGCGGCAAGGCCGAACAGCATCGTCGCCAGCATCGTCACCGCGACCTGCGCGCCGCCGAGGCCGAACACCTGCCAGCGCATCGACAGCAGGCGCGGCAGGGAAAATTCAAGACCGATCGAGAACATCAGAAAGACGACGCCGAACTCCGCCAGGCGCTCGGCCTGCTCGCTCTCTTGCAGCCAGCCCAGCGCGTGCGGACCGATGGCGACGCCGATGACCAGATACGCCAGTATCGACGGCAAACGCGCCGCCCGCGCCAGCGCCACCATCACCACGGAAGCGGTCAGCAGAAGCAGAACGATGCGCAGCCCTTCATGCATGATTCAATTTTTCACCCGGTTGTCTTGTCGGCGCCATGCCGGCGCGCGCGGATGCCAGCCCAAGACCAGCAGCATAGCGAAAAACCCGGCCGCGCAGGCGACGAAAGAAACGGCAAAAGGCCGCTGGCCACCGGCAAGCAGAACGGACGGGGGCATTCGAATGACATAAAAACTCCGGATTCAGCAGCGCCGGATTCTATCACCCGCCGTTTTCTCTCCCTCCCTGCTGTTTGCTCTCTCACCATTCCGGCCTTCCTCCGCTTCCCTCTCCTCCGGCCCTCCTGATCGAGTCGGGGGCAAGCTCTCTCCCGCCAGCGAGCGAGGGGAGCAATCTCTCTCACGCTGGCGCGGCGGAACGGCCCGTGTTGGGCTTCGCTGCGCTCAGCGCCAATCTATGCGTTGCGCGCCGGCATTCATGTCATCCCGCGCGTAGTCGCGCCCATTTTGACCTGCATACTTTTGGCATCGGCAATGGGATAATCGGGATTGTCGTGTTGAAGCAAGGGACGGTTTCATGAACAAAATTCTTCTGCCGGTGGACGGTTCGCCCGATTCGGACGCCGCCGCGCGCCATGTGATCGATCTGGCGGGCAGCCGCCCCGCGCTTGATGTGCTGCTGCTGAATGTGCAGCCGGCGGCGGACGAGTGGCTGGCGCGCCGTTTTCTGAAGCCGGAGGAGGTGGCGGCGGCGATGGCGGCGAACGGCGAGGACGCGCTGCGTTCCGCCCGCGCCCTGCTGGATGCCGCCGGCGTGCGCTACACGGCGCTGGCGCTGACCGGTCCGGTCGCCGAAACCATCGCCAAGACGGCGCGGGAGCAGGGCTGCGGCGACATTGTGATGGGCACGCGGGGGCTGGGCGCGGTGACGGGCATTCTGCTCGGTTCCGTCGCCACGAAGGTGATTCATTTCGCCGACGTGCCGGTGACGCTGGTGAAGTAGCCGTCTGGCATGAAGTCCGGCGCAGGACAGGATGAACAATGACATGAGCGTGAAGGGGGGCTTCCCGTGCAGCTTTTATTGATCTTCGGCATCGTGTTTGCTTTCGGAGCGGTGACGTTCGCCTTGCAGAACAATGTGCCGGTGACGGTAACGTTCGCGCTCTGGCGTTTCGACAGCACGCTGGCCGTGGTGCTGCTGGTGGCGCTCGGCCTGGGCGCGCTAATTGCGATGCTGGTGTCGCTGCCGGCGATGCTGCGCAGCCAGTGGGGCGGAGCGCGGCTGCGCCGGCAGACGGGCGAACTGGAAAAGGAAAACGCGGCGCTGGCGCAGCGCGTGACGGCGCTGTCGGCGGAGGTGGCGCGTCTGCGTCCGCCGGAGCCGGAGGCCGCCGAGGAACCGAAACCATTTGCCGGATTGCGCGCCATGCTGACCGGCGAGTCAGCATCCACACCGTCCGCATCGCCCTCTTCTTCCGCATCGTCAAACGAATAACGACAGCATGAGCGATCAGCGCGTTCCGCCGGCCCCCGCCTGGCACAACCTGCCGGCGGAAGACGCTGCCGCGCGGCTGGAGGCGGACTGTCAGCGCGGCTTGAGTCAGGCGGAGGCGGAACAGCGTCTGCTGCGCCACGGCCCGAACCGGCTGCCGCCGCCGCCCCGCCCTTCGGCCTGGCTGCGTTTCCTGCGCCAGTTTCACAATGTTCTGATCTACATCATGCTGATCGCGGCGGCGATGACCGCCCTGCTGGCGCACTGGATCGACACGGCGGTGCTGCTGGCCGCCGTGCTCGTCAACGCCTGCATCGGCTTCATTCAGGAGGGCAAGGCGGAAGCCGCGCTCGACGCCATCCGCAACATGCTCTCGCTGCGCGCGAACGTCATCCGCGACGGCGAGCGCGGCGAAATCGCCGCCGACGACCTCGTGCCCGGCGATATCGTCGTACTCGCCTCGGGCGACAAGGCGCCGGCGGATCTGCGCCTCGTCGCCGCGAAAGGGCTGCTGATCAACGAGGCGCTGCTGACGGGAGAATCCGAGGCGGTGGAAAAATCGCCGCTGCCGGTGGCGGCCGACGCGCCGCTCGGCGACCGCCGCTGCATGCTGTATTCCGGCACGCTGGTGGCCGCCGGACAGGCGACAGGCATCGTCGTGGCGACCGGCGCCGGCACCGAGCTGGGACGCATCGGCACGCTGCTGCAACACGTGCAGGAGACGGCCACGCCGCTGCTGCGCCAGATCGCCGGCTTCAGCCGCTGGCTGGCGCTGGCGATCGTGCTGATGGCGATCGCCACCTTTGTCGTCGGCGTGCTCTGGCGCGGCCACGCGGCGGAAGACATGTTCATGATCGTCGTCGCGCTGGTGGCTTCGGCGATCCCGGAAGGGCTGCCGGCCATCATGACCATCGCGCTGGCGCTCGGCGTGCGGCGGATGGCGGCGCGCCACGCCATCATCCGGCATCTGCCGGCGGTGGAAACGCTCGGCGCGGTGACGATCATCTGCTCCGACAAGACCGGCACCCTGACCCGCAACGAGATGACGGCGCAGCGCGTCATCACCGCCAACGCCGTGTTCGAGGTCAGCGGCGCCGGCTACGCGCCCCAGGGCGCTTTGCGCGCCGACGGCGTGGAAGTCAGCGCGCAAGCCAACACAAAAGCGCAGCCCGATCTCGCCGAAGCGATGCGGGCCGCCGCGCTGTGCAACGACGCCAGCCTGCGTCAGCACGGCGAGGAATGGCAGATCGAAGGCGATCCGACCGAAGGCGCGCTGGTGGTGCTGGCGGTCAAGGCCGGCATCGACCCGCCCGCCCTGCGTGCCGCCCTGCCGCGCGTCGACACGCTGCCGTTTGAATCCGAGCGCCGCCTGATGGCGACGCTGCACCACGAAAAAGACAACGGCATTCTCTACGTCAAGGGCGCGCCCGAGCGCATTCTTGAAATGTGCGCGACGCAGGGTAGTAAGGGCAGCGAGGGCAGCGCTGATGTTCGCGCGCTCGACGCCGATTACTGGCGGCGGGCGGCGACCGACTGCGCCGCGCGTGGACTGCGCCTGCTGGCGCTTGCCGCGCGCCGCGTCGACAGCGCGAAGCGCGAGGTGGATCTGGCCGATCTCGAAGACGGCTTCACGCTGCTGGCGCTGGTCGGCATCGCCGATCCGCCGCGCGAGGAGGCCATTTCGGCGGTGGCGGCCTGCGCCGACGCCGGCATCCGCGTCAAGATGATTACCGGCGATCATGCCGAAACGGCGCGCGCCATTGGCGCGCAGATGGGCATCGGCCGCGACAGGCCGGCGCTCACCGGCGCCGAGATCGAATTGCTCGACGATGCGCAACTGCGCCGCGTGGTGCCGGACATCGACGTCTTCGCCCGCGCCAGCCCGGAACACAAGCTGCGGCTGGTAGAGGCGCTGCAAGCCGCCGGGCACATCGTCGCCATGACCGGCGACGGCGTGAACGACGCCCCGGCGTTAAAGCGCGCCGACATCGGCGTGGCGATGGGGCTGAAGGGCACGGAAGCGGCCAAGGAAGCCGCCGACATGGTGCTCGCCGACGACAATTTCGCCACCATCGCCAACGCCGTGCGCGAAGGGCGCGGCATCTACGACAACATCCGCAAGTTCGTCCTTTTCATGCTGCCGACCAACGGCGGCGAGGGACTGATCGTGATCGCCACCATCCTGTTCGAACTGGTGCTGCCGCTCACTCCGGTGCAAGTGCTCTGGATCAACATGGCCACCTCGGCCACGCTCGGGCTGGCGCTGGCTTTCGAGCGGCCCGAGCGCGGCATCATGCGGCGGCGTCCGCGCAACCCGCGCGCGTCCCTGCTCTCCTGGTTCTTCGTCTGGCGGGTGGTGATGGTGTCCATCCTGATGATGGCCGGCACGCTCGGCCTGTTCCTGTGGGAGCTTGGGCGCGGCACCGATCTGGCGACCGCGCGCACGATGGCCGTCAGCGCCGTGGTGGCGGCGGAAATGTTCTACCTCATCAACAGCCGCCACCTGTTCCGTCCGGCGCTCACGCGCGAAGGTTTGTTCGGCAACCGCCAGGTGCTGATCGCCCTCGCCGTCTGCGCCGTGCTGCAACTCGCTTTCGTGTATGCCGCTCCGCTGCAAGCGGTGTTCGGCTCCGCGCCGCTGTCTCCCGCCGAATGTCTGAAAGCGGGGCTGGCCGGGCTGCTGGTGTTCGTCGTGGCGGAACTGGAAAAAGCGGCGATCCGCCGCTTCAGCAAAAACATGCACCAACTGGCCGACGGCGCATAATCGGCTTCGGCACTGGAAACCCGACGTGAAAAAACCCGCTTGCATCCTGATCGCCACCGACCTGTCCGAACACGCGGGCCGGGCCGAGACGCGCGCCGCCATGCTGGCGCAGTCGCTGGGCGCGGAAAAGCTGGTCTTGCTGCATGTCGTGCCACGGCTGCCGCTGGAGGCGCTCACCGGCATTCTCGACCGCACGCCGCTGGAAACCGGGCAGCGGCTGGTCGACGCCGCCAGCGCGGAACTGGCCAAGCGCGCGCGCCGTCTTGGCGAACAATTCGGCGTCGCCGCCGAAACGCTCGTCCGCATCGGCCGCCCGCACGTCGAGGCCGCCGAAGTCGCCGAAACGCTCGACGCCGGGTTGCTGGTGGCCGGCGGCTATGGCGCCGATCTGGCGCGTGGATTGTTTCTCGGCGCCACCGCCGAGAAAATACTCAGTCAGAGCCGGCGGCCGGTGCTGGTGGTGAAGCAGGCGCCGGAAGCGCCCTACCGGCGTCTGCTGGCGCCGACCGATTTCTCGCCTTCCTCCGCCCGCGCGCTGGATTGGGCGCGGGCCATCGCCGGCGAGGCCGACATCACCGTCGCCCACGTGTATGAAGCGCCCTATGAAAGCACGCTGCGTTACGCCGGCGTCAGCGACGAGGTAATCGAAACACATATCGCCGCCGCCCGTCGGCAGACGCAAGAGGCGCTGGAGGCGTTTCTTGCGCCGCGCCGCGCCGACGGCGCGAATTATTTCCAGCGCATCCTGCACGGCCATCCCGCCGCCGGCATCCGCGAGCTGGCCGAGGAAATGCGGCCCGACCTGATCGTGCTGGGCAAGCACGGCCAATCCGAAATCGAAGAACTGCTGCTCGGCAGCGTCACCCGGCACGTGTTGACCGAAACGCCCTGCGACATGCTCATCGCCCGCGCGGCGTAAAAATCGCCGGTTGCCGGCGAACCGCCGGCGCTCAGAAAACCAGCTTCAGATAGCGGTAGGGAATCTCGATCCCTTCCTTGTCGAAGGCGAGCTTGATGCGGCGCAGATACTCCCGGCGGATGGCGCTTTCTTCGAGCGGCGCCACCTTGATGCGGCAGCGGATCATTACCGCCGATTCGCCCAGATCGTCGACGCCGGCGATCTCGATCGGCGCGAGAATTCTGCCGCCGAAAGCGGCGTCCTGCCGCAGCGCATCCCCGACCTGCCGCATGACGGCGGCAGCCCGGTCGATATCCGCGCCATAGCCGATGCCGACGTTGACGACGGCGTAAGCAAAACCGAGGCTCTTGTTCGTCACCACCGAAATGGCGCCGTTGGGCACGTAGTGCACGTTGCCGGCGTAATCGCGCAGGCGCAGATAACGCAAGGTGAGTTCTTCCACCACGCCGCTCTTGCCGCCGGCCTCGACCGCGTCGCCGACGCGGATCTGGTTTTCCAGCAGCAAAAAGAAGCCGGAGAAAAAATCCTTCACCAAACTCTGCGCGCCAAAGCTGAGGGCAATGCCGACGATGCCGGCGGCGCCGAGCACCGGCGCCACCGAAACGCCGAACTCGCCCAGAATCACGATGCCGGTCACCACCAGCACCGCTATTGTGATGACGTGACGGATCACCCGCGACAAGGTCTGCACGCGACGGCTGTCTTCGGCGCTTTCCTGACGCGCCTCGATCATTTTGTGCAGACGCCGCAGCGCGCGCGGAATCAGGCGCAAGGCAAAGCCGGCCAGCGCCAGAATCAGCAGCACCCGGGCGGATGTGACGAGATAGGCCGGCAGCCCGGTCATGAAATCATGAATTGTTTGCAGCATGCGTTTGGTTCGTTGATTGATTCGTTTCTGCAATCCCATCCCCGCCCAATCTTCCCTTTGAAGGGAGAGCCTTGGTCATTCATCATCCGGCCGGCGGGTGCGCTAATGTACCAGAAGGCCGGGAACGGGAAAGCGTTCATGCCGTCCGCTGCGGGCGCGCTCAGCAAACCCGCTGTCACGGTCTGCTATAGTATTTTCCGTTCGATTCACGGAAAGCCGATCTTGCCCGAAGCGGAGAAAAACACGATTCAGGTCATCGGGCGCATGATGGCGCTGCTCGACGCGCTGGCGCGCCGCGACGATGCCGTCAGCCTGAAGGAACTGTCCCGCGAAACCGGCCTGCATTCGTCCACCGCCCACCGCATTCTCGGCGCAATGGCGCACAGCGGCTTCGCCGAACGCGCCGGGCCGGGCGCTTACCGCCTCGGCATCCGCCTGCTGGAACTGGGCAACCTCGTCAAGTCGCGCATCAACGTCCGCCAGATCGCGCTGCCCTTCATGCAGGCCCTGCACAGCCGTATCAGCGAGAGCGTGAATCTCGGCGTGCGCCGCGAAGACGAAATCATTTATGTCGAGCGCACGTCGAGCGGCCGCGCTTCGGTGCGCGTGGTGCATCTGGTCGGCGCCCGCGCGCCGCTGCACGCCACCGCCGTCGGCAAGCTGTTCCTGCTCGAAGACGGCCCGCAAAAACTGCGCGAGTACGCCCGGCGCACCGGCTTGCCCGGCTTCACGCCGACCTCCATCACCACTCTGTCACGACTGGAAAAGGAACTCGACCGCGCGCGCCGCCACGGCGTCGCCTTCGACAACGGGGAAATCGAACACGGCCTGCGCTGCATCGCCGCGCCGGTGCGCGACGATGCCGGCGAGTTGATCTCCGGCCTCTCCGTCTCGGCGCCGGCAGAACGCTATGACGCCGAGTGGGTGCCATTCATCAAGCAGACGGCCGACGCCATCTCCCGCGCGCTCGGCTATGTTCCCAAAAAATAAGGCCGGCAGCGCCGGCCTCACGAAACCCAAGCCGCGCAGTTAACCCGCCGTGGCGCGGCGGCCCAGCACGGCGCGGGGCGAATGACCGCCGGCGGAAGCGTTTTCGATCCAGTGCTTGATGCGCGTGGCATCGCCGGTGCGCGCCATGCGGCTGAGGGAATCCAGCAGCACGATCACCACCGGGCGGTTGTTCAGCCAGGCCTGCATGACCAGACACTTGCCCGCTTCGCGGATGTAGCCGGTCTTCGAGACGGCGATTTCCCAGCCCGGCGCCTGATTGCGCACCAGCGTGTTGGTGTTGCGGAAGGTGACTTCGCGCTTGCCCACCGTCACGGCGCGCTCGCTGGTGGTGGAGAGTTGCCGGATGAGCGGATAGTGCGCGGCGGCGGCCACCATCTTGGTCAGATCGCGCGCGCTGGAAACGTTAGCGGCGGTCAGCCCGGTCGGATCGGAAAAGTGCGTGTCCTTGAGGCCGATGGCGGTGGCCTTGTGGTTCATCGCGACGATAAAAGCCTGGGCGCCACCGGGATAATGGCGGGACAGCGCGGAAGCGGCGCGATTTTCGGACGCCATCAAGGCCAGCAGCAGCATATCTTCGCGGGAGAGCCGGGTGCCGACCGCGAGACGGGAACGGCTGCCTCTGAGCATGTCCACATCCTCGCTGCCGATAGTCAGGGTTTCTGTGAGCGACTGCTGCGCATCCAGCACCACCATCGCCGTCATCAGCTTGGTGATGGAAGCGATCGGCAGAACGGCATCGGAATTTTTCTCGAACAGGATTTCGCCCGAAGCCTGATCCTGCACCACGACCGCCGCGGACTTGAGCAGCAAATTGTCGGACTCGTGCGCCTCGATGCGCCGGTCGGCGCGTTTCACTACGGCCTTGCCGATGCCGACTTTGCCGACCTTTCGTTTGGCAACCTGTGTTTTCTTGACCGGCGCAGCGCCGGCCGGAGCGACCGCGTCCAGCGCGCCCAGCGCCACGGCGGCGCAAACCGCGAATACGGTTGCCAGCTTGAATTTCATACCCTTCTCCCGGACTTCGGATAAACTATTTTCAGTTTAACATTCAAAATTAAAAAATCAATTAAAAATAGCC
The DNA here is from genome assembly GCA_031277315.1 of Zoogloeaceae bacterium. GTDB lineage: Bacteria > Pseudomonadota > Gammaproteobacteria > Burkholderiales > Rhodocyclaceae > Desulfobacillus. Next base: position 75,563 of record JAITMP010000030.1, on the reverse strand, counting down.
TGTTAAGGCATATTTCTAATGTTTTTTCTAATTAGCGTCAAACCTTCTCGGCATTTTCAATGACCGTCAGCGCCGTCAGGTTGATGATGCGCCGCACGGTGGCGGTCGGCGTCAGGATGCTGACCGGCGCCCGCGGGCCGAGCAGGATCGGCCCGATGGTCACGCCGTCGCCGGACGCCTGCTTGAGCAGGTTGAACGCGATGTTGGCGGCATCCAGCGTCGGCATGACAAGCAGATTGGCTTCGCCCTTCAGGCGGGAACGCGGAAACACCTGATTGCGCACCTCGCCGGAGAGCGCGGCGTCGCCGTGCATTTCGCCTTCCACCTCCAGATCGGGGGCGCGTTCCCAGAGCAGTTGCGTCGCCCGCTGCATTTTTTTCGCGCTCGGCGTCTCGTAGCTGCCGAAGCTGGAATGCGACAGCAGCGCCACCTTCGGCGTCAGCCCGAAGCGGCGCACTTCCTCGGCGGCCAGAAGGGTCATCTCGACCAGTTGTTCCGCCGTCGGATCGTAGTTCACGTAGGTATCGCAAATGAATATCGTCTGGTGCGGCAGTATCAAACCGTTCATGGTGTAGTAAGCCGACACGCCGGCGCGGCGGCCGATGACCTGATCAATATAGCGCAGGTGCAGGGCGTAGGTGCCGAACGTGCCGCACACCAGACCGTCGGCGTCGCCCTTGTAGATCATCATGGCGCCGATCAGGGTATGACGCCGGCGCATTTCGATCTGGGCGTAGTCGGCGGAAACGCCTTTGCGTTCGGTGAGCTGAAAATAAGTCTGCCAATAATCCTTGTAGCGTGAATCTTTCTGCGGATTGCATAATTCAAAGTCGACGCCGGGCCGGATGCGCAGACCGCATTTGTGGATGCGGCGCTCGACGACCTCGGGCCGCCCGATCAGGATCGGCCGGGCCAGGTGTTCGTCGACCACCGCCTGCACCGCGCGCAGCACACGCTCGTCTTCGCCCTCGGCATAGACGATGCGCTTGTCGATCTGCTTCGCCGCCGCGAAGACCGGCTTCATGAGCAAGCCAGAGTGGTAGACGAATTGCTGAAGCTGCTCGCGGTAAACGTCGAGATCGGCGATGGGCCGGGTGGCGGCGCCGGAATCCATCGCCGCCTTCGCCACCGCCGGCGCGATCTTGACGATCAGGCGCGGATCGAAGGGCTTGGGGATCAGATATTCCGGCCCGAAATTGAGTTCCGAGCCGGCGTAAGCGGCGGCCACCACGTCGGACTGCTCGGCATGCGCCAATTCGGCGATGGCATGCACCACCGCGAGTTCCATCTCCTGCGTGATGGTGGTGGCGCCCACATCCAGCGCGCCACGGAAAATGAAGGGAAAGCAGAGAACGTTATTGACCTGATTCGGGTAATCCGAGCGGCCGGTGGCGATCACGCAGTCGGGCCGCACCGCCTTCGCCTCCTCCGGCAAGATCTCGGGCGTCGGATTGGCCAGCGCCAGAATCAGCGGCTTGTCGGCCATCGTCTTCACCATCTCCGGCTTGAGCAGACCCGCCGTCGACAGGCCGAGGAAAATATCCGCTCCGGCAACGATTTCCGCCAGCGTAACGGCATCGGTGTCCTGGGCAAAGCGGGCCTTGCTCGGATCGAGATTCGCCAGCCGCTTTTTGCTGATGACGCCCTTCGAGTCGGCCATCCAGACGTTCTCCCGCCGCAGGCCGAGGGCGATCATCAAGTCCACGCAGGCGATGGCGGCGGCGCCGGCGCCGGAACAAACCAGCTTGACCGCGCTGATTTCCTTGCCGACGACGCGCAAGCCGTTGAGCACGGCGGCGGCGGAAATGATGGCGGTGCCGTGCTGGTCGTCGTGAAAGACCGGGATGCGCATGCGCTCACGCAGCTTGCGCTCGATGTAGAAGCACTCGGGCGCCTTGATGTCTTCCAGATTGATGCCGCCGAAAGTCGGCTCCAGCCCGGCAATGATGTCGATCAGCTTGTCCGGATCGTGTTCGCTGATCTCGATGTCGAAAACGTCGACGCCGGCGAATTTCTTGAACAGCACGCCCTTGCCTTCCATCACCGGCTTGGCGGCGAGCGGGCCGATGTTGCCAAGGCCAAGCACCGCCGTGCCGTTGGTGATCACTGCCACCAGATTGCCGCGCGACGTCAGGCCGAACGACTCGGCGGGATTGGCGACAATTTCCTCGCACGCGGCGGCCACGCCGGGCGAATAGGCGAGCGCCAGATCGCGTTGGGTAATCAATCGCTTGGTCGGCGTGACGGCGATCTTGCCGGCACGGGGTTCACGGTGGTATTCCAGCGCCGCGCTGCGTGTTGCTTCATCCATCCTTGCCATCCTTGAAGTGCTTGTGATCGTTCCGTGGAACAATAACCGGGTTTATCGGGTTGTGAAGTGTGGCATACTAGTCCATTGCACTTTCCGCCTCAAATCGCAAATATTCTATCCAGACAAATCATCTGACCGTCCCGGTCGATGGTAACCTTTATTCAGATCAGTCTTGGAGATCCGTACCATGAATCAGCGTTCTTCCGATCCCGTCGCGCTCAACGCGCCCGCTCATGTCCGCCATGCCCGACTCAAGGCTTGGGTCGCCGAAATGGCGGCGCTCACCCAACCGGACCGCATCGTCTGGGCCGACGGCTCCGAGGAAGAGTATGACCGCCTGTGCGCGGAAATGGTTGCCAGCGGCAGCCTCATCAAGCTCAACCCGGAAAAGCGGCCAAACTCCTACCTGGCCTGGTCGGACCCCTCCGACGTGGCCCGCGTCGAAGACCGCACTTTCATCTGCTCCAAACACAAGGACGACGCCGGCCCCAACAACAACTGGGAAGACCCGGCCAAGATGAAAGCCACCCTGACCGGGCTTTTCAACGGCTGCATGCGCGGCCGCACCCTGTACGTCGTTCCCTTCAGCATGGGGCCGCTCGGCTCGCCCATCGCCCATATCGGCGTCGAGCTTACCGATTCGCCCTACGTCGTCGCCAACATGCGCATCATGACCCGCATGGGCAAGGCGGTGTACGACGTGCTCGGCGAGGATGGCGAATTCGTGCCCTGCCTGCACAGCGTCGGCTATCCCCTGCAACCCGGTCAGCAGGACGTGCGCTGGCCCTGCAACAAGGACACCAAGTACATCGCCCACTTCCCGGAAACGCGCGAAATCTGGTCCTACGGCTCCGGCTATGGCGGCAATGCCCTGCTCGGCAAAAAGTGCTTCGCCCTGCGCATCGCCTCCACGATGGCGCGCGATCAAGGCTGGCTGGCCGAGCACATGTTGATTCTCGGCGTCGAATCGCCGCGCGGCGAAAAAGTTTACGTCGCGGCCGCCTTCCCGAGCGCCTGCGGCAAGACCAACTTCGCGATGCTGATTCCGCCGAAATCCTTCGACGGCTGGAAGGTGACCACGGTCGGCGACGACATCGCCTGGATCAAGCCGGGCAAAGACGGCCGCTTCTACGCCATCAACCCCGAAGCCGGTTATTTCGGCGTCGCGCCCGGCACTTCGGAAAAATCCAACTACAACGCCATGGCGACGCTGCGCGCCAACATCCTCTACACCAACGTCGCGCTGACGCCGGACGGCGATGTCTGGTGGGAAGGCATGACCAAGCAACCGCCCGAGAAGCTCACCGACTGGACCGGCAAGGAATGGACACCCGGCTGCGGCCGCCCGGCCGCACACCCGAACGCCCGCTTCACCGCCCCGGCCAGTCAATGCCCCTCGCTTGATCCCAACTGGGAAGACCCGGCGGGCGTGCCCATCGCCGCCTTCATTTTTGGCGGCCGCCGCTCCACCACCGTGCCGCTGGTGTTCGAGGCTTTCAACTGGAACTACGGCGTGTACATGGCCGCCACGCTAGGCTCGGAGACGACCGCCGCCGCCGCCGGCAAGATCGGCCAGGTGCGCCGCGATCCCTTCGCCATGCTGCCTTTCTGCGGCTACCACATGGGCGACTACTTCAACCACTGGCTGCGCATGGGCCATGTCGTCGACAATCCGCCGCGCATCTTCACGGTGAACTGGTTCCGTCAGGACGAGAAAGGCAACTTCATGTGGCCCGGCTTCGGCGACAACATGCGCGTGCTGAAGTGGATTGTTGATCGCGTCGCGGGCCGCGTCGGCGGACGGCAGACGCCGCTCGGCTGGATGCCGCGCTTTGAGGACATCGACTGGAGCGGGCTGGGAGATATCAACAAGGGCCAGTTTCAGGAACTCACCCGCGTCGACACCCAGATGTGGCAGGAGGAATTCGATCTGCATGGCGAGTTGTTCGACAAGCTGAAAGAGCGCCTGCCCAAACAACTGGTGCTCAAGCGCGAACTCTTCCGCATGAACTTCGGCGCGCTGGAATAACACGCCAATCCGGCCATTGAAGAAAGAAAAGGGCGCCTGTGTACTGCAGGCGCCCTTTCTGTTTAATGCGGAAAGGCTCAGACGTTACTCTGAACGGCGCGCTTGGCGACGGATTCGATACGCTGCTTTTCCGCCAGCACCTTCGCCGCATAAACTCCTTCAACGTCGCTGATCCCGCCGGCATACTGCTTCAAACCGGCTTCGAGCGAACCGGCGCGGACAATGTATTCCTTCAGCACGAGCGCGCCGACATGAATATTTGCCGCCGGATCAAGCAAGCTGTCGCCCGACACCGCGTTGAGCTTGTCCTGGTGAAAACGGGGAATCACTTGCATCAATCCCTGCGCGCCCATCGGGCTTTCGGCGATCGGATTGAATCCTGACTCAATGGCCATGACAGCGATAATCAGCATCGGGTCCACTCCGGTCCGTTCGCCGACCGCCTTGGCCGTCAGAACAAGCGGCTCAATCGCTGTCGCCGCGACGCGATATTTGCGCGAAAGATAGTCGACCGTGGCGCTCACGCCGGATGCCGGAAAGACCGCCCCGGAGTCGAAAACGGGCGCTGCCGTCTTCTGAAAATGCCCTTCGATGAAACTGTCGCCCAGCGCCAGCAAACCGCGCTGCTGGCCTTCCGCTGAATTCGCCATCGTCACCAGCAGCAGGGTGACGAGAAAACCGACCGCCAGCAAACCGCCGTGGGCAAAATGAATGGTGAAAGACATCGCTGTCTTCATGAATTGCTTGATTGCTGTCCCGTGCATGATTTTCTCTCCTTTCCGAATCCGGCTCGCCTCCCCATGCCTGTTGCCCGCAATCGGGCCAATCAAGGTAATCAAGGGGATAAATGCAGCGCCGCATGAAGCGCTTGAGATCGGGCTTGCCGGGGAACCGGGCTGAACCGCTACCGGTAACGGAAGACCATTTATTCTGGCTATGGTTCAAAAACACGGCAAGCGCAACAGCCTGCCGCAGACGTAGCTATATGATTCTTATAGTGTATTAACTCAAAGAGCAATTGTCAATATTCACAGATCAATTTTGCCCGCTGTCGGAATAATTCCCGTTTTCCGGCAACAAGACGCCATCAATCCGTCATCAATCGCTGATACGCTGGAAAACGACCGCGGATGGACGGCTGGGTCACTTGTTCATGTGACCGGGCAGCCGTCCATCCGGACGGTCCGTGACGGCTCAGGGACGCGAGCCAGTCGGAAAAGGCCAAGCCGCCGCCGGATTCAGCGATGACTTCAGGCCGGGTGTTGCGGCGGTTGAAGGCGCGGCAACTGACGCAGGCTTTGCGGCGGGTTTCGCCGCCTTTTTCGCAGCGGGCTTCTTTTTGGCCGCAGGCTTTTTGGCCGCTTTTTTCTTTGCCGCAGGCTTTTTCTTTGCAACTTTCTTTGCAACTTTCTTTGCGGCTTTTTTCGCAGCCGGTTTCTTTTTGGCCGCTTTCTTCACCGCAGGCTTTTTCTTCGCGACTTTCTTCGCAGCCGGCTTCTTGGCTGCTTTCTTCGCGGCGGGTCTCTTCGCCGCCGCCTTCTTCGCGGCCGGCTTCCTGGCCGCAGCCTTCTTCACAGCCGGTTTTTTGGCGGCAGCCCTTTTCGCCGCCGGTTTCCTGGCAGCTTTCTTCGCAGCCGGTTTCTTGGCCGCCGGTTTCTTGGCGGATTTCTTAGCAGTAGCCATCTCAAACCTCCTTATATGAATAACAGGAAAAACACCACAACTACAACCCGCCTCGACCAGCGCGGGTTATCCAACGGCGCGGCAAAGCCGCGCCGATTGAATTCGGGAATCCCTTCGTCGACGCAAACAAGCCGGGCAATCCAGGCGCCGGCGCATTGCGTTTCGGGTAATTCGGAAGCCGGCGGCAACGCCGCTGCGGCTGAGAAAGGAATGGGGAAGAGAAAAAGAGAGGGAAAAGGGGAGCGCAGTAACCTGTGGGAGGTCGCAGTTTATGGCCAATAAATAGGGCGATCTGCATCAAGCGGTCTCCATCCTTCTGCTGCTACCTGGTTTGCCGCGCTACTTTTACATCTCCTGCCGCTTGCCGGAACCGGGTTGATCCATCGCGTTGCGCCATCTGTGCCATCTGCTCCGTCCGCGACCAACCTACTATATCTAGTGCTCCGGCAAACATTTCGACCTAATTCTAGTAGCTTGACTTTTTGGATGCAAGTATTTTTTGCATTTTTGTCATCAACTTGAAACAAGTGCTGCAAAAAGTCCACACCTTCTCGCGCATGCGCGACTTTTTCCACTCGATCACGCATCGTCACGTCTCGTTTTGCGCGAGCAAGCGATCAAGATGCGCCCAATCAAAAAAAGGACCCGGATCAGTTTTGCGGCCGGGCGCGATGTCGGCGTGACCGACGATGGCCTCGACAGGATAATGTTTTCGCAGGATGCCGATGAGGCGGGCCAGCGCGGCGTATTGCGGCGTATCGAACGGCGATGTGTCGCTGCCTTCCAGTTCGATGCCGATCGAGAAGTCGTTGCAGCATGCCGTCCCGCGCCAGCTCGAAACGCCGGCATGCCAGGCGCGCAAGCCGCAGGGGACAAACTGCTCGATATCGCCTTCGCGCCGGATCAGAAAATGCGCGGAAACCCGCAGGGCGTGAATGGCAAGGTAATAGGGATGCGCCGCGGGATCCAGACAATTCGTAAACAACCGCTCGATATCGCCGCCGCCGAATTCGTCGGGCGGCAGGGAAATGGCGTGGATGACGATCAGCTTCACGGCCTGCCCGGCCGGACGCGCGCCGCAGTTGGGGGAGGGAACGCGCCGGGCGCCGGCCAGCCAGCCCTCGGCATCCAGTTCGCTACTCATTCAGGCCGAGGCGTTCCATGCGGTAGCGCAACGAACGAAAGGTAACGCCAAGCAGCTTGGCGGCGGCCGTCCGGTTGAAGCGGGTTTTCTGCAGGGCTTCGAGGATCGCTTCCTTCTCGGCCTTGTCGAGTTGCGTCTGCAATGCGCTCTCGCCCGCGTCTTCCAGGGACAAGTCATCCGACGCATCCAGCGGCGTCAAATGCAAATCCGCGATGCCGATTTCACTGCCGCCGGTCAGGGCAAGCGAGCGTTCCAGAATGTTTTCCAGTTCGCGCACGTTGCCCGGAAACGGATATTCTTCCAGCGCCTTGATCGCCGCCGGATGCAGCCGTGGCGGCGGCCCGCCCGTTTCGTGCGCCAATCGCGCCAGCATGTTCCCGGCCAGGAGCGCGATGTCTTCGCGGCACTCCCGCAAGGCCGGCATGCGCAATTCGATCACATCCAGCCTGTAGAACAGATCCTGACGGAAGCGCCCGGCCGTCACCAGCGCCTTCAGGTTTTGATGCGTGGCGCTGATGATGCGGACATCCACCGGGTCTTCGGCAACGGCGCCGATCTTGCGCACGCTTTTCTCCTGAATGGCGCGCAGCAGCTTGACCTGCATGGTGAGCGGCAGATCGGCCACTTCGTCGAGAAACAGCGTGCCGCCGTGCGCCGCCTGGAAGAAGCCGTCGCGGTCGGCATCAGCGCCGGTAAAAGCGCCTTTTTTGTAGCCGAAGAATTCGCTCTCCATCAGGTTTTCCGGAATCGCGCCGCAATTCACGGCGACGAACGGCTGCTCCCGCCGCGCGCTCTGCTCATGAATGAGACGCGCCGCCAGTTCCTTGCCGCTGCCCGATTCGCCGCTGACATAGACCGGCGCCTGACTGCGCGCGACTTTCCCGATCATGGCGCGCGCCTGACGGATCGCCTGGGATTCCCCCAGCAAGGCGCGACCGGCCACGCCATCGTGGGCGGCATGGCTCGGCAGCTTGAGAACCGTTTTGACGAGGGCACGCAACTGGTCGAGCGCGATCGGCTTCGGAACATAATCGAAAGCGCCCGCCTTGAAAGCCAGAACCGCGTTTTCCATGCTGCCGTAGGCGGTGATCACCGCCACCGGCAAATCGCGGCAATGTTCGCTGATGAAGCGAACCAGTTCCAGCCCTTCCCCGTCCGGCAGACGCATGTCGGTCAGGCAAAGCTGATACGTGTTCTCCGAGAGCAGGCGGCGCGCCTCTGCCACGCTGGCGGCGCAATCGGTGTCCAGCCCCATCCGCGACAAAGTCATGTCGAGCAGTTCGCGGATGTCGTCCTCGTCATCGACGACCAGCACACGGCCTGCCCCGGCCCCGGATCTGCGTTCCTGTGTTCCCGTCACGACTGGCTTCTCCCAATAATCCGGAAATGCGCGCCCGGCGCATTATTCACCCATTCGAGCAGCGCATCGTTCGCCTCGCAAAGTTCGCGGGCAATGTACAGCCCCAGCCCGGTTCCCTTGCTGTAGGTGGTGAAAAACGGCTCGAATATCTTGCCGCACTCCGCCTCGTCAATGCCGGCGCCGTCGTCGATGACATGCAACTCGACGCGCCCCAAGGCGGGCAACACTCGGGTTTCCATTTTCACCGCGCCCGGCCCGCCGCTGCAATAGCGCCGCGCGTTCTGGAGCAGATTCCACAACACCTGCCGCAAGTGGGCGCGATCGAAGAGCAGCGTGGCGTTGGTGTCAGCTTTCAGGTCGAACAGGGCCGGATCGATCCGCTCATACGTGGTCAGTTCGTTCAGAAGTCCCTCCAGAAAACCGGCCAGTTGAACGGGTTCCGGATCGGCGCGATCCCGCCGTCCCAACTCCAGCACATCGCGCACCAGCCGCTCCAGCCGCTGGGCGTTGTCGTTGATGATGCGCGACAGGCGCACATCATCTTCCGGGCGCCGTTCCTCCCGCAGAAACTCGGCGGCGTGACTGATGGCGGACAGCGGGTTGCGGATCTCGTGGGCAATGCTCGCCGTCAGCCGGCCCAGCGCCGCCAGCTTGATCTGCTGGGCCTGCTGCTCGATGCGGCTCATGTCTTCGAGATAAATCAGCACATCGCCGCTCTCTCCGGCATGGACGAAGCGCGCGCGCAACTGCGCGTCACTGCCCGGTAGCAACGCCATGCGCGCTTTCAGATTGGCTTTGAACGCGCGGTATTGCGCGGCCAGCGTCGTCGAAAACGCGGCCAGTTCAAGTTTGGTCGGCGCGTGCACGCCCAGCAGCGCCTCGGCCTGGGGATTCCATTGCCTGACCTTTTCATCCGCATCGACGACCAGCACCCCGTCCTGCATGTCGCGGATCACCCGCTCGCTGACGAGAAGCTGGTTGGCAAGATCGATGCCGCGCCGGCGGGCGAGATTCTCATTGGCGATGATGCGCCGAGCGAGCAGCCGGGCCGAAATCGCGGTGGCGAAAAAGCCGATGCAGATGAAGCCAACCTGCACCCAGTTGGTCAGATTTGCTCCCGCCGTAAGCGCCCGCATGCCCTGCTCGGCAAACACGGCGATGGTTGCAAGCGCCGCGAAAAACAATGCCAGCCGCCCCTGTCCGACCAGACCGGCGCTGGCCAGCACCACCAGCAGCATCACGGCCATCCCGCTTTTTTCGCCGCCGCTAGCGTACATCAGCAGCGTAATCGCCAGGATGTCCACCGAAACCTGCATGATCAGCAGCGCATCGAAATCGAGGCGCAGCCGTTTCAGCGCGACATAAAAAAACACCGCCAGCAGCCAGTAAGCAAGGCCGGCGGACAGGAACAGCGGCGGGTTCTGCGAGCCGAACCCGCCCGCACTCGGCCAGAACAGGATGGCGAGCACGAACATGCTCGCCACGACCAGACGATAAATATTGAAGTAGTGGAGCGAAGTCCAGACCGAAACCGGACGGCCCGCGGTATACGGCTGTTCGGCCCGGCCCGGTTTCATGCGGAGCCGAGCCGGCGATGCTCTTCGCTGCAAAACTGCCCGTCCTCGCCTTCGATGGCTTCGCTCTCGGGAAGGTGCACGCCGCAATGGGCGCAAGCCACCATCCGCTCGGGCGAGCGCGGCTGCCGCTCTTTCCCGGAACGGGGAGCGGCGCGCCGAAAGCCCTTGAGTGCAAGATAGGCCAGAAGCCCGAGAAACAGCAGCAGGATCAGCTTCGACATACCCGGTTCCGCGATCTCCGAGTTGAGGGTGCTGTCAGGAATGGTCGGGGTGAGAGGATTTGAACCTCCGACTCCTGCGTCCCGAACGCAGTACTCTACCAGGCTGAGCTACACCCCGACATGTGGCGGCGCATGAATAACGCCAGCCGAAACGAACACAGTCGCAACCGCGCCTTCCGATCACCAATTTCAGAAGTCGCGTGCGACTGCGAACTTTGCCAATTGTACCAAAGAATCCCTGAACGGCGAAGCCGGCAAGGGCGCGATGGCTTCGAGCGCGCGCCGGGCTTCGTCCTCGGCATGACGGCGTGTGTCGTCGAGTGCGTCCGTGGCCCGGATCGCCGCCAGCACCGACGGCAGGGCTTCGCGCCCGCCCTCCTCGATGGCGTGCCGCACGCAGGCTGATTGCTCGGCGCTGCCGTGTTTCATGACGTGAATCAGCGGCAGGGTCGGCTTGCCCTCGGCCAGATCGTCGCCAAGATGCTTGCCGGTCGCCGTCTCGTCGCCGGAATAATCCAGCACGTCGTCGATGAGCTGGAAAGCCGTGCCGAGATGCATGCCGTAGCGCGCCATGCCTTCCTCGATGTCGGCCGGCGCGTCGGCAAGGATGGCGCCCAGCCGCGCCGCCGCCTCGAACAGCTTGGCCGTCTTGTAGCGGATCACATGCAGGTATTGGGCGACGCTGACATCCGCGTTGTGGCAGTTGAGCAGTTGCAGCACCTCGCCCTCGGCGATCGTGTTGGTGGCGTCGGCCAGCACATGCTGGACGCGCATGCTGCCCACCGAAACCATCATCTGGAAAGCGCGCGAATACAAAAAGTCGCCGACCAGCACCGACGCGGCATTGCCGAACAGGGCGTTTGCGGTCTGGTTGCCGCGGCGCAATTCCGACTCATCCACCACGTCATCGTGCAGCAGGGTCGCGGTATGGATGAACTCGACCACCGCCGCCAGTTCCTGATGGTGGGCGCCGCGATAGCCGAAGGCGCCGGCTGAAAACAGCACCAGCGCCGGGCGCAGCCGTTTGCCGCCGGCGCCGACGATGTATTCGGCCACCTGACGGATCAGGACGACATCGGAATGCAGCCGGGCGCGGATGACCGCATCCACCGCCCGCATGTCGGCGGCGATCGGCGCGTAAAGGGTATCGAGGCTCAAGGCAGGCTAAACACGGGGTGGCGCAAAGAAAGCGGCATGGTAGGGGGCGCTCCCGGCCTCGTCAAGCAAGCGCGTGAATTCAAGGCGAGCATCACGCAGCACGGGAGTCGCATCATTCAAAACGGGTATCAAGGCCGGATTCGGCCATTTCGGCGGCGCGCAGTTGGGCGAGGGCCTTGTTCTGCGTCTCCTGCCATTCGGAGGCCGGGTCGGAATCGGCGACGATGCCGGCGCCGGCCTGAACGTGAATCTGCCCGTCCTTGATGATCGCCGTGCGGATGGCGATGGCGAGATCCATGTCGCCGTGAAAGCCGAGATAACCAACCGCGCCGGCGTAGAGGCCGCGCTTGACCGGCTCCAGCTCGTCGATGATCTGCATCGCCCGCACTTTGGGCGCGCCCGACACCGTGCCGGCCGGGAATGCGGCGCGCAGGACGGCCAGCGCATCCAGCGACGGTTTCAGCTTGCCTTCGACGTTGGAGACGATGTGCATCACGTGCGAATAACGCTCGATGACGAACTGTTCGGTGACGCGGACCGAACCGGTGCGGGCGACGCGGCCAACGTCGTTGCGGCCCAGATCGAGCAGCATGAGATGCTCGGCGCGCTCCTTCTCGTCGGCGAGCAATTCGGCGGCAAGCGCCTCGTCCTCCTCGACGGTTTTGCCCCTCCTGCGCGTGCCGGCGATCGGCCGCAGCGTCACCGCGCCGTCTTCCAGGCGGACGAGAATTTCCGGCGAGGCGCCGACGACGTGGAAATCCTCGAAATCGAAATAAAACATGTAGGGCGAGGGATTCAGCGTGCGCAGGGCGCGATAGAGCGCCAGCGGCGTCGCGGCGTAAGGCTTCGACATGCGTTGCGAGAGCACCACCTGCATGATGTCGCCATCGACGATGTATTGCTTGGCGCGCGCCACCGCCTGCTTGAACGCCGCCTCGCCGAAAGTGGAAACGGCGGGGCGCGGCACGCCCGGCGTCTCGGCGGGAATCGCCGCCGGTTCGCGCAGTCTGGCCAGCAGGGCTTTCAACCGCGCCTTGGCGCGTTTGAACGCGCCCGGCACATCCGGTTCGGCATACACCACCAGGGTCAGCTTGCCGGAGAGGTTGTCGACGACGGCGATTTCCTCCGACAAAAGCAGCAGGATGTCGGGCGTGCCGAGCGGATCGGGCTTGCGCGTCCCGGCCAGCTTCGGCTCGATGTGGCGCACGGTGTCATAGCCGAAGCAGCCGACCAAGCCGCCGCAAAAGCGCGGCAGATCGGCGCGCGGCGCCAGCTTGAAGCGCGCCATGTATTCGCCGATGAACGCGAGCGGATCGCAGTCGTCGCGCCGCTCGGCGATGCGGTTGCCGGTCAGCGCCATGACATCGCGGCCATAGGCGACGATGCGCGTCGGCGCCGACAGGCCGATGAAGGAATAGCGGCCAAAACGCTCGCCGCCCTGCACGGATTCGAGCAGATAAGTCCACTGGCAGTCGGCCAGCTTGAGGTAGATCGAGAGCGGGGTATCCAGATCGGCGAAGGTTTCCAGCGTCACCGGAATGCGGTTGTAGCCTTGGGCGGCCAGTTGATTGAATTCGGTTTCGGTCATCATGACTCTGCAACTTGAAAGAGGAAAAATCGCAGGCGCGCGCGCCTGCCGCTTGCGGATGCTCAATCAGGCAAGCGACGCCAAGGCCAAGCCTCCCCGCCGACGGCGTATTTCCTCACAGATCTCAAGTTCAGGCCGAACACGATGCGTTTCCCGGGTTCCCGTTTTCAACTCACTCTAATTCACTCTGATTCACTCTGATTCACGCATGGCGCGCAGGCGCTCAAGCGCCGCGCCAAGGGTGCTCACTATAGCATCGGCGCCGAGCGCGCGGACATCTTCGCCTTCGCTGTAGCCATACGGCACGCAGAACACCGGGCAGCCGGCGGCGCGCGCGCCGGCAACATCATTGCGCGAATCGCCGATCACCAGCGCCTCGGCGGGCGCGATGCCGAAATGCCGGCAGGCATGCAGAAAAGGCAGCGGATGCGGTTTTTTCTCGGGCAGGGTGTCGCCGCTTACCGTCAGGTCGAGCAGGCCGGCCAGCCCGGCGGCGGCCAGCAACGGCTCGGTGAAAGCCGCCGCCTTGTTGGTGATGCACGCCGTCTTCAACCCGGCGCGGCGCATGGCGCGCAGGTCTTCCGGCACGCCGGGATAAACGCGGGCGCGGCGGCCGTTCACGGCGGCGTAATGGCGCTTGAATACCGTCAGCGCATGGCGCGTCTCGGGATCGTCCGCTTCGCCCGCATGGCCGAGACAGCGGCCAACCAGATTCGGAATGCCCTTGCCGACAAAGTCGCGGATGGCGTCAACCGGCAGAACCGCCCGTCCCAGCTCGGCGAGCATGGCGTTGGCGGCATCGGCAAGATCGGGAACGGTATCGAGCAGCGTGCCGTCGAGGTCGATCAGAATCGCTTTGATGGGCATCGGCAAAACAAGGCGACCCGGATCACGCCCCGGCCAGTTCCGCGCGCAGGGCGGCGATGACGGAATCATAGCGATGCGGATCGCCCGCCTTGCCGGCGCCGAACACGGCGGAACCGGCGACGAACGTGTCGACGCCGGCCCGCGCCACCTCGCGGATATTGGCTGGGCCGACGCCGCCGTCGATCTCCAAGCTGACATTCAGGCCGCGCTCATCAATCATCCGGCGCGCCTGCCGCGCCTTGTCCAGAACATGCGGAATGAATTTCTGCCCGCCGAAACCCGGATTGACGCTCATCAGCAGCACCATGTCGATCTTGTCGAGCGTCCATTCCAGCGCGTCGAGCGGCGTCGCCGGATTGAACACCAGACCGGGCTTGCAGCCGGCGTCGCGGATCAGGGCGATCGTGCGGTCGATGTGCCGGGACGCCTCGGGATGAAAAGTAATGTAAGTCGCGCCGGCCTTGGCGAAGTCAGGCACGATGCGGTCGACCGGCTCGACCATCAAATGCACGTCGATCGGCGCGGTGACGCCGTGCTTGCGCAGGGCTTCGCAGACCAGCGGGCCGATGGTCAGATTGGGCACGTAATGATTGTCCATCACGTCGAAGTGCACGATGTCGGCGCCGGCGGCGAGGACGTTATCCACTTCCTCGCCCAGCCGGGCGAAATCGGCGGAAAGAATGCTCGGCGCGATGCGGTAATTGCGTTGGCTCATGACTCCTCCCGAGGGTTGCCAAATGAGTTACCAAATGAGTTGCCAAATAGGGATTACCAAATTGGGGTTGCCAGATTTTAAGCGCATTCGCGCCAGAGGCAGACTAAAGGAAATTATGGCAGCCATAAACTTCGGCGGCTAATTCCAGCGGTTAATTTTGCCGATTTTCCCGCAGCCACGCCTCCATGCGCTTCAACGCTTCATCCGAGGTGGAAAGCTGGAAATGGTCGATGCCGGGAAGAATCTCGACGCTGGCTCGCGGCAGGTTCTTGAACACAGCCTTGTAACCATCGGAACGGAAGATGACATCCTTCCCGGCCGCGACGACGAGAACGGGCGCCTGGATGCCCGCGATCTCCTTGCGCCAGTTGTCGCTCAGCGTCATGGATTTGTACATGCGCCAACTGTAGAGCGGCGTTTCGTTGCCGTCCCGCGCCTCCGGCGGAACGGCAAAGCGCAAGACCGGCCGGTTTTCAAACAGGCGGATGCCAAACCGCCCCAGCATCTCGATGCCGGCAAAGCGAGGCACGCAAGGCGTGGCCCATCCCCCTGAGTCGGGGCACGCGGCGGGCGATTTCCGGTGGATGAACGGCGCGACCAGCATCAGGCCGTCGGGTCGGGGCTGTTCATGCCCCGCCGCATAGCGAAGCGCCATCCCGCCGCCGCTGGAGTGGCCGCCGAGCAGGAAGCGATCAAAATGACGTATGCGTTTCAGTGCGGCATACAAATCCGCGATGTCCTGCTCTTGCTGATGCATGTGATCGACATCTCCACGGCGCACCGGCTCGGGACCGTGCCCGCGCATGTCGGGCGTGGCAACCGTGGGACCATCCGGGAGCCGGGCCAGCGCGTTGGCAAGCCGCGCCAGATAACGGGAATCGCCGCCGGAGCCATGCAGAAAAATCAGCAGATCCGCCCCGGAGCCGGGATACAGGCGGTAAAGCCGCCGCGCGCCATCGCGCGCTTCAAAAAAGCTCGGCTCGGCGGGTTCGACGAAGGTTCCGCTGGCGACAAGCTTCGCCAGCTCGTCCGCCGCGTGGCCGTGGTTTTCCACGGATTCGGGAAACGGCCACGCGACGAGCGCCAATGCGACGGCGAAATAAACGATGACGCCGATGAGCAGAAAGACAATCAAGCCGTGCGCCATCGCCGATCTCCAAAAAAACGATGAACCGGCAACAATGAGCCGGTATTAGCTGCGGTAATCGGCGTTGATCTTGACGTAGTCGTAGGAGAAATCGCAGGTCCACACCGTGGCCTGGGCGGCGCCGCGCGCAAGGTCGATGCGCGCCGCGATCTCGGCCTGCCGCATGACGCGGGCGCCGTCTTCTTCGCGGTAGCTCGCCGCCCGCCCGCCCTGCTCCGCCACCAGCACGTCATCCAGCCACAGTCTGACGCGGCCCACATCCAGCCCTTCGACGCCGGCATTGCCGATGGCGGCGAGAATGCGGCCAAGATTGGGGTCGGAGGCGAAAAACGCCGTCTTCACCAGCGGCGAATGGGCAATCGCGTAACCGACCGCCTTGCACTCGGCGGCATCGCGACCGCCGCGCACTTCGATGGTGATGAACTTGGTCGCGCCCTCGCCGTCGCGCACGATGGCTTGCGCCAATTCCGCCGCAACGGCGGTCACGGCCTGTTGTAACGCCGCGTAGTCAGGCGAGGCGGCATCCGCGACCGGCGCGTTGCCGGCCTTGCCGGAAGCGATCACGATGAAAGAGTCGTTGGTCGACGTATCGCCGTCGACGGTGATGCAGTTGAAGGAAGCATCCGCCGCTTCCCGCGTCAGCCGTTCGAGAAGCGGCTGCGCCACGGCGGCATCGGTGGCGACGAAGCCGAGCATGGTCGCCATATTGGGGCGGATCATGCCGGCGCCCTTGGCGATGCCGGTGATTGTGACCGTCGCGCCGCCGAGCTTGATTTGCCGCGACGCCGCCTTGGGCACGGTGTCGGTGGTCATGATCGCCTCCGCCGCCGCCGCCCAGTTGTCCTCGCGCAAATCGGCGGCGCAGGCCGGCAGCCCGGCTTCGATGCGCGCCACCGGCAGCGGTTCCATGATGACGCCGGTGGAAAACGGCAACACCTGCGCCGGTTCGCACGCGAGCAGCCGCGCCACGGCGGCGCAGGTGGCACGCGCCGCCGCCAAGCCCGGCTCGCCGGTGCCGGCATTGGCGATGCCGGTATTGACGACGAGGGCGCGGATGGCGCCCGCCGCGAGATGCTCACGGCATGCGATGACCGGCGCGGCGCAAAAACGGTTTTGCGTGAACACCCCGGCCACGGCGGCGCCGGGATCAAGGCGAATCAACAACAGATCTTTGCGATCGGCCTTGCGGATGCCGGCACGGGCGATGCCGAGCGCGACGCCGGCAACGGGAAGCAGCGTTTCGGGGGCGGGCGGCGTGTAATTGACGGGCATGGGAGAGCCTTTGATTTCAGGGACGTGGAAGGCGCGGCGCCATCCGAAACGGGAAGAAAATCGTATGCGTCGCGCCCTTCGCGCCGCCGTTTTTTCGCGGCGGGCGATGATCGAACATCAATTCAGCCTGCCGTGGCAATGCTTGTATTTCTTGCCCGAACCGCAGGGACAGGGGTCGTTGCGGCCCACTTTCTGCCCTTGGCGCACTTGCGGCTGGGGCGATTGCGCCGGAGATGCAGCCGCGCCGAGCGCCTCGTCGTAGTCGGCGTGATGGTACTGGACGTTCTCCACCGCCGGCTGCGGCTCGCTTTCCTCGATCTGCTCCTGCGAGCGGATCTCGACCGTCATCAGCAGCCGGGTGACCTCGTCGCGCACGGCTTGCAGCAGCGTCTCGAACAACTGGAACGCCTCGCGCTTGTATTCCTGTTTCGGATTTTTCTGGGCGTAACCGCGCAGATGAATGCCCTGGCGCAGATGATCGAGCGCCGCCAGATGCTCGCGCCAATGCGTATCGAGGCTTTGCAGCATCATGTTGCGCTCGAAGTGATGGAAGGCGTCCGCCCCCACCAGTTCGACCTTCTCGGCATAGCGCCGATCGGCCTCGTCGAGAATGCGGCGCACGATCTCGTCATCGGAAAGATCCGGTTCGGCCTTCAGCCACTCGCCGATTGGCAGCGGCAGTTGATACTCGGCGGCGAGCGCGCTTTCCGCGCCGGGGATGTCCCACTGCTCCTCGACGCTGTCGGCGGGCACATGCGCGCGGAAGGCGTCATGCAGCACGCCTTGGCGCATGGCCGTGATGGTTTCGGCGATGTCGTCGGTTTCGAGCAGTTCGTTCCGCTGCTGATAGATGACTTTGCGCTGGTCGTTGGCAACGTCGTCGTATTCGAGCAGTTGCTTGCGGATGTCGAAGTTGCGCTGCTCGACTTTGCGCTGGGCCGATTCGAGCGAGCGCGTCACCAGCGGATGCTCGATGGCTTCGCCTTCCGGCATCTTCAGCCGCAGCATGATGGCATTCAGGCGCTCGCCGGCAAAAATGCGCAGCAGCGGGTCTTCCAGCGAGAGGTAAAAGCGGCTCGAACCCGGATCGCCCTGCCGGCCCGAACGGCCGCGCAACTGGTTGTCGATGCGGCGCGATTCGTGACGCTCGGAGCCGATGATGTGCAGGCCGCCGGCCTTCACCACCTGTTCGTGCAGCGCCTGCCATTCGCCGCGCAGCGTGGCGATGCGCGCCTCGCGCCCGGATTCATCCAGCGCGTCGTCGGCCAGCAGGGCGTCGGCCTGCTTCTCGACGTTGCCGCCCAGCACGATGTCGGTGCCACGGCCCGCCATATTGGTGGCGATGGTAATCATGCCGGGGCGACCGGCCTGGGCGACGATGAGCGCCTCCTTGGCGTGCTGCTTGGCGTTGAGCACTTGATGCGGCAGCTTTTCCTTTTCCAGCATGCCGGCCAGCAGTTCGGAGTTTTCAATCGAGGTGGTGCCGACCAGCACCGGCTGGCCGCGCTCGTGGCAATCACGGATGTCGGCCAGGATGGCCTGATATTTTTCCGCTGCGGTGCGATAGACCTGATCCATGCGGTCGTCGCGGATCATCGGCTTGTTGGTCGGAATGACCACCGTTTCCAGCCCGTAGATCTGGTGAAATTCGTAGGCTTCGGTGTCCGCCGTGCCGGTCATGCCGGCCAGCTTGCTGTACATGCGGAAGTAGTTCTGGAAAGTGATCGAGGCCAGCGTCTGGTTTTCGTGCTGGATCGGCACGCCCTCTTTCGCTTCCACCGCCTGATGCAGGCCGTCGGACCAGCGCCGGCCCGGCATGAGGCGGCCCGTAAATTCGTCGACGATGACGATCTCGCCGTTCTGCGAGACATAGTGCTGATCGCGGTGGAACAGGCTGTGGGCGCGCAAGGCGGCGTACAGGTGATGCATGAGCAGAATGTTGCCCGGCTCGTAGAGGCTGCTGCCGGCGGGCAGCATGCCCATGCGGGCGAGAATTTCCTCGGCATGCTCGTGACCGGTTTCCGACAGCAGCACGCTGTGCGCTTTTTCGTCCACCCAGTAATCGCCCTCGCCTTTCTCCTCCTGCTGCCGCGTCAGTAGCGGCGCCACCTGATTCAGGCGCACGTAGAGATCGGTGTGGTCCTCGGCCTGGCCGGAGATGATGAGCGGCGTGCGCGCTTCGTCGATGAGGATGGAGTCGACTTCATCGACGATGGCGTAGCGGAGCTTGCGCTGCACCCGTTCGTTGACGGAATAGACCATGTTGTCGCGCAGATAGTCGAAGCCGAATTCGTTGTTGGTGCCGTAGGTGATGTCGGCAGCATAGGCGGCCTGCTTCTCCTCGTGCCGCATCTGCGACAGGTTGACGCCGACGCTCATGCCGAGAAAGCGGTAGAGCCGGCCCATCCACTCGGCGTCGCGCGAAGCCAGATAATCGTTCACCGTGATGATGTGCACGCCCTCGCCGGCCAGCGCGTTCAGGTAGGCGGGCAAGGTCGCCACCAGCGTCTTGCCTTCGCCGGTGCGCATCTCGGCGATCTTGCCGTCGTTCAAGACCATGCCGCCGATCAACTGGACATCGAAGTGGCGCATGCCGAGCGCGCGCTTGCCGGCTTCCCGCACCACGGCGAAGGCCTCCGGCAGCAGTTTGTCCAGCGTCGCCCCGGCGGTCAGCCTTTGGCGGAATTCGTCGGTCTTGGCGCGCAGTTGCTCGTCGGAAAGGGCGCCGGTGGCGGATTCGAGCGCGTTGATGGCGCGCACGACTTGCCCGTATTGGCGGATCAGCCGGTCATTGCGGCTGCCGAAGATTTTTTTGAGGAAACCGGAGATCATGCGAAAACGCCGCTGTGACGGGCGTCCGGAAAAAGGATGAATTTTACCATGCCGCCCCCGGCAGGACGGCGGGATAACTCATTCGCCTACTTATGCCCGGCGAGCGTCAGCGCCTGCTGCTGGGCGTTGCGCAGAAAGCGGTTCGGGTTCTGCGCCACGCCCTGGAAGCGAACCTCGAAATGCAGATGCGGGCCGGTGGAGCGGCCCGTCGTGCCCACTTCCGCGATTTTCTGGCCGCGCTTGACCACGGCGCCCAGCGGAACCGTCAGTTTCGAGGCGTGCGCGTAACGGGTAACCAGGTCGTTGCCATGATCAATCTCGATCATGTTGCCGTATTGGGGATGGTGTTCCGCCGCAACAACAATGCCGGCAGCAGCGGCGAAAATCGGCGTGCCCGACTCGGCGACGAAATCGACGCCTTCGTGCATGGCCTGCTCGCCGGTGAAAGGATCGATGCGGCGGCCAAAGCTGGATGCGTTCCATTGCGCCTCAAGAGGCAGCGCCGTCGGCAGCAGATTCTTCTTCACCCGCTCGTCCATCAGCTCGGATTCGATCAGGCCAAGATAATCGCTTCTCGACTCCAACTGGCGGGAAAGCTGGTCAAGCCGGGTCTGCAATTCTTCCGCCGTCAGCGGCTTCGCCGGCCCGATCAGGGGGCCGCCCTGCCCGGCTTCGTTCGGCTTCAACTCCGAGGTCTTGATGCCGACCGTCTGCCCCAATCGCTCGCCGAGGGTGTCGAGACGCATCAATTGCGCCTGCATCTGCCCCAGCCGGACCGCCATCGCGTTCAGGTTCTCGCGCAGGAACATCTGCGTTTTCCGGTTTTCCTGCTCATGCATGCTCGTCAGCAGACTTTGCAGAAAAGGCAGGCGAATCTCCGCTGCGTGGCGGACGGTGACGTAGGAAAACAGCGAAGACAGCACCAGCACGGCCAGCGCCAGCCCAACGGTCGCCAGCGCCAGATGGCGGGCGGTAATCGTAACGGTCTTGGCGGTTGCCAAGCGGTTGGAGACGAGAATAATATGCACGCCGTCCCTCCAAAAAATTCAACAATGGCCGCGCGTTCTCTCAACGCTTACCTGAATTCCGCCGGCGATCTATCGCGCCTGTCGGCGCACGCCGGGCGGCTGGTCAAACTCCAGCGCATTTTCGAGAAAATCGCGCCTGACTATCTGGCCGCGTCGAGCCGCGTGGCCAATTTCAAGTCGGGGAAGGTAGTTATTCACGCCGATTCCGGCGCGGTTGCCGCGAAACTGAGGCAGATCCTGCCAAGCCTCACGGACAAACTGCTTTTAGAGGGTGCCGAGGTTACCGAAATACAGGTCAAAGTGCAACCCGCCGATATCACGATACAGCCAAAAAATCGGCGTGACACGCGCGCGCCCGTCAGCGTCGACGTCAAAACCGGACTGCAAGCCCTGGCCGACAACCTGCCGGATGACGCCCCATTGAAAAACTCTCTGAAACAATTAGTTGACCGTAGCCGCTGAATCTAGAAAACGACTATCGCCCGTTCCAGGAACATCAGGGCGAGGACGATCAGGGCGAACAGGGCGGCGTATTTGGCGATTTGCGCGGACAGGCGCAGATAGCGTTTGTCGCGGGTGAACAGGAACGCGACGATGCCGGCGCCGATGGCGATCGCCACCAGAACGCCGACGATCCGCAGCATCAGCATGGGAAATCAGGCCTGTTGCGCGAACAGCCGGACGACCGAGGCGGGCGCTTCCTCGATGTGCTCGAAGCAGACCCGCTCCCAAGCCGCGCTGTCGGCAAGCAGCGCCCGCAGCAGCTTGTTGTTGAGGGCGTGGCCGGACTTGTGCGCGGAGAAGGCGCCCAGCAGGGGGTGGCCGAGGAGATAGAGATCGCCGACCGCGTCCAGCACTTTGTGCTTGACGAACTCGTCGCCGTAGCGCAGGCCGTCGGCGTTGAGCACGCGGTACTCGTCCATGACGATGGCGTTTTCGAGGCTGCCGCCGAGCGCCAGCCCTTGCGCGCGCATGTGCTCGACATCCTGCATAAAGCCGAACGTACGCGCGCGCGCGACTTCGCGCACATAGGAATGCTCGGCGAAGTCCACCGTCACGCTCGGATTCGATTTGTCGAAAACGGGATGGCTGAAGATGATCGAAAAGGTGAGGCGGAAGCCGTCATAAGGGGCCAGTTCGGCCCACTTGTCGTCTTCCTCGACGCGAACCGTTTTCTTCACCCGGATGAACTGCTTGGCGACCGGCTGTTCCTCGATGCCGGCGGACTGGATGAGGAAAACGAACGGCGCCGCGCTGCCGTCCATGATCGGAATCTCGGCGGCGTCGACATCCACCCAGGCGTTGTCGATGCCGAGGCCGGAGAGGGCCGACATCAGGTGCTCGACCGTGGCGATCTTGACGCCGTCGCGCTCCAGACAGGAGGCGAGGCGGGTATCGCCGACGGCGAACGGGTCGGCGCGCAGCGACACCGGCGGGTCGAGGTCGACGCGGCGGAAGACGATGCCGGTGTCGGGCGCCGCCGGACGCAAGGTCATGGTGACCTTGGCCCCGGAATGAAGCCCGACGCCGGTGGCGCGGATCAGCGATTTGAGCGTGCGCTGTTGCAGCATGATGGCGGCGCTATGATGAAGAGGCGAAGTTTATCACGGCGCGCCTTCATGCCGCATTGCGCATCCGTCCGGCATCAGTCGGCCTGCCTGCGGAGGAAGGACGGAATGTCCAGTTTGTCCACGCCGCTGGCAGCCATGGCCTCGACAGCGTGACGGCGGCGGCTGCGGATCACCGCCGGCACTTCCAGATCAACATAGTCGATCGCCTCAACGATGCCTTCGTTGTCCGTGCCGGTCTTCTGCGCCACCACTTCGATGCGCGGCCGGAACTGCCGGGCGGCGGCCGCGCCCAAGCCGGTCGCCACCACCGTGACGCGTAGATTGTCCTGCATGGCGTCATCGAACACGGTGCCGAAGATGACGTGGGCGTCCTCGGCGGCGTAGGCGCGGATGGTATTCATCACCTCGCGCACCTCCTTCATGCCGAGCGCGTTGCTGGCGGAAATATTCACCAGCACGCCGCGGGCGCCGGAAAGCTCGATGCCGTCGAGCAACGGGCTGGCGACGGCCTGCTCGGCGGCCAGCCGGGCGCGGTCCACGCCGGACGCCGCTGCCGAACCCATCATCGCCTTGCCCATCTCGCCCATCACCGTGCGCACGTCCTCGAAGTCGACGTTCACCAGACCCGGCACGTTGATGATCTCGGCAATCCCGCCGACCGCGTTGCGCAGCACGTTGTCGGCCGTCTTGAAGGCGGCGATCATACTGATGTCCTCGCCCAGCACCTCGGTCAGGCGCTCGTTGAGAATGACGATGAGGGAATCGACGTGGCGCGCCAGTTCGGCCAGCCCCTGCTCGGCCACCTGCATGCGTTTGGCGTTCTCGAACTCGAAGGGCTTGGTCACCACGGCGACGGTGAGAATGCCCAGATCCCGCGCCACCTCGGCGACGACCGGCGCGGCGCCGGTGCCGGTGCCGCCGCCCATGCCGGCGGTGATGAAAGCCATGTGAGCGCCGCGCAGCGCCTCGGCGATGTTTTCGCGCTCGGCTTCAGCCAGCGCGCGCGCTTTCTCCGGCTTGCCGCCGGCGCCCAGCCCCGGCCCGAGCGGCAGCTTGCGCTGCGCCTGGCTGCGGTCAAGCGCCTGCGCGTCGGTGTTGGCGCAGATGAACTCCACGCCCTGCACGCCTTCGCGGATCATGTGATCGACGGCATTGCCGCCCGCGCCGCCGACGCCAATCACTTTGATGACCGTGCCGGTCGGTTCCTTGTCGATGATTTCAAACATGTTCGCCTCCTTGTTAAAAATGGTTGCCAGTTTCCGGTCGCCAGTTGAACCTGCCCCTGCCCCAACTCCTGCCCGATAGCCGGCAACTGGCAGCCGGCAACCACGCACCGCTCAAAAATTCTTCTCGAACCACGATCGCATATTCCCCAGCACCTGCTTGAAGGTGCGCGTCCGGTGCGCCTCGATGCCGCGCTTCTTCTGCGCCATGCCTTCCAGCAGCAGGCCCATGCCGGTGGCGTAGCGCGGATGCTGCACCACTTCGGCCAGGCGGCCGGCGTATTTCGGCACGCCCAGGCGCACCGGCATGTGAAAAATTTCCTCGCCCAGCTCGACCATGCCGAGCATCACCGAACTGCCGCCGGTGAGCACGATCCCCGAGGAGAGCAGGTCGTGATAGCCGCTGCGCCGCAGTTCGGCGAGGATCAACTGATAGAGTTCCGTCACGCGCGGCTCGACGACATCGACCAGCGTCTGCCGCGACAGGCGGCGCGGGCTGCGTTCGCCGATGCCGGGCACCTCGAACGTCTCGTCGGGATCGGCAAGCTGATGCAGGGCGACGCCGTATTGAATCTTGATCTCCTCCGCCTCCGTCGTCGGCGTGCGCAGGGCGTGGGCGATGTCGTTGGTGATCTGGTCGCCGGCCACCGGAATCACCGCCGTATGGCGGATGGCGCCCTGGGTAAACACGGCGATGTCGGCGGTGCCGCCGCCGATGTCGATCAGGCAGACGCCCAAATCTTTCTCGTCTTCGGTCAGCACGGCATAGCTGGAGGCGAGCGGCTGCAACACCAGATCAATCACTTCGAGGCCGCAGCGGCGCACGCACTTGACGATGTTCTGCGCCGCCGAGACGGCGCCGGTGACGATATGCGTTCTCACTTCGAGACGCACGCCGCTCATGCCGATCGGCTCGCGCACGCCGTCCTGACCGTCGACGATGAACTCCTGCGTCAGGATGTGCAGGATCTGCTGGTCGGAGGGGATCGGCATGGCGCGCGCCGTCTCGATGACGCGGTCGACATCCATCGGCGAGACTTCCTTGTCCTTGATCGCCACCATGCCGTTGGAATTGAAGCTTTTGATATGGCTGCCGGCGATGCCGGTGTAGACCTCCTTCACTTTGCAGTCGGCCATCAGTTCGACTTCCTGCACGACGCGCGAGATGGCGTTCACCGTCGCTTCGATGTTGACCACCATGCCTTTTTTCAGGCCGCGCGATTCCTGATGGCTGCCCAGGCCGAGGATTTCGAGCCGGCCTTCGGACGTCAGTTCGGCGATGATGGCGACGATCTTCGAGGTGCCGATGTCGAGGCCGACGATCAGATTCTTCGCTTCCTTGCTCATTTCCCTTCCTCTCCCGCCCGCGCCAGCCGCACGGCGAAGCCGTTCGGATAGCGCAAATCGACGGCGGCAATACGTCCTCGCAATTGCCCGGCCATCTGCCCATGCGCCGCCACGAAACGCTGCAGCCGTTCGTTGACGCCCGACTTGTCCTGATCGCGCCCGAGTTCCAGCACGGCGCCGTCATCCAGTTGTAATTGCCAGGCCTGACGCGGACTGAGCGACAGGCTGCGCGGCCGCCATCCGAGCGGCTCGACGCGCGGCAGCAGTTCGCGGTAGCGGGCAAGCACCGCCGCCGCCGTTCCCTCGGGCCCGGCGAGCAGCGGCAGCGGCGCGTCGCTGGCGGCGGCGAACACCTCGCCGGCGCTGTTGACCAGCTGCGCCTCGGCATCATCCGCCTGCTGCCAGCGCGCGACGGCGACATGCTCCTCGATTTCCAGCGCGATACCGTCCGGCCAGCGCCGCCAGGCCTCGACCCGGCGCACCCAGGGCAGCTTGCTGAAGGCGGCGCGCACCGCGTCGAGATCGACGGCGAAAAGATTGCCCGTCACCGCCTCGCGCGCGGCGGACGCGATCTGCGCCGGCGTCACTTCCCGCAGCGGGCCGCTGATGGTCAGCGCGCGCACCGGCAGCACCGGCAGCCGCGCCACCGCCAGAACGGCGGCATAGCCGAGCGCCAGTGCGGCGGCGAAGAACAACAGATCGGCGATCAGGTTCATGAGTTGCGGCCTGCCCCAAAATCCGGTGTCGTCATGTGTTTTCTTTTTAGCCAAGCGCCGCCCGCTCCAGAATCCGCACGCACAATTCATCGAAATCAATGCCGACGGCGCGCGCCGCCATCGGCACCAGCGAATGGCCGGTCATGCCCGGCGCGGTGTTCATCTCCAGCAGCCAGGGTTTGCCGGCGGCATCGAGAATCAGATCGGCGCGGCCCCAGCCGCGGCAATCGAGCAGCCGCGCCGCTTCCATCGTCAAATCCTGAATCGTCGCTTCGGCCGATTCAGGCAGGCCGCTGGGACAGAAATACTGCGTCTCGTCGCTGAAATACTTGTTCTGCCAATCGTAGTTGCCGCCCGGCGCGACGACGCGCACCAGCGGCAGCGCCTGCTGGCCGAGAAACGCCGCCGTCAGTTCCTCTCCCTCGATGAACTGCTCGGCGATCACCAGCGGATCGTGCCGCGCCGCCGTTTCGTAGGCGGCGCGCAGATCGTCCGCGCGCGTCACCTTGACGATGCCGACGCTGGAACCTTCGCGCACCGGCTTGACGAAGATCGGCAGGCCGAGTTCGGCGGCCACCGCTTCCCAGTCGGTATCCGCCTTGAGAATGCGCCAAGCCGGCGTCGGCAGCCGGTTGGCATGCCAGATCATTTTCGTGCGCCACTTGTCCATGCACAGCGCCGAGGCCATCACGCCGCTGCCGGTGTAAGGAATGCCGAGCGTTTCGAGCGCGCCCTGCACCGTGCCGTCCTCGCCGCCGCGACCGTGCAGGACGATGAAGGCGCGCGTGAAACCTTCTTCCTTCAGCGACCACAGCGCCCGCTCGGCCGGATCGAAGGCATGCGCGTCGACGCCGCGCCGCCGCAGCGCCGCCAGCACGGCATGGCCGGACATCAGCGAAATCTCGCGCTCGGCGGACGCGCCGCCCATCAGCACCGCCACTTTTCCCGTTTTTTCGAATGTCTGCGTCACGCCTTTTCTCCGACGATTCTGACTTCGCGCGTCAATTCCACGCCAAAGCGTTCGCGCACCGTCGCCCGCACCTGCTCGATCAGCGTTTCGATGTCCGCCGCCGTGGCGCGCCGCTCCGGGTTCACAATGAAATTGGCATGCTGTTCCGATACCCGCGCCCCGCCCGCCGTCAGCCCCTTCAATCCCGCCGCCTCGATCAGCCGCGCGGCGTGATCGCCCGGCGGATTGCGAAACACCGAACCCGCGTTCGGCAGCGTCAACGGCTGGCTGGCGGCGCGCTTTTCCAGCAGTTCCCGCATGCGCGCCCGCGCCGCGTCGCCGTCGCCCGGCGGCAGACGGAACCAGGCGGCGGCGAACAACTCGTCGCTCGCCGCGCGCAAGCCGGCGTGGCGATAACCGATCTCGAAATCGGCCGCCGCGCGTTCATGCGCGACGCCGTAGCGATCCAGCATCAGAACCCGCTCGACGATGCGCCAGGTTTCGCCGCCGTGACAACCGGCGTTCATCGCCAGCGCGCCGCCGACGGTGCCGGGAATGCCGGCGAGAAATTCCGCGCCGGCAAGACCCTGCTCGGCGGCGAAGCGCGCCACCTTCGGGCTGGCAACGCCAGCCTCGGCATACACGAGGCCGTCGGCGAAAACCAGCCGTCCCAGAGCGGCATGCAGCAGCACGACCGTGCCGTCGAAGCCGCCGTCGCGCACCAGCAAATTGCTGCCGAGGCCGACGCACAGCAGCGGCTCGTCGATGCGGGTGGCGCGCAGAAAAGCGGCCAGATCGTCGAGATCGGCCGGCACGTAGACGCGCGCCGCCGCACCGCCGGCGCGCCAACTGACATGCCGCGCCATCGATTCATTGAAGCGCAGTTCGCCGCGCAAGGTTGCCGGAGCCGTCATCTCAGCCGCCTCCCTGCGCCAGTTTTCCGGGCACGCCGCCGATGGAGCCGGCGCCCATCGTCAGCACCACGTCGCCGTCGCGCGCGACGTTCAGGATCTGCGCCGGCATGTCGTTGATGTCTTCGACGAAGATCGGCTCGACCGCGCCGGCGACGCGAACCGCCCGCGCCAGCGCGCGGCTGTCGGCGGCGACGATCGGCGCTTCGCCGGCCGGGTAGACCTCGGCCAGCAGCAGCAGATCGGCGCCGGCGAGCACCTTGACGAAATCCTCAAAGCAGTCGCGCGTGCGCGTGTAGCGGTGCGGCTGAAAGGCGAGCGTCAGACGGCGGCCCGGAAAAGCGCCGCGCGCGGCGGCCAGCGTCGCCGCCATCTCCACCGGATGATGGCCGTAGTCGTCGATCAGCGTGAAATGGCCGCCGTCCTTGAGCGGAATCTCGCCGTAGCGCTGGAAGCGCCGGCCCACGCCCCTGAAATCCGCCAGCGCCTTGACGACGGCGGCGTCGGCCACGCCCACTTCCTCGGCCACCGCGATTGCCGCCAGCGCGTTGCGCACGTTATGCACGCCGGGCAGGTTGAGCACGATGTCGAGCTTCGGCGCCGCGCCCGACCGCAGCACGGAGAAGCGCATGCGCCCGCCCTCGTGCCGGATATCGACGGCGCGGACGTGGGCCGATTCGGCGAGGCCGTAGCGCACGATCGGCTTGGCGACCTCGGGCATGATCTCGCGCAGATGCGGATCGTCCTCGCAAAGGATGGCGGCGCCGTAGAACGGCAGGCGTTGCAGAAAGTCGATGAAGGCCCGCTTGAGACGGCCAAAATCGTGGCCGTAAGTCTCCATGTGATCGGCATCAATGTTGGTGACGACGGCGATCACCGGCGCAAGGTGCAGGAAGGACGCGTCCGATTCGTCCGCCTCGACGACGATGAACTCGCCCGCGCCGAGCCGGGCATGCGCGCCGGCGCTGTTCAGCCGTCCGCCGATGACGAAAGTCGGATCGACGCCGCCTTCGGCCAGCACGCTCGCCACCAGGCTCGTGGTGGTGGTTTTGCCGTGTGTGCCGGCGACGGCGATGCCCTGCTTCAGACGCATCAATTCAGCCAGCATCAGCGCGCGCGGCACAACGGGAATCCGGCGCTCACGCGCCGATTGCACTTCCGGGTTGTCTTCCTTGACGGCGGTGGACACCACCACCGCGTCGGCCCCGGCGATGTATTCGGCGCGATGGCCGATGCGCACTTGCGCGCCGAGTCCGCTCAGGCGCCGCGTGGCGGCATTGTCAGCCAGATCGGAACCGCTCACTTCATAGCCGAGGTTGAGCATCACTTCGGCGATGCCGCTCATGCCCGAGCCGCCGATGCCGACAAAGTGGAGGCGGCGCACTTTATGTTTCATTTGGCGGCCTCCATGCAGATTTCGGCGACGGCGCGCGCCGCTTCCGGCTTCGCCAGCGCGCGCGCTTTCTCCGCCATCGCCGCCAGTTGCGCGCGCGTCAAACCGCGCAGCAGGCCGGCCAGCTTTTCCGCCGTCAGTTCCGCTTGCGGCAGCAGGATCGCCGCGCCGGCTTCGGCGAGAAAGCGCGCATTGCCGGTCTGGTGGTCGTCCACCGCGTGCGGCAAAGGCACCAGCACGCTTGCCGCGCCCGCCGCCGCCAGCTCGGCGACAGTCAGCGCGCCGGCACGGCAGATGACGAGATCGGCGGCGGCGTAGCGGGCCGCCATGTCGTCGATGAAACCGAGCAGTTCCACGCCGACGCTTGCCGCCGCGTTCGCTGCCGCGTCTGCTGTCACGCCCGCCGCCGCGTAGGCGGCGCGCAGCGCCTCGATCTGCTTCGCGCCGGACTGGTGCGTCACGCGCGGCCGCTCCGCCGCCGGAATCAGCGCCAGCGCCCGCGGCACGGCGTCGTTGAGCGCCTGCGCGCCGAGGCTGCCGCCGACCACCAGCAGATTCAGCGGCCCGTTGCGGCCGGCGTAACGCGGCGCCGGCGCCGGCAGCGCGGCGATGTCGGCGCGCACCGGATTGCCGGTCCACACGCCCCGCTTCAGCACATTGGGGAAACCGCTCAACACACGGTCGGCGACGCCGGCCAAAACGCGGTTGGCCAGCCCGGCGACCGAATTCTGCTCATGCACCACCAGCGGACGGCGGCGCAGCGCCGCCATCATGCCGCCGGGAAACGTGATGTAGCCGCCCATGCCGAGCACGACATCCGGCGCGACACGCGACAGCGCGCGCAGGGATTGCCAGCAGGCGCGCAGCAGGTTCACCGGCAGCATCAGCTTGCGCCACACGCCCTTGCCGCGCAGCGCGGCGAAGCGCACCCAAGCCATTTCGTAGCCGCGCGACGGCACCAGCGTCGCTTCCATGCCATCGGGATTGCCCATCCAGACCACGCGCCAGCCGCGCTCGCGCAGGTAATCGGCCACCGCCAGACCGGGGAAGACGTGGCCGCCGGTGCCGCCGGCCATGACGAGAATCGTCTTCATACCGCCTGCCCCCGCATCAAGGCCCGGTTCTCGTAATCGACGCGCAGCAGTATCCCCAGCGCCACGCAGTTGGCGAGAATGCCGGAGCCGCCGAAACTCATCAGCGGCAGGGTCAGGCCCTTGGTCGGCAGCAGCCCCATGTTGACGCCCATGTTGATGAAGGCTTGCACGCCAAACCAGATGCCGATGCCCTGCGCCACCAGCCCGCCGTAGACGCGTTCGAGCAACAGCGCCTGCCGTCCGGCGGCGAAGGCGCGCTGCACGAGCAGGCCGAACAGCACGACCACCGCCAGCACGCCAACCAGACCCAATTCCTCGGCGATCACCGCCAGCAGGAAATCGGTGTGCGCTTCGGGCAGATAAAATAATTTTTCGACGCTGGCACCGAGGCCGACGCCGAACCACTCGCCGCGTCCGAAAGCGATCAGGGCATGCGAGAGTTGATAGCCCTTGCCGTAGGCGTCCGACCAGGGATCCATGAAACCGAAGATGCGTTCGCGCCGGTAAGGCGAAGTCCAGATCAGCGCCACGAACGCCAGCGCGAGGAACAGGAACAGCAAGGTGAACAGCCGCGCGTTGATGCCGCCGAGGAACAGAATCCCCATCGCGATGCAGATGATGACCACGAAAGCGCCGAAATCCGGCTCGCGCAGCAGCAAGCCGCCGACCAGCGCCATCACCAGCGCCATCGGCACGAAACCACGGCGGAAGCTGCCCATGTCGGCCAGCTTGCGCGCCGTGTAGTCGGCGGCGTAGAGCACGGCAAACAGCTTCATCAATTCGGAGGGTTGCAGGTTCACCAGCCCCAGCGGCAGCCAGCGCCGCGCGCCGTTGACCTCGCGCCCGATGAAAGGCACCAACACCACCGCCAGCAGCGCCACGCCGAGCAGAAACAGCCAGGGTGCCGCCTGCTGCCAGACGCGCAGCGGAATCTGGAACACCGCCACGGCGGCCACCAACCCGATGCAAAGAAACACGCCGTGACGGATGAGGAAGTAAGCCGGCTGATGGCCGGTGAAGCGGCTGCCCTCGGCGGTGGCGATTGACGCCGAATACACCATCACCAGCCCGAACAGCAGCAGCGCCACCGCCGGCCAGAGCAGCAGCGGGTCCAGTTCCCGTGGCTGGACGGAGGGGCCAACGCGGAAACCACGCATGGTTTCGCTGATCACGAAGCCTCCTTCTGCCGCTCCGCAGCGAGCGCGCGCACGGCCTGGATAAACACCTCGGCGCGGTGGGCGTAGTTGCGGAACATGTCGAAGCTGGCGCATGCCGGCGAGAGCAGCACGGCGTCGCCGGGGCGGGCGGCAGCGGCGGCCTCGCGCACCGCCTGTTCCATGTCACGGGCATGAATGACGGGAATGCCGCAGCCGGCCACCGCCGCTTCGATCTGCGCGGCGTCGCGGCCGATCAGCACCAGCGCGCGGCCATGCGCGGCCAGCGCCGGGCCGAGCGGAGAGAAATCCTGCGCCTTGCCTTCGCCGCCGGCGATCAGCGCCACCTTGCGGCCCAAGCCTTCGAGCGCCGCCACGGTCGCGCCGACATTGGTGCCCTTCGAGTCGTCGTACCAGGCCACGCCATCGAGATCGGCGATGCGCTCGACGCGATGCGGCAAACCCTGAAACGCGCGCAGCGCCGGCAGCAACGGCGCTTGCGGCAGGCCGATGGCACGGCACAGCGCCAGCGCGGCAAGCGCGTTGGCAACGTTGTGCCGTCCGCTCATCGCCAATTCGCCGGCGCGCAGCAGACGCTCGCCGCCGCGCAGCAGCCAGTCGCCGTCGAAACCGAAATCGTCTTCGCCGACCGGCGCGTCGAGTCCGAAAGTCAGTTGACGCGCGCCGGCGCGCGCCATGCTCATGACGCGGGCATCCTGACGATTGAGCGCCTGCGCGCCGCCGCCGGCGAAAATGCGCGCCTTCGCCGCCGCATAACTGTCGAGTCCGGCATAGCGGTCGAGATGATCGTCGGAGACGTTCAGCACGACCGCCGCATCCGCCGCCAGACTCAGCGTCGTCTCCAACTGGAAACTCGACAATTCCAGCACCCAGATTTGCGGCAGCTTGCCGGCATCGAGACAGCGCATCAGGGCGGCAAGCGCCGCCGGGCCGATGTTGCCGGCCACCGCCGTCACTTGTCCGGCGGCGCGGCACAAGGCGCCGGTGAGCGCCGTCGTGGTGGTCTTGCCGTTGGTGCCGGTGATGGCGATCACTTTGCAATTTTCGTTCTTGCCCGGCGTACCTGGCGTGCCTGATTCACACAGGGCACGGGCGAAAAGTTCGATTTCGCCGACGACCGGAATGCCGCGCCGCGCGCCTTCGGCCACCACCGGCTCATCGAGCGGGAGGCCGGGCGAGAGGGCGATCAGGTCCACGCCGTCGAGCAGGCGGTCGGTGAACGGGCCGGTCGACAGCGCGACGCCCGGCACGGCGCGTTGCAGTTCGGCGGCGGACGGCGGCGCGGCGCGCGAATCGGCGACGCGCGCGTGCGCGCCCTGGCGCGACAGCCATTGCGCCATCGCCAGACCCGATTCGCCCAGCCCGAGCACCAGCGCCGATTTGCCGTGCAAGCTCATCTCAGTTTCAAGGTTGACAGTCCGAACAACACCAGCATGATCGTGATGATCCAGAAGCGCACCACGACCTGTGTTTCCTTCCAGCCCTTCAGTTCGTAATGGTGATGCAGCGGCGCCATGAGGAAGATGCGCTTGCCGCCGGTGGCCTTGAAATACGCGACCTGAATCATCACCGACAGCGTTTCGACGACGAACACGCCGCCCATGATGAACAGCACGATCTCCTGCCGCACCACCACCGCCACCGTGCCGAGCGCGGCGCCGAGCGCCAGCGCGCCGACATCGCCCATGAACACTTCCGCCGGATAGGCGTTGAACCACAGAAAACCCAGCCCGGCTCCGCACAGCGCGCCGAGAAACACTGCCAGTTCACCGGCGCCGGGAATGTAGGGCAGGCCGAGATATTTCGAGAAGCCGGCGTGACCGGCGACATAGGCGAAGATGGCGAGCGCGCCGGCCACCATCACCGTCGGCATGATGGCGAGGCCGTCGAGGCCGTCGGTGAGATTCACCGCGTTGCTGGTGCCGACGATGACGAAGTACGTCAGCACGACGAAACCGATGATGCCGAGCGGATAGGCGACGGTCTTGAAGAACGGCACGATCAATTCGGTTTGCGCCGGCAGCGCCGCCGTGCCGGCGAGGAACAGCGCCGCCGCGACGCCGATCAGTGATTGCCAGAAAAATTTCGCCTTCGCCGACAGGCCCTTCGGATTGCGATGCACCACCTTGCGCCAGTCATCCACCCAGCCGATGGCGCCGAAGCCCAGCGTCACCAGCAGCACCACCCAGATGTAGCGGTTCATCAGATCGCCCCACAACAAGGTGGTGACGCCGATGGCGATCAGGATCAGCGCCCCGCCCATGGTCGGCGTGCCGGTCTTGGCGAGATGGCTCTGCGGGCCGTCGTCGCGCACCGCCTGGCCGATTTTCTTCTCCGCCAGCCAGCGGATCACCGCCGGGCCGAAAAGAAAAGACAGCGCCAGCGCCGTCATCGCCGCCAGCACGGCACGCAGCGTGATGTAGTTGAAGACGTTGAAAATGCGCAGGTCTTTCGCCAGCCATTGCGCCAGTTCAAGCAGCATGATGTTTCCCTTCGCAATGCGCGCCGGTCTGGCCGGCTGCGGCGATCGCATCCGCGACGCGCTCCATGCGCATGAAGCGCGACCCCTTCACCAGCACCGCCGTATCGGCGGCCAGTTCCACCCGCAGCGCCGCCAGCAGCGCCTCGACATTGGCGAAGTGGCGGCCGCCGGCGCCGAAATTGCGCGCCGCGAGTTCGCTGTGCTCACCCAAGGCGAATAACAAGTCCACGCCCTGGCTCTTGGCATAGCCGCCGATCTCGTCGTGAAACTGGCCGGCCTGACCGCCGATCTCGCCCATGTCGCCGAGCACGAACAGCTTGCGGCCCGGCGTCGTCGCCAGCACGTCGATGGCGGCCCGCGCCGAATCCGGATTGGCGTTGTAGCTGTCGTCGATCAGCGTCGCGCCGGCGGCGGCGGGGCGAATTTGCAGCCGTCCCTTGACGCCGGCAAACCCGCGCAATCCCGCCGCCACGGCGTCAAGCGTGGCGCCGGCGGCGAGCGCGGCGGCGGCGGCAGCGAGCGCGTTTCTGGCGTTGTGCCGCCCCGGCACGGCCAGCCGCGTTTCCGTCACACCCTGCGGCGCCCGGATCGTCAACACGCTGCCGAGTGCCTTCGCTTCGGCATGGCCGCGCACGTCGGCCGGCCGTTCGAGGCCGAAGGTCAGCACGCGGCAACCGGCGCTCATCTCGCGCCACAAGTCGGCGAAGGGATCATCGGCGTTGATGACCGCCGTTCCGCCGGCACGCAATCCGCTGAAAATTTCGCCCTTCGCCCGCGCCACGTCGACAAGGCTGCCAAGGCCGGCGAGGTGCGCGCGCTGGGCGTTGTTCACCAGCGCCACGGTCGGTTGCGCAAGACCGGCGAGATACGCGATTTCGCCCGGATGATTCATGCCCATCTCGATCACCGCCGCGCGATGGCCGGCGCGCAGCCGCAACAGCATCTGCGGCACGCCGATGTCGTTGTTCAGGTTGCCCGTCGTCGCCAGCACGGCCAGATCGGAATCCAGCCCGTCGGCCCGCGCCTGCGCGCGCAGAATGGCGGCGGTCATTTCCTTCACCGTCGTCTTGCCGTTGCTGCCGGTGACGCCGACGAGCGGAATGTCGAAGCGCGCCCGCCATCCGGCGCCGAGCCGGCCCAATGCCAATCGCGTATCGGCCACTGCCAGCAGCGGCAGCCCGGTCTGGCGCTGCGCGTTCGCCGCAGCCCAGTCCTGATTCACCAGCGCTGCCGCCGCGCCGCGCCCGGCGGCAGCGGCGACGAAATCGTGGCCGTCGAAATGCGCGCCCTTCAAGGCGACGAACAACATGCCGCTGGCAAGCGTGCGCGTGTCGGACGACACGCCTTCAATGTGCGGATCGACGCCATCGCCGGCGATACGCGCCGCCTCCGTTGCAATCGCCGCTTCCATCAGACTCATCATCGCGGCGCTCCTTCCCGCGCCGCCAGGGCAGCGGCGGCGCAATCGGCGTCGGAGAACGGCAAACGGCGGCCGGCGATTTCCTGTTGCGCCTCGTGACCCTTGCCGGCGATCAACACCACGTCGCTAACGCCAGCGCCGGTCAGCGCGGCATGGATGGCCTCGGCGCGGTCTTCGATGACGCGCACATGCGCCGCACCCGCCGTGCCACGGGCAATGTCGGCCAGAATCGCCGCCGGCGCTTCATCACGCGGATTGTCGCTGGTGAGAATCACGGCGTCGGCTTGCCGCGCGGCAACGGCGCCCATCAGCGGACGCTTGCCGGCATCGCGGTTGCCGCCGCAGCCGAAGACGCAGATGAGCCGTCCGCCGCGCGCGGCGGCGGTGGCGCGCAGCGCCGCCAGCGCCTGTTCCAGCGCGTCCGGCGTGTGCGCGTAGTCGACCACCGCCAGCGGCGCCGCCTCGCCGCCGAGCGCCTGCATGCGGCCCGGCGCGGCGGTCAGTCCGCGCAGGACGGCGGCGGCGTCATCCAGCGCCACGCCGGAAGCCAGCAGCGCGCCGAGCACGGCGAGCAGATTGGCAACGTTGAACGCGCCGACCAGCGCGGCGTCAATTTCGATGCGCCGTCCGCCTGCGGCAACGGCGAAGCGCAAGCCGCGCGGCGTTGCCGCGATGTCTTCGGCGGCAAGCAAAACATGCGCGCCGGGCGCAGTCTCGCCGCGCAAGGTGTAACCGATGACTTGCACCCCGCCGCCGGCGAGTTGACCCGCCAGCGCATGGCCGAACGGATCGTCGAGATTGAGCACCGCCGCCTTGAGTCCCGGCGTCATGAACAGCGCCGCCTTCGCCGCGCCGTAGGCTTCCATGCTGCCGTGATAATCGAGGTGGTCGCGCGTCAGGTTGGTGAACACGGCAACATCGAAATGCACGCCGTTGACGCGGCCTTGATCGAGGCCGATCGAGGACACTTCCATCGCCGCCGCCCGCGCGCCCTCGGCGAGATAGCGGGCGAAAAGGCGATGCAGGCTGAGCGCGTCCGGCGTCGTGTTGGCGCTCGCCGCCAGTTGACCCGGAAAACCGCAGCCGAGCGTGCCGATGACGGCGCAACGGCGGCCCAGCCGTTCGAGCGCCTGGGCGATCCATTGGCTGACCGAGGTTTTGCCGTTGGTGCCGGTGACGCCGACCGTCCACAGCTTTTCCGAAGGACGGCCATACACCAGATGGGCGAGCCAGCCGGAGAGCGCCTGCAAGTCTTCCACGGGCAGATTCGGCGCGGCCATCGCTTCCATGCCGTTCGCATCGCGCCGCTCCCACAGCACGGCGGCGGCGCCGCGCGCGACGGCGGCGGCGGCAAAGCGGCGCGCATCGGCGCGCGCGCCCGGCCAGGCGACGAACACCTCGCCCGGCGCCACCGCGCGCGAATCCGCGCACAGGGCTTGCGCCGTCACGCCCAGCTTTTGCAGTTCATCGAGCACCTCGCGCGCTTTCCTTTCTCCGTCCATCCGGTTCACAGGTTCTCCGGCTCCGGCGCGACATCACGTGCCACTTGCAACGGCTTGAACGGCGCGTCCGGCGCCACGCCGAGCGCGCGCAGACTGCCGTCCATCACCTGCGCGAACACCGGCGCCGCCACATCACCGCCGTAATACTTGCCGGCGGAAGGCTCGTCGATCATCACGGCCACCACCAGACGCGGATCGGACGCCGGCGCGAAACCGACGAAGACCGCCACGTAGCGGTCGGCGTACTGGCCGCCTTCCAGCTTGTGCGCCGTGCCGGTCTTGCCGGCGACGCGGTAGCCCGGAATCTGCGCCCGCGTCGCGGTGCCGCCGGGCTGCACGGCCATCTCCAGCATCGCCCGCACTTCGTGCGCGGTCTGCGCGGAAAAAACGGTATTGCCCGCGAGCGGCGGCGTCCCCAGCCGGGTCAGAGACAACGGGAGCAAGTCGCCGTCGCGGGCAAATACGAGATAAGCGCGGGCCAGTTGCATCAGCGTCACCGAAATGCCGTGGCCATACGACATGGTGGCCTGTTCGATCGGCCGCCAGGTTTTGAACGGACGCAGCCGGCCGCCGACTTCGCCCGGAAAGCCGAGCCGCAAGGGCTGGCCGAAACCGAGCGCGTCGAACATGCGCCACATTTCCTCCGGTGAGAGCGTGGCGGCGATCTTCGCCACGCCGACGTTGCTCGATTTCTGCACCACCTGCGCCACGGTCAACAGGCCGTGCGGATGCGCATCGTGAATGGTGGCGTCGCCGATGGTGAGCCGCCCCGGCGCGGTCTGAATCTGCGAGTCGGCGCGGAAGCGGCCTTTCTCCAGCGCCAGCGCGACGGGAAACGGCTTCATCGTCGAACCCGGCTCGAAGACATCGGTCAGGGCGCGATTGCGCAACTGCGCCCCGCTCAGGCGGCCGCGGTTATTCGGGTTGTAAGTGGGCAGATTGGCCAGCGCCAGCACTTCGCCGGTCCTGGCGTCGAGCACGACGACGCCGCCGGCCTTGGCCTTGTGTTCGGCCAGCGCCTGCTTCAGATACGTGAAGGCGAGGTACTGCACCTTGGCGTCGAGCGCGAGGGTGATGTCTTCGCCCTCGCGCGGCGGTTTGATGCTTTCGACATCTTCGACGATATGGCCGAGGCGGTCCTTGATGACGCGGCGGCTGCCCGGTTTGCCGGCAAGCCGGGCCTCGAAGGCCAGTTCGACGCCCTCCTGCCCCTTGTCATCGACGCCGGTGAAGCCGAGCACGTGCGAAACCACTTCGCCGACCGGATAGTAGCGGCGGTATTCGCGCTGCTGGTGAATGCCGGGCAGATTGAGGGCGGCGACTTTCTCCGCCGTGTCGGGCGGAATCTGGCGCTTGACGAAGACGAAATCCTTTTCCGCCGCCAGCCGGCGGTTGAGTTCGTGCACATCCATTTCCACCAGCGCCGCCAGTTCCCGCGCCTGCGGCGGCGTCAGCCGGGCGTCCTCGGGAATCGCCCAGATCGACTTCACCGGCGTGGACACCGCGAGGATGTCGCCGTCGCGGTCGACGATGCGTCCGCGCGTAGCCGAGAGTTCAATGACGCGGGCGTAGCGCGACTCGCCCTTCTGTTGCAGGAAATCGTTATTCACCACCTGAAGGTAGGCCGAGCGCGCCGCCAGCGCGCCGAAGGCGAGCAGGATCAGCGCGGCGATGAAACGCGCGCGCCAGGCCGGCAGCCGTTGCGACAGGAGCGGGCTGTTGGCGAATTTCATTGCGGCGCCTCCACCGCCAGCACCTGCCCGGCCGCCGGCGGCTTCATGCGCAGCCGCTCACGGGCGATTTTTTCGATCCGCGCATGCGACGCCCACGTGCTTTGCTCAAGCTGCAACTGGCCCCATTCGATTTCAAGCTGGCGCGCGCGCTCCTGTTCGCGCTCCAGCGTGGTGAACAGTTTTCGCGCCTGATGCTGCGAGGCGACCCCGCCCAGCGCGCTGGCCAGAATGATCGCGATGAGGATGAGGTTCAGCCTGAGCACGGCATCAAACCCTTTCCGCCGCGCGCAGAACGGCGCTGCGCGCGCGCGGATTGGCGGCGATTTCCGCTGCGGCGGGAACGACCGGCTTGCCGATCAACTTCAGGCGCGGCGGCGGCAGGTCGGCGGCGCGCAGCGGCAGACGGGCGGGCAGGCGCGGCGGCTGCGCTTCGTCGCGCAGAAAACGCTTGACGATGCGGTCTTCGAGGGAATGAAAGCTGATGACGGCGAGGCGTCCGCCCGGCCCGAGCGCCGCCACCGCCTGCGGCAGGACTAGCGACAATTCCGCAAGCTCCTGATTGATGTGGATGCGCACAGCCTGAAAACTGCGCGTCGCCGGATGCCGGCCTTGCTCGCGCGTGCGGACGGCTGACGCCACAATCTCGGCAAATTGTCGTGTGGTTGCGATAGCTGCCCCTGCCCGTACAGCAACAACCGCCTTTGCAATCGCATGAGCAAACCGTTCTTCCCCATAATTTTTGATGACCTCCGCAATCTCCCGCTGGTCCGCCTGCGCCAGCCATTCCGCCGCCGTTTGGCCGCGACTCGTATCCATGCGCATGTCGAGCGGCGCATCGAGGCGGAAACTGAAACCGCGCGCCGCCTCGTCAAGCTGCGGGGAAGACACGCCCAGATCCAGCAGCACGCCATCCACCCGCTCCACTCCTTCCGCCTCCAGCGCGTCGCGCAGACCGCTGAAGGCGGCATGGATCACTTTCAGGCGCGCATCGGCAATTCGCCGGCCCGCCGCGACCGCCGCCGGATCCCGATCCAGCGCGATCAATCGTCCCTGTTCACCCAGGCGCCGGAGAATCAACCGGCTGTGCCCGCCACGGCCAAAGGTCGCATCGACATACGTCCCCGCCGGCTTCACCGCCAAGGCGTCGACCGCCTCCTCCAGCAATACCGTTGTGTGCGCGTCCGCCTCGCTCACAAGACAAGATCAGGCAAAATCACAACGCAAGATCAATCAGCCCCGGCGGCAACAATTTGTCGCCGAGCGCAAAAATCGCTTCCTGCTGCCGCTGCCAGCCGGCGTCCGACCACAACTCGAAATGACTGCCCTGACCGACCAGCCAGACCTCTTTCTCGAACTGGGCGTACTGGCGCAACTCCGGCGCGATCAGCACGCGGCCGGCGGCGTCCATCGTTTCCTTGCGGGCAAAACCGACGAGCAGGCGTTTCAGGAGGGCGGATTGCTGTTCCAGGCTGGGCGCTTGCAGCACCTTGTCGCGGATCGGCTCCCAGGCTGGCGCCGGATAGATGAGGAGGCAACGATGCGGATGCGCAGTGAGCACTAACGCGCCATCCGCCGCCGCCGCGAGTTCTTCGCGATGACGCGAGGGCACCGTCATGCGCCCTTTCGCGTCGAGATACAGCGCCGTAGCCCCTTCGAACATTTCGTCCCCCGTAAAGGGAATCCGGAGCCTCTGCGATCCCGGATTTCCCACCTTTCTCCACTATTTCCCACTTTAATCAGACTATGACAGTCCGTCAAGTGAAAAATTGCGGTTTTTTATAGGTGGAACAAAGACTTAAGGGGATTAGTGAAAGAAGAAACTAAAGAGATTATCTCTTTAAAAACAATGTAGATACAAATCGAAGTGAAAGTTGCACATGAAGAACGGCAGAATTCCGCCGCAAAAAAGAAATTGGAAGTCCGCCGATAAGCCGGGTTCTGTAAGGCAGCCGAAGCTGCCCGGCAGCCATTCCTCTGGGCGGCGCGTTACCGCGACGCTCTAGCAGCCTACCCGGAAGCGGCGCGAGCAGCGCCATCGCTTCCCTATTTGGCCTTGCCCCGGATGGGGTTTAGCGTGCCAGCCGTGTTGCCACGGACTGCGGTGGGCTCTTACCCCGCCGTTTCACCCTTGCCTGATCCCCTCGCGGGGCCATCGGCGGTCTGCTTTCTGTTCCACTTTCCGTCGCCTTGGGCCTTGCGGCTTGCTGCGCCCGGCCGTTAGCCGGCATCCTGCTCTGCGGGGCCCGGACTTTCCTCCATGCACTAAAATGCACAGCGGCTGCCTGGCGGACTTCCGGCGCTCATCATACGCCTTATACCTTCTTTATTTTCAATCACTTGTAAAATATTTTCAGCCTTGGGCTTGCCATGTTCCGAGGGCTGTCCGAAAATAACGGGGGGCGGAAGAGGCTTTACTTAGCAGTGGCCATCTCAAACCTCCGCTCTGTTCTCCAGGCCCCGCTTCAGCGGGGCCTTTTTTTTGGCGCGCAGATGTAGGCGCAAGATGCAGGCGCATCGAGAACATGAAAGCGTTGCGTCGACTTGAAAACAAATCAGCGCCGCTTTTTATTTCTCGCAGCGGAACGTCGCGCCAGCGCCCACATGGAACAACAAGTGCGGCACGATCAGCGCAGCTTCCAGCGCAACACCTCGCCGGCGCGCAGCGGCGTCAGCGTGTCGTCGCCGAAGGGCAGGCTGTCGGGCACGCGCCAATCGGCGCGTTCCAGCGTGACGGTCGATGTGTTGCGCGGCAGACCATAGAAGTCGGCGCCGTAAAAGCTGGCGAAGGCTTCCAGCTTGTCGAGCGCGCCGGCGTCCTCGAACGCCTCGGCGTAGAGTTCGAGCGCATGCAGCGCCGTGTAGCAACCGGCGCAGCCGCAAGCCGCTTCCTTGGCCTGACGCGCATGCGGCGCCGAGTCGGTGCCGAGAAAGAATTTCGGATTGCCCGAGACGGCGGCATGCACCAGCGCCTGACGGTGCGTCTCGCGCTTCAAGACCGGCAGGCAATAGTTGTGCGGTCGCACGCCGCCGGCAAACAAGGCGTTGCGGTTCATCAGCAAATGATGCGCCGTCAGCGTGCCGGCGACATTGGAACCCGTCGACTCGACGAACTGCACACCCTCCCGCGTGGTGATGTGCTCCAGCACCAGACGCAGGCGCGGAAAGCGCCGCAGGAGCGGCGTCAGCACGCGCTCGATGAAAACGCGCTCGCGGTCGAAAATGTCGACCTCGGCATCGGTCACTTCACCGTGCACCAGCAGCGGCAGACCGATCTCCTCCATGCGCGCCAGCACGGCGAAACAGTTCTCGACGGCAGTCACGCCGGCGTCCGAATGCGTGGTGGCGCCGGCCGGATAATATTTCACCGCCCGCACGATGCCGGAATCCCTGGCGCGGTCGATCTCGGCAACCGGCGTGCTGTCGGTCAAATACAAAGTCATGTGCGGCGCGAACGTCAGCGCCGCCGGCCCCGCCGGCATGGCGGCGAGGATGCGCTCGCGGTAAGCCGCCGCCTGCGCGGTGGTCGTCACCGGCGGCTTCAGGTTCGGCATCACGATGGCGCGGGCGAACTGCCGCGCCGTGTGCGGCGCCACAGCCGCCAGCGCGGCGCCGTCGCGCAGATGCAGATGCGCGTCGTCGGGACGGATCAGGGTCAGCGTTTGCATGCTGCGATTATACGGGCTGGCTTCCCCGCTTTTTCTCCAGCGCCAGCGCATACAGCGCGTTCCTGGTGGCGCCGCTGATCTCGGCGGCGAGGCGCACCGCCTGCTTCAGCGGCAGTTCGGCAAGCAGCGCGTCGAGCGCGCGCGCGGCTTCAAGCGGCACGCTACTGGCGGCGGGCGGCGGCGCCGAGACGGCCAGCACGAATTCGCCACGACGGCGGTCGGCGTCCGCCGCCAGCCAATCCGGCGCGGCAGCCAGCGGCAGGCTGACGATGGACTCGAACAGCTTGGTCAGTTCGCGCGCGATGACCAGCGTGCGGTTCGGCTCCAGCGCCGCCGCCAGATCGGCGACCGTCTCCTCGATGCGGTGCGGCGCTTCGTAGAAAACCAGCGCGCAGGGGAAAGGCTTCAGTTCGTCGAGCGCCTTGCGCCGCGCCGCCGTCTTCGACGGCAAAAAACCGTAGAAAAGAAAATGCGGATCGGCGAGGCCGGCGGCGGACAGCGCGGCGATGGCGGCATTCGGCCCCGGCACGGGAATTACCGTGAAACCGGCGGTGCGCACGGCGGCGACGGCGCGCGCGCCGGGGTCGGACACGGCCGGCGTACCGGCGTCCGACACCAGCGCCAGCGCGCGGCCTTCGCGCAGCAGGCGGATCAGCTTTTCGGCGCTCGCCGCCTCGTTGTGCTCGTGCAGGGAAAAAGTCTCGCAGCGGATGCCGAAGTGGTCGAGCAGCTTGCGCGTGTGGCGCGTGTCCTCGCAGGCGATGGCGTCGACGCCGCGCAGCACGTCGAGCGCGCGCGCGCCGATGTCGCCGAGATTCCCCAGCGGCGTGGCCACCACATATAATGCAGACGTCTTGAGTCCGGCGCCGGGTCTGGCGCCCGTTTCCCGATGCGTCATCACACCGCCATGATTGATGAATTGACGGCCCGCATTGTGCGGCGGCGCGCCGTCGGGCGCAAGCCATGAACACACGGGGCGACGCGGCGGAAGCACGGGCGGCGGATTACCTGACGCGGCGCGGCCTGAAAATCCTGACGCGCAACTACCGCTGCCGTGGCGGGGAAATTGATCTCGTCTGCCGCGACGGCGCGGCGCTGGTCTTCGTCGAAGTGCGCCTGCGCGCGCAACGCGGTTTCGGCGGCGCCGCCGAGAGCATCACGGCAGCCAAGCAGCGCCGCATCGCGCTCGCCGCCCGTCATTACCTCGCCGGCAAGCCGCTGCCGGCCTGCCGTTTCGACGCCGTGCTGCTGGATGGCGACGACATCGACTGGATCCGCGATGCGTTTCAAATTGCATAGCGCGCCATTCGGCAAACAGGCTTGGCAGAAAGCCCTGCGGCTCGGTTTTCTGACGCTGGCGTGGGCCGTCTGCTACGCGCCGCCGGCGCGGGCGGAATCAATCAGGATTCTCGTGCAAAGCTCGCCGCTGGCCGGCTTCCAGTTCTACGCCGGCCGCGAGTTGTGGGACGAGATGCAAGCCGGCGATCCGCTCACGCTGACGCGCGAGCCGGAGAACCCGCACGACGCCCATGCCGTGCGCGTCGAATGGCGCGGACGCAAGCTGGGTTATCTGCCGCGCGCGGAGAACCGCGCCGTGGCGGCGGAGATGGATCGCGGCGGCAAGGTCGCGGCGCGCATCGGAAAACTGAACCGGCACCGCGACCCCTGGCAGCGCATTCTGGTCGAAGTGCATCTGGTGCTTTGACCCGCGCTTTGGCGTGCGCTTTGGCGTGAACCTCCGGCGGCGGGGAACATTCCCCGCCATGCTAGAATCCGGCGCAGCCTCGCATGGGCCATCACCCCATGCGCCACCCATACGCCATAACCAAAGGATTTCCTTGGATCTGCTTGCCCGCATTTCGAGCCAATTCAACGACAGCGCCCAGACCAAGCTGGCCGCTGTCGAAACGCTTGCCGCGCCGGTCGCGCAAGCGGTCGAGGCGATGACGGCAAGCCTGATCGCGGGCGGCAAAATCATGGCGTGCGGCAACGGCGGCTCGGCTGCCGACTCGCAGCACTTCGCCGCCGAACTGCTCAACCGCTTCGAGAAGGAGCGCCCGCCGCTGGCCGCCCTCGCGCTCACCACCGACACGTCGACGCTCACCTCGATCGCCAACGATTACTCATACGATCAGGTTTTCGCCAAGCAGGTGCGCGCCCTCGGACAACCAGCCGACGTGCTGCTGGCGATCTCGACCAGCGGCAATTCGCCCAACGTCATTGAAGCCATTCGCGCCGCCCGCGAGCGCGAAATGCGCGTCGTCGCTCTCACCGGCAAGGGCGGCGGCGTCATCGGCTCATTGCTGAACGAAACGGATATCCATATCTGCGCCCCGTCCGACCGCACCGCGCGCATTCAGGAAGTGCATCTGCTCACGCTGCACTGTCTGTGCGACGGTATTGATTGCCTGCTGCTAGGAGAAGACTCATGAAGAAAAAACTGCTTGCCGCCGCCCTGCTGACCGCCT
This sequence comes from Zoogloeaceae bacterium, assembly GCA_031277315.1. Classification (GTDB taxonomy): domain Bacteria; phylum Pseudomonadota; class Gammaproteobacteria; order Burkholderiales; family Rhodocyclaceae; genus Desulfobacillus. The sequence goes on along the minus strand of JAITMP010000030.1, from coordinate 30,982 downwards.
TTTCGCTGCCGCTCCTGCAAGGCTGCGTGCCGGTCATCGCCACCGGCGTCGGCGCCGGCACGCTGATGGCCATCGACCGGCGCCCCAGCGAAACCTATCTTGCCGACGAAGCCATCGAGGTGCGCGCCCTGAACCGCGTCAGCGACAAATTCAGCAGCAAGGTGCACATCAACGCCACCAGTTACAACATGAAAGTATTGCTGACCGGCGAAGCGCCGGACGCCGCCGCCCGCGACGAAATAGAAAAGATCACCGCCAGCGTCGCCAACGTCAAGGGCGTCACCAACGATATCTACGTCGGCCCGGTCAGCGGCTTCAGCGACCGCAGCAACGACACCTACATCACCTCGAAGGTCAAGGCGCGCTTCATCGACGCCAATAAATTCAAGCCCAACCACGTCAAGGTGGTGACCGAGGCCGGCGTGGTGTATCTGCTCGGGCTGGTCACCTCGAAGGAAGCCGATGATGCCGCCGAGATCGCCCGCACCACGGCCGGCGTGAAAAAAGTCGTGCGCGTCTTCGAGTACATCTCGACCAGCGAAGCGCAACGGCTCGACGGCCCGCCGCCGAAGCCGGCCGAAACCCAGCCGACGCAGGGCTGACGGAAAACGGCCTCATCTCACCGGCCCGCATGCCACGGCATGGAATACGCCGCGCCCGCCTTCGAGTCGAAACGCTGTCCGCCCGATGAGCTGGCGGCGCGGCTGGCCGCCCTGCCCCGCCCGCTGGTATTCACCAACGGCTGCTTCGATCTGCTGCATCGCGGCCATGTCACTTATCTGGCGCAGGCGCGCGCGCTGGGCGCGAGCCTCATCGTCGGCGTGAACAGCGACGCTTCGGTGAAGCGCCTCGGCAAGGGCGACGACCGTCCGGTCAACACCCTGGCCGATCGCATGGCGGTGCTGGCGGCGCTGGAAAGCGTGTCGCTGGTGACCTGGTTCGACGAGGATACGCCGCTGGAATTGATCCGCCTGATTCAACCCGAAGTGCTGGCAAAAGGCGGCGACTGGGCGCCGGAGAAGATCGTCGGCGCCGATCTGGTGCTCGCGCGCGGCGGCGCGGTGCATTCCATTCCCTTCGTGTGCGACCGTTCGACCAGCGCCCTGCTGGCGAAAATCAGGTCGCTGTAGCTTCTTTTTCAGCCGCCGCTTCGGCTGTCCGCCGCAAAATGGTGGCGCGCACCAGACCGAGGTGCACCCGCAGCGTGTAGAGCATGTCGGTAAAGGCCAGCGGCGTTGGAATCTGGTGCGCGCTTTGCTCGATGCGGTCGAGCTTCTCCAGCCATTCCGCCTGACTGTAGCGCTGCGGATTTTCTTCCACTTCGGCTTCGAGAAATTTCAACTCGCCGTAGCGCCGGTAGACGCGCGAACGTATCCGCCAGGTGTAGAGCGGCGGCCCGAAACGCAGAATCGGAAACAGCAGGGCGAACACCGGCACCAGCATGACCACCGTGCGGTCGATCAGGTTGGCCGCCCAGAACGGCAGATAGCGTTGCAGAAACGGCTTGCCGGATTTGTAGAAGCGTTCGGCGTCGGGCGACATCCTGAAATCAATGCCGCCGGCATGAGGAAATTCGCCCGGACGCTGGAAGATACCGGCCTCGCCGTGCACTTCCTGCGCCGCTTGCAGCAGCAATTCGATCAGCGCCGGATGCGTCGATTCGTGCGCCACCAGCGTCGTCATCGGCGCCACCAGCGCCACGTTGCGGACGGGCAGATTACGCTCCATGTCGATCGCGCCGCGCGGCAGCGTGAGTCGGGCAAGCTGGGGGAACAGCCGCGTGTAGGCTTCGGCGTACGACAAGTTCATCAGATGCACGCCCTCGGCGTAGAGCAGCGTCCACACCGCCGCCGAGCGTTCGACGCCGACGAGAAACACGGCATCCGCCTGATGCGCGCGCAGGGCTTCCGCAGCGGACAGCCCGCCCAGCGATAACAGCTTGGCGTTGCGCGCATTGAGGCCGCTGGCTTCGAGCAACTGGAGCGCCAGCTTGCGCGTGCCGCTGCCTTCGATGCCGATCGCGATGCGCTTGCCCTTCAACTGGGTCAGACGATCCAGTTCATGGTCGGCGCGATAGAACACCCACAGCGGTTCGTAGCCGAGATGACCGAGCGAGTAGAGCGTGCTGACGTCGACGCCGTCGGCGAGGCCGCTCTGCACGAACGCCACTTCGGTATCGTCGTTCTCGTCGAGCAGCCGGCTGAGATTTTCCGCCGCGCCGGCGGAATTCCGCTCGCGCAGTTCGATGCCGTTGCGCGCCAGCACCTGGCGGTAGCGTTCGACATACACCTCGTAGGAATCGCCCGGCATGCCGGACGAGATATACACGTAACCCGGCGGGGCCGGCTGGATGAACTGCGCCGCCAGCCAGAAGCCGCCGATCAGCAACAGCAGCGCCGGCAGGACGACGACCAGCAGGTCGCGCAGGGAAATATCCCTGAGCTTGAGTTGCCGCAGTTTGAGGTCGCGCAGTTTGTTCAGCACGATGATTCTCCCGCCATCGCGGCGGCCACGATAATCGGCATCAACTGGCGGCGTCCACCAGCACGAGTTCCGCGTCTTCGATGGCGGTGACGCGGATCGCTTCCTCGCCCGTAATCGCCGCACCGTCGCGGGCATTGAACGCCACGCCGTTGATTTCGATCTTGCCGGTGGCGGGCACCAGATAGCCACGGCGTCCGGCATGGGCGAAGCGGTATTCGACCGACTCGCCCGCCTTCAGTGTAGCGCCCAGCACCCGCGCGTCGGTGCGGATCGGCAGCGAATCCACGTCGCCTTCAATGCCGCTGGCCAATCCGACGAACTGTCCCGAGCGATCTCCCTTGGGGAAGGGCTTGCTGCTCCAGAATGGCGGATCGCCGCGCCGGGTCGGGAGAATCCAGATCTGGAAAATGCGCGTGATGCCCGGCTCCCGGTTGTATTCGGAGTGGCGGATGCCCGTGCCGGCGCTCATCACCTGCACGTCGCCGGCTTCGGTGCGGCCTTTGTTGCCCAAACTGTCTTCGTGGGTAATGGCGCCTTCGCGGACGTAGGTAATGATTTCCATGTCGGCGTGCGCATGCGGCGGGAAACCGGTTCCCGGCTGAATGGTGTCATCGTTCCAGACCCGCAGCGCGCCCCAGTTCATGCGCGCTTCGTCGTGGTACTCAGCGAAAGAAAAATGGTGCTTGGCGTCGAGCCAGCCATGGTTGGCTCCGCCGAGACTGTCAAAGGGACGACGTTCGATCACGGCATTCTCCCTGAAAATTGGACCAGTTCCGCTCTAAAACGGGATGTCGTCGTCCATGTCGCCGAAACCGGCGGCGGGCGCTTTGCGGGCGCCGCCGGAAGCCGGCGCGGAAGCTGGCGCGGGCGCCGCTTCGCGCGGCGGCGCTTCACCCGCCCCCTGACGGCTGCCGAGCATCTTCATCTCATCGGCGCGAATCTCGGTCGTGTAGCGATCCTGGCCTTCCTTGTCCTGCCACTTGCGCGTGCGCAAGCTGCCCTCGATGTAGACCTGACTGCCCTTGCGCAGATATTGCCCGGCGATCTCGGCCAGACGGCCATAGAAGGAAACGCGGTGCCATTCAGTGGCTTCCTTTTTCTCGCCGGTGGCCTTGTCCTTCCAGGTGTCGGTCGTCGCCATGCGGATGTTGCAGATCGCATCGCCGCTCGGCGCGTAGCGGGTTTCCGGGTCAGCGCCCAGATTGCCAATCAAAATGACCTTGTTTACCGATGCCATGTCATGCCCCCTTCTCCTCCGGTTATCCGATTAACTGGCGCACGCGCCGCTCGTCCCAACGTTCCAGATTCACCTTCAAATAAACGATCCGCTGTTCCGGCTCCACCACCGCCTCGCGCACGCCGGGCAGGCCGGCAAGCTGCTCGCGCAGCGTGTCGAGGTCGACCTGCGGCGGGATGCTGAACTGACGCTGCGCCACCATCGGCGGCGGCTGCATCGTAACCGCGATCAGCAGCCACAGCAATGCCAGCGCGATGCCGACGCTGAAAACGCCGGCGGGGCCGTAATGCTGCGCCAGCCAGCCGCCGGCGGCGCCGCCGGCGAACAGGCCGAGAGACTGCGTCGTGTTGTAGATGCCCAGCGCCGTGCCCTTCGCTTGCGGCGGCGCGATGCGCGAGACGAGCGAGGGCAGCGTCGCTTCAAGAATGTTGAAGGCGACGAAGAACACCACCAGATTCGCCACCAGCGCGTTGAACAGTCCGCTGCCGTAGAGAAAGCCGCCCTGCGCCAGCAGCAGCACGAAGATGGCGCCGACAAACACCGGCTTGATGCGGCCGCGCCGCTCGGCATAGAAGATCGGCGGCAGCATCAGCGCGAAGCTCGCCAGCACCACCGGCAGATAGATTTTCCAGTGTTCCGCGACCGGAATGCCGCCGCTGGCGACGATGGCGCCGGGCACGACGACAAACATCGCCATCTGGATGAAATGCAGCGCCAGAATGCCGAAATTCAGGCGCAGCAGTTGCGCATCCTTGAGCACTTCCATGAAGCCGACCGGCTCCATGTCGTGATGCTCGGCGGGCGGCGGATCGGGCACCACTTTCATCACCAGCCCGATCGCCGCCAGCGCCAGCAGGCCGGTGAGAATGAACAGACCGTGCAGGCCGATGACGGCATTCAGCGCGGGGGCCGCCACCAGAGAGACGGCGAACATCAGGCCGATGCTGGAGCCGATCAGCGCCATCACCTTGGTGCGATGCTGCTCGCGCGTCAGATCCGCCGCCAGCGCCGTCACCGCCGCCGAAATCGCGCCCGCGCCTTGCAGACAGCGGCCGGCGATGGTCCAGTAAATGTCCGGCGCGGCGGCAGCAACGAAGCTGCCGGCGGCGAACAGCAGCAAGCCAATGACGATGACACGCTTGCGGCCATAGCGGTCGGAAGCCATGCCGAACGGAAGCTGCAACACCGCCTGCGTGAGGCCGTAAGCGCCCAGCGCGATGCCGACCAGCGTCAGGTTGTCACCGCCCGGCAGCTTGCCGGCGGCGACGGCAAACACCGGCAGGATGAGGAACAGGCCCAGCATGCGCAGGGCGAAAATCGACGCCAGCGACAAACCGGCGGAAAGCTCCTGCCGGGTCATGCGGTCGGCAGCGTGGCCGGGGCGGTCAGATGGGCGGTCGGATGAATCGTGTCCGGTTTGGGACGGCATGAAATGGGGCTTGGCTCGAAACTGCGAAGTTGCGTATATTAGCAGATTGCCTTTTTTGCTCCCTGCGTTCTTCATGGACGAAATTCGCATTCGCGGCGCGCGCACCCACAACCTGAAAAACGTCAGCCTCGATCTGCCGCGCAACCGGCTGACGGTCATCACCGGTCTGTCCGGCTCCGGCAAATCCTCGCTCGCCTTCGACACGCTGTATGCCGAGGGCCAGCGCCGCTATGTCGAATCGCTCTCGGCCTACGCCCGCCAGTTCCTGCAATTGATGGAAAAGCCGGATGTCGACCTGATCGAGGGCCTCTCGCCGGCCATCGCCATCGAGCAGAAGGCGACCAGCCACAACCCGCGCTCGACCGTCGGCACCGTCACCGAGATTCACGACTACCTGCGCCTGCTCTTCGCCCGCGCCGGCGTGCCGCACTGTCCCGAACACGGCCAGCCGCTTGAAGCCCAATCCGTCTCGCAGATGGTGGATCACGTGCTGGCGCTGCCGGAAGACACAAAGCTGATGATCCTTGCGCCGGTGGTCGCGGGCCGCAAAGGCGAGCAGACCGACCTGTTCGCCGAACTGCGCGCGCAGGGCTTCGCCCGTTTGCGTGTGGACGGCCAGGTGCACGACATCGACGCCCTGCCCAGGCTGGCAAAGAACGGCAAACATGACATCGACGTGGTGGTCGACCGTCTCAGGATCCGAGCGGAAGCGCGCCAGCGTCTGGCCGAATCCTTCGAGACGGCGCTCGCCCACGCCGACGGCCGCGCCCTGGCGGTGGAAATGGACAACGGCCGCGCGCACCTTTTCTCGGCGCGCTTCGCCTGCCCCGCGTGCAGCTACGCCCTGCCGGAGCTGGAGCCGCGCCTGTTCTCCTTCAACAACCCGATGGGCGCTTGCCCGAAGTGCGACGGCCTCGGCCAGATCAGCTTTTTCGATCCAGCGCGGGTCGTCGCCTACCCGCACCTATCGCTCGCTTCGGGCGCCATTCGCGGCTGGGATCGGCGCAACCAGTTCTATTACCAACTGCTGGCCAGCCTCGCCGCGCATTACGGCTTCGACATCGAGCAGCCTTTCGAGGCGCTCGCCGAAGCGCACCGCCAGACCGTGCTCTACGGCTCCGGGCGCGAAAAAATCGCCTTCCGCTATCTGTCGGAAACCGGCCGCAGCCACATCAAGACGCATGTGTTCGAAGGCATCATTCACAACCTCGAACGCCGCTACAAGGAAACCGACTCCGCCGCCGTGCGCGAGGAACTGGCGAAATACCTCAACACGCAACCTTGTCCCGAATGCGCCGGCGCGCGCCTGCGGCGCGAAGCGCGCCATGTGCTGATCGGCGGCAAAAACCTGCCGCAACTGAACGCCCTGCCGCTCGTCGCGGCGCGTGATTTCTTCAATCTGCTCGCCCTCGCCGGCCAGCGCGCCCAGGTGGCGGAAAAAATCGTGCGCGAGATCACCGCCCGGCTCACCTTTCTCATCAACGTCGGCCTCGACTATCTCTCGCTCGACCGCTCGGCGGAAACGCTCTCCGGCGGCGAAGCGCAGCGCATCCGCCTCGCCAGCCAGATCGGCTCCGGCCTCACCGGCGTGATGTACGTTCTCGACGAACCCAGCATCGGCCTGCATCAGCGCGACAACGCGCGCCTGCTCGCCACCCTTGCCGAACTGCGCGATCTGGGCAACACGGTGATCGTCGTCGAGCACGACGAGGAAGCCATTCACGCCGCCGATCACGTCGTGGACATGGGCCCCGGCGCGGGCGAGCACGGCGGCCGCGTCGTCGCCGCCGGCACGCCGGCGCAGATCGCCGCCGCGCCGGATTCGCTCACCGGCGCGTATCTGTCGGGGCGGCGCGTCATCGCCGTGCCGGACACGCGCCGCGCACCCGATCCGGCGCGGATGCTGCGCATTCTCAACGCGCGCGGCAACAACCTGAAGGCGGTCGACGCCAGCCTGCCGGTGGGGCTGCTCACCTGCGTCACCGGCGTTTCCGGCTCGGGCAAATCGACGCTCATCAACGACACGCTCTACGCCGCCGCCGCGCGCCACCTCTACGGCTCGAACGCCGATCCGGCGCCCTTCGACGCCATCGAGGGACTGGAATTTTTCGACAAAGCGATCAGCGTCGACCAGTCGCCGATCGGCCGCACGCCGCGCTCCAACCCGGCCACGTACACCGGCCTGCTGACGCCGATCCGCGAACTGTTCGCCGGCGTGCCGGAAGCGCGCTCGCGCGGCTACGGGCCGGGGCGCTTCTCCTTCAACGTCAAGGGCGGCCGCTGTGAAGCGTGTCAGGGCGACGGCCTCATCAAGGTTGAAATGCACTTCCTGCCCGACATCTTCGTTCCCTGCGATGTCTGCCACGGCAAGCGCTACAACCGCGAAACGCTGGAAATCCGCTACAAGGGCAAGACCATCCACGATGTTCTCGGCATGACGGTCGAGCAGGCGCACGCCTTCTTCGACGCCGTGCCGGCGGTGGCGAGAAAACTCGACACCCTGCGCGAAGTCGGCCTCGGCTACATCGCGCTCGGCCAGTCGGCCACCACGCTCTCCGGCGGCGAAGCGCAGCGCGTGAAACTGGCGCTGGAACTGTCCAAGCGCGACACCGGCCGCACGCTCTACATTCTCGACGAGCCGACCACCGGCCTGCATTTCCGCGACATCGAAATGCTGCTCCAGGTGCTGGCCCGTCTGCGCGACCACGGCAACACCATCGTCGTCATCGAGCACAATCTGGATGTCATCAAGACTGCCGACTGGATCGTCGACCTCGGCCCGGAAGGCGGCGAAGGCGGCGGCCGCATCGTCGCCGAAGGCCCGCCCGAGCGCATCGCGCGGCAAACCGGCAGCCACACCGGGCGCTATCTCGGCCAGGCGCTCAAACTGCCGTCCCGCCGCGAACGGCCGGCCAACGTCGCTTGATGTTTGACGATCCTTCCCGGCTGCGGTACGTTTGCATAAATTTGACATTGAACCCACGGAACACATCATGCCGACCGAGCGCGACGCCCTGATCGAAATCTCGAACCTGAAGTTTTCCTACCCCAATCTCGACGTGCTGAAGGGCCTCGACCTCGCCGTGCCGCGCGGCAAGGTGATCGCCATCCTCGGCGCCAGCGGCTGCGGCAAGACCACCCTGCTGAAGCTGATCGGCGGTCAACTCCAGCCGGCGGACGGCTACGTCAAGGTCGAAGGGCAGGTGGTGCACGAACTCGACACCGACGCCCTTTACGCGATGCGCCGCAAGATGGGCATGATGTTCCAGCAGGGCGGCTTGTTTACCGACATCTCGACCTTCGAGAACATCGCCTTCCCGATGCGCGAGCGCACCGATCTGCCCGACGAGCTGATCCACGATCTGACGCTGATGAAGCTGCATTCGGTCGGCCTGCGCGGCGCCTATCCGCTGATGCCGAGCGAGTTGTCCGGCGGCATGGCGCGCCGCGTCGCGCTGGCGCGCGCCATCGCCATCGACCCGCTGCTCATCATGTATGACGAGCCGTTCTCCGGGCTGGACCCGATCTCGCTGACCCAGATCGGCAACCTGATCCGCGGCCTCAACGACGCCCTCGGCATCACTTCCATCGTCGTCACCTACGATGTCGCCGAATCGCTGAAGGTCGTCGACTACGCCTATTTCATCGCCGACGGCAAGATCGTCGCCGCAGGCACGCCCGACGAGATCCGCGTCTCCACCGATCCTTTCGTGCGCCAGTTCGTCGACGGCCTCGCCGACGGCCCCGTCGCCTTCCACGCTCCGGCGCGGCCTTTGGCGGAAGAACTCGCGCTGTAATCCAGCGCCTCATTCCGGCCTTCCATCGCATCTTGCGGCGTTCATGCGCCGGGTGACATCCACGCCCCATGTTCCTCGCCATTCCGCTTGCCAACAAACCGTCCTGGCACATGCCGCCGTGGATGACGGCGTTGCTGATCGTAATCAATTGCGTGGTGTATTTCGGCTGGCAAGTGCCGGAAGAATCGGCAGTGGAGCGCGCCAGCGTGACTTACGCGAAAACACCGCTGCCGGCCATCGAGTTGCCGGCCTTCGCGCAGCATCTGAAGGCGCGCGCCGATCTGAGCGAAAAGGAACAGGATCGCCAGCAGGCGGAAATGGCCGGCGAGATGCTCCAGCGCAAAGCCTACCGCATGCTGTATCAATTCATGCGCAGCGACGACGGGTTTTACACGCGCCTGCTGGCCGGGCAGATCATCAAGCCGGATCATCCCGATTATGCCGTCTGGCAGAAGGCGCGCGCCGATTTCAACCCGCGCGAACCGGCCCGCTTCACCGCGCACTGGGCGCAAAGTTTCGAGCCGGACGCGCCGTTTCGCCCCGTCACCTGGCTCACCGCGACCTTCTTGCACGTCGGCATTGAACACCTGCTCGGCAACATGGTATTTCTGTTCTTGTTCGGCTTCACGCTGGAGATGGCGCTGGGGCCTTGGCGCTATCTGGTCTGTTACCTGATCTGCGGCATCGGCGGTTCGGCGCTGGCGGCCTGGGCCTACGCTGGCGTGGGCAGCTACGGGCTGGGCGCCTCGGGCGCAATCGCCGGGCTAATGGCGATGTACGTCACGTTGTACCGGCTGCGCCGCATCCGCTTTTTCTACATGCTGTTCTTTTATTTCAACTACGCGACCTGGCCAGCGCTGGCGGTGCTGCCGGTGTACATGGGCGTGGAATTGTCGCAGCACCTGCTGGGCCATATGAATGTGGGCTACATGGCGCATCTGGGCGGGCTGATCGCCGGCGCCACGACGATGAGCCTGCTGCTGGCGCTGCGTCAGGTGCACACGCCGGACGAGACGCTGGGCCGCCCACCGCCCGATCCCGCCGAAACCGCCCGCGCGGCGCGCGCGGCGAAACTGGCGCCGCTGGTCGCCAACGCCAAGGCGCTGACCGACCGCCTGCAACTGGCCGAGGCGGCGCAAGCATGGGAGCAGGCCGCCCGCGTAGCCCCGCGTGACATGCAGGTGCTGCAAGGCTGGCTCGACTGCGCCCGCTACCAGCCCGCCAGCGAGGGCTTTCACGCCGCCGCGCGCCTGATCTTCAAGCTGCCCGCGCACGACCCCGCCACGCGCCAGTGGCAGCATCGCGCATATCAAACCTATCTGGAATGCGCCAAGCCGGGCATGCGCCTCAGCCCCGGCACCATGCAGCAACTGGTGCGCAACTTCGCCGTCGCGGGTGAATTAAAGGACGCCGGACGGCTGGCGCAGGCGTTGTCGCGCGCCGCGCCGTTGCCCGAGGGCTGGGCCGATACCTTGAACGTGCTGGTGAACGCGCTCGTCAAATCGGGTCAGGTACAAGCCGCGCGCGGCTGGCTGCCGGTGTTGCAGCGCGACGCGCCGGATGAGCCGATCACCCGCTGGCTGCTGACGCAGGGCGGGGACGGAAACGCGGGCGGAAATTGAGGAAATTGAGGAAACCGGAGGCGCTCAATCCGCCTTCAGTTCTTCGCGCAGCACCCAGGCCGCTTCCTCGGTGGACGCGTGGTCGGGATAGCGCCGCGCCAGCGTCTGATAGATGGGCAACGCCTTGTCGCCGCGCTCCAGACCCTGCTTGAGAACGCGGATGGCGAGTTCATACACGCGCGGAATTTCCTTCGCGCCGGGATAACGCTTGTCGAAGCCGCGCAGAATCTCCAGCGCCCGCTTGGCATCGTGCCGCTTCCACGCATATTCGGCCAAGGCCAAAGTGTCGGCGGGTTTTTCCAGCGTGAAGCCGGGCACTTTTTCCGTCACGGCCTGAAACGCTTGCAGCGCCTGCGGGCCTTGCTGCCGTTGCAACAACAGCGGCAGATAACGTTGCGCATGGCGCGCCAGCCGCCCCGAGGCCGGATCGTCGAGCAGCAATACGCGGTGATAGCGGTCCGCATCCGGCACGCTGTCGTAATTGGCGCGCGCCCATTCGTGCGCCAGCTTGATGGCTTCGCGCAAGTTGTCCTCACGCGCCAGCGCCGACACCTCGGCGTCGCGCTGGCGCGTCAGTTCCCTGGCGGCATCGGCAGCGGAAACGCCCTTGGCCGCGGGCTGGCGCAGCAGGTCGATTCCCAGCGCCGCGTGGTGCTGATACATCACATAGCCGATCAGCGCCGCCATCACCCAATAGAAAGAAAAGCCGGCAAAAAAGGACGCCGGCCACAGCAACATCTGGGGCACGACAGGCTCCAGCATTGCCACTGCGATCGAGGCGCCTCCTTGCAGCAGGAACAGAAACAGGCACAGCAGCAGGTATTGCCAGCCGATGCTGGCCACGGTGGACAGCAGCGCCAGCGGGTTGAGCGCGGATAATATATCTCTGGTGAGAATCAGCACCATCATCGTGGCCGGCAGCAGCAGTGAGAGAACCAGCCACGCCAGCCAACCCAGCGTCAGGCTGGTCTCGAACGCATATCCAAGGATGATCACATACACAACCAATACGCCGAACAGCGCCCAGGGCAGGGTCTTCCAGCCCGGGTCCATCATGCTGTAGTTGTAGTCCTTGCTGTGCAGCACGCCGCGTGAGGCGAGGGTCGCAACCTTGAAGCTGTAATAGACGCTGCACCACAGAATCAATGCATACGTCGGCAGCACGCCGAGAATGCCGAATATCCCCGCCGTCATCAACAGCACCGCCACACAACTCAGCGCCGTCAGCCCGATGCTCCACAGCAGCGGCTCCATCTGGAACGGGAACAAAAAGAAATCGTTGAGCTTGTGCCAGAACGGCGGAATGCGCGGCTGCGCGGCGGCGGCGGAATCTTGAGTGGCGTCGTTCATGCGGGTCGGGGCGGCGGCGCGCCGGCAATGTCTTCTCGCCGCGCAGGTTATCACATGTCATCATCGCCGACGCCGGCAACCATCAAGCCGCCCGCTTCGTTCGGTATTGCGGTCTAACCAAACTGATTTGAATTGAATTGCCTGATGGTGCCGGGAGGGGGAGTCGAACCCCCACACTGTTTCCAGCGGCGGATTTTGAGTCCGCTGCGTCTACCAATTCCGCCATCCCGGCCCGGGATGCGCCTTGCGGCGTTTGAGAGAAGCCAACCCGCGTAAAATGGCGGGCTGAAAAAGCGCCGGTATTATCCCGCATCCGGCGCCATCGAATCAAACGCAATTCAAACGCCGCTCAAACGCCCTCTTTGCATATGCCGCTTCAAATGCCGCTTCAAGTGCCCCCCTCCCTCGCCGATTTCGACTACGACCTGCCGCCCGCGCTGATCGCCCAGTGCCCCCTGCCGGAGCGCAGCGCCAGCCGTCTGCTGGTGGCGGACGGGGCGAAGCTGGAAGACCGGCGCTTTGCCGACATCGGGCGCTATCTGCATGCGGGCGATCTGCTGGTGTTCAACGACACGCGCGTACTCCATGCCCGGCTGCGCGGCGTGAAGGACAGCGGCGGTCAGGTGGAAGTGCTGATCGAGCGTCCGCTCGGCCGCCACGACGCGCTGGCGCAGATTCGCGCCAGCCATGCGCCGAAACCCGGCAGCCGGCTCACGCTGGCGGGCGCGCTGGATGTCCGTGTGATGGGGCGCGAGGGCGATTTCTTCCTCCTCCGCTTCCCCGGCCCGGAAGACCTCGCCGATCTGCTCGAACGGCACGGCGCGCTGCCGCTGCCGCCCTACATTCAGCGCCCGCCGGACGCCGCCGATGAGGCGCGCTATCAAACGGTGTATGCGCGCCATCGCGGCTCGGTCGCCGCGCCGACCGCCGGGCTGCATTTCGATGCCGCGCTCATGGACGCCCTGCGCGCGCAAGGCGTCGGCTTCGCCTGGCTGACGCTGCACGTCGGGGCCGGCACCTTCCAGCCGGTGCGGGAAAATGATTTGAGCCGTCACCGCATGCACCGCGAACGCTACGCGATTCCCGCCGCAACCGCCGCCGCCGTCGCCGCCGCGCGGGCGCGGGGCGACCGCATCGTGGCTGTCGGCACCACCAGCCTGCGCGCGCTGGAGTCCGCCGCGCAGGAAAATGAAGCGGGGGACATCACGGCGGGCGAAAGCGAAACCGGACTGTTCATCCTGCCCGGCTTCCGCTTTCGCGGCGCGGACGCGCTCATCACCAATTTTCACTTGCCGAAATCGACCCTGCTGATGCTGGTTTCCGCTTTCGGCGGCCTGGAAAACCTGCGTCGGGCTTACGCGCACGCGGTAGCCGAACGCTACCGTTTTTTCAGCTACGGCGACGCCATGCTGATCCCGCGCCGCGCCGACGCGCATTCATGCACATGACCCCCTGCCCTCTCTCCCGGCCTCTCTCCCGCAAGCGGGAGAGAGGAGCGCGCAGATTTTGCAGGTTGGCGCTGAGCGCAGCGAAGCCCAACGGCAAGCGTTCGTCGCCGCAAGATGGTTGTCATTCTGCGCGGAGCGAAGCGGAGTCGCAGAATCTATCCTCTGCATGGATTCCGCGACTGCGCGCGGAATGACATAAGATGAATCAAACAGGAAATCCAGCATGAATTTTGAATTGCTCGCCACCGACGGCGCGGCGCGGCGCGGCCGTCTCACTCTCACCCACGGCATTGTCGATACGCCGGCTTTCATGCCGGTCGGCACTTATGGCGCGGTGAAGGCGATGTCGCCCGACGAGGTGAAGGCGCTCGGCGCCCAGATCGTGCTCGGCAACACTTTCCATCTCTGGCTGCGGCCGGGGCTGGAGATCGTCTCCGCGCACGGCGGGCTGCACCGCTTCATGGGCTGGCGCGGGCCGATCCTGACCGACTCGGGCGGCTTTCAGGTTTTCAGTCTCGGCCCGTTGCGCAAGATTTCCGAGGAGGGCGTCAGGTTCGCTTCGCCGGTCAACGGCGACCGCCTGTTCCTGACGCCGGAGGAGTCGATGCGCATCCAGCGCGTGCTGAATTCCGACATCGCGATGATCTTCGACGAATGCACGCCGTACCCCGCCAGCCATGAGGAAGCGGCGCAGTCGATGCGCCTGTCGCTGCGCTGGGCCGAGCGCTCGAAGCAAGCGCATGCCGGCAATCCGAACGCGCTGTTCGGCATCGTCCAGGGCGGCATGCACGAGGATTTGCGCGAGGCGTCGCTCAACGGCCTGCTGCGCATCGGCTTCGATGGCTACGCCATCGGCGGCCTCTCGGTCGGCGAGCCGAAAGAGGACATGCAGCGCATCCTCGCCCATACCGCGCCCTGCCTGCCGCCACGGCAGCCGCGTTACCTGATGGGCGTCGGCACGCCGGAAGATCTGCTGCATGCGGTGCGGCAGGGCATCGACATGTTCGATTGCGTGCTGCCGACCCGCAACGCCCGCAACGGCTGGCTGTTCACCCGTCACGGCACGGTGAAAATCCGCAACGCCGCCTACGCCGCCGACACCCGCCCGCTCGACGCGAGCTGCCCCTGTCCGACGTGCCGCGGTTTCACGCGGGCGTATCTGCATCACTTGCAGCGCGTGAATGAGATTCTCGGCGCACGGCTGAACACCCTGCACAACCTGTTTTACTACCAGCAGTTGATGGCGGAATTGCGCGAAGCCATCGCCGCCGGACGGCTCGACGACTACGCCGCCGCCTTCCATGAAGCCCGGCAGGCCGGGAAGCGCCCGCAATAGCGGGCTGAGGCGAATCGCCAAGCTGTTATAATTCCACGCTTTTCAAAACCACCCACGGAGAGACACGTGCTGATTTCCAACGCTTGGGCGCAAGCCGCCCCCGCCGCCGGCGACGCGGGCGGCACCCTGATGGGCATGCTGCCCATCATCCTGATGTTCGTCGTCCTGTGGTTCCTCATGATCCGCCCGCAGATGAAGCGCGCCAAGGAACACAAGGCGATGGTCGAAGCCATGCAGAAAGGCGACGAGGTGCTCATCAACGGCGGCATCGCCGGGCGCGTCACCAAGGTGGGCGAAGCCTATGTCGGCCTTGAGATCGCGGAAAACGTCGAGATCTCGGTGCAGAAGAACGCCGTCACGACCATCCTGCCGAAGGGCACCCTGAAGGCGCTCTGATTTTTTCCGCGCCGCGCGCTGAAAACGCTGAACGCCAAATGCTGAACACCGCACCGGACACTGGAGCCGCTTTGCCCCGTATCGCGCCATGAACCGTTATCCGCTCTGGAAATATCTCCTCATCGCCGTCGCGCTGGTCATCGGCCTGCTCTACACCCTGCCCAACTTCTACGGTGAAGTGCCGGCGGTTCAGGTTGCCAGCATCAAGACCACGGTCAAGGTCGACGCCGCCCTGCTCAGCCAGATTCGGGACACGCTGGAAACCGCCGGCATCGCCCACACCGGGCTGTTCTCCGACGCCAACAGCATCCGCGTCCGCCTCGCCGACACCGACACGCAGATGAAGGCCCGCGACATCGTCGAAAAGGCGCTGAATCCGGACCCGGCCGATCCGTCCTACAGCGTCGCGCTGAACCTGCTCTCGGCTTCGCCGACCTGGCTGACCCGCATCGGCGCGCTGCCGATGTATCTCGGCCTCGATCTGCGCGGCGGCGTGCATTTCCTGTTCCAGGTGGATATGCAGGGCGCGCTCTCCAAGCGCCTCGATTCGACCGCCGCCGACTTGCGCAGCCAGTTGCGCGACAAGAACATCCGCCACGGCGGCATCAGCCGCGCGCGCGACGCCATCGTCATCAAGTTCCGCGACGCCGAGACGCGCGACAAGGCTCGCGCCGCGCTCGACAACAGCCAGGGCGAATTGCTGCTCACGCCGGGGCAGGACGGCGCCGACTTCACGCTCACCGGCACGCTCAGGCCGCAAGCCGAAAAAAGCATTCAGGAGTCCGCGCTGCGGCAGAACATCGCCACCCTGAGCAAACGGGTCAACGAACTCGGCGTCGCCGAGCCGGTGATCCAGCAGCAGGGCGCCGACCGCATCGTCGTTCAGTTGCCCGGCGTGCAGGACCCCACCATTGCCAAGGAAATCATCGGCCGCACGGCGACGCTGGAAGTGCGCCTGGTCGACGAAGCCGCGCTGGCCTCCGGCGCGACGGACGGAGTGGACGTGTTCCCCGAGCGGCTGCGGGACGGCGGCGTGACGCAGATTCCGATGAAAAAACAGGTCGTGCTCACCGGCGACCGCTTCAGCGGCGCCGATGCCACCTTCGATCAGGATCACCGGCCCGCCGTGTCGGTGAACCTCGACGCCGCCGGCGGCCGCATCATGCGCGACGTGACGCGCGAGAACCTCAAAAAGCGCATGGCGATCATCCTCTTCGAGCGCGACAAGGGCGAGGCGATTTCGGTGGCGACGATTCAGGGCGAGTTTTCCAGCCGCTTCCAGATCACCGGCTCGTTCACCACGGAGGAAACCAACACCCTCGCCATCCTGATCCGCTCCGGCGCGCTGGCCGCGCCGATGAAAATCATCGAGGAGCGCACCATCGGCCCGTCGCTGGGCGCCGACAACATCGCCAAGGGTTTCCACTCGACGCTGTGGGGCTTCATCGCGATCGTGGCCTTCATGAGCGTGTATTACCTGCTGTTCGGCCTCGTCTCGGCGCTGGCGCTGTCGACCAACCTGCTGTTGCTGATCGCCCTGCTGTCGATGCTGCAAGCCACGCTCACCCTGCCCGGCATCGCCGCCATCGCGCTGACGCTGGGCATGGCCATCGACGCCAACGTGCTCATCAACGAACGCATCCGCGAAGAACTGCGCAACGGCGCCACGCCGCAGGCGGCCATCGCCGCCGGCTACGACCGCGCCTGGGCGACCATTCTCGATTCCAACGTCACCTCGCTCATCGCCGGACTGGCCCTGCTCATCTTCGGCTCCGGCCCGGTGCGCGGCTTCGCCGTCGTGCATTGCCTGGGCATTCTGACCTCGATGTTCAGCGCGGTGGTCGTCTCGCGCGGTATCGTGAATCTGATCTACGGCAGCCGGCGCAAGCTGGCCGGGCTGTCGATCGGCAACGTCGCCTGGAAGTAAGCCCGCGAACAAGGAAAACCAGAGGAATAAAGGGAACACAGCATGGAATTTTTCAAGATTCGCAAAGATATTCCCTTCATGCGCCATGCGCTGGTGTTCAACGTCATTTCCGTGATCACCTTCATTGCCGCCGTGTTCTTCCTCGCCACGCGCGGGCTGCATTTCAGCGTTGAGTTCACCGGCGGCACGCTGATCGAGGCAAGTTATCCGCAGGCCGCCGACACGGAAAAAATCCGCGCCACGCTGGCCGGCGCCGGCTACGCCGACACCCAGGTCGCCAATTTCGGCACCAGCCACGACGTATTGATCCGCATGCCGCTCAAGCCGGGCCAGGATTCGGACGCCTTGGGAAAAAGCGTGAAGGAAGTGTTGCAGCAGGCCGACGCCGGCGCCGAGGTGAAGCGCGCTGAATTCGTCGGGCCGCAGGTCGGCAAGGAACTGGCCGAGAATGGCGCCATCGCCCTGCTGCTGGTGGTGTTCGGCATCATCGTCTATCTGGCGCTGCGCTTCGAGTGGCGCTTCGCCGTCTCCGCCATCATCGCCAACCTTCACGACGTTGTCATCATTCTCGGCTTTTTCGCCTTCTTCCAGTGGGAATTCTCGCTGCCGGTGCTGGCGGCGGTGCTGGCGGTGCTCGGCTATTCCGTGAACGAATCGGTGGTGGTCTTCGACCGCGTGCGCGAAAACCTGCGCAAGATGCGCAAGGCGAGCATCCCGGAAGTCATCGACAACGCCATCACCCGCACCATCAGCCGCACCATCATCACCCACGGCTGCACCCAGCTTGCCGTTCTGTCGATGCTGATTTTCGGCGGCGAAGTGCTGCACTACTTCGCCGTCGCGCTCACCATCGGCATCCTGTTCGGCATCTACTCCTCCGTGCTGGTCGCCAGCCCGCTGCTGATGTGGCTCGGCGTCTCGCGCGAACAGTTCATCAAGCCGCAGAAGCAAAAAGAAGAAGCCGTCGTCTGACGCCGCCCGCCGCCGCACGCGGGGCGGCTCGCGCACAACGGCGGGAAAGGCAAATCAAACGAAGAAGACGTGCTTGACGCGCAAGGTGCGATTGCCCTGCGCGAGTTCGAGCAGGCGGTCGATGTTGGGATGCTTGCCGGGATTGGCGCGGGCATCTTCGGTGTGCTCGGCGTAGAGTTCCAGACCGGCGCGCGCCGCTTCCGGCGTGATGGCGCCGTAGATCTGGGAGAGATGATTGTAGAGCGCGAGCGAGCCGACCTGGCCTGGCTTGTGCTCAATGCGGGCGATCACCTCCTCGCCGTCGAGCAGGCGGATCGCTTCGAGATGGGCGATGCCCGGCATCTTTTTCAGGTTGTCGGCAAAAGCCACGGTGAATCCTTCCGCTTCAAATTCTCTTCGCCAGTTCGGCGGCCTTGCCGATGTAGCTCCAGGGCGTCATGGCGAGCAGGCGCTGTTTTTCGGCGGCGGGAATGTTCAATGTCTGAATGAAGGCATGCAGCCCTTCGCGGGTGATGCCCTTGCCGCGCGTGAGTTCCTTCAACTGCTCGTAGGGATTTTCGACGCCGTAGCGCCGCATCACCGTCTGCACCGGCTCGGCCAGCACTTCCCAGGCGGCGTCGAGATCCGCGCGCAGCCGCGCCGGATCGGCTTCCAGCTTCGCCAGCCCCTTTAGACAGGAATCATAAGCCAGCAGCGTATGGCCGAAAGCGACGCCCATATTGCGCAGCACCGTCGAATCGGTGAGATCGCGCTGCATGCGCGAAACCGGCAGCTTGTCGGCGAGATGGCGCAAGAGCGCATTGGCCAGCCCGAGATTGCCTTCGGAATTTTCAAAGTCGATCGGATTCACCTTGTGCGGCATGGTGCTCGATCCGATTTCGCCGGCTTTCAGTTTCTGCTTGAAATAGCCGAGCGAAATATACAACCAGACATCGCGGTCGAGATCGAGCAGGATGGTATTGGCGCGGGCGACGGCGTCGAACAGTTCGGCCATCGCGTCGTGCGGCTCGATCTGAATGGTGTAGGGATTGAATTCAAGCCCGAAGGATTCGATGAAACGGCGCGCGAAACCTTCCCAGTCGAAACCGGGGTACGCCGCCAGATGCGCGTTGTAATTGCCGACGGCGCCGTTGAACTTGGCGCTCAGCGGCACTGCGGCGATGCGGACGCGGGCGCGCTTCAGGCGGGCGGCGACGTTGGCCATTTCCTTGCCGAGCGTGGTCGGGCTGGCCGGCTGGCCGTGGGTGCGCGAGAGCATCGGCAGTTCGGCGTGCTGATGCGCCAGCGCGACCAGACGGGCGATAACGGCGTCGAGCGCCGGCAGCAGCGCGTCGGCGCGGGCGTCCCGCAGCATCAGCGCATGGGAAAGATTGTTGATGTCTTCGGACGTGCAGCCGAAATGGATGAATTCGGCCACGGTCATCACTTCGGCGTTGTCCGACAGGCGCTCCTTCAGCCAGTATTCCATGGCCTTGACATCGTGATTCGTGCGCGCCTCGATGGCCTTGATGGCCTCGCCGTCAATGACGGAAAAAGACGCCGCCGCTTCATCCAGCTCGGCCTGCGTCGCGGCGGAAAACGCCGGAATCTCGGCAAAATGCGGCTCGGCGGCGAGCGCCTTGAGCCAGGCCACCTCGACCCGCACCCGGTTGCGGATCAGGCCGCATTCCGAAAAATGCGCGCGCAACGCCTCAACCTTGTCGGCATAGCGGCCATCGAGGGGAGAAAGCGCGATCAACGGAGACAGTGGCGTCGGGGACATGTATAAAAACCCTCCAGAATTGCGGGTGAATTTTATCATGCGCGCCGCCGCCCGCCCGGCGCGGCGGGCGCCGGTGGTACAATTGCACTGAATCCAAACAGCATTCACATCATGAAACTGATCGGCTCCCTCACCAGCCCCTATGTGCGCAAAGCGCGCATCGTCCTCGCGGAAAAAAAGATCGAGTACGAACTCGTCGTCTGCAATCCCCGGGATCCCGGCACTGACATCACCCGGCTCAATCCGCTCGGCAAGGTGCCGGTGCTGGCGCTCGACGACGAATACACCCTGTTCGATTCCAGCGTCATCGTCGAATATCTCGACGGCGTAACGCCGAACAACCGCCTGCTGCCGGCCTCCGGCCGCGAGCGCATCCGCGTCAAGCGCTGGGAAGCATTGGCCGACGGCATGGTGGACGCGGCGGCGGCGGCAGTGCTCGAAGCGAAGCGGCCACGGGAAGAACAAAGCCCAAGCTGGATTGCGCGTCAGCGCGGAAAAATCGACTGCGCGCTGGAAAGGGCGGCTGAAGATTTGGGCGAGCAGCCCTGGTGCAACGGCGCCGCTTTCTCCCTTGCCGATGTCGCCCTCGGCGCAGCGCTGGGCTATCTGGAACTCCGTCTGCCGGATATCCGCTGGCGCGAGCAGTATCCCAATCTGGCGCGCCTGTTCACAGAATTGGCGACGCGCCCCTCCTTCGCCGAAACTGTTCCTCCGCGAGACTGAACCGCGCAAGCGGAAAAACCCGCTCGGGCGGCGACGTAGGCTGGGATGGAGTGAAACGGAATCCCAGCTTCGGCATGCCGGGTTTCGCTGCGCTCAACCCAGCCTCGCTGAAACCGCAAGCCGAGAACCCTCGTCATTCCCCGTCATTCCCGCGAAGGCGGGAAGCAAGCGGGAATCCATGCAGCGGTGGATTCCCGCTTGCGCGGGAATAACGACGATTTGCGCCCAGCGCCAGGCTACGCGATGATGCCACCGCCCAGACACACTTTCGAGTCGTAGAGCGCGACGCTTTGGCCGGGCGTGACCGCCCATTGCGGCTGGGCGAAAATCACTTCGCAGCGGTCGGCGCTGACGCTATCTACTTCGCACGGGGCGTCCGGCTGGCGGTAACGCGTTTTGGCCGTATAAACCCAGTGCGGGCGCGGCGACCGGCCGCTGACCCAGGACAGGTCGTCGGCTTGCAGGCGGTCGGCCAGCAGCGCCGGATGATCGTGGCCTTGCACGACATAGAGAATGTTCCGCTCAAGATTCTTGCCGGCGACATACCATGCGTCGGCGTCGCCGTCTTTTTGCCCGCCGATGCCCAAGCCCTTGCGCTGGCCGAGCGTGTGGTACATGAGGCCGTGGTGTTCGCCCAGGCGCCGGTCGCTCTCCAGCGCGCGAATCTCGCCGGGCCGGCGCGGAAGATAGCGTTCGAGAAATTCCTTGAAGGGCCGCTCGCCGATGAAGCAGATGCCGGTTGAATCTTTTTTGGCGGAATTCGGCAGGCCGGCTTGCGCCGCCATTCGCCTGACTTCGCGTTTGTAAATCTGGCCGAGGGGAAACAGCGTTTTCGCCAACTGCGCCTGATTCAGGCGATAGAGAAAATAGCTTTGATCCTTGGTGCCGTCTTCGGCCTTGAGAAGCTGGAATTCGGCGCTGGTTTCGGTTGCCGTCTCGCGCACCTGGGCGTAGTGGCCGGTGGCGATTTTCTCCGCGCCCAGCGTCAGCGCGTGATCGAGAAACGCCTTGAACTTGATCTCGGCATTGCACAGCACATCGGGATTCGGTGTGCGGCCGGCTTGATATTCGCGCAGGAAGGCGCTGAAGACGCGCTCCTTGTATTCGGCGGAAAAGTTCACGACTTCGAGGTCGATGCCGAGAATGTCGCACACGGCGGCGACGTCGATGAGATCCTGGCGCGAGGAGCAGTATTCGCCGTCGTCGTCATCTTCCCAGTTCTTCATGAACAGGCCGACCACCCGCCAGCCTTGTTGTTTGAGCAGCATCGCCGCGACGGAAGAATCCACCCCGCCCGACATGCCAACCACGACTGTATTGTTTTTCATGCGCATTCCCGCTTGCCGGCGCCGGACGGCGGCGGCTTCTCATTCATGGTATCTGATCGCTTCCAGGCCATACCGCCGGCCCGCCAGATAATCCTCGATGCAGCGCATCACGAGCGGGCTGCGATGCCGCTCGCGCTCGGCGGCAATCTCCTCCGGCGTCAGCCAGAGGGCGCGCAGGATGCCGTAATCCAGCGCCCGTCCGGCTTCGACGCCGCGCAGCCGTCCGCCGAAAGCAAAGCGCAGATAAACCATGTTCCGCGCCGGACGGCGCCACTGGTAAATACCGATCAGATACTCCGGCGTGAAGCGGTGCGCCGTTTCCTCCAGCGTTTCGCGCGTCGCCGCGTCGAGCAGCGATTCGCCGTCTTCGAGATGCCCCGCCGGCTGGTTGAAGCGGACGCCGTCGTCCGTCTCCTCCTCCACCAGCAAAAAGCGACCGTCGCGCTCGATGACGGCGGCCACGGTCACGTCGGGTTTCCAGATGCGCTCCATGAACGTGATTTTACTGCCGAAGCGTATCGTGCGTCCGCCGGACAGCTTGAGGCGGGCATGGCGGCGAAACCGGCCCATGCGCCCGAAGTGAAATATTTTTATTCGCGCATAAGCGCCGGTGGAAGCGTTGGCTTATGGGGTAAGCTGGCGACGGATATTCATCAACGCTTTCACTTCCACCGGCTTTCCGATGAGCGATATTCCCGCATTCGATGCACAGGAACGGCGCGCCGTCGAGGCCGCCATGATTTACCGTTACGGCCAACTGGTCGCGCTGGAGGACACCGAGATCGAGGTGCGCCTGACGCCCGGTTCGGCGGAGCTAACCATCGTGCCGGGCCTGTACTGGAACGAGCGCAACGTGCAGTTCGCCGTTTGCAAGCTGGCGGCGCGGCGTTACCGCTCCTATTTCTTCTACACCGAAAACCAGCAATACCGCATCGGCGAGCAGGATTACGATGTCATTGAAGACTGCGTGCGCAACCTGCTCCAGTTGCAAGTCGATCACGAGGTGAAGCGCCGCGCCATTTTGTCCAATCCGGGGCTGGGCGCGGATGACAGCTATCACGGGCCGCTGCTTGTCTAACAACCCCGCCATGAAAATCTGCATCGTTTCCGACAGCCACGACCGCGGCCCCATGCTGGCCGCCGCCGCCGGGGAAGCCAAGGCGCTCGGCGCCGGGGCGGTGCTCCACTGCGGCGACATCATCGGCCCGAGCACGCTGAAACCGCTGCTCGAACTCGGCTTGCCGATCCATGTCATCCACGGCAACAACTTCGGCGATTTCACCTCCATCAGCCGGATGGCGACGGAATCGAACGGCCTGCTGCGCTATCACGGCGGCGACGCTTCGATCGAACTGGCCGGCAAAAAAATCTTTCTGGTGCACTATCCGCACTATGGCCGCGCCGTGGCGTGCACCGGCGATTACGATCTGGTCTGCTACGGCCACAGCCACCAGCCGGAAGTGGCGCGGCAGGCGAACATCATGGGCGGCGCCACCTGGCTGGTGAATCCGGGCACGGTGGCCGGCCTTGGCGCGCCGGCGGCAACCTGGATTCTCGGCGATCTGGCGAACCTGACGTTCGAGGTGCGCCCGGTGCGCATGGCAGCGGCCTGAGTTCAGGGGTTTGACGCGCATCAAATTTGTTTGAGGCCGGGATTCAGACTTTCAATCCGCGCATAGGGAAATTGAGGCTGAAACGGGCGCGTTGTTGATTAGAATCGGTACTTGTTCCTGAATAAAAATGTCCGTTCCGGGAGGCTTGATGTCAGCATCCATCGCTACCAGCCAGACGATTCTCGTCGTAGGCGGCGGTATCGCCGGCATGACGGCGGCGCTTGAAGCCGCCGAGTGCGGCCGGCAAGTCATTCTCGCCGAGAAGCAGCCGATGCTCGGCGGGCGCACGGCGCTGCTCTACCGCTATTTTCCCAAGATGTGCCATCCGGTCTGCGGCCTCGAAATCAATCTGCGGCGCTTGCGCGGCAACCCCAATGTGCGCGTCATGACAATGACCGAGGTGACCGCCGTCTCGGGCCGCCGCGGCGACTACACGGTGACGCTGAAAACCCGCCCGCGCTACGTGAACGAGAACTGCACGGCCTGCGGCGACTGCGGCAACGCGGTGTCGACCACCATCCCCAATCCGGCCAATTACGGCCTGGATAAAATCAAGGCCGCCTATCTGCCGCACGGCATGGCTTATCCGCAGCGTTACGTGATTGATCCTTCCATCGTCGGCACCGCCGAGGGCGAGCAAGCCAAAGCCGCCTGCAAGGCCGGCGCCATCGACCTTGGCATGCAGGAAGAAACCGTCACGCTGAAAGCCGGCAGCATCGTGTGGGCCACCGGCTGGCGGCCTTACGACGCGGCGAAAATCCAGCCCTACGGCTATGGCCGCATTGCGAACGTCGTCACCAGCGTGGAATTCGAGCGCATGGCCGATCCGCACGGCCCCACCGGCGGCAAGCTGCTGCGTCCCTCCGACGGCCAGGAAGCGAAGAACATCGCCTTCATCCAGTGCGCCGGTTCGCGCGATGAAAATCACCTGCGCCATTGCTCGCGCATCTGCTGCATGGCTTCGCTCAAGCAGACGCAATATGTGCGCGAGGCGTGCGGCGAGGACGGCCGGTCGACGATCTACTACATCGACATCCGCGCCATCGACCGCTTCGAGGATTTTTACCAGAGCGTGCAAAACGATCCGACGGTGCGCTTCATCAAGTCGAAGGTGGCGCGCATCGCGCTCGACGAGCAGAGCGGCAACCCGATCCTGCACGGCGTCGACACCGAAGGCGCGCACCGCTACGCCAACGCGCATGATCTCGTCGTGCTGGCGGTCGGCATGGTGCCGGAAGTGACCGGCGTCGCGCTGCCGGAGGACATTCTCCTCGATTCGTCGAACTTCATCGAAGGCTCGCAAAGCGGCGGCATGTTCGGCGCCGGCAGCGCAGCCAGCCCGCTCGACGTGAACCGCTCGGTGCAAAGCGCCACGGCGGCTTCGCTGCGGGCGATTCAGGTGATCCACCAAACCGCATCCACGGAGGCCGTCTGACATGGCCGACAGCAAGTTCGCCGCTTACATCTGCACCGGCTGCGGCATCGGCGACACGCTCGACGTGCCGATGCTGGAGAAAATCGCGCAGAAGGAAGGCAAGATGGCGCTGGTGAAATCCCATCCCTTCCTTTGCTCAACCGACGGCGTGAAGTTGATCGAAGATGACATCGCCAACGAGGGCGTGACCCATCTTTGCATCGCCGCCTGCTCGCGCCGCGCCAAGGTTGAAGCGTTCCGCTTCCCCGCCGCCGCCGTCTCGCGCGCCAACCTGCGGGAAGGCGTCATCTGGGTCGTCGCCGAAGGCGCTGAACACGACGCCGTGCGTCAGGAGATGGCCGAGGATTACGTGCGCATGGGCTGTGCCGAGATCAAGAAAATGAAAGTGCCGGCGGGCAACGTGAAAGAGGCTTCGAGCAAGAAGATCCTCGTTGTCGGCGGCGGCCTGTCCGGCATGACGGCGGCGCTGGCGGCGGCGGAAGCCGGCTACGCGGTGACGCTGGTGGAAAAATCCGGCGCCCTCGGCGGCTTCGCCAACAATTTGTGGAAGCGTGTGCCGTTCGCCGCGCCCTATGCCGATGCCCAGCCGGTCGGCGCCGCCGAACTGGCGGCGAAAGTGTCCGGCCACGCAAAAATCAAAGTGCATCTGAACGCCGTCGTCGCCGAAACCAGCGGCGCGCCCGGCCGCTTCGCCGTCAAGATCGCGCAAGAATCCGGCGGCATGACGGACGATGTGTGCGGCGCCATCATTCAGGCCACCGGCTTCACGCCCTACGATCCGGCGCGGCTGCCGGAACTCGGCGGCGGTCAACCGAATGTGGTGGATCAGGCCGGGCTGGAGGCGCTGGCGAAAGCCGCCGACGGCGGGCCGATCAAGCGCGCCGACGGCAAGGAGGTCAAATCCGTCGTCTTCGTGCAATGCGCCGGTCAGCGCGACGCCAGCGGCCAGCATCTGCCCTACTGCTCCGGCCACTGCTGCGCCACCAGCATCAAGCAAGCGACCTATTTCAAGGATCGGGACGCCGGCATCAACGCCGTGGTGATGTATCAGGATTTGCGCGTGCCGGGCATGGGCGAGGATTTCTATCGCAGCGCCCAGGACAAGGGCGTAACGTTCGTCAAGGGCCGCGCCGCCCGCGTGACGGACGGCGGCGGCGCCTGCAAGGTCGACTTCAAGGATCTGATTCTCGATGAGGACACCAGCATCGAGGCTGATCTCGTCGTGCTCGCCACCGGCCAGGTGCCGAACGCCGGCGTCAATCTCGACGAGTGGACCGCCACCGTCACTGCCGCCGAGAGCGGCGACGAAGCGGCCAAAACCCGGAAGGACGAATTGCTGAAAACGTCGGTGCTCAGCCTGAACTACCGCCAAGGCCCGGACATGCCGCAGTTCAAATACGGCTTCGCGGATTCGCATTTCATCTGCTTCCCCTACGAAACCCGGCGCACCGGCATCTACGCCGCCGGCCCGGTGCGCCGCCCGATGGACATTCTGCAAGCGACAGAAGACGCCACCGGCGCCGCGCTGAAGGCGATTCAGGCGGTGGAGAACGCCGCTCGCGGTCGCGCCGCCCATCCGCGCGTCGGCGATTTGTCCTATCCGGTCGCCCGCCTCGAAGGCTGCACCCAGTGCAAACGCTGCACGGTGGAATGCCCCTTCGGCGCCATTGACGAAGACGAAAAGCGCTTCCCGAAATTCAACGAGGAACGCTGCCGCCGCTGCGGCACCTGCATGGGCGCCTGCCCGGTGCGCGTCATCTCCTTCGAGAATTATTCGGTGGATACCGTCGGCAGCCAGATCAAGGCGGTGAACATTCCGGATGAATTCGAGGAAAAGCCGCGCATCCTGATTCTCGCCTGCGAGAACGACGCTTACCCGGCGCTCGACATGGCCGGCATCCAGCGCCTGAGCTATTCCGCTTTCGTGCGCGCGATTCCGGTGCGCTGCCTCGGTTCCGTGAACACCATCTGGATCACCGACGCGCTCAACTCCGGCTACGACGGCGTGATGCTGATGGGCTGCAAGAAGGGCGACGATTACCAGTGCCACTTCGTCAAAGGCTCGGAAATGGCCTTCTACCGCACGAGCAAGATCGACGACACGCTGAAGCAGCTCGGCCTTGAGCCGGAGCGCGTGCTCTCGCTCGAAGTCGCCATTACCGACAACGCTCGCGTGGCGAAACTCATCAACGACTACGCCGAGCAGATCAACGAGATAGGCTTGTCGCCCATGAAGGGCTTCGGCTGACACCCGGAAAAGGCTGACGCAGATGACAACCGCGAATCAAACCGCCCGCGCGAAATACGAAAACGACTTTCTCAAGGAAGTCGAAGCCAACGTCGAGGAAGGCCACTGGGTGCGCATGTGCATGCAGTGCGGCGTCTGCGCCGGCTCCTGCCCGCTCGGCGACGCCTGGGCGCATCCGCCGCAGAAACTCTTCATGATGATCCGCGCCGGCAAGCGCGAGGAAGTGCTCTCCTCCGACGCGATGTGGATGTGCACCTCCTGCTACAACTGCATCGTGCGCTGCCCGCGCAAGCTGCCGATCACCCACATCGTGCACGGGCTGGCGAACTACGCCCATCGCCTCGGCCTCGCGCCGAAGGGCCAGCCGACGCGCCAGACCGCCGCCCTGTTCTGGAACAACCTGGTCAAAAAAGGCCGCGTGAACGAATTGAAATTTTCACTCGCCCTGTATTTCAAGGACGGCTTCGGGCAAGGCATCAAGAATGCCCTCGGCATGCAGGCGGTCGGCCTCGGGCTGGTCAAGGCGAAACGCCTGAACCCGATGGAAATCCTCGGCGGCCACGGCATCGAGAACCTCTCCGGTTTCAAGGCCATGATCGACAAGGCGCGTGAAATCGAAGACCGCAAGAAGGGCCTCGCCGGATAACGGAGCAGCGAACATGGCAAGCAAAGAATATGCGTTCTATCCCGGCTGCTCCTCGCAGTCGAAGGCTTCGGCCTCGAACTATCTGACCTCGGTCAACACGATGTGCGGCAAGCTCGACATCAAGCTCACCGAGATTCCGGACTGGAACTGCTGCGGCGCTTCGATCGGCTACGCCGAAGGCGGCGAGTTGCCGCGCTTGGCGCTGTCGGCGCGCAATTTCGCCCTCACCGAACGCCACCTGCCGGGCAAGGAAATGGTCGCCACCTGCGCTGCCTGCTGGCTGGCCCAGCGCGAGGTAAAAGAGCGCCTCGATCACAGCGAGACGCTGCTGAAGGAAACCAACGAGGCGCTGGCCGCCGCCGGTCTGCAATATCAGGGCACGGCGCCGGTGCGCCACATGGTTGAAGTGCTGATCGAGGATCTCGGCTACGACACGCTCAAGCAGCCGGTGGTGAAGCCGCTGGAAGGCATCAAGTTCGCCGGCTATGTCGGCTGCCAGACCAACCGCCCGTTCGGCATCGCCGGCGAATCCTTCGAGAACCCGCTGTATCTCGACAAGCTGGTGGAAACCGTCGGCGGCGAGGCCGTGCCCTACGACCAGAAAGTCGCCTGTTGCGGCGGCGCGCTGGCTTTCTCCGAGCCGGAAAAATCGCAAAAGCAAATCCGCGCCATCATCGAATCGGCTTACGATCACGGCGCGGAAATGATCGTCACGCCCTGCCCGCTGTGTCAGGCCAACGTCGAGATTTACCAGAGCGAGATCAACAAGAAACAAGGCACCCGGTTCAACATGCCGGTGCTCTACTACTCGCAATTGATGGCCGTTGCCTACGGCAGTTCCGCCCGCGAAGCCGGCCTCGACGGCCAGCTCATCAAAGCGGCGCGACTGGAAGAGATCGCCGGAAAATAATCCTCAAATGCGCCCGCTGGCCGCGAGGAAAGCGGCGGCGAGTTCGTCATAGTTGCGCGTCACCGGAAACTGCGGAAACTCGTCGATGACATTTTGCGGCGGACAAAACAGGATGCCGGCATCGGCCGCAGCCAGCATGGCCGTATCGTTGTAGGAATCGCCGGCGGCGATGACCTTGAAGTTGATCGACTTGAATGCCTTCACCGATTCGCGCTTCTGCTCCGGCATGCGCAAAGTATAGCCGCGCACAATGCCGTCCGCATCCGCTTCCAGCTTGTGGCACATCAGCGTCGGATAACCAAGCTGACGCATCAGCGGCATGGCAAATTCATAGAAGGTGTCGGACAGGATGATGACCTGAAACCGCTCGCGCAGCCAGTCGAGAAATTCGTGCGCGCCGGGCAGCGGCGCCATCCCGGCAATCACCCGCTGGATGTCCGGCAGGCCCAGCCCGTGCCGCGCAAGCAAGGCCAAACGCCCCTGCATCAGCTTGTCGTAATTCGGCTCGTCGCGCGTCGTGCGCGACAGTTCGGGAATATTCGTCCGCTTCGAGAATTCGATCCAGATTTCAGGAACCAGCACCCCTTCCAGATCCAGGCACGCCAACTGCAATTGATATCTCCCGATCAACGCCGCGCCGAACAAACCGGCACGGCAAAGCTGGCATTTTAGCCCAAAGCAGCGCGACGCCTTCAACCACAGAACGCCACAAACAAAACGCCCAACCGAAAACGGCTGGGCGTCGATGATTGGTGGCCAGGGGCAGAATCGAACTGCCGACACGCGGATTTTCAGTCCGCTGCTCTACCAACTGAGCTACCTGGCCTTGAAACCTCCCCCGGAAAATCCTCTTCCCGAGCAGCGGGCGATTATACTGATTTCGTCTGGCTTGGGAAAGCATGCGAAATGTCCAACCACAGCAATCGTATGAATCCCACTATTGCAGCAACTGAAATAGCGCAGCCGCATCGCAGGTAAAGCCCTGCGCACCGAGTACATCACCAATCAAAGCAGGGACCAGTTACAAAAAATATTTTTAAAATTCCGCTATGAAAAAATCCATGCCTGCCTTGTATTGAAATTGATAATACGCTTTACTAGTCATGTGACTAATTAATATATAATATGGTCAATTAAATTGGTCATAAAGGCTTGTTATGAATATCAATGCTGCCGAGTTTAAAGCTAAGTGCTTGAAACTTATTGATAATGTTGCGGTGACGCATCAACCGCTGGTGATTACCAAACGCGGCAAGCCCGTCGCGCGCGTCGTCCCCATCGAGGCTGAAGCACCACTCCCAAGTTTGTTTGGCTACATGAAAGGCACAGGAGAAATCGCCGGCGATATCATCAATGTTCCATCTGAACACTGGTCAGCCGAAACTGGTGACGAAGATGATCTGTACGCACCTGTCTCATTGAAAGACAAAACATCATGAGTACATCAAACAGGGCGCTCCTGTTGGATACGCATGTCTGGATATGGTTGTCATTCGGAGTATCTGGTGTATTTAAACCTGCCATACAGAAACGCCTGGATGCCTCTGACCGTAATCAACCGTTGCATATATCGATTATTTCAGTGTGGGAGGTGGCGCTACTTGCCACCAAAGGGCGGCTGAATCTTGCCATGCCTACAACAGCTTGGGTCGAGCGCGCGCTCTCACATCCCGCCATGCGACTGGTTGCGCTCGATAGTCCCGCTGTTGTGGTTGAAAGCAATAAATTGCCTGGAGAGTTTCACGCCGACCCGGCTGATCGTCTCTTGGTTGCTACAGCGCGTATGGGCAACTACACCTTGGTTACGCGAGATCAAAAGATTCTTGACTATGGAAGAGCGGGATACGTCAGTGTGCTTTCGGTTTGACACTGAGGGGTATATGAGGATTGCGTTGCAATGAATACAGATACGAGTTCACAAAAAAATTACATTGCCCATGTACGCAAGAATGGTGAAGTCCAAACATTAGAAAAACATCTCTATGCCGTTTCCAAGTTAAGTTCGGACTTTGCGACAAAGATTGGGCTTGCAAAACAGGGTGAGTTGATCGGTCTCCTGCATGATCTTGGAAAATATAGCGCAGCATTCCAAGCCTATATTCAGTCGGCTACGGGACTGCTGAATCAGGACGAAGATGAAGAGTTTGTTGATGCCAAAGGTCTGCGCGGGAAAATTGACCACTCCACCAGCGGGGCACAATTCATCTGGCAGCATCTTTCAGGTCAAAACAAGTTGGCACACATTGCTGGCGAAGTCATGGCGTTGTGTGTTGCTTCTCACCATTCAGGGCTAATTGATTGCCTGACATCCGTCCCGGG
>JAITMP010000002.1 GCA_031277315.1 Zoogloeaceae bacterium | reverse complement strand
GCAAAGCACTGCTTTGCGCCGCCTGAGCGGGCCGGCTGTGCAAAGCCGGCACCGGGATGGCCGGGATGGGGATGGGGTCGGGAGGCAAGCAGCATTCGTCATTCCCCGTCATTCCCGCGCAAGCGGGAATCCACCCCCGCATGCCTTCTCTCCCGACCTCTCTCTTGCTTGCGGGCAAGAGCCTGCCCCCGACTTGATCGGGAGAGTTGAGGGAACGGGTAGGGTAGGTTGGCGCTGAGCGAAGCGAAGCCCAACATCGAGGGACGTAGGCTGGGATGGAACGAAGTGCGTAGTGCGTAGGCTGGGATGAAGTGAAACGGAATCCCAGCGTTTGTCGTTCAAAGCTGGGTTTCGCTGCGCTCAACCCAGCCTACTACCTCATCGTCATTCCCGCGAAGGCGGAAATCCATGCAGCGGTGGATTCCCGCTTACGCGGGAATCCACCGCCTGCCCTCTCTCCCGGCCCCTCTCCCGCTTAGGGCGGAATGTATGCCCTGTTTGCTACATCTGTCTGAACAGATGCGCGTAGGCGCGGCTGACGGGGATTGTCTCCGGGCGGTCGCGCAAACTCAGGCGCAGGCGGCCATGTTCGTCGCGGCGAGCGGCGGTGATGAATTTCACGTTCACAATCGCGCCGCGATGCACTTGCCAAAATATTTCCGCGTCGAGTTGCGCGGCCAGTTCCTTGATTGGCGTGCGGATCAGCAGTTCGCCGGAGGCGGTCAGCACCGTGGTGTATTTGTCCGCCGCCTGAAAGCAGCGCACGTCTTCCACCGGCGCCAGACGCACGCCGCCGCCCGCCGAGGCGCGAATCCATTTCAGCGGCGCGGGCCGTTCGATGTCAGCCGCACCGGCGGTTTGATGCGCGCCGATTTTTTCCAGCGTCCGCGCCAGTTGGCCGCGCTCGCCGCCGGAGGGCGAGGCGACGGCGCGGCGCAGGCGGGCAACGGTTTTCGCCAGCCGGGCGTCATCCGCCGGCTTGAGCAGGTAATCCGCCGCCGCCTGCTCGAACGCCGCCACCGCGTATTGATCGTAGGCGGTGACGAACACGACCTGACAGGGATAGTCGAGCCGCGCCGCCACTTCCAGACCGCTCAGGCCTGGCATGCGAATGTCAAGAAAGGCGATTTCGGGCCGTTCGGCGCGCAGGCATTCAAGCGCGGCAATGCCGTTGTGGCAGACGGCGACCATCCGTAGCGCCGGCCACAGCGCCAACAGACGCCGCCGCAGGTCTTCAGCCAGCAGCGGCTCGTCGTCGGCGATCAGGGCCGCTGTCATGCCGGCAGTTCCACCGTGGCGGTGACGCCGCCGGAGGGATTGGCGCGCACGTCGAGCGCGGCGGCGTCGCCGAACAGCGCCTTCAAGCGCTGGCGCACATTCTCCAGCCCGAAGCCCGCGCCGCCGCCGCTTTCCGCCAGCCCGGCGCCGGTGTCGGCGACGGTGAGGCGCAAACGGCCATGCGCCGCCGCCGCCGCGATGCGCACTTCGCCGCCGTCCACCTTCGGCTCGATGCCGTGGGCGACGGCGTTCTCCACCAGCGGCTGCAACAGCAGCAGCGGAAACGGCCGCGCCCGCAAGGCTTCCGGCACGTCGATGACGACGCGCAGGCGCTCGCCCAGACGCAGGCCGAGGATGTCGAGATAACACCGCAGCAGTTCGATTTCGTCGCCGAGCGTCGACGCCGCGTCCCGTGTGCGCTGCAAGGTGGCGCGCAGCCAGGCGATAAGATCGGCGAGCAGGCGCTCGGCGCGCGCCGGATCGCTGCGCACCAGCACGGCGAGATTGGCCAGCGTGTTGAACAGAAAATGCGGTTCGATCTGCGCTTGCAGCAGACGCAGTTGCGTTTCCACCTGCGCTTTTTCCGCCGCCAGACGCTGCAATTCGCGCTCGCGCAGCGCCGATTCCAGTTTCACCGCCCGCTCGTGGAGATGAAACAGGCCGCTCACGCCGAGGCCGAACAGCAGCCCGCTCAGAACGGCGCCGAAAGACCAGCGCCCGAAACCGTAGCCGGCCAGCGCGAAGCCGGCCAGCGCGCCGACGACGGAGCCGAACACGACCGACAGCGCGATCCCGGTCAACAGCGCCGTCCGGCTCGCCGCCCGCCGCGCCGTCACGATGCAGGGCAGATAAATCGAAAAGCCGATGCAGTGCGAGACGATGAGATTGCGGATGAAATCGCCGCCGATGCCGATCGCGGTGAGAAACGCCGCGATCAGCGTGTTGACGAGGAGGACGAATCCGATATGAACGGCGAAGCGCGGCATGGCGTGAGGCGAAATGAAACGAAAGCGGGCTTATTTCGCGTTCATGATCTCACGGATTTTGCGCGCCTCCCATTCAGCGCCGAACGGGCGCAGACGGCCACCGAACAGCGCCGAAGCGCCGTGGACGAGCACGCCGATGCCCCAGCCGAGCAGCGCCCCCGTCGCCCAGGGGCGGCCGGCGAACAGATGCAGTGCGAACAGCACGGCGTTGACGGCCAGATAAACCGCGAGATGAATGTAGAAGCCGCGCAGCCGCCGCACCTGACGGCGGGCGGCCTGATAAGCGGCGGCGTGTTCCTGTTCTGTGGTCATGACATCGCTCCTTTCCAGATATGTTGTGCGAGATCGCGGAAAGGAGGATGCCGCCACGCAGCGCGGCGGCGCAACGCCGATGCGACAAAACGACGAAATCGGGGCGTGAGTCGCGGCAAAGCGCGGCAAAATGTGTACGGCGTATGCGTTCAGGGCAGCCGCGCGCAGAGGCCGCGCACGGCGCACAGGCGCTGCATCAAGGCCGGCTTCGGCTGCGTCACCTCGCCCTGCTCAAACGCCACCGTCCGCAGCGCGCCGCCGAACGCGGCGAGGAGTTCATCCGGACGCAGCAGAAAATCCGGATTTGACGGACGCCCGAAGCGTTCATTGCCGAGCATGAACGTTTCATAGATCAGCACGCCGCCCTCGGCCAGCGCCGCCGCCAGATGCGGAAACAAGGGCCGGTGCAGGTAGTTGCAGACGACGATGCCGGCGAAGCGCCGGTCAGCATAGGGCCAGGGATCGTTTTCCAGATCGGCCTGACGCGCCGTTATTCCGGCCAGCCCGGCCAAACCGGCCAGCGCCGCCGCGTCGCGGTCGACCGCTTCAACCGCGTGGCCCAGCCCGGCCAGAAAACGGGCATGGCGGCCAGCGCCGCAGGCCAAGTCCAGCACCGCGCCGCCCGCCGGCAGCAGCGCGGCGTAACGGCGCACCCAGGCGGAAGGCGGAAAGTCTTCATGTTTCACGACAAACGCATGATCTTCCATGATTGACCTTCCATGATTTCCGATGACCTTCAATGATCCCGGTTGCAACGAGGGGACGCTGATTATAGACTTCCCTACCATCATGACTGAACACGACACTGCCGGGGTTTCTCCCGCCGAAATTTCCGCCACCGAAACGTCTTCCGCCGCCGCTGGCCGGCGTTCGCGGCTCGCCTGCTGGGGGCGCCGTCTGGCATGGACGGTCGCGGCGCTGCTGGCGCTCTGGTGCCTGCTCTGGCTGGCAGCGCCGCCGCTCATCAAGTGGCAAGGGCAGAAGATCGGCACGGAAACGCTGGGCCGCCCGGTCAGCATCGGCGCGGTGGAATTCACGCCCTGGTCGCTTGAACTGACGCTGCGCGAACTGAGCATCGGCGGCGCGCAGCCCGCCGATCCGCCGCAGCTTGCCGTCAAGCGTCTGTATGTGAATGTGGCGCTCGAATCGGTCTGGCGTCTGGCGCCGATCGTGAAAGCGATTCAGGTCGACGAACCGGCGCTGCGGCTGCGTCATCTGGGCGACGGGCATTACGACGCCGACGATGTCATCACGCGCTTGACCAGCGGCCCGAAAAACGAGAAGCCGATGCGCTTCGCGCTCTATGACATCGCCGTGCAAGACGGACGCGCCACGTTCATCGACGATCCGGTGCAGCGCACGCATGAAGTGCGCGATCTGCAACTGACGCTGCCCTTCATCAGCAACCTGCCGTCCCAACTCAAGTCGCGCGTCACGCCACGGCTGGCGTTGACCCTGAACGGCAGCCGCTTCGATTCCGGCGCGCAGACGCTGCCCTTCGATCCCTCGCGCCACACGGAAGCGCATTTTCTCCTGCAAGGCTTCGATCTGGCCCCGTATCTGGTCTATCAACCGGCCAGCCTGCCGCTGCACGTGACCGCCGGCGCGCTCGACGCCGACTTGCGCCTGATTTTCGAGGAACTGCCGCAGCCCTCGCTCAAGATCGCCGGCACGGCGAGCCTCTCCGGCATCAAGGCCAACGACGCGGCGGGCGAGGAGGCGCTGGCTTTCGAGCGTCTCGCCGTCGACGTCAGCGATATACGTCCGCTGGAGCAAATCGTGCATCTGGCGAGCGTTGAACTCACCGCGCCGCGCCTGCTGGCCCGCCGCGATGCAAAAGGACGGATCAACTGGGTTCCCGCGCCTGCGGCGGCAGCGCCGGAAAAAACCGCCGCCGCACCAGCCGCCGCGACAGCCACGACAGCCACGACAACCACGGCAGCCGATGATGCGAATAGCAAACCGGCGGCGGATTCCGCCACGGATGCCGCCACTGATTCCGCCACTGATTCCGCCGCCGCCGATCCCGCCGCCGACGGCTGGCGCGTGAGCGTCGACCGCATCGGCATCGCGCAAGGCGATCTGCGCTGGCGCGACCAGCAGCCCGCCTCGGGCGCGGTCGAGGTGGCGCTGTCGCAACTGCAACTCGACGCGCGCGACTTCGTGTTGAACGGAGAGAAACCGATTCCGCTCGAACTCTCGGCGCTGCTCGCGCCCAAGCGCGGCGAACCGGGCAAGCTCGCCTGGCGCGGCACGGTCAGCCTCGCGCCGATCAGCGCGGAAGGCGAAGTCGACGCCGAACGCCTGCCGCTGCAAGCCTTCAAGCCGTATGTCGCCGAACAACTCAACATCGACATCCTGCGCGCCGACGCCAGTTTCAAGGGCAAGGTCGATTTCGCCCTGCAAAACAACGGCCCCCGCCTACGCTTGGCAGGCGATGCGCGCATCGAAGAACTGCGCACCACCACCCGACCGACAGCCGGAGACGCCGCGCCGGACAAAGCAAACGCGGCAGCGAAAGCAAATGAAGCGAAAGCGGCGCGGCCCGCGCGCGCCGCCTCCGGCAAGGCCAAAAATTCCGCAGCGGTCGCCAGCAAAGCCGCTGCCCAATCCAGCGCCGCGCTCGCGCCGAGCGGCGCCGGCGGCATCGGCGAAGAACTGCTGAGCTGGAAGCAACTGCGCGTGGCAGGGCTGAATGTGCAGCTTGATCCGAATAAAGCGCCGCAAGTGACGGTGAAAGATTCGCGGCTGTCGGATTTCTATGCCCGCATCATCATCGACCCCGCCGGACGCATCAATTTGCAGAACCTGGTGAAAACCGATCCATCCGCGCCGGCTTCGGCGTCAACTACCACGCCAGCCCCAGCCCCAACACCAACGGCATCCGCGCCAGTGATGCGCTTCGGGCCGACGCGTCTGGTCAATGGCCGCGTCTCGTTCAGCGACCACTTCATCCAGCCCAATTACTCGGCGGATTTGAGCAAGCTCAACGGCTCGCTCAGCGCGTTCGATTCCGTCACCAACCCGCAAGCGCCGCGCATGGCCGATCTGCAACTCACGGGCCGGGCCGAGGGCACGGCGCAACTGGCGGTCAAGGGCAAACTCAACCCGCTCGCCCAGCCGCTGGCGCTGGACATCGCGGCCAAGATCACCGATCTGGAACTGCCGCCGCTGTCGCCCTATTCGGTCAAGTATGCCGGCCACGGCATCGAGCGCGGCAAACTCAGCATGGATGTCGCCTACAAGATCACGCCCGGCGGCCAGCTCACCGCCAGCAACAAGCTGGTGCTCAACCAGTTGCAGTTCGGCGACGCGGTGCCCGGCGCCCCCGCCAGCCTGCCGGTGCGGCTGGCGACCGCGCTGCTCTCCGACAGCAACGGCGTCATCGACCTCGACCTGCCCATCAGCGGCTCCATCAACGACCCCGAGTTTTCCATCGGGCCGATCATTTTCAAAGCCATCGTCAACCTCATCGGCAAAGCCATCACGGCGCCGTTTACGTTGCTGGCGCGCCTCTTCAGCGACGGCGGCGAAGACATGTCGCACGTCGCCTTCGCCGCCGGCAGCGCCGCCCTGTCGGACGCAGCCAAGGCGCAACTGGACAAGATCGCCAAAGCCATGACCGACCGGCCGCAACTCAAGCTCACCGTCACCGGCGCGGCGCGGCTGGACGAAGAACGCGAAGGCTTCAAGCGCGAGCGCCTGCAAGCCCTGGTCGCCGCCGAACGGCGCGCCGGCAGCAAGGCGGATGCCGAAACCGACGACGCCGCGCCCGCCACCGAAGAAACAGCGGCGGCAGCCAACGCTTCATCCAGCCCGGACACGGCGGCAGCGCCAACCGACGCCGACTACCCGCAACTGCTGCGGCGGCTGTATCGCCGCGCCGACATCCCGGACAAGCCGCGCAATCTGGTCGGCATGAGCAAGGATGTGCCAGTGGCGCAGATGGAATCGCTCCTCCTCGCGCACATCAACGTCAGCGAAGACGACATCCGCCAACTCGCCATCCAGCGCGCCGTCGCCGTCAAGGACTACCTGCTCGCGCAACACCTGAACGCCGACCGCGTCTTCGTCGGCGCAGGCAAAGCCGCGGACACGCCACCGCCCGCCTCCACCCCCGCCTCCACCCCCACCCCGCCCGCTCCCGCCGGCGACACCGCCCCCACGCCGCCAACAACATGGACGCCAAACGCCACGCTTGAACTGGGCGCGCGCTGAATTTCGCCGCTTTCCGGTATCAGCCGGGTTGGAACGGGGACTGCTTGCGCAACGAGAACATCATCTACCGACGCAGACCATCAACCGGGTTGCAGGTTAACCATGATGCGCTGAAGTAACTGACGCAGGACTTCAGTCTCTTCTGGAGGGATATCACGCAAAATCAGCGCTTCAAGATCTAGAGCACGCGCAAGCACTAGATCAAAAACCTTTTTCCCTTTAGGCGCTAGAAAAGTTTTCACGGAACGGCTGTCTTCCGGATTCGGCTCACGCCGAACATACCCACTGCCTTCCAGACTGGCCAAAGCTCGTGACAAGGTTGATTGTTCTGTAATTGTTGCATCAGCAAGAGCATTGACGCTCAACCCATCCTGCTCAGCAAGAAATGCCAGCACACGCCATTGCGTTAAAGTCAGTCCATGGTTATCCAGAACCTTCTGGAATCCAATATTCATAAAAATCGTTACCCTATTAATAAGGTAGGGCAAAAAGAAATGATGGCCAGGATAGGCAGGGCGCACACGAGAATCCATATTGATTAATGGTCAAAGCCTGCCAGCAAGCGTTTGCGCGCTGCAAGCAAAATAGCATTAAGAAATAAACCAATCCCTGAAATCAGGATCAATGGCACGAACATATCAATAATGCGGAAAGAGCGTGCTGAACGAATCATCAGATGCCCCAAACCATCGGTTGATGAAATCATTTCGGCCAAGAATACAGTCACACAAGCAATTAATAGCGCAATCCGACATCCGGTCAGAATTGCGGGCAGTGCAGAGGGCAAAATAACGGTAAAAATAGACATACGACGACTTGCGCCTGCCGCCCATGCAGACCAGAGTAATTTTGGCTCGACTGCACGCGCCCCGTGAAGCGTTGCCAATAAAATAGGGAAAACGGCATCCGCCACAACAAGCGCAATCTTCGAAGTATGCTCAAAGCCAAAGATCAACACGAATGCTGGATACAAGGCTATTTTAGGAATCGGCGCCAACACACGGATAATCGGCTCCAACACAAGGCTGCCTCTTCCGCTCGCGCCAAGCCCTAATGAGACTCCCGTCACCAGAGCGATTGCAAATCCTGAAAGCAAACGGATCATTGTCTGACCCAGATGGTGTAAAAATTCAGGATCAGGCAATACATCGACAAGACGAAAAAAAACTGCTGTTGGCGCAGGCAGTAGTGTTGGGATAATCAAACCAGCGCGGCAGACACCCTCCCATATCATCAGGAGTATGGCCGGAGAGATCACAGAGAAGATCATGCCATGGGTTCGCCCCAGAAATAACCAGCCCCCGAGTCGTTTTGCCTCATTCATGCACGGCCTCTTGGAACCACGGCGTCTTGTCGTATTTCTGCCCAATGGACAAGACGGGAGCGGATGCGTTCAAATACCCAGTCCAGCAAGAAACCAATTCCGGCAAGAATAATAATTATTGCGTAGACATCCGTATACAGTGCCATGTCTAATGCATTGAATAACAGCTCTCCGGCTCCTGACTGTCGGGCAATCATTTCAGAGGCAATCATCACAATCAATGCCATTGCCAATCCGACCCGACAACCGAGCAGTACCTCGGGTAACGCCGACGGTAGCACCACACGAAACAAACGCTCCACCGGTTTCATTCCCATTGCCATTGCCGACCACAACAGTTTCTCGTCTACCGATTGAGCCCCGTGATAGCTGTGATAAATCAATGGCAAACTTACACCGACAAAAATCACCAGTACTTTTGACAAATCACCAATACCAAACCACAACATAATAATTGGCATCAGCGCTGCCTTGGGAATCGGATAAATTAGAGTTAGTACCGGACTCAATGCCTGTGCGGTTCGTTGATTGCGTCCCATGGTCAACCCCACCGGTACCGCAATCATTAAGGCCAATGCTCCTCCAAGAAACATACGCCACAATGAAGCGCCAATACTGATCAGCGCTTCACGCTCCCGCAAGATAACCGGCACCTGTAACAATGCTTCGCTTGCCAACGGAAAACCGTCGATATTGATGTAGTGAGCAAGTCCTTCCCATAACAGCAACAGGACACCCAAGGACAAAAATGCACTTGCGTTATGCCAGATTGCCCTCGGTATCACTAAGGCAGACATTACGCTTTTGATGCTCACGGACCAGTCTCTTCCAAGTGAACATCCTCGATCAGCCGCTCAAGTTTTATGACATATTCTTGATATTGCCGATTCATCAACAGATCCACCCTCCGACGTGGACGAGGCAGATCAATATCAATCACTGCCTTGACTCTTCCTGGCGCCCTTGTCATTACAACCACCCTGTCAGAAAGGAAAACCGCTTCATCAACCCCATGGGTTACGAACAGCACTGTTTTACGATCCCGCTCCCATATATTAAGAAGCTCGTTTTGTAATACCGTGCGCGTATGCGCATCCAAAGCGCCGAATGGCTCGTCCATCAACAAAATGGCTGGCTGATAGGCCAGTGTGCGTGCAATTGCAACACGCTGACGCATTCCACCGGAGAGTTCTTTAGGATAAAAGTCGGCAAATTTTTTCAGTTGCACCAGATCCAGCAAACGTTCAGCGTGTTCGCGCGCATCACGGCGACTCATTCCTTGCTGGACAGGGCCGTACATGACATTTTCTATTACTGTCTTCCATGGAAACAAGGCAAATTCCTGAAATACCGGTCCTCGATCCGGTCCTGGTCCCGTTACGAGTTTCCCCTGCACCAGAATCTGACCCGATGATGGTGTAACGAATCCACCCACCATATACAGCAATGTCGATTTACCGCATCCAGAAGGGCCCAGAATAGAAACGAATTCACCTTCTGCCACTGCCACATTCACAGCGTCAATGGCCAAATGCCGACGACCATCCGTAGTCACAAAACACTTGGTGAGATTCTCGATTAATATTATTGAATTTGCCAAAACACCTCCTCCGCTTCCTGACCTCCCATGTCCATTTATTCTGGTTTATTTATTTTAGATGTACCGGATTACAGAGCCTGACTCTAATCCTGCACGCTATTTTAGAGGTGCCACGATACGGTCATGCCGGAACTGATCCACCTTCAGGGGCTTTTTTAACATTCCAAGAGCATGGTACATATCAAACATGGTCTGAATTGCAGAAAAATCAGGACGCATATTTGGATCATGCGCAAAATCATTCGCCTTCAGGAGATAAGGTTCCAGTGCCGTAGCTGGAGCGCGCGTTACTTCAGATACAACCTTGATCGTTTCTTCACGCTGCTTCAGCGCCATATGCATCGCATTAACCAGATCACGCGTGTAATACGTGGCAAGTTCAGGGTGAGCATCCACCCAGCTCTTCTTGCATACTTCTATTATGTGCACTGTATTGGGCATCAGATCAGACAACTCAAAAATCTTGCGTATCCCCCCCTTGGCCTCTGCGCGCGTAGCAAACGGCTGTACAAACACACCTGCATCTACTCGGCCTGTCCGTAGCGCAGCCTCCGAACCGGGGAAACCCGTCTCCACTAATCGGATGTCCCTTTCCGGATCAATACCATTATTTTTCAGTAGCGTCGCCATCCCGCCATATACACCCGAGCCGTAGACGTTCACTCCAACCGTCTTGCCTTTCAGGTCAGTGATCTGTTTGATCGGCGAATCTTCTTTAACTGCCCAATAAACTGA
The DNA here is from genome assembly GCA_031277315.1 of Zoogloeaceae bacterium. Taxonomy (GTDB): domain Bacteria; phylum Pseudomonadota; class Gammaproteobacteria; order Burkholderiales; family Rhodocyclaceae; genus Desulfobacillus. The sequence goes on along the minus strand of JAITMP010000002.1, from coordinate 49,730 downwards.
GAATGCTCCAGGTTTCTCCGAAACATGCTGGGCTAGAATATAGCCCTGCAAGTCACTTTCCACTGCTCCCTGTGCCAGGGAAAGAGGCGCTTGAGAAGAACAGTCAAGCGCCTCTGACAACATCGCTTGGACCATTGGTGCGGTTCCCTGAAACTGCACCCATTCAATTCGATATTTCTTGTTCAAGTCAGGAAACGCTTCCGGACGTTTCATCATCCAGTACTTTGCTTCCTCTGCCGGAATCGTCCAACCAACGCGTATCGTGGGCACTTCTGCAAATACAGACAAGCTGGTTGCCAGCAGACTGATACATATCAAACATTTCAATGTCCGAAACAATGCAATCATTTTCGTTATCTCCAGTTAAAGTGAGTGGAAACACCGGGACCGCTGTTACAGAACCGCGAAATAAAAATAGAAAATTACATATTGATACCGTCGCGTAGAGGCAGCATGGCATTAAGGCGTAACAGATCAACCATGTACCCAAGTGCTTGGTGCTGATAGGCGACCGGATCACGGGATCGCCAATCATAGAAGCCCTTGCCTGATTTCAAACCAATATTGTTCTCCGCCATTTTGCGTTCGATAATTGATGGGCAGGCATAACGCTCGCTCTCCAGCCGGGAGCTTAAATAACGGCTGGCATAGCACAGAATATCGACCCCGCCGAAATCAATAAATTCAACAACTCCCATCGCCGCATAACGGATACCGAAACCATAACGTGTTGCCTTGTCAATATCTTCGGCAGTTGCCACCCCCTCCTCTATCATGCGGGCAGCTTCATTCATGATTAGCGACTGCAGGCGCGGCACAATATAACCAGGTCGGGCAGCACATACCACGGGAGTTTTTCCAATGCCTTCCAGCACTGCAATCAAATTCCGTATTGCCTGTGGCGCAGTATCTGCATGAGGCGAGAGCTCCACCAACGGGATCAGATACGCAGGATTCAACCAGTGTGCATTCAGAAAACGAATTGGGTGTGTAACCAGTTTGGCAAGCTCAGAAGACAACATGGTGGATGAAGTGGAAGCGAGCAAGGCGTCTTCCGGTAAATACCGACACGCGTATTCAAACGCTTCACTTTTTGCTTCCAATGTTTCCGGTACCCCTTCAAAAACCAGATCTAGCCTCCCTAACCAGTCAGGAGCCGCATGACGATTTGCAAAATGAATTCTATTTATAACCGGTTCAATCCGCTCGACCCTCAACACGCCAAGCTCGGCCAGCATTGTGAGGTTGGCGTATAACTCAGCGCGCGTATCATCTTCAAGCTGCGCTTCGGCAATCGGGTCACGCTGTTTGATATCAAGCAGGACGACTTTGCTCCCGGCAAGAGCAAATGCCAAAGCAATCCCCCTTCCCATGCGCCCTGCCCCAAGCGCTCCAACCAATCCCGGCGCTGTACCAATATTTGCCGTTTGCGTACTCACACTGGCAACCCCTCATGCAATAGTTCATGCAATTGTTTCCGATTTAAATCTGCCAACCCTAACGCTTCTAGAGTACGTGTTCCTTTTCTCAGATCCTTGCTGCAGATGGCGGAAGCGACGGCCAATAAACCCTGAGCAATCGGTACTGTCACCCCCGCCCAATGTGCCACCGAAACCAGAAAAGCAAGCCCATAATGTATGTCCTCCACCATATATCTGTGTTTCAGAAGATCAACGTTCTCCCGCCAATCTCCACTGTCTACTAGACGCTTGTGTGCGTTACCGTACATCCAGCGATCATTGTTGTAATGGTCGCTCAATGGAAAATGTGGTGGTCCATAACCCAGTGCCTCACGCAAAATAATCCGCTCGTTATCCAGTGCATCAGTAACGCGGCGAATTGCAGGCTGTGTTCCTTCATTATGAATATCCCAGGATTCAAAATGCTCAAGCGGGCCCGCATTCATCAGAATCAGCGGCGGATGAATGATCGGTCCCGCATTCATTAAAGCACCAGACAGGGCATCTTCGACGGGTTCGACTGACGGAAAGGCTGTTCGTAAAACCCTGAATGCATGTTCAGCATTTTTAACCGGAAAAACTCCAGTCGGTAAACGGGTGGCACGCACTGTAATCGCCACTTCAGACACACCATGCTTTCGGGTCAGGTGAGGCAGTGTGCCCGTCTCCCCTAAGGTTATATCCGCTTTGCATCCCGTTCGACGCAGAACCCTCATCATCGCAAAACTGCCGAAACTTCCTGGGGGTAAAAAAATCACCTGACCGTCTTCCAAATATGCTGCCATTGCGTACGCAATATCTTCTTGAGCAAATGCGGGAGTAGGAACCACAATCAAAGCTGCTCCACGAACAGCATCTGCAATATTCGTGCAGGGTTGGGCAATCTTGATTTCTCGCCGACCGTCGCTGTCTTTGAGCACAATCGTCCCGTTCTCAATAATCGGTTTCAGTGCTTCCGTATCACGACGCCAGAAAGCAACCTCATGACCTGCTTCGGAAAGATCTGCCGCCGCCGCATAACTCCCGTTTCCACCACCCAACACAGCTATCCTCATGGGGTATCTCCCTTTTATTAAATGGACGCATGACGTTAATTTTTATTGAAGGCCCACCTCTGGATTTGTCAGATATACGTATCTGTATAAATTAAAGCATGCGCATACATATAAATCAACTCCCTAAATTTAGTACGAGTTTTACTCGGCTTCTTGACCAAGACAGCCCCTTTCAGAAATAGCTGCGAAAAATGGGGGGAGTTAACGCAAGTCGCGCCAGTCGAAGCCTTGTTCCTGATCGGCGACGCCGATCCAGGCGGGGGCGCAGTTGAGGGCGGCGGCGAGGGCGGATCGGGCCAGCGGCGGGGCGTTGTTGTGCTGGCTGAGGTGGGCGGCGATGAGGTGTTGCAGCTTGCCGGTGTCGAGGGCCGCGAGCAGGGCGGCGGCAGCGGCGTTTTCGAGATGGCCGAAGCGTCCGGCGATGCGGCGCTTGAGGTGCGGCGGATAGTTGCCTTGACGCAGCATGGCCTCGTCATAATTGCATTCGAGCACCAGCGCGTCGCAGCCGGTCAGCATCCGTTCGACATGGGGCGTTGCGCCGCCAAGATCGGTCGCCACGCCGAGGCGGCGCCGGCCATCGGAAAAAATGAACTGGACGGGTTCGGCCGCGTCGTGGGGAACGGGAAAGGGATGGACTTCGAGATCGCCGACGGCGAACGGCTGGTGGCTGTCGATGAGTTCGAGCTTCGGCAATTCGCCGCGCCCGGCCAGTGCCGAGGCGAACGCGCCGTGCGTGATCCAGACGGGAAGCTGGTAGCGGGCGGCGAGACTGACGACGCCGCCGATGTGGTCGCTGTGCTCGTGGGTGACGACGATGCCGGCGAGGGATTCCGCCTCGCAGCCGAGGCGGGCCAGCCGGAGGCGCGCTTCGCGCGGGCCGAAGCCGCAATCGAGCAGGAGCCGCGTCGAACCGGCTTCGACGAGCAGGGCATTGCCGCGGCTGCCGCTGCCCAGCGAGGCGAAGCGCATTATTTCAACTGGTCGTAGAGCAGGCCGAGAATTTTCTTCGCCGTTTCGGAGTTGTCGATGCCGCCTTCGCGCGTCAAGACCTGAACGGTGCTCGCTTCGTCGCCAGTGCCCTGCACCAGAATGCGGAACTGCTGGTTGTTATCGGCCGGCTTGCTGCTTTCCCAGAACTTGAGCTTGCTAAGGAAGCCGCCCTCGCTCTTCTTGGCGCTGGCTTCGGGATCGACATAGCGGACGTAATACAGCCCCTTGGTGCGCTCGCGGTCTTCGACGGTGAAGCCGACCCGGTCGAGCGCGAGGCCGACGCGCCGCCAGGAGCGGTCAAACGCTTCCTGAAGCTGGAGCGTGCCGGCGCCGCTGGTGTTCTTCAACAGCTTGGCCCGTTCTTCCGTTTTCGTCTCGCCGGCCAGCATGGCCTTGGCCTGGCTGTCTTCGGTGCCGAGGCGCACCATCAGCCGGCGCAACATCTCGGCTTCGAGTTCGGGGTCGGGCGGACGGGGCTGCCACACGGTGCGATCCTGGCCTTCGTTGGCGTACACCTCATACATGCCGCGATGGCTGATGTAGATTTCGGTGGTGCCATCGGCGCCTTTTTCGAGGCGGGTGCGGAACTTGTCACGCTCCGGCGTCGAATAGATGGCGTCGAGCACCTTGCCGAGCGTGGCGCGGACCACGTCCTGCGGCAGCTTGGCGCGGTTTTCGGCCCAGTCGGTTTCCATGATGCCGGCTTCGGGCAGTTCGACGTTCACGATGAAGCCGAGATCCTGCCAGAACTCTTTCAAGGTCGGCCAAAGCTGATCCGGCTCGCCGGTCACCACCAGCCAGCGCTGGCTGCCGGAACGCTCGATGCGCATTTTCTCGACTTGCGGCAGCACGGTCTGGGCGGCGGTATCCTGCGTGCCGCTCCGCTCGGAGTTGTAGGCGGAATAGGTGGCGGAGCCGCGCGGCGAAATATCCGGCACCGCGTAGCGCTCGTCGCGGTTGGGCGCGGTCAGGTCGGGCGGGACTTCCAGAGGCGGCAGTTTCCCCGCCGATTTGTAGTCGATTTTCTTCGATTCGATGGACAGGGTGGAACAGCCCGCCAGCGCCGTCAGCGTCATGGCGGCGGCAAGCAGGAAAAACGGTGCGGACGATTTACGGCTCATGTTCCGGCCTCTCGGGGAAATCAGTCTTTTAAATAATGGCGTCGGCTTCGCGCATCGCCCGCAGCACCTGATCGTGGTGTTCGGGCGACAGGGGCGTCATCGGCAGGCGGATGCCCGGCCCCATCAGGCCCATGCGGCTGACAGCCCATTTGACGGGAATCGGGTTGGCTTCGATGAACAGATGGCGATGCAGCCCCAGCAGGCGGTTGTTGATCTCGCGCGCCTTCGCCACGTTGCCGGCAAGGGCGGCGGCGCACATTTCGTGCATCAGGCGCGGCGCCACGTTGGCGGTGACGGAAATCGTGCCGTGGCCGCCGAGCAGGATGAAGGCAAGGGCGCTGGCGTCGTCGCCGCTGTAGAGCGCGAACCCTTGCGGCGCCCGCTTGATGAGATCGGTGCCGCGCTCCAGATTCCCCGTCGCGTCCTTGATACCGATGATGCCCGGCACGTAGGCCAAGCGCAGCGTCGTGTCGTTGCTCATGTCGGCGACGGTGCGGCCGGGCACGTTGTAGAGGATCATCGGCAAATTGACCGCCTCGGCGATGGCCTTGTAATGCCGGTAGATGCCTTCCTGCGTCGGCTTGTTGTAATACGGCACCACCGACAGATGCGCGGCCGCGCCCGCTTTTTTGGCGAATCCGGCCAGCTCGATGGCCTCCGTCGTCGAATTGGCGCCCGTGCCGGCAATCACCGGCAGGCGTCCGGCGGCGTATTCGACGGTGGCCCGGATCAGTTCGCAATGCTCCTCGACATCGACGGTCGGCGATTCGCCCGTCGTGCCGACGATGACGATGCCGTCGGTGCCTTCCGCCGCGTGGAAATCCACCAGCGACTTCAGGCGCGGGTAATCCAGCCTGCCGTCCTCGTGCATGGGGGTTACGATGGCGACGATTGATCCCTGAATCATGGCGAAATGGTATCTGGTCAAAAGGTTCGGAATTTTACTCGATGAATCGGGCCGCAGGATAAAAATGGCCCGCCGACAGTCCCGTCCGGTCGCGCCGCCGGCAGTCGATTGACACGCCCCGGGCGGGCCGGTTCCCCGCTGTCACGCAGTCTTACAAATCCGCCAGCGCCTTGATATGCACCGTCACGCTTCTGGCCAGGGCGGACAGCGCGTAGCCGCCTTCCAGCATCGAAACGATGCGTCCTCCGGCGGACGTGGCGGCGGCGGCCTTGATCTGCTGCGTGACCCAGGCATAGTCGGCTTCCACCAGCCCCAGCGAAGCCATGTCGTCCTCATAGTGGGCGTCGAAGCCGGCGGAAATGAACACCGCTTCCGGGGCAAAACGCTCCAGCGCCGGCAGCCAGACATCGCTCACCGCCTGACGGAAGCCGTCGCTGCGGGTGCCCGCCGGCACCGGCACATTGACCATGTTTTGCGCCGGCGCGTCGGCACCGCAATAGGGATAAAAAGGATGCTGGAATGTGCCGACCATCAGCACGCGCGGATCGTTGGCGAAGATGTTTTCAGTGCCGTTGCCGTGATGGACATCGAAGTCCACCACCGCCACCCGCTGCAAGCCGTGCGCCGCCAGCGCATGGGAGACGGCAATGGCGATATTGTTGAGGAAGCAGAATCCCATCGCCTTGGCGCGTTCGGCGTGGTGGCCGGGCGGACGGACGCTGCAAAAGGCATTTTCGACCTCGCCCGCCATCACCAGATCGGTCGCCAGCACGCCGGCGCCCGCCGAACGCAGCGCCGCCTGCCAGGTGCCGGGACTCATCGCCGTGTCGGGATCCAGGTGCACGATGCCGCTCTCGGGCGAACTGTCGGCAATGGCGCGGATATAGTCGGCCGGATGAACGCGGGCGATCTGCTCCAGCGTGGCGAGCGGCGCATCGTAAAAGGAAAGATACAGATCCAGCCCCGCTGCGATCAGCCGGTCGCTGATGGCGGACAGCCGCTCCGGGCATTCCGGGTGGTGCGCTCCCATGTCGTGGAGCCAGCAGTCGCGGTGAGTGATGAAAGCAGTCGTCATGTGCGGCCCCCGCCGACGCCGGACAGAAGATAACCGGATGGCGCGGGATGTCTGTTTTTGGATTCGGGATACAATCTTATCAAAATCGCCAAAGGCATTCCCAAAGGCATTCTTTCAAAGGCATTCTTTACTTCGCTCTCCGCTACTTGCTTTTACTTGCCCGTTTCGTCCGCCATTATCCACCGATTACCGTATCCGCCTCAAGTCTCATGTCCGACTCCCTCATGGATCAAACCGTTCGCCAGGCCGCCCGCGTCGTGCTCGGCAAGGAACGGCAAATTCGCCTCGCCCTCGCCTGCCTGCTCGCCCGCGGCCACCTGCTCATCGAAGACCTGCCCGGCGTCGGCAAAACCATCCTCGCCCATGTGCTGGCCAAATCGCTCGGGCTGGATTTCCACCGCATCCAGTGCACCGCCGACATGCTGCCGGCGGACATCCTCGGCGTCTCCATCTACGACCGCGAACGCAGCACCTTCCAGTTTCATCCCGGCCCGATTTTCGCCCAGCTCGTGCTGGTCGACGAAATCAACCGCGCCACGCCCAGAACGCAAAGCGCCTTGCTCGAAGCGATGGAAGAACACCAGGTCACCTGCGAAGGCGAAACGCATCTTCTGCCGCGGCCGTTCTTCGTCATCGCCACGCAAAACCCCTCGCACCAGATCGGCACCTTTCCCCTGCCCGAATCGCAACTCGACCGCTTTCTGATGCGCATCGAGATCGGCTATCCCGACCCCGAAGCCGAACGCGCCCTGCTCGGCGGCGCCGACCGGCGCGAGCTGGTCGCCGACCTCGGCCCCTGCATGACGCCGGAGAACCTCATCGAATTGCAGCGGTCACTGCAAAACGTGCACGTCTCGGACGCCCTCATCGCCTACGTGCAGGCGCTCGTCGAACACACCCGGCGCGCGCCCGATTTCAAAACCGGACTCAGCCCCCGCGCCGGGCTGGCCCTGCTGCGCGCCGCCCGCGCCTGGGCGCTGATCGACCACCGCGATCTGGTGCTGCCGGAAGACATCCAGGCCGTGCTGCCGGCGGTCGCCGGACACCGGCTGCATCCCGCCAACAGCGCGCCCGGCGCGCAAACTGCCGCCGACATCGCCACGGCGCTGATCGGGGCGGTGCCGATTCCTTAGGCTATTCAATCGGCAAGACCAGGATGAAACGAAATGAAATTCCAGCTTTGAACGGCCAATGCCGGGATTCCGTTCCACGCCATCCCGGCCCGCCTTGCTAAAGCGCACCGGTTAATTATTCGGCATCCCCATGCAAGCCGTCTCCGCATTCAAACGCTGGTTATTCCGTTTGCACGGGCCGGAGGCGGCGCCGATCGTGCTTGGCCAGCGCCGCGTTTATGTGCTGCCGACCCGCGCCGGCCTGGCTTATGCCGTGTCGCTCGGAGTGATGCTGATCGGCGCCATCAACTACAACCTGAGTTTGGGCTACGCGCTGGTTTTTCTGCTCGCCGGGCTGGGGCTGGTAACGATATTCCATACTTTCCGCAATCTGGCGCGGATCGAAATTTCTCCCGGCCGCGTCGAGCCGGTGTTTGCCGGCGAGACGGCGCATTTCGACATTCAGTTGCGCAATCCCGGCAAGCAGGCGCGTCATGCCTTGCGTTTGCATTTCGTTGACGGCGAAACGGTGTCGACTGATTTACCGCCCGACGCGGTGACGCTGGTTCCGTTGCCGTTGCCGGCCCGCGAGCGCGGCTGGCTCCGCCCCGGGCGCCTGACGCTGGAAACCCGTTATCCGCTGTGTCTCATCCGCGCCTGGAGTTATGTCGAACCGGACATGCGCGGACTGGTTTATCCGCGGCCGGAAACCGCGCCGCCGCCGCTGCCGCTCTCGGCGAGCGGCGATTCGGGCGGATCGCGCAGCGGCGCCGGCAACGAGGATTTTTCCGGGCTGCGCGCGCACCGGCCCGCCGATTCGCCGCACCATGTCGCCTGGAAAGCGGTGGCGCGCGAGCAACCGCTGCTCGTCAAGCAATTCACCGGCGCCAACACGGCGCAGGTCTGGCTCGATTGGGATGCGCTGCCGGCGGCGCTCGGCGTCGAAGCCGGTCTGTCGCGCCTGACGCGCTGGCTGCTCGACGCGCACGCCGAGGGCTTGGCGTACGGCCTCAAGCTGCCGGGCAAAACGCTGCCGCCAGACCACAGCCCGCGCCAGTTCGAGGATTGCCTCGAAGCATTGGCTTTGCATGGCCGCTAAGCACAAAAAATCGCCTCCCGCACACCCGCTGACCCGCAGTCAGCAGGCTTGGCTGATCGCCTCCGCGCCGCTGACCGTGGCGCCGGGCATCGCGTATGTGCCGGGCTGGCTTGCGGCGTCCGTCGGCATCGCGCTGCTCTGGCGCGCCGTGCTTTGGTGGCGGCACGCCGCCGCGCCGCCGCGCTGGCTGCTGAACGCGCTGGCGCTGGCCGGCTGCGTGGGCGTGTTTTTGAGCTTCCGGCATTTCTTCGGCAAGGATCCGGGCGTCGCGCTGCTGATCCTGTTTCTGTGGCTGAAGCTGCTGGAGATGCGGCAAGCGCGGGACGGGCTGGTGGTCGTCTTCCTGAGTTACTTTTTGCTGTTCACTCATTTCATGGAAGCGCAAGGGCTGGGGCTGGCCGGCTTCACCGTGCTGGCGCTGGTGGTGGTCACCGCCGCGCTGAGCAGCCTCGCGCAGACGCGGCAATCCGTCGCCGCCCGGCTGCGCCTCTCCGCGCTGATGCTGGCGCAGGCGGCGCCGTTCATGCTGATCCTGTTCCTTCTCTTTCCGCGCGTGCAGGGGCCGCTGTGGGGCATGCCGAGAGACGCTTACAGCGGCATGAGCGGACTTTCCGATGTCATGGAGCCGGGTTCGATCAGCAACCTGAGCTTGTCCGGCGCCGTGGCTTTCCGCGTTCGTTTTGAAGGCGACATTCCGCCCAGACATTCGCTGTATTGGCGCGGGCCGGTGTTGCGCCAGTTCGATGGCCGCGCCTGGCGCGCCGGCTTTCAGCGCCCAATCCGCCGCCCGCAGGACCCGCAGGAGATGACGCTAACTGATAGCGTCCGCTATACGGTGACACTCGAACCGCATAACCGGCACTGGCTGTTCGCCCTCGAAATGCCGCTCACTGCGCCCGCCGACGCCATCATCTCGAACGATTATCAGGTGCTCTCGAAACAGCCGATCCGCAGCCGCATTCGTTACGACATGCAATCCCGGCTGAATGCGCTCCCGCAGACCGGCGCGGCGCCGGCCCCGCGCACCGACCTTGCGCTGCGGCCCGGCAACAATCCGCGCACCCGGGCGCTGCTTGAAAACTGGCGGCGCGAACTGAACACAGGCGCGGACGCAGGCGCGAATGCGGATGAGGCCATCGTCCACCGCATGCTGGATTATTTCCGGCGGGAAAGTTTTTTCTACACGCTGACGCCGCCGCTGCTCGACGGGAGGCACAGCGTCGACCAGTTTCTGTTCGAAACCCGGCGCGGTTTCTGCGAGCACTACGCTTCGGCGTTCGTCTTCGCCATGCGCACGGCGGGCATTCCGGCGCGCGTCGTCACCGGCTATCAGGGCGGCGAACGCAACCCGGTGGACGGTTACCTGATCGTGCGCCAGTCCGACGCTCACGCCTGGGCGGAAGTCTGGCTGGCGGAACGGGGCTGGGTTCGCGTCGACCCGACGGCGGCCGTCGCCCCGAGCCGCATCGAAGCAGGCATCGCCTCCGCCTTGGCGGAAGGCGAGCCGCTGCCGTTCATGATCGGGGCCGATCTGGATTGGTTGCGAGCGATGTATTTCCGCTGGGACGCCGTCACCAACGGCTGGAATCAATGGGTGCTCGGCTACGACACTTTGCGTCAGCGCGAAACACTCTCCCGCCTCGGCATGCGCCAGCCGAACTGGAAAAGTATGACAACGGCAATGGCCGTCTTGTGCGGGCTGCTACTGCTCGGGCTAACGTTCTGGGCGCTGCACAAGCGGGCGCGGTTGACGCCAGTGCTGCGGGCCTGGAACCGCTTGAGCCGGCGGCTGAAGCGCGCCGGCCTTGCGCGTCAGGATTGGGAAGGGCCGGCGGACTATGCCATCCGTGTTACGCAGGCCCGCCCGGAACTGGCGCGGCCGATGGCCGACATCGCCTCGCTCTACATCGGTTTGCGCTACGGCAAACTGGACGGGCAAAAACCCCTGGATGAATTGCGCCGGCTGATTGCCGGATTGAAAATCGCCCGCCAAAGATGAACGCCTCCCTGTCCGCCGCTTTTCTTTTTTGCGTCCTCGTCTCGATGAGCGGCGCGGCGCGCGCGGATGGCTTCGCCGGGCGCGAAGATGTTCAGAACTTTATCGAGGAGATGCGCGAGCGGCATGATTTCGATCCGGCTCAACTCGAACAGCTATTCGGCAAGGCGCAGCCGCAGCCCAAAGCGATACAGGCCATCATGCCGCCCAAGAATCCGTCGCAGCGCTCATGGCAGGCGTACCGCGCGCGTTTCATCGAACCCTCCCGCATCGAAGACGGGCTGCGTTTCTGGGAAGCCAACCGGCGCTGGCTCGAAGCGGCGCGTGACGCCTACGGCATACCGGAAGAAATCATCGTCGCGATCATCGGAATCGAAACCCTCTATGGCCGCAACACGGGAAAATTTCCGACACTCGCGACGCTTGCCACGCTTGCTTTCGATTATCCGCCCCGCGCCGAACTGTTCCGCCGGGAACTGGAGGCGCTGCTATTGCTCGCGCGGGAATCGAAACGCGATCCGCTCAGCTACACCGGCTCTTATGCCGGCGCGCAGGGATTGCCGCAATTCCTGCCCAGCAGCATGCGCAACTGGGGCGTGGATTTCGACGGCAATGGCCGCGTCGAACTCGGATCAAGCAACGCCGACGCCATCGGCAGCGTCGCCAATTTCCTCCTCGAACACGGCTGGGAAACCGGCGCTCCGGTCGCCGTGCCGGTCAGCGTCGAAAGTGAACGCGCCAGCGAACTCGTCGCCGCCGGCATCCTGCCCAAGCTGACCCCCGCAGAGATGGCCGCCTATGGCGTCGCCGCCCCCGCCGACGCGCCGCAACTGCCCTGTGCGCTCATTGATCTGACAACGCCAAACGAAGCGACGGAATACTGGCTGGGCTACCGCAATTTCTACGTCATCACGCGCTACAACCGCTCCAGCTTCTATGCAATGGCAGTATTCACCCTCGCGCAGGAACTCAGACTGGAAAGAGAAGCTCGTCCTTGACAGTATCAAGCGCGGCTGCCTTCGTGGCGCACGCCGGAACTGTCCGCGACTATCTGGTCCGGCACGGGATTCCCGCCGAAACTCTCAACGCCGTTGGATCGGGGCCGGATCACCCGGTAGTCAGCAACGATACACTGGAAGGCCGGGCGAAGAACCGGCGCATCGAGTTCCGGTTGGTAAACCGAAAATCGAGTCTTCCTGCAAGGAACTGATGGCTGAAACATTAGCCCCTCCAGAATGACAAAAACATCTTTTCCGGGTATTCACGAACAATAAGCCGCAAGCGCGGAATCAAACGACAGGCGCGTTCTTCTGGATTGGTGAATGGCGGAAGCGGTGAGATTCGAACTCACGGATGGTTGCCCATCGCTGGTTTTCAAGACCAGTGCCTTAAACCGCTCGGCCACGCTTCCGATTATGGGGGGCTGCCACGAAACACCGGCAGGGCAAGCCGTTATGTGTTGAGCCGGATTCCGGGGTTCGGGTATGGCCGCGATTCTACACGCTGCCGTTATCGTTTTCCGTTCGCTTTCAGCAGGGCGTCCGGGGCATCGGGCAAGCGGACATTGCCGGTGATGCGCCAGGTGGCGGCTTCGTCTTCAACCATCACCCGCCAGCGGCCCGGCCCGGGAGCGGTCATCTCGCCGACATAAACGCTTTTCTCGCGGCTGAGGATCAACTCCCGATCCTCTCCGCTGCGGGTTGGATGCACGAGCTTGATCCGCAGCCGTTCCGGCAGCGGCGCTTCCGCGCGTGAGGCGAGGTCGACTTCAACCCGGCCATCCATCAGGCGCAGCCGGGCTTCCAGCCCCATCGTCGCGGCGGCTTCGTCGCGCGCCAGCATCTGGTTTACCTCCAGACCCTGCTTGTAATAATCGTCGGCGACAAGACCATCGCTGGTGGCCGTCGCAATCCAGGCGGTGACGATGCCCGCCACCACGACAATGGCGGGGCCGGCGATCAGTATCCAGGGCCAGGGATAGCGATACCAGGGGCGGTCGTCTGAAGAGGCTCGGTTCATGGCTGGAAGAAGCTGGCTTTCTCGCGCACGAAAACCTTGTCGTGATCGAGGGCGCGAATTTCAAAGTGGATTTCATTGGAGCCGCGTTTTCCGACGCCTGACTCGACGCGCACGCGCACGGGGACGGCGCGGGTCGTGGTGGGCGGCATTTCGACAATCGGATTGGTGGCGATCTGGATGCCGTCGAGGCCGCTCACCGACAGCGCGAAGCGGCGCGGCTCTTCGGCGAGGTTCATGATCTGCAAGCGGTACACGTTCTCGATCAGCCCGCCTTCAACTTCACGGGCGAGGGAAGCGCGGTCGCGGATGACGTCGACCTTGAGCGGCTGCCGCAACGCCAGCCCGGTTCCGGCGGCAATCACGATCGCGCCGAGAATGGCGCCATAAACCAGCGTGCGCGGCCGCAGGATGTGGGCGATGATCTGCCGGCGGCCCCAGCGCTCGGCCAAAGCGCGCTCGGTGGAATAGCGTATGAGGCCGCGCGGATAGCGCATCTTGTCCATCACTTGATCGCAGGCATCGATGCAGGCCGAGCAGCCGATGCACTCATATTGCAGCCCCTTGCGGATGTCGATTCCGGTCGGGCAGACCTGCACGCAGATGCTGCAATCGACGCAATCTCCCTTGCCGGCGGCCTTGTGATCGCTCTGTTTCGAGCGCGCCCCGCGCGGCTCGCCGCGCGCGGCATCGTAGGTGACGATCAGGGTGTCGGGATCGAACATCACGCCCTGAAAGCGGGCATAGGGGCACATGTATTTGCACACCTGCTCACGCATGAAACCGGCATTGCCCCAAATGGCAAAACTGTAGAAAAACATCCAGAAGGTTTCCCACGGGCCGAGGTGCCAGTTGAGCACCAAGCCGACCAGCGTCTTGACCGGCGTGAAGTAGCCGACGAAAGTAAAGCCGGTCCACAACGCCATCGCCACCCAGATCACATGCTTGGCCGCTTTGCGGGCGAACTTGTCGGCGTTCATGGGCGCCGCGTCGCGCTTCATGCGAATGGGCCGATCCCCCTCGATGAGATTCTCGACCCACATGAACATTTCGGTATAAACCGTCTGCGGGCAGGCGTAGCCGCAGAACAGGCGTCCGGCGATGGCGGTAAACAGAAACAGGGACAGCGCCGATATGATCAGCAGGACGGTGAGATAGAACACATCCTGCGGCCAGAACACCAGGCCGAAAATGTAGAACTTGCGCTCAACCAGATCGAACAGCACGGCCTGCCGGCCGTTCCAGTCCAGCCAGCAAAGGCCGTAGAAAATGATCTGGGTCGCCCAGACCACAAGCCAGCGCCAAGTGGCGAACCGGCCGCTGACGCTGCGGGCGTAGATTTTCTTGTGCGCCTCGTAAAGGGAGGCTTCCTTGATCGGAATAACCTTGGCGCCGGTGTTATCCGGGCCGGATGGGGTCTGCGTCATGATCTCTTCTGATATCTGAAAAACGAACGCCCCGGGGGTGACGCCCCGGGGCGTTCATTGTGACACAGCTTTACTGTTTACTGACCTCCTGCCCCGCTGTGGGACAAGCTGTAAACATAGGCGGCGAGAAGATGAACCTTGTTTTGGCCAAGGAAGTCCTTGTGCGAGGGCATCTTGTTGGTGCGGCCATGGGTAATAGTCTCGATGATGGTCGCCTCCGAAGAGCCGTAGAGCCAGATTCCGTCGGTCAAATTAGGCGCGCCCACCGCGAACATGCCCTTCGCGTCGGGGCCGTGACAGGCAACGCAGCCGGCAGTCGTGAACGCTTCCTTCCCGCGCGCGGCGCGCTCGGCGTCGTGCTGGAGGCTGGAGAGCGAACGCACATAGTTGGCCAGATCCTTGATCGCTTCGTCGCCGAGATGGGCATGCGAAGGCATCGCCGTCTGACGACCGTCCATGATCGTGGTCTCAATCTGGTCAGGCTCGCCTCCCCACTGCCAATCATCGTTGGTCAGATCCGGAAACCCTTTCGCCCCGCGCGCATCCGAGCCGTGGCACTGCGAGCAGTAGGTGAGAAACAGCCGCTCGCCCATCTTGTGCGCTTCCGGGTCAGCCGCCAGGGCTTTCAGATCCTGTCCCTGAAACTTGGCGAAGATCGGACCGTACTTCTGCTCGGCGGTCGTCATCTCGCTTTCATACTCACCGCGCGAACTCCAGTTGAGCTGACCCTGATAAGCGCCCAGCCCCGGGAACATGACCAGATAGCCCAAGGCAAAGATCACCGTGATGTAGAACATCCAGCTCCACCAGCGCGGCAGCGGGTTGTTGTACTCCTCAAGCGTCTCGTCCCAGACGTGGCCCACGGTCTGCACCTCGCCCGTCGGACTGGCGGCAACCTTGGCCTTGCTTTGCACCCACAGGAACACGCCGCAGCCAACGACGCTCACCAAAACGATGAGCGCCACATAAACGCTCCAGAATCCATTGACGAAATCGCTCATGATGCTTTCCCTTCGAGTCCTTTGACTTGCGCGGCCTTGACCGCGCTCCCCTTGCCCGCCACGGGAGCGGGATCGTCGTCTTCCGTAAAGGGCAGCCGGGCGGCTTCGTCAAAAGCCGCGCGGCGGCGCCCGCCATAGGCCCAGAGCACAATGCCGATGAAGCTGGCAAATGCCAGGACCGTCACGATCGAACGCATGTCGTTGATGTCCATGCGCTTACCTCTGCTTCAAGGCGGTGCCCAGCCCTTGCAGGTAGGCAATCAGGGCGTCCATCTCGGTCTTGCCTTCCAGCATGGCCTTCGCCCCGGCAATGTCTTCGTCCTTGTAGGGGACGCCGACCTTGCGCAGCGCCTGCATCTTGGCTTCGATGTCGCCGCTCCGGGCCGGCCGGTCAAGGAAGGCGTACGGCGGCATGTTCGACTCGGGCACCACGTCGCGCGGGTTGGTCAGGTGCGCGCGGTGCCACTCGTCGGAATAACGCTCGCCCACCCGGGCAAGATCCGGGCCGGTGCGCTTGGAGCCCCACTGGAAGGGGTGGTCATAGACGAACTCGCCGGCCACCGAATAGTGGCCGTAGCGTTCAGTCTCGGCGCGGAACGGGCGGATCATCTGCGAGTGGCAGTTGTAGCAGCCTTCGCGGATGTAGATATCCCGTCCGGTGAGTTGCACCGCGTCGTAGGGCTTCAGCCCCGCCACCGGCTGGGTGGTGGAATGCTGGAAGAACAGCGGTACGATCTCGACCAGCCCGCCCACGCTGACCACCAGAACGGTGAGGACGATCATCAGGCCGATGTTGCGTTCAATGAAGTCGTGCGTCAGTTTCATTTGGTCTCTCTCCGAGTTCAAGCGTGACCGCCGGCTGGCGCCAGCACCGGGGCGTCATAGGCTTTCGCCCCCGCAGCGGTTTTCCAGAGGTTCCAGGCCATCAAGAGCATGCCCACCAGGAACATCAGGCCGCCGATGAAGCGGATGGTCCAGAACAGGTAGGTGTTTTTGACCGCTTCGACGAAGGCGTAAGTGAGCGTGCCGTCCGGATCGGTGGCGCGCCACATGAGGCCCTGCATCACGCCGGCGATCCACATCGCGGCGATGTAGAGCACCACGCCGATGGTGGCGATCCAGAAGTGCGCCGTCATCAGCCGCACGCTGTACATCTGCTCCTTGCCGAACAGGCGCGGGATCAGGTAGTAAATCGAGCCGATCGAGATGAAGGCGACCCAGCCGAGCGCGCCGCTATGCACGTGGCCGACCGTCCAGTCCGTGTAGTGCGACAAGGCGTTGACCGTCTTGATCGACATCATCGGGCCTTCAAAGGTGCTCATGCCGTAGAACGACAGGCTGGTGATGAGGAACTTCAGAATCGGATCGTCCCGCAGCTTGTGCCAGGCGCCGGACATGGTCATGATGCCGTTGATCATGCCGCCCCACGACGGCGCGAGCAGGATCAGCGAGAAGATCATGCCGACCGATTGCGTCCAGTCAGGCAGCGCGGTGTAGTGCAGGTGGTGCGGGCCGGCCCACATGTAGGTGAAGATGAGCGCCCAGAAGTGCACCACCGACAGCCGGTAGGAATACACCGGACGGCCCGCCTGCTTGGGCACGAAGTAGTACATCATGCCGAGGAAGCCGGCAGTAAGGAAGAATCCCACCGCGTTGTGGCCGTACCACCACTGAACCATCGCATCCTGCACTCCCGCGTAGCAGGAGTAGCTCTTGGTGAGCGAAACCGGAATTTCGCAGCTATTGACCAGGTGCAGCAGCGCCACTGTCAGGATGAAGCCGCCGTAGAACCAGTTGGCGACATAGATGTGCGGCACGCGCCGCTTGATGATGGTGCCGAAGAACACGATCGCGTAGGACACCCATACCAGGGTAATCAGGATGTCGATCGGCCATTCGAGTTCGGCATATTCCTTGCCGGTGGTGAATCCCAGAGGCAGCGACAGCGCCGCCAGCACGATCACCAGTTGCCAGCCCCAGAAAGTGAATGCCGCCAGTCCGGGCGCGAACAGCGGCGTATGACAAGTCCGCTGCACCACGTAGTAACTGGTGGCGAACAGCGCGCAGCCGCCAAACGCGAAAATCACCGCATTGGTATGCAAGGGCCGCAGCCGCCCGTAGCCCAGAAATTCATGCAGATTGAGGCCCGGCCATACCAGTTGCGCAGCAATGATCACTCCCACCAGCATCCCGACGATGCCCCAGATTACCGTCATGACGGCAAACCAGCGCACTACCTTGTAGTTGTACGTAGAGTGGTTATCCATATCGGAGGACCTCATTTAAAAAATACGAAGTTGGTTTGTTGGAGCAGCAAATACCCCTTTTCGGAGCAAGGCTACTGGCGGCGAATAGTACACGCTTGATTGATTGAAGTCAAAAGTAAATGTATCACTTTTCCGCAAGCCAAAAAATACCCCATCCGCAAAAAAAAGGGTGCGCCGTGCGCACCCCAACCCCAACAGAGAGACTTCATTCCGGGCTTGCTGGCAAACCCAAAACCATGGGCGGAGTATGGATGAGACGCATCGAAAAAAATTGACATAAATCAAATCATCGCCGATTCTGACCGCCGCCCTGCCCCTCTGCTACCTCTGCCGCCTCTGCGGACGGCTGGTTTGACGGCCGGTCGTCATCCATCAGCACACGATAGCCCGGCCCTTCCAGATCGTCGAACTGCCCGCTTCTGATCGACCACCAGAAGATCAGCCCGATCAGGAACACCAGCAGAACGGAGAGCGGGATCAGCAGGTAGAGGCTTTCCATCGTTTCTTTCACTCACCAGTTCGGCGTTTCTGCCGCCGGCGGCGGAGGCGGCGGCGCCGGCAGCCAGGCGCCGCTGGCGCCATAAACGGCGGCAACCGCCACCAGCAAGGCAACGGCGAACGCCATCAAACCGCCGCCTTGGGCATCCTCGCCATGCGTAACTTCTTTCCGGCCGGTAAACATCGGCCAGACCAGATTGTCTTTTTTGACAAAGCGATAAAAAGCGATCGCCGCCACATGCAGGCCGACCAGCACATACAGGAGATTCCCTGCCAGATGATGCAGGCTGGTGAGCCGATTGCTGGCATCCTGCCCGACCAGATCGTAAAGCGGCCCCTGAAAAGCGATGTCGTCATTGGCGAACAGCCCCGAAACCGCCTGGAAACCGACCACGGCAATCATGGCGAAGACGGACAAGGCGCCGAGCGGGTTATGTCCCGGCTCGCGCCACTCTCCGCGCAGATAGGCGAAGACCCGCGCCGGCGTCGGCAGAAAATGGATGAAACGGGCATAGGTTGAACCGAGTACACCCCAAACGATGCGGAAAGCGATCAAGCCGACGACGAACAGGCCGATGCGCCCATGCCAGACAATCAGGTTGCCGCCCAACTGGCCGCAGACGACGGCAGCGGCCACGGCCGCGACCAGCAGCCAGTGAAACAGGCGGGTGGGCAGATCCCAAAGACGAATGCGTTTGCTGCTCATGATGTTTCTTTCGTATCCGGTAAAAGCGAAACAGGCGCCCGCAGGCGCCTGTCGGATAGCGCGGGGCGGCCCGGCTTACTCCTTGGTTCTGAAGTCGTCGTGACAGGCCTTGCAGGTTTCGCCCAGCTTGCCGAACTGCGTCTTGGCTGCGGCGGCATCGCCGGTAGCGGCCACCTTGGCCATTTCATTGGCTTCCCGGCTGAAATTGGTGGCCAGCTTGCCGACCTTTTCCCGGTTCTCGGCCTTGAACAATTCCGGTTTGAGGCGGGTTTCCTTCCAGCCCTTGCCCTTGTCGGTGCCCGGCAGATACAGCGATCCCAAACCCGAGTTGGCAATGCTCTGGATGACGTTGGCGGCCTTGATGACCTCATCCTTGTTGTACTTGCCTTCCACGTTATCCTTGATGCGGTGCATGTTCCAGGCCATCGTGGTATAGGCGGACTGGCGGAACTTGATGGCCTCTTCCGGCTTGAGTTGAGCAGCGGCGCCGCCAGCCAGAGTGATACCGAGCAGGGTAAGGATGTATTTCTTCATGGATATTCTCTCCGTTGATAAACCAGATTTCGATTGTAACTGTTTCACATGGCAAGGCATGCAAGAAAATAATTATGCGTCCAAAAGCGCCGCTTGACGCTCATTGGGCGCCTGTTTGATACCCATTCTTCGCCATCGCCACGAATTATTATTGACCAGAAAGCGGCGGTGTTTGTTCCGCGCCGCGCGCTAACGCCGGTTTCTCGTCGGAATCCGGCCCCCGCTGGAGCCGCAGCGCATTGGCGACGACCAGCAGCGAACTCATCGACATGCCGATGCCGGCCATCCACGGCGTGACCCATCCCGCCATCGCCAGCGGAATCGCCGACAGGTTATAGACGAAGGCCCAGCCGAGGTTCTGCCGCACGATGCGATGCGTGCGCCGCGCCAGCGCGACGCCCTTGGCAAGCGCCGCCAGACCCTCCCCCAACAGCACGACATCAGACTGATTGCGGGCCAGCTCCGTGCCACCGCCCATGGCGACGGACACCTGCGCCTGCGCCAGCACGGGCGCGTCGTTGACGCCGTCGCCCACCATCGCCACCACGGCGCCCTGCGCTTGCAGACGGGCGATGAAATCGTGCTTGTCCTGCGGCGCCATGCCACCGTGCGCATCCGTGATCGACAGCGCCCCGGCGACCTGCGCCACCGCTTCGGGCGCGTCGCCCGAGAGAAGGGAAACGCGGCAGCCCAGCCCGCGCAAGCGGCGCACCAGATCGTCCGCTCCGTCGCGCAGCCGGTCGCCGAGCCGGAACGCGGCGAGCCAGCCCGTCTCATCGGCCAGCACGACGCAGGTGTCTCCGCCGGCGAATAACTGTTGCGCCTCGCGCGGCAACGGCAGCCCGTGCATCGCCCCGGCGAACGCGGGCCGGCCAAGGCGCACTCTGCACCCATCGACGATGCCTTCCACGCCCTGTCCGGTCGTGGCCTGAATGTTCTGCGTCGCCGGCAGCGGCGCATCGGAAACTGCGGCCCGCAAGGCGGCGCCGATGGCGTGCTCGGAACCTTGCTCAAGCGCCGCCGCCAATTGCAACGCTTCCGTCTGCAGCGCCGCTTCCGCTGGCATCCCGCCGAGCGGAAGCGTTTCCAGAAGACGCAAACGGCCCCAGGTCAGCGTGCCGGTCTTGTCGAACACGAAATGATCGGCGCGGGCCAGCGTCTCGATGGCATGGCCGCGCGAGACAAGCAACCCCAAGCGCGAGAACGCGCCGGTCGCCACCGCCAGCGCCGCCGGCGTCGCCAGCGACAGCGCGCAAGGGCAGCTCACCACCAGCACCGAGACGAAAATCCACAACGCGCGCGCGGGGTCGATCTGGCTCCAGACAATGCCGGTCGCCAGCGCCAAAACCAGCAGCGCCGCGACGAACCAGGCGGCGACGCGATCGGCCAGCCGCACCAGCCGGGGCTTCTCGTTCATGGCGCGTTCCATCAGGCGCACGATCGACGCCAGCCGCGTCGCCTCGCCGACCTTCTCCACTTGCAGCACGAACGGGCTGCGGATGTTGACCGTGCCGCCGGTCAGCGCGCTGCCGACCGTCTTCGGAACAGGCCGGCTTTCGCCCGTAAGCAGGGATTCGTCGACTTCGCTCTCACCCTCGATCATGCTGCCGTCCGCCGGCACCGTTTGTCCCGGCGCCACCAGCACGCAATCTCCCGGCGCCAGCGCGGAAACGGCGACGCGCTCAGCCGTCTTGTCCGGCCAGGCCGGCAGCCGCTCGGCGAACGCCGGCAGGGCGCGGCCGACGCGCTCGATGGCGCGCACGCAACGATGCCGCGCCAGCATCTCCAGATAACGCCCGCCGAGGAGCAGGAAAACGAACATCGTCACCGAGTCGAAATAGACCTCGCCCGCGCCGGTCAACGTCGCCCACACGCTGGCGGCGAAAGCGGAACCGACGCCGAGCGCCACCGGCACATCCATGCCGACCCGCTTCAGGCGCACGTCGCGCCAGGCGTTGCGAAAGAACGGCGCGGCGGAATACAGCACCACCGGCAGCGTCAGCACCAGGCTCGCCCAGCGCAGGAGATGGGCGATCTCGACGCTCATCTCCCCCTCTCCCGCCACATAAGCCGGCACGGCGTACATCATCACCTGCATCATGCCGAAACCGGCCACGAACAAACGCCACAGCGCGGCGCGGCGCTCGCGCCCGGCGATCTCCTCCGCGCGCGCCGCGTCGTAAGGATAAGCGCGGTAGCCGATGGCGGTGACGGCGGCAAGAATGCCGGAAAGATGGATGCGCTGCTCGTCCCAGCGCACGCGGGCGCGCCGCGTGGCGTAGTTGATCTCCACCGCCATGACGCCGTCCTGACGCGACAAGTGCCGCTCGTTGAGCCAGACGCAGGCGGCGCAGGTGATGCCCTCCAGAATCAGCGAAGCCTCGCGTTCATGGCCGGAGAGCGGACGGACGAAATTTTTCTGGACATCGGGATGATCGAAAAGCGCCAGTTCCCCCAGCGCCGCCGGCAGCGCCTCGCGCGGACTCTCCGGCAGCGCGTCGCGGTGCCGGTAATAATCATCCAAACCGTTATCGACAATCGCCTGCGCCACCGCCTGACAACCGGCGCAACACATCTCGCGCGGACTGCCGCCGATGGCGACGGAAAAATGCGCATCCCGAGGCACGGGCAGACCGCAGTGATAACAGCCGGCCTTCGGTTCGAGGCTCATTTATGATCCATCAGAAAAGCCGAACTCGTTGTTTTTTCACACGAATTCGGCTTGTATGGTACAAGCGGCTAGAGTGTTCTGGTGCTGCTGGCCGGAATCGAACTGGCGACCTACTGATTACGAATCAGTTGCTCTACCGACTGAGCTACAGCAGCGCGGGGTGCGGATTATAAACGGACAGCCTCCAAACCGGCAACCGGCGGGCCACTCATGAGAAATATCCGTTCGTCAGACGGAACTATCCGTTTGGCACATATCGCTGGATTTACGGCAGCAAGATATTAGGATAAATGCATCTAAATGGAGGATCTCTCGATGACGCCGCCTTCAATCCGCCCCGCAATGCGTTCCTCAACGTGCACCCCTCTGCACACCTCTCACGCTTCTTTTCGTGACCGGCTGGCGGGTGTTACTCTGATTGAGTTGATGATCGTCATCGTGATCGTGGCGTTCCTGGCTACGATGGGCTATCCGGGTTACATAGACTACCTCATCCGGGGCAGAATCCCCGAGGCGACATCCACGCTTGCGGACGGCAAGGTAAGGATGGAACAATTTTTTCAAGACAACAAAACATACGTCAATGGCCCCTGTCCCGCGGCGACCGGGTCATTCGCTTATGTCTGCAACAGCCTGACAGCCAACACTTATACGATCACCGCAAACGGAACAGGCAACCGTGTTAACGGTTTCAGTTTCGCCATCAACCAAAACAACGCCCGAACAACCCAGATAACCGGTGGCGCCGCCTGGCCTGCAGGAAACTTCAACTGCTGGGTACAGAGGAGAGGGGCATGCTGAACAGGTCGCCCATGCCAGACAAAAGTTCAGGATTCACACTCATTGAACTGATAACCAGCATTGCTGTCTTGGGCATTTTGTTGGCGATTGCCGCACCGAGCTTCAACCGCTTCATGCGCAATATCGAAGTCCGCAATGCCGCCGAATCCATCCTCTCGGGCATACAACGCGCCCGCGCTGAGGCAGTCGGGCGCAACACAAACGTCTCTTTCACCCTCAGCAACGATTCGTCCTGGACGGTCAGCGTGGTCGCCCCCGCAGCACAAATCGAATCCAGACCGGCCAACGAAGGCTCCCAAAACGTCACGAGAACCATCACCGGCTCTGCGACCATCACATTCAACAATCTGGGCATCATCGCCAACGCCGAACCGCTCCAGCAGATCGACTTCTCTGCCGAAGGCAGTAACCGGCCGTTGCGGGTCACGATTGGCGCCGGCGGCAATGCCCGGCTGTGTGATCCCGCCGGTTCGGGCCCAAACGCCTGTTGAGCAATGGAGTCCCCCATGCTTGAATCGAATCGCCGCTCCCCCGTCTCCTCCCAGCAAGGCGTGGTCTTGCTGGAAGTGCTGATCTCGATCCTGATTTTCTCGATGGCGGTGCTGGCCATCGTCGGCCTGCAAGCGTCGATGGTGAGAAATGCCACCGACGCGAAACTCCGCGCCGACGCCAGCTATATCGCCCAGAGAGAAGTCGGCGCGATGTGGGCCGATCCTGACAACGCAAGCGCTCACGTGACAGCGGCCCCCACCAATATTTCCAACCTGCTGCCCGGCGGCACGCTCACCGTGGCGCAAGTCGTAACAGGCCAATATCAGATTACCGTCAATTGGCAGATCCCGGGCGGGATAGCGCACAAGCACACGGTTATCGCCACCATCGCCGGAGGCTGAAACATGCATCCAGACTATCCCGGGCAAACCGGCTTCACCCTGGTCGAACTCATGGTCGGCATGGCGATCGGGTTGTTTCTGACTCTCATCATCACCCAAACGATGAGCATCTTCGAGACGAGAGGCAGTGCCACAATCGGCAATGCCGACGCCCAGACCAACGGCGGCATCGCCCTTTACACCGTCGGCCGCGACATGCAGATGGCCGGGTTTGCCCTGCTGCCCGACGTTGATTCCCCGCTCGAATGCACATCCCTCGACAGCGGCATCGCCACCATGGCGGAGATCGCGCCGGCTCTTATCACCGATGGCGCTGCCGGCGGCAGCGACACCCTTGTCGTCCGTTATGGCGTGTCGGCGACAGGGGGGGCGTTTACGAAAATTACCGATCCGCCAACCGGCAGCGGCGACGCAACCGTCGCAAACAATCTGGCCTGCCAACCCAATGACATCGCGCTCATCGTCAACGGAACCAGTTGTTATCTGAGGACGGTAACAGGGCCCGGCGACCTTGGCGTCAACGCCGTCAGCTTCACGGCGCTTCAACTGGATGACGCCACCCCCGCCCTGCCGGGCGCCAATCTCGCCTGCATCAGAAGCTGGCACCAGATCACTTATTCCGTCCAGGACGGCAATCTGTGGCGCAAGGACGAGCGGATCGAGGGCGGCGCTCCGCAAACAAGCGATACGCCGATACTGTCCGGCATCGTCAGCCTCCAGGCGCAGTACGGAATTTCCGCCATAGCCACCTCCAATCAGATCACCCAATGGGTAAACGCATCGGCGGCCCCCTGGAATGCCCCAAGTCTTGCCGATCGCAACCGGATCAAGGCAGTCCGCCTGGCCGTCATCGCCCGCAACGACAAGATCGACCCGCAAGATGTCACCACCGCATGCAGTTCCCTAACGGCTGCCGCGCCAACCGGGCTGTGCGCCTGGGCCGGAGACGCAACCTCTCCCGCGCCAACGGTCAGTCTGGGCGGCGCCGACTGGCAGCGTTACCGCTACCGGGTCTTCGAAACCATCTTTCCCCTGCGCAACGTCATCTGGTCGAAGGAGACGCTATGACGACCACTCTCATTCGCCCCGCCCTGCCGTCCGCACAGAGGCAGCAGGGGCTTGTTCTCTTTTTCGCCCTGATCGCGCTGCTCGTTCTGTCGCTGGCCGCCGCCGCGCTGATCCGCAGCGTCGACACCAGCACCATGGTTGCCGGCAACCTCGCTTTCAAACAGGCGGCGACGAGCGCCGGCGACGCCGGCATTGAAGCCGCCATCACCTGGCTGGCGCAGAAAAGAGACGGCGAGACGAGAGACATCTTCACCGATCCGCAGCACACCTTGAATCAGGATCATCTGACCGCCAACAGCGAAAGCTATTATTCAAGCGTCCATGACGACCCCGCCGACCCTGCCTACATCGATCTGTTTAGCGACGCGAACTGGGCCAATGACAGCAAGAGCGTCTTCGTCGGCACCGACGCCGCCACCGGCAACACCACGCGCTACATCATCCAGCGCCTGTGCCGGGACCCGAACAAAACAATCGTAACCGCCGGCTGCCTGTTTGCCGGAGGACTGACCGACAACAACGGCCAGCATATCCCGCTTCTGGAAGATGTCTGCGCCGGCCCCGGCTGCCCCACTACGGGCCAGACGCCGCTGATTCGCATCACGTCCAGAGTGACGGGGCCGAAGAACACCGTCAGTTACGTACAAGCATTCGTCTATTAAGAAAGGGCACCCATCATGAAACACGCCCCACGCATCGCGCCCGCGGCAGGCCGCCGCTTCGCTGCCCGCTTCGCTACCCGCCTTGCCACCCGCCTCGCCGCCATCTTCGCCGCCGCGCTTTTCCTGCCGACGGCGGCGTCGGCCGCATCCATTGATCTGGCCAACGTGCCGCTGACGACCTCCACCGCCACCGAGGTCAAGCCGAATCTTCTGTTCGTGCTCGACGATTCGGGCAGCATGGTTTGGACATTCATGCCCGATACCGTCGTCAATTTTCTCGGCACCGCCGCCACACACAAATACGGCTATGTGAGCAGCCAGTGCAACGGCGTGTACTACGACCCGAACATCACCTATGCCCCCCCGGCCAAAGCCGACGGCACGGCTTACCCCAGCGCCCAATTCACTGCGGCAAGGGATGACGGATTCACCAGCACAACCCCAGCCCGCAACCTCAACAGCGAATTTGTGGTCAACCGCTTCGTCCCCGAGTCCGGAAACGCCGATTACTCGACCTACAACCCGTACACGCGAGTATCGCTGGGGGTAGGCGGCGCGTATTACTACATTTACAGCGGCACGCAAACAAGAAAAACCTACCTCGACACCAATTCCGATTTCTACAAGGAATGCTTCAGCAACGTCGGCAGCGCCCCCGGCAACGCCGTCTTCGCCAAGCGGCGTCTGGCATCGACGATCAGCACCGTCATCGTGGTGGGCGGCAACGGCAACAGCAAGGTCGACAGCATCACCGTCAATGGCTTCGAATTGATGCAAAACGCAACATCCAACAGCAACAGCACCGCCACGATAGCCTCCAATATCGCAGCAAGCATCAACAGCAAAAGCGGCACCACCGGCTATAGCGCCAACGTCACGGCCAGCACGGTCACCATCTACGGGCCGGCCACGGCCACCGACCACACCCCGGTCATCACGAAGACCGGCGGCATGACGTTCACGACCGACGTCTTTCCCGACAACAACGCGGCCAAGCTGACGAACTTCGCCAACTGGTACAGCTTTTACCGCACCCGCATGCTGATGATGAAGACCGCCACCGGCCACGCCTTCGCCCCGATCGGCGAGAGCTACCGCGTCGGCCTGATGCGCATCAACGCCAGCAACGCGCCATTACTCGGCAACAACACATTCAACAGCGCGCAGAAAGAAAGCTGGTATCAGGGCCTCTACGCGACAACCTACAGCACTGGCGGCACGCCTCTGCTTCGAGCGTTGTCGAATGCCGGGCGGTATTACGCCGGGAAACTGGGCAACAGCGACCCCATCCAGTATTCCTGCCAGCAGAACTTCACCCTGCTGTCCACCGACGGCTACTGGAACGGCGACGGCCCCCTGCGCATCGACGGCAGCGCATTCCCCACCACTGACAACCAGGACGCCACGGAACCACGGCCAAGGTATGACGGCGCCACGCTCCAGCAAACCACTGTTACGCTCTCCTACGCGCGCAACCAATACTCTTGCACCACCGGCTGCGCCGGCAACGAGCGCCGGCTCGCGACGCAACCCCAGAAAGGCACATGCACTGTCACCGTAAACGGAGTTCCGACCGGCAACGAGAACTGCAACCCGGGGAACTGGTCGAATAACGGCGCGGCCACTTACGACGCATGCCTGGCCAACAACACCGCCTGCCTGGCCACGATCCCCACCCCGAACCCGAGCGTCGCGGGCAACAAACAAGTGGAGACGACCGTCGCGACAAGCACGGGCGGCTCGAGAACGAATGCGAGTCTGGCGGACGTCGCCCTGTACTACTACAACACCGACTTGCGCAACAGCTGCGCCCCAAACGATGACCGCTGCACAGACAACGTCTTCACCAGCGCGCTCGACGGCAACAACAAGCAGCACATGACCACCTTCACGCTCGGCCTGGGCGCGCCCGGCAGAATGCTTTACGCGCCCTGCTACATGAGCGACACCTGTCCAGACAACGAGGATTTCAGCGCGGTCAAGAACGGCACTTTGGCGCACCACAACGCCGTGCCGCCGATTTGCCCATGGGGCACCAACAACGCCGCCTGCAACTGGCCCATCCCTGCCGCCGACCAGCCCGAGAACATCGATGACCTCTGGCATGCCGCCGTCAACGGGCGCGGCCAATATTTCGCCGCCACCAACCCGGCCGACCTGGCCGCCGGTCTCTCCAGCGCCCTCGTCAGTATCAATCAGCGCCGCGGCGCCGGCGCCGCGATCGGCGTCAGCAACATGAACCCCGTCGCCGGCAACAACTACGCCTATCTTTCCAGCTACACCTCCGTCAGTTGGGAAGGCAATCTGGAAGCCGACACCATCAACCCCGCGACCGGCGCCCTGAGCAACAATATCGCCTGGTGCGCGGAAGACACCAGCGCCTGCATCGGAACCATGAAAAACAGGGTCGCGGCGAACAGCGACACGCGGACGATCTACACCGCCGATCCGACGGGGCTGACCCCGTTCAACGCCGCCTACGCGGCGGCCAATCCGGCTTATTTCTCGCCGCCGCTGATCAGCGGCCTCACGCAGTGGTCTTCGCTCTCCGGCTCACAACAAACGGCGGCCACCGGCGTGAACCTGCTCAATTTCCTGCGCGGACAACACGGTTACGAGGATAGCAACGCCAACCCGGACGCGAACCGGCTCTTCCGCGCGCGCGGCACCGTGCTCGGCGACATCACCGAATCCAAACCGGCGTTCATCGCGGGACCGGTTTTCAGCTACCCGTATCCCGGCTATGGCAATTTCAAAACCGCGAACGCCAGCCGCGCCGGCATGGTCTACGTCGGCGCCAACGACGGCATGCTGCACGCCTTCAATGCCAATACCGGAGCGGAAAGCTGGGCCTATATTCCGGGCATGGTCGTCCCCAAGCTGTGGGTGCTGGCGGATACGCAATACGCGCTCAAGCACACCAACTTCGTCAACGGCGATCCAACCATCTCGGATATCTGTGTGGCGAACTGCGGCGATAATGGCGCGGCAGTCTGGAAAACCATCCTCGTCGCCGGCTTGCGCGGCGGCGGACGCGGCTACTTCGCGCTCGACATCACCAATCCCGCCAATCCGGCGCTGCTGTGGGAACTCAGGGCGGAGGGAACAGCCGGCGGAACCATCAAGGTGGACACGGATGTCGGCTACGGCTACGGCAACCCGCTCATCACCCGCAGAGCCAGCGACAACAAATGGGTGGTCCTGGTTACCTCGGGTTACAACAATACTGACCCCGGCAACGGCGGAGGCTATCTCTATGTGCTGGACGCGGGCACCGGGGCAATCCTGAGCAAGATCGGCACTGGCGTCGGCAATATCGGCACGCCAAGCGGCCTTGCCCACATCCAGGCCTGGAATGACGGCCAAGCCGGCAACGGCATGAGCAACACGGCCGGATATACCTACGGCGGCGATCTGCTCGGCAACGTCTGGCGCTTCGATGTCAATAATGGCGCCGCCTTCAGGCTCGCCGAACTGAAGGACGGCAGCGGAAACGCCCAGCCCGTGACGACGACCCCCATCCTCGGCTTGAGTGCCCAAAAGCGCATTGTTTTCGTCGCCACCGGCAAGTATCTCGAAGTGTCGGATCTTGCTAATACGCAAGCCCAGTCCCTCTATGCCATCAAGGATGACGACAACATCGCGACGCTAAGCAATCCCCGCAACACGTTCACGCAGCGCATCATCACAAACGCAGGCAACACCCGCACGGGCGCCACGTCTACCGTATCTTTCAGCTTCAAGACAGATCCCGGCTGGTATGTTGACTTCCCCGATGCGGGGGAGCGCGCAAACGTCGATGGCATCCTCATTCAGGGAACGCTGATCATCCCGACCACCGTTCCGTCCGTCTCGCCCTGCCTGCCGGGCGGATATAGCTGGAACAATTACCTGGACTACGAGACGGGCCTGCCGGTCGACGCGACCACGCTTCGGGTAGGCACGCGATATGACTCGCCGATCGTCGGCCTGAACGTCATCTACATCGACGGCAAGGCCCGCCTCATCGTCACCGATGCAAGCGGCAAGCGCAGCATCGAAGAAGGCGTCAGCTTCAAGCCCCTTCCCAGCTTCACCGGGAAACGGGTAATTTGGCGGGAACTGATTCCGTAGCCGTTCGTCACGAGACTGCCTGATTCGATTGCAGGATCATCTCCGCCGCCCTCCCCGCCCAGGCGGAGGGCGGCGGGTAAAAGGGAAATCAGTTTTTCTGCAATTCCCTTGGCAGGGAGAAGACGATGTTTTCGGGATTGCCTTCGAGTTGCAGGACTTCGCCGGCGCCGAGTTCCTGCATGCGCCGGATGACTTGCCGAACGAGGATTTCGGGCGCGGAGGCGCCGGCGGTGACGCCGATGCTGCGCTTGCCGGCCAGCCATTCAGGCTGTATTTCGGCGGCGCCATCGACCAGATAGGCGGCGACGCCGCGGTTCGACGCCACTTCGCGCAGGCGGTTGGAGTTCGAGCTGTTGGGCGAGCCGACGACGATCACCAGATCGCAGCGTTCGGCCATCCGCTTCACCGCGTCCTGGCGGTTCTGCGTGGCGTAGCAGATGTCGTCCCGCCTCGGCCCGGTGATGCGCGGAAAACGCGCTTCCAGCGCATGCACGATGGCGCGGGCGTCGTCGACCGAGAGCGTGGTCTGGGTGACGTAGACGAGCCGGTTTTCATCCTTCACGCGCAGATTCGCCACGTCGGCGACGTTTGAAACCAGATACACATCGCCATCGGTCTGCCCCATCGTGCCTTCCACTTCGGGATGGCCGCGATGGCCGATCATGACGATCTCATGGCCGCCGTCGTGCATGCGCTTGACTTCGCCATGCACCTTGGTTACCAGCGGGCAGGTGGCGTCGAAGACGCGCAGGCCGCGCCGCGCCGCCTCCTCGCGCACCGCCTGCGAGACGCCGTGGGCGCTGAAAATCACCGTCGCGCCGTCCGGCACTTCGTCGAGTTCCTCGACGAACACCGCGCCCTTGGCGCGCAGGCCGTCGACGACGAATTTGTTGTGCACGACTTCGTGGCGGACGTAAATCGGCGCGCCATGCATTTCCAGCGCCCGCTCGACGATCTCGATGGCGCGTTCGACGCCGGCGCAAAAGCCGCGCGGATTGGCGAGCAGGATGTCCATCACAGTATGCCGATCACATCGACCTCGAAACGGATCGCCTTGCCCGCCAGCGGATGGTTGAAATCAATCAGGGCGTCCTCCTCCGTCAGTTCGCGCACGAGTCCGGCGCAAGCGCCGCCGCCGGGAACCTGGAATTCGATCAGCGCCATCTCTCGCAGATCGTCCGCATGCGGCAATTCGCTGCGGGCGAAACGCTGCATGAGTTGCGGATCGCGCGGGCCGAACGCCTGTTCCGGTTCGAGCAGGAACACCGTGCGCTCGCCGAGCGGCAGATCAATCAGGCACCGCTCCAGCACCGGCGCCAGTTCGCCGCTGCCCATTTGCAGCGTCGCCGGCTTGCCGCCGAAGGTGCTGACAAGCTCGGTGTCGTCGGCCAGCGCGAGACGGTAATGCAGGGTGAGCAGGCTGCCGGCCTCAACGCGCGCGTTCATGTGTCTTCCTTGTGTCTTCCTTGCCGGCGGCACAAAACACCTGCTGCCAGATGAGCAGCGCGGCGCCGACCGAGATCGCCGCGTCGGCGACGTTGAAGGCCGGGAAATGCCAGCCGGCGGCATGCGCGTCGACGAAATCGACCACCGCGCCGTAGCGGATGCGGTCAATGACATTGCCCAGCGCGCCGCCGAGAATCAGGGCGGCAGCCAGCGGCGGCAGGCGTTCGGCGGCGTGGCGGCGGATCAGCCAGACCAGCCAGACCGATACAAGCAGCGCCAGCGCGACGAAAAACCAGCGCTGCCAGCCGCCGGCGTCGGAGAGAAAGCTGAAAGCCGCGCCGGGGTTGTAGACGAACACCAGATTCAGGAAGGAAGTCAGTTCAATGCGTTCGCCCAGCGCGAGCGCGGAGACGAGCCAGTGTTTCGTCAACTGGTCGAGAACGACGACGAGGCCGGCCAGCCCGAGCCAGACGGCGAACCTAGGCATGCGCGCGCGGCTCGCCGGCGCCGTGCAGGTTGGCGTCGCAGCGCCCGCACAGTTCGGGATGGGCGGCGTTGACGCCGATGTCGGCGCGCCAGTGCCAGCAGCGCGGGCACTTGGCATGCGGGCTGGGCGCGGCGGTGACGCCCTCGCCGGCCGCGTCGCCGACTTCGGTTACGGTCGCCTTCGAGCAGATCAGCACCAGACGCAAATCGTCGCCGAGCGAAGCCAGCACGCTGTGCTTGTCGCCGCTGGCGCGGATGTCGACCTCGGCTTGCAGGCTGGAGCCGATCTGTCCGGCGACGCGCAAGGCTTCCAGCACTTTCGAGACATCGGCGCGCACCTCGCGGATCTGCTGCCAGCGCGCCAGCAAGGCCGGCTCTCCGGCCTGTTCCGGCAGGGCATGCCAAGTCGTCAGCATCACGCTGTCATCGGGATTCTTCGTCAACACCTGCCAGATTTCCTCGGCGGTAAACGAGAGCACCGGCGCCATCAGCCGGATCAGCGCCTGCACGATGTGCCACAGCGCGCTTTGCGCGGCGCGGCGCGGCTTCGAGGCGACGCCGGTGGTGTACAGCCGGTCCTTGAGGATGTCGAGATAGAACGCGCCGAGTTCCTCCGAGCAGAAGGCTTGCAGGGCTTGCGCGACGCGGTGGAATTCGTAGCGTTCGTAATCCGCCGTCACCTGCGCCTGCAAGCGCCGCGTCAGCGCCAGCGCGTAGCGGTCGATCTCCAGCCAGTCGGCCACCGGCAGCATGTCCCGCGCCGGATCGAAATCAGCCGTGTTGGCAAGCAGGAAGCGCAGGGTGTTGCGGATGCGGCGATAACTCTCCACGACGCGCTTGAGAATCTCGTCGGAGATCGACAACTCGCCCGAGTAGTCGGTCGCCGCCACCCACAGCCGCAGGATTTCCGCGCCCAGCGTGTCGGACACTTTCTGCGGCGCGATGACGTTGCCCTTCGACTTCGACATCTTGTGGCCCTGCCCATCGACGACGAAGCCGTGCGTGAGCAGGCCGTCGTAGGGCGCGCGGCCATCGAGCGCGCAGGCGGTGAGGAGCGAAGAGTGAAACCAGCCGCGATGCTGATCCGAACCTTCCAGATACAGATCGGCGGGCCAGCGGCTCGCGGCGGCATGGCTGCCGCGCAGCACCGTCCAGTGCGTGGCGCCGGAATCGAACCAGACATCGAGCGTGTCGCGCATCTTGCCGTACTGCGCCGCCTCGGGGCCGAGCAGTTCCGCCGCGTCGAGCTTGAACCAGGCGTCGATGCCTTCGCGCTCGACGCGCCGCGCCACCTGTTCCAGCAGTTCCGGCGTGCGCGGATGCAACTCGCCCGTCTCCTTGTGCAGGAAGAAGGGAATCGGCACGCCCCAGTTGCGCTGGCGCGAAACGCACCAGTCGGGGCGGTTGGCGATCATGGCGTGCAGCCGCGCCTGACCCCAGTCGGGAAAAAATCGCGTCGCCTCCACCGCCGCCAGCGCCGTCTCGCGCAGAGTGCGTCCGGCATGCGGCGGGCGGTCCATGCCGATGAACCACTGGCTGGTGGCGCGGTAGATGATCGGCGTCTTGTGACGCCAGCAGTGCATGTAACTGTGGGTGATGGTGTTCGCGGCGAGCAGGCAGCCGGTTTCGCGCAGCTTCTCGATGATGGCCGTGGCGGCTTTCCAGACATTCATGCCGCCAAAGAACGGCAGCGTGTCGGCGAAGCGGCCATCGCCCTGCACCGGCGTGAGAATTTCCTCGTTGCGCATGCCGTAACGCTTGCAGGATTCAAAGTCTTCCAGACCGTAAGCCGGCGCGCTGTGCACGATGCCGGTGCCGGTGTCCAGCGTGACGTAATCGCCGAGATACACCGGCGCGGGGCGGTCGTAGAAAGGATGACGGAATGTCACCTGCGCCAGCGCCGCGCCCTGACAGGCGCCGAGCGCGCGCCCCTCCAGCCCGTAGCGCGCCAGCGCCTGGGCGCGCAATTCGGCGGCCAGCACCAGCATGCCGCGCGCGGTCTGCACCAGTTCGTAGGTGAATTCAGGATGCATGTTGAGCGCCTGATTGGCCGGAATCGTCCAGGGCGTCGTGGTCCAGATCACGGCGTGGCAGGGGCCGTCCGGCAGCGCGTCAAGACCGAAGACATGCGCCACGCGGCCGCGCTCGGCGGCGTCGAGCGGAAAGGCGACGTCGATGGCGGGCGAGGCTTTGTCCTGATATTCCACTTCGGCTTCGGCCAGCGCCGAGCCGCAATCGAAACACCAGTTCACCGGCTTCAGGCCCTTGAACAGAAAGCCGCGCGCATGCACTTCGCCGAGGGCGCGAATCTCGTCGGCCTCGTTGCGGTAAGCCATCGTGAGATAGGGATCGTCCCAATCGCCCAGCACGCCGAGGCGGATGAAGTCCCGCTTCTGCCGCTCGACCTGCTCCGCCGCAAAAGCGCGGCACAGCGCGCGCGCCTCGTCGGCCGGCAGATGCTTGCCGTGCTTTTTTTCGATCTGGTGCTCGATCGGCAGGCCATGACAATCCCAGCCCGGCACATAAGGCGCGTCGAAACCGGCCAGCGTTTTCGAGCGCAGGATGATGTCCTTGAGAATCTTGTTGACGGCATGGCCGATATGAATATCGCCGTTGGCATACGGCGGGCCGTCGTGGAGGATGAAGCGCGGCCGTCCGGCGGCGGCCTCACGAATCTTCTGGTACAGCTTGCGGCCTTGCCAGCCGGCCACCCATTGCGGCTCGCGCCTGGCAAGATCGCCCTTCATCGGGAAAGGCGTGTCGGGCAGGTTGAGTGTTTTCCGGTAATCCGCCATCGTTGTTCCTTTTATCGCCCGCGCGCCATATTCGCCGCACCATATCGCCCGCGCCATATCGCCACACTAGGCGGCAGCGAAATAGCCCCTGGCCGCGTCCACATCGCGTCCGATCTGCGCCACCAGCGCATCGAGCGAATCGAATTTCACTTCGTCGCGCAGCTTGTGCAGAAAGTTCACCCGCAGATGCGCGTAATACAAATCGCCTTCATAGTCGAAAATGCTCGCTTCCAGCGTCAGCTTGTCGCCGGCGCTCACCGTAGGCCGCACGCCGAGACTGGCGACGCCTTCCAGCGGACGCCCGCCGATGCCGTCCACCGTCACGACGAAGACGCCGGAGAGCGGCGCTTTCAGGCGTTTCAACTGGATGTTGGCGGTGGCGTAGCCGAGCTTGCGGCCCAGCTTCTCGCCATGCACGACGCGGCCGGCGATGCAGTAAGGGCGTCCGAGCAGTCTCGCGGCGTGTTCCAGATCGCCCGCGTCGAGCGCCTCGCGCACCGCCGAACTGGACACGCGCTCGCCTTCGTGCACCAGCGTGTCCATCGCTTCGACGCCGAAACCGTATTCCTTGCCGGCCCGCGCCAGCAGGGCGAAATCTCCGGCGCGTCCCTTGCCGAAACGGAAATCGTCGCCGATCATCAGATGACGCACGCCCAATCCGCGCACGATGCGCTCGACGAATTCATCGGCGGTCAGCGCCGCGAAGCGCGCGTTGAAGGCGCACACGTAGACTTGATCGACGCCGCACTCGGCCAGCAGTTGCAGCTTTTCGCGCAGGCTGGTCAGGCGCGCCGGTGCCAGTTGCGGCGCGAAAAATTCACGCGGATTCGGCTCGAAGGTCATCACCGCCGCCGGCAGGCCGGCCTGCTTCGCCAGCCCGGTCAGCCGCGCCAGCAAGGCGCGATGACCGCGGTGCACGCCATCGAAATTGCCGATGGTGAGCACCGTCGAATGCGATGCGCGAGCGGGAATGCCTCTGAAGACCTGCACAGTGGTTGAGTAATGCAAAGCTAATGCAAAGCGATTGCCGGAGAATGGCGGATTATATCAGTCCGGACGCGCCAACTTTGAGCCTGTCAATCCAGGCGCACCAGCCCGGATTTCGCCAGCGGCGGGTTCTTCGCCAGATAGCCGTTGATGCCGCGCAGGATGGCGGCGGCCATTTTTTCCTGATACGCCTCATCGTTCAGCCGCCGTTCTTCGTCCGGGTTGCTGATGAAGGCAGTCTCGATGAGGATGGACGGAATATCCGGCGCTTTCAGCACGGCGAAACCGGCTTGCTCGACTTGCCCCTTGTGCAGGGCGTTCACGCCGCCCAGTTCGCCCAGCACGGCCCTGCCGAGCTTGAGACTGTCGTTGAGTGTGGCGGTCTGCGAAAGATCGAGCAGCGTGCGCGCCAGATGCGGATCCTTCACGTCGAGATTGACGCCGCCGATGAGGTCGGCGGCGTTCTCGCGCTGCGCCAGCCAGCGCGCCGCCGTGCTGGAAGCGCCGTTCTCCGACAGCACGAACACCGAGGAGCCGCGCGCGGTCGGCTTGATGAAGGCGTCGGCGTGCACGGAGACGAACAGATCGGCCTGCACGCGGCGCGCTTTCTGCACGCGCTGGGCGAGCGGGATGAAGAAATCGCCGTCGCGCGTCAGCATGGAACGCTTGCCCGGCTCGGCGTCGATCTTCGCCTTCAAGCGCCGCGCCACTTGCAGCGTGACGTTTTTCTCGTAGCTGCCGCGGCGGCCGATGGCGCCCGGATCCTCGCCGCCGTGACCGGGGTCGAGGACGATGGTGACCATGCGCGCAATCTCCGGCGGCTTCTGGCGCGCGCCCTCGCTTTGCGGCCCGCCCCCGGACGGCTTGCCCTCGGACGGCTTACCCGCTTGCTGTCCGCTCGCGGGTTGCTCATTCGGCTGCGTCTCAAGCTGTTGCAGCAGCGCCAGCAACGGATCTTCGGCCACGGTCGGATACAGGTCGAGCACCAGCCGGTGCCCGTATCCGCCCACCGGCTTGAGCATGAATACCTGCGGCTGCACTTCGGCCTTCAACTCGATCACCAGACGCACCACGCCGGGCCGGTTGCGCCCGGCGCGGATCAGCTTGATGTAGGGATCGGCCTCGGAAATCTTGCCCGGCAAACTTTGCAGCACGCTGTTGAATTCGACGCCTTCGAGATCGACCACCAGCCGCTCGGGATTTTTCACGATCTGGTGCGTGAAGGCGATCGGCTCGCGGTATTCCAGCGTCACCCGCGTGTAGTCGCGCGCCGGCCAGACGCGCACGGCGAGAATGTCGGTCGCCGCCCGCCCGACCGGGCTGACCAGCAGGGTCAGCGTCGCGCCGGCGTATTTCAGGAATTCGCGGCGGTCGATGCAGGCGGGAAATCGCGCAAACAAGCGCGGAGCCGATTCAAACATGCCCGCCCCGCGTCGGTGAGTGGAAAGAAAACGGCCCGCCGGTTCTCTCCGGCGGAATCAGTGAACAACAGGGTGATGCGCAGATCAGCCGGGGCAAGGTGATCCCCGGCTTTGTCGGGCCATTCGACGAAGCACACCGCCTCGCCTTGGAAGTATTCGTCCAGACCTGCATCGAGATATTCCTCTGGCTGGCTGAACCTATAAAAATCAAAGTGATGGAAGTTTAACCCAGAAATCACATAAAGTTCAACGAGTGTGAAGGTCGGGCTTTTCACATTCCCCGCATAACCGAGGCCGCGCAACACTCCCCGCGTCAGCGTCGTCTTGCCGCTGCCCAGATCGCCTTCGAGGTGAATCACTTGCCCTGGAGACAGCGCCCGCGCCAGCGCGCCGCCCAGCGCCAGCGTCGCCGCCTCATCGGGCAAATTCAAAGACAGGCTATGATCCTCGGCATGCACGACACGCGCTCCATCGACGGAATTGAACTCGCTGCCCGCATCAGGCAGTGGGGACGGGAACTCGGCTTCAATGCCATCGGCATTGCCGGTATAGATCTCAATACACTTGACGCGGCGGAAGCGGAACTGCGCGCCTGGCTCGCCGCCGGCTTTCATGGCGAAATGGATT
The DNA here is from genome assembly GCA_031277315.1 of Zoogloeaceae bacterium. Lineage (GTDB taxonomy): Bacteria > Pseudomonadota > Gammaproteobacteria > Burkholderiales > Rhodocyclaceae > Desulfobacillus. The sequence continues at coordinate 12,496 of JAITMP010000002.1, read as the reverse complement.
ATATGGCAAGCCACGGCATGAAACGCGCGCGCCCGGCCGAACTGATACCCGGCACCCTCAGCGTCATCACGGCACGCATCGACTATCTGCCGCCGCGCATGGCCCCGATGACGGCGGCGCTCGCCGATGGCCGCCGCGCCGCCATCTCCCGCTACGCGCTTGGCCGCGATTACCACAAGCTGCTGCGGGCGCGGCTGCAAAAACTCGCCGACCGCATCGCCGCCGAAATCGGCGCTTTTGGCCATCGCGTATTCACCGACTCCGCGCCGGTGCTGGAAGTCGCACTGGCCGCGCTGGGCGGGCTGGGCTGGCGCGGCAAGCACTCCCTGCTGCTGACGCGCGCAGCCGGCTCGTATTTCTTTCTCGGCGAGATTTACACCGATCTGCCGCTGCCGGCGGACGGCCCGCAGGCAGAGCACTGCGGCGCCTGCCGCGCCTGTCTCGACGGCTGCCCGACGCGGGCCATCGTCGCGCCGTACACCGTCGACGCGCGACGCTGCATCTCCTATCTCACCATCGAATTGAAAGGGCCGATTCCCGAACCCCTGCGCCCGCTCATCGGCAACCGCGTCTACGGCTGCGACGACTGCCAGCTTGTCTGCCCCTGGAACCGCTTCGCGCGCCCCTCGGCGGAAGTCGATTTCGCCGTCCGCCAGGGCCTCGACGAGGCCAGCCTCGCCGCGCTATTCGCCTGGACGGAAGACGAATTCAACGCCCGCCTCGCCGGCAGCGCCATCCGCCGCATCGGCCATGAACGCTGGCTGCGCAACCTTGCCGTCGGCCTCGGCAACGCGCCGCCATCCCCCGCGATCATCGCCGCCCTCGCCGCCCGCCGCGACCACCCCTCCGCCCTCGTGCGCGAACACGTCGCCTGGGCGCTCAGAATGACAACGAGCAGGCTGGGTTGAGCGCAGCGAAACCCGGCATGCCGAAGCTGGGATTCCACTTCGTTCCATCCCAGCCTACGTCACTATTTTTGTTTCGCGCGGCTAACGGAAATCAGGGGCCGGTGGTGGCGATTGGCCGCGCCGGATCGGCGCACCATTCGCTCCAGGAGCCGGGATACAGCCGTGAGCCGGGAAGGCCGGCGATTTCCATTGCCAGCAGGTTATGGCAGGCGGTGACGCCGGAGCCGCAGGAGTTCACGACCTGCGCCGCGCCGCGCCCGTCCAGCAGCGCCGCGTATTCGGTGCGCAGCGCGGCGGCGGATTTGAAGCGTCCGTCGGGGAGCAGGTTGTCCTTGAAGAAGCGGTTGATGGCGCCGGGAATGTGGCCGCCGACCGGGTCCTGCGTTTCGTTTTCGCCGCGAAAGCGTTGCGCGTTGCGCGCATCCAGCAGCCGGATGCCGCCCTCTGCCAACCGGGTCTGGACGAAGCCGACGTCGACCGTCATGTCCGTCCGCACATGCGGCGTGAAGACGGCGCGGGGCGGACGCGAGGGGGCGTCGGTGAGCGCGCCGCCGGCGGCTTCCCAGGCGCCGACGCCGCCGTCGAGCAGGGCCACGGCATCGTGGCCGAGCCAGCGCAGCAGCCACCACATCCGTCCGGCATAAGTGCCGCCGGCGTCGTCGTAGACCACCACTTGCGTGCCGTTGCCGACGCCCGCCTCGCCCAGCCAGGCGGCAAGGCGCGCCGGATCGGGCAGCGGATGGCGGCCCCTACCGCCGCCGGCCGGCGCGGCGAGATCGCGTTCGAGGTGGGCATACACCGCGCCGGGAATGTGCGCTTCACGGTAAGCCAGTTCGCCGGCATGCGGGTGCGCGAGATCGAAGGAGCAGTCGAAGACGCGCCAATCCGCGTCCTGCAAGTGACGCGCCAGATCGGCGGCGTCGATCAGGGTGGTGAAGCGCTCGAGCGCAGAAGAGAGCCAGTCGCGCGCTTCCTGCTCGTCGCGGAAAACCCGCAGGTCGGCATCGACGAAGGCTTGCGACAGCCAGGCGCTCCAGGTGACCCATTGTGAATCGGTCAGCACGGCGATCTTGCCGAAGTCGTGACTGTGGGCGCGCTCGAACTTGATGTCCTCCCACGCCACGTCGAGCGTGAACGCGGCCATCTGGCGCAGATCGCACAGCAGGTTCACCGTCCCGCCGGACTTGACCTTGTCATTGACCAGCGCCTCGAATTCCTTGTAATCGCTCAGGGTCAGTTCGCCATACACGGTGACGGTGACCAGATTGTCCTTGTGATCGGTGACGATCATGGCGCGCTTCCTTTCGTTGTTTTGAGTCCGTTCGCACTATAGCAATCCTGCCCGGCCCGCGCATGCGCTACGTGCTCCGTGACGGACAATACGCTATGATTGGGACTGCATCAGCCCCGAAACACTCCCAAGATCATGAGCCAAGCCGCCAAAGACAAGCCGCCGCGTTCTTTCGAGACCGCGCTGGCGGAACTGGAATCCATCGTGCAGGGCATGGAATCGGGCCGGCTCAGCCTGGAGGAATCGCTCGCCGCCTACCAGCGCGGCGCGGCGCTGCTCAAGCACTGCCAGAACGCGCTCGCCGCCGCCGAACAAAAGATTCAGGTGCTGGAAGCGGATGAATTGCGCGACCTGCCGCGCGCGCCGGAATAAGCGTCTTCCATGAATTTTCAAAGCTGGATGGCCGCCGTGCAGGAGCGCACCGAGCGCGCGCTCGACGCCCTGCTGCCGCCCGCCGCAACCGCCCCGCAACGCCTGCATCAGGCCATGCGCTACGCCACCCTCGGCGGCGGCAAGCGTGTGCGCCCGCTGCTCTGTCACGCCGCCGGTGAACTGGCCGGCGCCGATCCGGCGCGGCTCGACATCGCCGGCTGCGCGGTGGAAATGATCCACGCCTATTCGCTCGCGCACGACGATCTGCCCTGCATGGACAACGATGTCCTGCGCCGTGGCAAGCCGACCTGCCATGTCGAATACGGCGAAGCCGCCGCCCTGCTGGTCGGCGACGCGCTTCAGTCGCAAGCCTTTCTGCTGCTCGCCGAACACGCGCTGGCCGACGATCCGCGCCGCCAGCTTGAGATGCTGCGCCTGCTGGCGCAGGCGGCCGGCTCGCGCGGCATGGCCGGCGGCCAGATGATCGACATCGAAGGCACCGGCCAGCAGTTGAGCCGCGCCGAACTGGAACGCATGCACGCGCACAAGACCGGCGCGCTGATCCGCGCCGCGATCCTGCTCGGCGCGCAATGCGGCGCGCCGCTGCCGGACGCCGAAATGGCGCGCCTCGATGATTTCGCCCGGCGCGTCGGCCTGCTGTTTCAGGTCGTCGACGATATTCTCGACGCCGAAGCCAGCACCGTCACGCTGGGAAAAACCGCCGGCAAGGATGCCGCCCAGGGCAAAGCCACCTACGTCAGCGCCATCGGCCTCGCTGCGGCGCGGGAGATGGCGGACAGCCTGCGCGGCGAAGCGCGCGCGGCGATCGAAACTTTCGGCGAACGCGGCCGCCGCCTGCACGAACTGGCCCATTTCATCGTCACCCGCACATTCTGAAATATCCCTGCAACGAAAACCAAGCGCAGCGCGCCATGTCCGCCCATCCCCTGCTCGACACCATCACCAGCCCGGCCGAACTGCGCCAGCTCGACCGCAAGCAACTGCCGCAACTGGCGCAGGAATTGCGCGAGTTCCTCATCGAGTCGGTATCGAAAACCGGCGGCCATCTTTCGTCCAACCTCGGCACGGTGGAACTGACCATCGCGCTGCATTACGTTTTCAACACGCCGGAAGACCGGCTGGTGTGGGATGTCGGCCATCAAACCTACGCCCACAAGGCGCTGACCGGACGGCGCGCCGGCATGGCGAAGCTGCGCATGCTGGACGGCGTCTCCGGCTTTCCGCGCCGCGACGAAAGCCCCTTCGACACCTTCGGCGCCGGTCATTCGTCGACCTCGATTTCGGCGGCGCTGGGCATGGCCATCGGCGCGCGCGACCGCGGCGAACAAAAGCACGTCGTCGCCATCATCGGCGACGGCGCCATGACCGCCGGCATGGCCTTCGAGGCGCTCAACAACGCCGGCGTCGCGGACGCCGACCTGCTCGTCATCCTCAACGACAACGACATGTCGATTTCGCCGCCGGTGGGCGCGCTCAACAAATATCTGGCGCGACTGTTCTCCGGCCATGCGTTCAACGCCGCCCGCCGCGCCGGGGAAAAAATGCTCGGCGTCTCGCCTTCCCTGCTCGAATTCGCCAAGCGCACCGAGGGACACCTGAAAGGCATGCTCACGCCGGGCACGCTGTTCGAGGAGTTCGGCTTCAACTACATCGGCCCCATCGACGGCCACGATCTCGATTCGCTGGTGCCGACGCTGAAGAACATCGCCGAACTGAAAGGCCCGCAATTCCTGCACGTCATCACCCGCAAAGGCCAGGGCTACAAGCTGGCCGAGGCCGACCCGGTGCTGTACCACGGCGTGTCGACCTTCGACAGCCAGAACGGCATCGAGCAGGGCCAGAGCGCCAGCCGCCTCACCTACACGCAGGTCTTCGGCGACTGGCTGTGCGACATGGCGGCGCAGGACGCGCGCCTGATCGCCATCACGCCGGCCATGAAGGAAGGCTCCGGCATGGCGCGCTTCGCCGAGGCATATCCGCAACGCTTTCACGACGTCGGCATCGCCGAGCAGCACGCGCTGACGTTCGCCGCCGGCCTCGCCTGCGAAGGCATGCGGCCGGTGGTGGCAATCTATTCGACCTTTCTCCAGCGCGCCTACGACCAGTTGATCCACGACATCGCCCTGCAGAATCTGCCCGTCATGCTGGCCATCGACCGCGGCGGACTGGTCGGCGCCGACGGCGCCACGCACAACGGCGCTTTCGATCTGAGCTATCTGGCCTGCATACCGAATATGGTGGTGATGGCGCCGTCCGACGAGAATGAGTGCCGGCAGATGCTGACCACCGCCTGGCGCCACGACGGCCCCAGCGCCGTGCGCTATCCGCGCGGACACGGCCCCGGCGTGACGCCGCAGCCGGCGCTCACCGCCCTGCCTCTCGGCAAGGGCGAGATCCGCCGTTCGGGACGGCGCGTCGCCCTGCTGGCGTTCGGCAGCATGCTGGCGCCGGCCCTCGAAGCGGGCGAACGGCTGGATGCCACCGTCGCCAACATGCGCTTCGTCAAGCCGCTCGACCACGCGCTGGTGAAGGCGCTCGCCGACAGCCACGATCTGCTGGTGACGATCGAGGAAAACGCGCTCATCGGCGGCGCCGGTTCGGAAGTGGCGCGCTCGCTGGAAGAACAGGGCCTGACCGCCCGCCTGCTGCGGCTCGGCCTGCCCGACCATTTCACCGAGCATGGCGACGCCGCCGCCCTGCTGGCGCAACTCGGCCTCGACGCCGACGGCATCACCGCGCAGGTAACGCGGGTAATAGCGAAGTGAAATAGCAAAGTAATGAATGGTAGGATAAGCCGGAACACACGGCCCCAACAGAGAACACAGAGAGAAAGAGAACGACATGCAAGCAAACGATCCCGTTGCCATACCCGATGTCCAGGGCTTCGCCGACACCCGCCAGTTGGCGATCAACAAGGTCGGCGTCAAGGCGATCCGCCATCCCGTCAGGGTGATGGACAAGGTCGGCGGCGTGCAGCACACCATCGCCATTTTCAACATGTACGTCGGCCTGCCCCACAATTTCAAGGGCACGCACATGTCGCGCTTCGTCGAGCTTCTCAACACCAACGAGCGCGAGATCTCGGTCGAGAATTTCGAACCGATGGTGCGCAAAATGGTCAAGCGGCTGGAAGCGGAAACCGGCCTGGTCGAAATGACCTTCCCTTACTTCATCAACAAGAAAGCGCCCGTCTCGGGCGTGCAAAGCCTGATTGATTATGAAGTGACGTTCACCGGGCAGATCTGCGACGCCGGCAAATACCGTTTCACCATGAAAGTGCTGGTGCCCGTCACCAGCCTGTGCCCCTGCTCGAAGAAAATCTCCGAACGCGGCGCGCACAATCAACGCTCCCACGTCACCATCACGGCCAGAACCAACAACCTCGTCTGGATCGAGGAACTCGTGCAACTGGTGGAGAGTCAGGCGTCGTGCGAACTGTACGGACTGCTCAAGCGCCCGGACGAAAAATTCGTCACCGAACGCGCCTACGACAATCCGAAATTCGTCGAGGACGTGGTGCGCGATGTGGCCGCCCTCCTGAACGCGGAAAAGCGGATCGACGCCTACATCGTCGAAGCGGAAAACTTCGAGTCCATCCACAACCATTCCGCCTACGCCCTGATCGAGCGCGACAAGCGCAAAAGCCAGTAACGCCGGCGCGGCATCCGGCCCCCGCCCAAGGGCGGGCCATGCCGGAATTTGTTCAGCGCCGCCCTCCGGCGACGCTGTTCCGGCCCGTTCAGTTCGCTTCAGTTCGTCCTTGGCGGGCCGGAATTCCTCTTTTCCGTTCCCTGAAATTACCCGGAAACCCGCGCCAATATTGGCGATCGGCGAACCCCACTACATCTAGTGGTTGTTTCTCATTGATTACACAAGATAATTTTATATCTATTTGTTTTCAAACGATTAAATTTTTTGAAAAAGTTGTTCACATGACCGTCCTGAATCGGTATATTGATTGCCGGTCAGAATCAACCCGAGTCGTGAAGTAGCAGCAACCTGAAGTCTCGACTCAAATCTACGGAGAGAAAAACAGATGAGCGCCACTCTGTTCTCACACAATCAGGGAACCCGGCTCCGCGACGACGACAGCCTGCCGGAAGATCAGGAGATTTCCAGCGAAGTCCTGCTCGAAAAATACGCCAAGGGCAGCGAGCGGAATGTGCATGAGGTGCGCGCCCGCGTGGCGCGCGCGCTGGCCAAGGTGGAAGCCGAAGACAAACGCGCCCATTGGGAAAAACTGTTTCTCGAAGCGCAGGAAAACGGCTTCGTGCCGGCCGGCCGCATCAATTCCGCCGCCGGCACCGATCTGCAAGCCACCCTCATCAACTGCTTCGTGCAGCCGGTCGGCGATTCGATTTCCGAAATCGTCGACAACCGCCCCGGCATCTACACCGCCTTGTCCCAGGCCGCCGAAACCATGCGCCGTGGCGGCGGCGTCGGCTACGACTTTTCGTCGATCCGCCCGGTCGGCGCGTTCGTCAAGGGCACGCATTCGCGCGCCTCGGGGCCGGTGTCCTATATGCGCGTGTTCGACCGCTCCTGCGAGACGGTGGAATCCGCCGGCGCGCGCCGGGGCGCCCAGATGGGCGTGCTGCGCTGCGACCATCCGGACATCGAGATGTTCATCCACGCCAAGGATCAGGGCGATCTGACCAACTTCAACATCTCGATCGGCGTCACCGATGCCTTCATGCAGTCGGTTGAGCGCGACGGCGATGTCGAGCTGGCGCACAAGGCCGAGCCTTCGGCCGATTTCAAGGCCGCCGGCGCTTACCAGCGCGACGACGGCATGTGGGTTTACCGCAAGATTCGCGCGCGCGAGTTGTGGGACCAGATCATGCGCTCGACCTATGACCACGCCGAGCCGGGCATCCTGTTCCTCGACCGCATCAACCGCGACAACAATCTCAATTACTGCGAAACCATAGAGGCCACCAATCCCTGCGCCGAACAGCCGCTGCCGCCCTACGGCTGCTGCTGCCTGGGTTCGATCAACCTGACGCGCTTCGTCAAGCATTCGTTCACGGAGCGGGCCGAGTTCGACTACGCCGCCTTCGGCCGCTGCGTCGAAGTGTCCACGCGCATGCTCGACAACGTGCTCGACGTCACCCACTGGCCGCTCGAACAGCAGCAGGCCGAGGCGCGCGCCAAGCGCCGCATCGGCCTCGGCTTCACCGGCCTCGGCGACGCGCTCATCATGCTCGGCCTGCGCTACGACACGCAGGAGGCGCGCGCCAGAGCCACGGAAATTTCAGCTTTCATGCGCGACCGCGCCTACCTCGCCTCGGTGGAACTGGCGCGGGAGCGCGGCGCTTTCCCGCTCTTCAACGCCGACCTGTACTTCTCCGGCAACAATTTCGCTTCCCGCCTGCCGGCCGAGATCAAGGAAACGATCCGCAAGCACGGCATCCGCAACTCGCACCTGCTCTCGATCGCGCCCACCGGCACCATCTCGCTCGCCTTCGCCGACAACGCCTCGAACGGCATCGAGCCGCCGTTCTCGTGGACCTACACGCGCAAGAAGCGCATGGCCGACGGCACGCACAAACAATATTCGGTCGAAGACTACGCCTGGCGCCTGTACAAGCACCTCGGCGGCGACATGAACAACCTGCCGGCCTGCTTCGTCACCGCGCTGGAAATCTCGGCCCAGGCGCATGAGGAAATGGTGGCGGCGGTGGCGCCCTACATCGACACCAGCATCTCGAAAACGGTGAACGTGCCGGAAGATTATCCTTACGCCGATTTTGAAAACCTCTACCTGCAAGCCTGGAAATCCGGCCTCAAGGGTCTGGCCACCTATCGCCCGAACAAGGTGCTCGGCGCCGTGCTCTCCGTCGACAGCGCCGCCAGCGAAAAGAAACAGCCGCAGGACGTGCACATTGCCGACGCCAACCGGCGGCTGGCGATCAAGAGCCTGCCCGCGCCGGTGCTCTCCAGCCTGCGCTGGCCGAGCCGTCCGCGCATGACCGACGGCAACGCCGCCTGGACCTACATGATCGAAACGCCGCACGGCGAATTCGCCCTCTTCGTCGGCCACATCGAGCAAAACGCCCGGCTGGTGCCCTTCGAGGTGTGGGTGAACGGCTCCGAGCAGCCGCGCGGCCTCGGCGCCGTCGCCAAAACCCTGTCAATGGACATGCGGGCGCAGGATCGCGCCTGGCTCAAACTCAAGCTCGACACGCTCGCCCGCACCCGTGGCGAAGAAGCCTTCGACATGCCCTTCCCGCCGCACGGCGAAATGAAGCGCATGCCCGGCGTCGTCGCCGCCGTCGCGCAAGTGGTGCGCTACCGCGTCGAACACATCTGCGACGACCTCGACGAAAAAGTGGCGACCCCGGTGCTCGATTCGATGTTCAGCCTGGAAGAGCCGAAGACCGGCACCGACGGCACCCTGTCATGGACGGTGGATATCCAGAACCCGGCCTCGGGCGAAGACTTCGTCCTCGGCCTGAAGGAAATCACCCTGCCCGATGGCGTCACGCGGCCCTACTCGATGTGGCTCTCCGGCAACTACCCGCGGGCGCTCGACGGCCTCTCGCACATCCTCTCGCTCGACATGCGCGTGATGGATCCGGCCTGGATCGGCATGAAGCTGCGCAAGCTGCTCAACTACCCCGAGCCGCTCGGCGACTTCATGGCCTTCGTTCCCGGCACGCGCAAGCAGCAGAACTGGCCCTCGACCGTCGCCTACATCGCGCGCCTCATCATGCACCGCTACGCCATGCTCGGCATCCTCGACGAGGAAGGCTACCCGACGCGCGAGATGGGCATCCTCCAGGCCCCGCGCGAAGCCAGCGCGCCGAAAGTCATGCAAGGCGCCCTGTGCAAGGAATGCGGCAATTACACCGTCATCAAGAAGGACGGCTGCGAGTTCTGCAGCGCCTGCGGCGCCGTCGGCGCCTGCGGATAAAACCGCTGCCGGCAAAACCCCACCCCCGCCGGGCGACCGGCGGGGGTTTTTTATGCCGCCAGGATTCACTGTCAAAATGCCGCAATATAAACCCGGATAGCGGCGAATATGCGAAATGGGGCGCGTTGTATAAAATGATCCCATTCACCAATTATCCGGAGTGAACATTATGCGCAATTCGCATTGTATTGAATCACGTGCGACTTCAGCCTTCCTGCTGTTGTTTCTTGGCTCCGTGGCAGGAATCGCCCAGGCGCAAACCGCGCTTCCCTCCAGCAACAGCGGCAGTCCGGTGTCCTTATCCACGTTCGGTACAGGCAATCCGTTTACGGTGGCCAACGGCGTCACGATTTTCGGCAATGGCGCCAGCCAGGTCATCCTCGGCAACAACAGCAATACCTGGGATCTCACGAACAGCGGCACGATCCAGCAGAGCAGCCCTTCGTTTTGCTTTAACGATTGCTGGGCGGTTCGTTTCGATGCCGGCGGGAAGATGACCAATACCAGCGCCGGCATCATCAGCGGCGATATCGGCGGCGTCTCCATCAACGCCAACGGCACTGTCGACAATTCCGGGACCATCCAAACGCTAAGCACCGTATCGCCCCCCGCGACAACGTACGGGGCCATCAGCTTCACCAGCGGCACGAACGTCGTCATCAACCGGACGGGCGGTCTCATCCGGAATACGACCAGCGGTGGAAGGGCCATCACGACCGCCGGTGGCACAGTGACGATCACGAATGACGGTACGATCGAATCCGTCACCGGTACGACGGCGACGGCGATCAATCTGGCCCAAGGCGGCGCTGTCACCAATCAGGATAACGGCATTATCCGCAGTTCCGGCTCCGCCATTGTCATTGCTGGCGCGGCCGGAACCGTCACCAATGACGGCCAGATCACCGGCAACGCCGTGGGCGCGGGCGCTTTCGGCATCGCGCTCAACGCGGGCGGCACGGTGACCAATAACGCGAGCGGCAGCATCACAGGCACCAGCACGACCGCGAACGGCGGCTACGCGGTGCGCATCCAGGGCGCGAGCGGCACGATCAACAACTACGGCGAAATCAGCACCTTCAACCCCAGCGGTCAGGGTGTGGGGCTGCTGGCGGGCGGCACGTTGAACAACTACGGCTCCGGCACCATCCAGGGCACCAACGGCAACACCGTCTCGGGCGGCGCGGGGAGTGCGGCCGTCAACAACTGGGGCGAGATTCTCGGCGTGGCCGGGAACAGCTATGACGCGCTGCAACTCACCAATGGTGGGACAATCACCAATTACACCGGCGGCCTGATTTCGGGCGGCGACCGCGGCATCTATCTCGTGCGCGGCGGCACGCTCGTGAATGAGGCGGGCGCGACCATCGAGGCCAGAAGCGCGAACGTGCCGGGCAATTTCGCCGGCGGCGTCTGGGTGGGCAACACGGCGGGGAATTACGCCGCCGACATCACCAATGACGGCACGATCACCGCCGTGGTCAGTCCCGGCATCGTCTTTTACGGCGCGAACAGCGGGCAGGTGATTACCGGAACGGTGACGAATGGGGCCACAGGCGTGATCAGCGGCTCAAGCGGCATCGTTTTCACCAATACGGACGCAAGCGTCGTGTGGCCCCAAGGGACAGTCACCAACCTGGCTGGGGGAAAGATCGAAGGCACCTCCGGCACCGGCGTCTGGGCGCAAAGCGCGCCCTTGTCTCTCACCAATGACGGCGAGATCGAAGGCGCGCTCGTTGGCGTCGAGCTCGATCAGGGCGGCGAAGTCATCAACCAGTCGAACGGGCAGATCGTCTCGGATGGCGTCGGGGTAATCGGCGATAAAGGCGTCACTGTCGACAGCTCGGGAATCATCACGGCGGCTTCCAATTTCGAGGCGGTGCTGTTTCTCAGCGGAAACAACGAACTGTTTTTGAGATCAGGCTCCAAGACCACGGGCATCGTGCAGATGGGCTTGGGGAACGATCAAACGACCGTTTATGCCGGCGCCGATATCGACGACGTGCCGCTGTTCCACGGCGGCGGCGCGGGGGACACGCTGCTGACCTTTGACGGCTATGCGGGCGCGGCCCGCGCCATCGCGGCATGGAAAGATGTCGTCGTCACCAACTCGGCCAAGGTGACTTTGGACGGCGCCGATATTCATCAGGCCGGAATGTTCCGGATCGATACCGGCGCATCGCTCGGTTTCTCGACGCAGACCGGCACGCTGACCGGTGATGTGACAAACGCCGGCACGCTCGACTACACCGCGGGCAATGGCAGCGGCGCTTACATGATCGTCGGCAACGTCGCCAACACTGGCGGCCTCATCAATCTGTCGAACGCCACGTGGAACACAACCGTTGGCACCGTCGGCGACAAGCTAACGATACGAGGCAATTACATCGGCACCGACGGCACCGTGGTGCTTGATACTTTTCTTGGCACAGATGGTTCGCCCTCGGACGTACTCGTCATTGATGGCGGCACGGCGAGCGGCAATACCTTCCTCACCATCAAAAACACCAATATCGTCGCTGGTGTCGGCGCTGGCGCGCTAACTTTGGGTAACGGCATCCTCGTGGTGGATGCCATTAATAACGCTACTACCGCCCCCGGCAGCTTTTCCCTTGCTGGCCCGGTTTATGGCGGCCCCTACGAGTACAAGCTATTCCGTGGACCCGATCCCGCCGGCAACGACCCTGGAGGCGGTAATGATGAAGCCTGGTATCTGCGTTCAACGCTTGCGACATTTAATTGCACCCTCGACCCCACAGATCCATCCTGTGTCAACTACCGCCCCGAAACCGGTCTGTACAACGTTCTCCCCAGCATGTTCTTGGGCTACAGCAGCGCCCTGCTCGACACCTTGCATGAGCGCGTGGGCGACGAGCACGCCGGCGCGCGCCCGCGCGAGAACGAATCCATCGGCTGGACGCGCCTCATCGGCATGGCGGGCAAGGCCGAGAGCGGCCCCGCTAAATACCGTCACCACACCTGGGCCTT
>JAITMP010000042.1 GCA_031277315.1 Zoogloeaceae bacterium | reverse complement strand
CGGTCTGGAAGGCAACGCGACGAAGAATCTCTCCCTCTGGGGCGCGCTGGGCGCCCAGGGCGGACGCGACTACCGCAATCACACCCTGTATGTGGGGATGAAGTATGCCTGGTGAGGGGAGGGGCTGGGGGTTGGGGAGTAGGCTGGGTTGAGCGCAGCGAAACCCGGCTTCGGCATGCTGGGATTCCACTTCGTTTCATCCCAGCCTACGTCGCTAATGAGCATGCCTACGCCGCTAATGAGTAGGCTGGGTAGAGCGCAGCGAAACCCAGCTTTGAGCGACAAACGCTGGGATTCCGTTTCACTCCATCCCAGCCTACGTTCCTAATGAGGCTCCATCCCAGCCTACGCCAGGTCCTTGGCCTTTAACCTTTGACTCCTGAAACCCCATGTTGATCGGCTACGCTCGCGTTTCGGCGCGGGACCAAAAACTCGAGTTGCAACGTGAAATCCTCACTGGCGTCGGTTGTCAGGAGATGTTCATGGACGGCGCCGGCTCCGATCAGCCCGCTCTGACAAAGGCGCTCGACGCCTTGCGCGAAGGCGATACTATCGTCGTCTGGAAGCTCGACCGTCTGGGCTGCGATGCGGGAAAGCTGATCGGCCTGATGAATAATTTACGCCAGCGCGGCATCCACTTCAGGAGTCTGGCCGATGCCATCAACACGGATAAGTCTTCAGGCACCTTCTTTTTCCATATTGCGGCAAGTCTGGGCAACATGGAACGCGATCTGGAGGCGGAACGCCCCGTCGAACCGAAAGCGATCAAGCGATTTGGCCGCAAGAAAGGCCGCAAGTCGAAGATGACCGAGGAGAAGATCGAATTGGCGAAGCGCCTGCTGGCAGACGGCTTGCCGTTGGAGGAGACAGCAAAGAGCGTCGGCGTTTCACTCTCGACAATCTATCGCTGGGTGCCGCCGCCGAAATTATTCGCCAAGCGTGAGTTCGAGATCAACATAAGTGAATGGCTGACGCCGATTCACAAGAAATCCGGCAGGAGTAAAGGCGGCAACTGAAGAAAGCGGCGTGTGTCCGGTCGAACATTCCGCCCGGGTTCCGCCAGAAACAAATGCGCTTCCCGGATACGAGGAACGACAAGACATAGGGGCGACAAAATGCAAGGGGCGACAAAAAAGCCGGCGGTGGCCGGCTTTTTGTTGCTTGCGTTTTTACATTCTGTCGATCATTGCCTGGCCGAAGGCGGAGCATTTGACTTCGGTGGCGCCTTCCATCAGGCGGGCGAGGTCGTAGGTGACGATCTTGTCGGCGATGGCGGCTTCCATTGATTTGATGATGAGGTCGGCGGCTTCGCGCCAACCCATGTGACGCAGCATCATTTCGGCGGAGAGGATCAGCGAGCCGGGGTTGACGTAGTCTTTGCCGGCGTACTTGGGCGCCGTGCCGTGGGTGGCTTCAAAGCAGGCGTATTGGTCGGAGATGTTGGCGCCGGGGGCGATGCCGATGCCGCCGACCTGGGCCGCCAGCGCGTCGGAGATGTAGTCGCCGTTCAGGTTGAGCGTGGCGATCACGTCGTATTCCGCCGGGCGCAAAAGGATTTGTTGCAGGAAGGCGTCGGCGATGACGTCCTTGATGACGATCTCGCGGCCGGTGTTCGGGTTCTTGAAGGAACACCAGGGGCCGCCGTCGATGGGCTGGGCGCCGAATTCTTTTTGCGCGACCTCATAACCCCAATCGCGGAAGGCGCCTTCGGTGAATTTCTGGATGTTGCCTTTGTGCACCAGCGTGACCGATTTGCGGTCGTTGTCGACGGCGTAGCGGATGGCGGCGCGCATGAGACGCGAGGTGCCTTCGCGCGAGACGGGCTTGATGCCGATACCGGACGTGGCGGGGAAACGGATTTTCCTGACGCCCATTTCGTCTTGCAGGAATTTGATGATTTTCTTGCAGGCTTCGGTTTCGGCGGCCCATTCGATGCCGGCGTAGATGTCTTCCGTGTTCTCGCGGTAGATCACCATGTCGACCTTGCTTGGATCTTTCAGCGGACTGGGCACGCCCTTGAAGTAGCGCACCGGGCGCACGCACTGGTAAAGATCGAGTTCCTGGCGCAGGGCGACGTTGAGCGAGCGGATGCCGCCGCCGACCGGCGTCGTCATCGGCCCCTTGATCGAAACGGAATATTCCTTGAGCATCGCAAGGGTTTCAGCCGGCAGCCAGACATCGCCGCCGTAGAGCCGGGTGGATTTTTCGCCGGCGTAGACTTCCATCCAGTGAATTTTTTTCTTGCCGCCGTAGGCTTTCGCCACCGCCGCGTCGACGACGTTGATCATGACCGGGGTGATGTCCACCCCGATGCCGTCGCCTTCGATATAGGGGATGATCGGATTGTCCGGCATGGCTTTGCCGGGAATGATTTTTGCGCCGCCTTGCGGGATTTTGACCAAAGTATTCGCGCCCATGTCCTGCTCCATCTGATGGTTTAATGAAGTCGAGAGCCGGCGATGCGACCGTCCGCAAACCTTGTGGGTAGGAACGGCATGGAATGTGCCGGCCTGCGAACGCGCATTGTCCGCCATTCCGCCCGATTGCGCCAGTTCGCCCTCTGCCGGTATGCTCATCCCTTGCCGCATTACACCGTGGACAAGCAAATGGACATCACCGCCAGCGGAAACCCCATGGCGCAGGCCGTGGCGAACGCGCTGCTGAATGGCTTCAACAAGCACTACCGGCTGTTTCGGGAAAGCTGCGCGCGCGCCAAGACCCGCTTCGACGCGCGCGACTGGCTCGGCGCGCAGCGCGCCGTGCGTGAGCGCATCGCCTTCTACGACATGCGTGTGAAGGAAAGCGCCAGCCTGCTGCACGAAAAATTCGACGCCGAGAATATCGACGACAACACCTGGCAGATGGCCAAGCTGCTCTATATCGGCCTGCTCACCAACCACAAGCAGCCGGAACTGGCCGAGTCCTTTTTCAATTCGGTGTTTTGCAACATCATGCACCGCACGTATTTTCACAACGATTTCATCTTCGTGCGCCCAGCCGTATCGACGGAATTCATCGAATCCGAGCCGCCGGCCTACCGCAGCTATTACCCCAACCAGAGCAGCCTGCATCAGGCGGCGCGGAACATCTGCGCCGACTTCGGCTGGCAATCGCCGTTCGCCGATCTCGACCGCGACGCCGGTTATGTCGTCGATGCCGTCATGCGGCAACTGGGCGGCAAACCGCCGGCGTCGGAAGCCAATTTCCAGTTGCAGGTGCTGCATTCGGCCTTCTACCGCAACAAGGGCGCCTACATCGTCGGCAAGGCCATCAACGGCGATTACGAATATCCGTTTGTAATACCGGTGCTGTACGACGACAACGACCGCCTGTATCTGGACGCGATCCTGCTCAATCCGGTCGACATCCGCACCCTGTTCAGCCTGAGCCGGGCTTATTTCATGGTGGATATGGAAGTGCCCTCCGCCTACGTCAAGTTTCTCGCGGGGCTGATGCCGTCCAAGCCGCAGGGCGAGATCTACACCATGCTGGGGCTGGGCAAGCAGGGCAAGACGATGTTCTACCGCGACCTGATGCACCACCTGCGCCATTCCAGGGATGAATTTGTCATCGCCCCCGGCATCCCCGGCATGGTCATGAGCGTGTTCACGCTGCCGTCGTTTCCCTACGTGTTCAAGGTCATCCGGGATGTCTTCGCCCCGGCGAAAGAGGTCGACCACGCCACGGTGAAAGCCAAGTATCTGCTCGTCAGACAGCACGACCGCGTGGGCCGCATGGCGGACACGCTGGAGTTCTCCAAGGTCGCCCTGCCCAAATCCCGCTTCAGCGCGGCGCTGCTGGCGGAACTGCACAAGGAATGCGCCTCGTTGCTGGAAGAAAACGATGATGAAATCGTCATCCGGCACGTTTATATCGAACGGCGCATGAAGCCGCTCAATCTCTATCTCGATAGCGCCGAGGCAACGCGGCGCGAGGCGGCGGTGCGGGAATATGGCAACGCCATCAAGGAACTTGCCTACGCCAATATTTTTCCCGGCGACATGCTGTTCAAGAATTTCGGCGTCACCCGCTTCGGTCGCGTCGTCTTCTACGACTACGACGAAATCGAATACATGACGGATTGCAATTTCCGCCGCATTCCGCCGGCGCCGAATCCCGAAGCGGAAATGTCCGGCGAAGTCTGGTATTCGGTCGGCCCGCACGATGTTTTTCCGGAAGAATTCGGCACCTTCCTGCTCGGCAATCCGGACACGCGGCGCGTCTTCATGAAATACCACGCCGATCTGCTTGAGCCGGATTTCTGGCAGCAGACCAGACAGAAAATCCTCGACGGCTTCGTGCCCGACTTCTTCCCTTATCCCGAGGAAATACGCTTCCACAAAATGTTTCCCGGCGACGATGCGAAGCCGTAGTTTCCGGGCCGGAGCGGATCAGGGCGGCGTGACATGAGCCGCCTTCTGCTGTTCAACAAACCGTATGGCGTGCTCAGCCAGTTCACGCCGGAAGCCGGTCGCCCCGGCCTGGCCGGATTCATTCCCGTTCCGGGCGTCTATGCCGCCGGCCGGCTCGACGCCGACAGCGAAGGGCTGTTGTTGCTCACCGACGACGGCGGCTTGCAGAAACGCATCGCCGATCCACGGCACAAACTGCCGAAAACCTATTGGGTTCAGGTGGAAGGCGAGCCGGGCGAAGCGGCGCTGCAACAACTGCGGCAAGGCGTCGATCTCGGCGACTTCGTCACGCGCCCCTGCGACGTGGCGCGTATGGCCGAGCCGATTGAATTATGGCCGCGCGATCCGCCGATCCGCCAGCGCAAAAATATTCCAACGGCCTGGCTGGAAATCGTCCTGCGCGAAGGCAAGAACCGCCAGGTCCGGCGCATGACGGCCAAGGCCGGCTACCCGACCCTGCGCCTGATACGCGCCGCCATCGGGCCGTTTTCCGTGGCGGGATTGCGTCCCGGAGAGTGGCGGGAAGCAAAACCCACGCTGCCTTGATGGATATCGTTTAGAATTCAAGGAATCGCTTTCCGGGTTCGCGCATATGAAACAGGCATTGGTGGCGGCGGCGCTGACGTTGCTTGCGAGCGTCGGCTTTGTGTGGTGGATTGCCGCTGATATGGCGCCGCGAAAAGCGTTTGCGCCGCCGTCCGCCGAACCGCCGCCGGCCGCCGAAACGGACTATCTGCGCGCAGTGTATAGCCCGCTGCATTTTCGCCCCGCCATCGAAACGGCGAATGACGCGCAATGCCTGGAATGCCACCGCGAAGTGCTCGATGACCCGGTGCGGTCCGCCGCGCTTTCCGGGTTGGAAACGGACGCCCTGCCTGCCGCCTGGTATCAGCAGTTGTCGACTTACACGGGCGCGCAGGACACCTTCCATCGCCGCCATCTCGTCACGCCGCTGGCGAAGCAGTTGATGAATCTGCGCTGCAATACGTGTCATCAGGGCCACGATCCGCGCGAAGAAGCGCCGGGCGCCACGGCGGATTCAGCGGGGCAGGATGAGCGCGGGTTCACGCTCAGGAAACAGGTGAATTCGGAGACGACCTGCCTGAAGTGCCACGGCCAGTTTCCCTGGCCGTTCATGGGTCTGCCCGGCCCCTGGGAAACGCATCGCGTCGAACTCGGCAACAACTGCCTGCTCTGCCATGCCGCCATCCGCACGAAGCGGCACGCGGTGAATTATCTGAACGCGGCGGCGATCGAGCAGGCGGCGCAGGAAAGCGCCGATGTCTGCTACGGCTGCCACGGCGGACGCGCCTGGTATCGCATCAGTTATCCCTACCCGCGCACGCCCTGGCCGGAGATGCCGGCTGAAACGCCCGAGTGGGCGCAGGGCCGTCCGACGCAATCCGAGGCGCGTTTTCTCAACCCCGCCGCGCAAGGCGCCCAACCATGAACGCGAACGACAAGATGAATGATTCCCCGCTCAACCCGCAGCGGCGCAGCTTTCTCAAGACGGCCGCCGCCGGCGGCGCGGTGGCCGCAGCCAGCGGCCTGACGGAACTGGCTGCCGGCGGCAAGGAGGCGCGCGCCTTCGCTTATGAGCCGTACCCGACCGACAACCAGCTCACGACCGTCGTCACCAGTTGCGACCACAACTGCGGTTCGCGCCACATGCTGGTGGCGCACAAGCAGGATGACGTCATCATCCGCCTGTCGACCGACGATGGCCGTTATCAGGCCGGCGGCGCGTTCGGTTTCGAGTCGGAGCAGATGCCGCAGTTGCGCGCCTGTCTGCGCGGGCGCTCGTACCGCTCGCGCATCTACGCGCCGGAACGGCTGCTGCATCCGATGCTGCGCGTCGGCGCGCGCGGCGAAGGGAAGTTCAAGCGGGTGTCATGGGACGAGGCGCTCGACTTCATCGCCAAAAAGATGATCGAACTGAAAGCCAAATACGGCCCGACCGCGATTCTCGATCAGGCGTATGCCGGCACCTCCTACTGCGTGCTGCACAAATCCGACCAGATCGAAGGCTTGCTGGCGCGCTTTCTCGGCATGTTCGGCTGCCGCACCAATTCCTGGTCGGTGCCGTCTTATCAGGGCACGACGTTCTCCAGCCGCATGACGTTCGGCACCATCTCGGACGGCAACGAGGATGACGCCTTCGCGCACTCCAAGCTCATCATCATGTGGGGCTGGAATCCGGCCTATACCTTTCACGGCGGCAACACGTTCTACTACATGCGCCTGGCCAAGCAGCGCGGCTGCAAGTTCGTGCTGGTCGATCCGCAATACACGGATTCCGCCGCCACTTACGACGCCTGGTGGATTCCCGTCAAGCCGGGCACCGACGCCGCCATGCTGGCCGCGATGGCGCACCACATTTTCACGAACAATTTGCAGGATCAGGCCTTCATCGACAAATTCGTGCAGGGCATGGACGCCGGCACCATGCCCGAGTGGGCGAAGGGCCGCGAGAATTTCAAGGATTACATTCTCGGCGTCTCGGACGGCGTGCCGAAGACGCCGGCGTGGGCCGAAAAGATTTGCGGCGTGAAGGCGGATGACATCCGCAAGCTGGCCGACATGTACGCGACGACCAAACCGGCGGCGCTGAAAGCCTCCTGGGCGGCGGGGCGGGCCGCTTACGGCGAGCAGTACAACCGCATGGCGGCGGCATTGCAGGCGATGACGGGGAATATCGGCGTTCTCGGCGGCAGCGCCGAAGGCGTCGGCAAGGCCTGGCATGCCGAGAGCATCGCCTATCCCTACGACAAGAACGCCAACATCTGGTACGCCTCGATCAAGTCCGACCGCTGGGCGCATTGCGTGCTCAACTATCCGAACGTCAAGCGCGAGGATGTCGGCCTGTGGCCGCGCGGCGACAAGCTCGACGGCGTGATTCCCAACATCAAGGCGATCTGGTGGCACGGCTCGGACTGGTTCAACCAGCTCACCAACATCAACAAGGAAATCGAGGCCGTCAACAAGCTGGAACTCATTGTGTGCCAGGACGCCACCATCACGCCCTCGGGCCTGTGGGCCGATGTGCTGCTGCCGATCGCCACGCACTTCGAGCGTCATGGCGTCGCGCTGCCCTGGTACAAGGGCCACTACTATATTCACAGGCCGAAGGCGATCATGCCGCTCGGCGAAGCGAAGACGGATTTTCAGGTGTTCACCGAACTCGCTTACCGTCTGGAGCAGCTCGATCCGGCGCTGAAGGATTTCGGCAAACGCTACAACCCGCGCGCCGAGCGGAGCTATTTCGACAATCCTGACGCGGTGGACGAGGCGTATCTCGCCGCCTGGTGGAAGGACAAGGTACAGAAGAATCAGGGCGTCACGATGTCCTGGGAGGAATTCAAGCGTCATGGCGTCTACAAGTTCGAGTTCAAGACGCCGCTGGTGGCGTTCCGCGAGCAGATCGAGCAGGGCAAGCCGTTCAGCACGCCGTCCGGCAAGATCGAAATTTTCTCGACTACGCTGGCTAAGGTCACCGACTGGACGAAGACGCAGTGGGGGCACGAAATTCCCGCCATCCCGAAATGGATCGAACCGTTCGAGTCGCTCAATCATCCGCTCGCGCAGACGTATCCCTTTCACATGATTACGCCGCATCCGCGCTGGCGCACGCACTCGATCTTCCACAACATTCCCTGGCTGCGCGAGACTTACCGGCAGGAGATCACGCTCGCCGCCAGCGATGCCGCGCGGCTCGGCATCCGCACCGGCGACACGGTGGAAGTGTGGAACGCGCGCGGCCGCATCGTGCTGCCGGCCTACGTCACCGAACGCTGCATGCCCGGCGTGGTGGTGGTGTTCGAGGGCGCCTGGATGGACCGCGACGCGGAAGGCATCGACCGCGCCGGCAATCCGGATTTCCTCACGCTGGACGCGCCTTCGCCCGCCGGCGCGTTCGCTTACAACACCATCCTGTGCAACGTCAGGAAGACGCAGCGGGCGCACCGGCCGGGCTGGGATATCCAGTCCACCGCGCGGTCGCATGTTTTCAGACGGGATTACTGACATGGCCGACAAACTCGACCGCGAAGCAACGAAGCAGGCGCTGGCGCGCAAGCTCGCGCAGACCCGGCAGCCGGTGCAGCCGAAAGTCCAGTTCGGCTTCATCCACAACAACGTCGACTGTATCGGCTGCCGCGCCTGCGAGATCGCCTGCAAGGACAAGAACAACCTGCCGGCCGGGCCGCGCTTCCGCCGCGTCATGTACATCGAAGGCGGCCGCTTTCCCGACGTGTATGCCTACAAGGTGAACATGTCCTGCAATCACTGCGCCGAACCGGCCTGTCTGCCCACCTGCCCCTCGGGCGCGATCTGGAAGCGGGCCGACAACGGCGTCGTCGACATCGACTCGACGCTGTGCATCGGCTGCCGCCGCTGCGAGGCGGCGTGTCCCTACGGCGCGCCGCAGTGGGATCCGCATGAGCGGATCATCAAGAAATGCAATATGTGCATCGACGAGCTGGAGGCCGGACGCAAGCCGTACTGCGTGATGGCCTGCATGATGCGGGTGCTCGACATCGGCCCCATCGACGCGCTCGCCGCCGGCAGTTGGAAAACCACCGCCCTCGGCCCCGCCGACAAGCCGGCGCGCCGCGTGAAGAACATGGCCGATCCGGCCCTGACGCGGCCCTCCATCGTTTTCGTCCCGCACAGCAAGGGCCGGGTGGAGGATGCGCCGTGAGTTTGTGGTTAGCGCTGGCCGAGGACGCCGACATGCTGGCCGCCCTGCACGACCGCGAACTGACGGCGGAAATGATCGCCGCTTTGCGTGAGGCGGATTTCCCGGCCAATCTCGGCTTGCTGCCGTGGGACGGCAAGGCGCGGCGAATCTGGCGCATGATGGCCGAGGCGCTGCCGGCGGATGCCGCGCCGGCGACGCTCGACCGGCTTGCCGTCGACTATGCGGCGATCTATCTCACCGGCGCTTACGGCGTTTCTCCTTGCGAATCGGTCTGGCTCGATGACGATCATCTGACTTGCCAGGCGCCGATGTTCGCCTTGCGCGCGCTGTATGCGGCGGCGGGGCTGGCGGCGGCGGATTGGCGCAAGCGGCCCGACGATCATCTCGTTCTGCAACTGCTCTGCGTGGCGCATCTTCTGCGGCGGGCGCAAGCGGCGGATGATCTGCGCCGGCTGGCGGTGCTGCTGGATGAACATCTGCTGCGCTGGCTGCCGGATTTTGCCGCTGGCGCGGCAGCGCGTTGCGCGCAGCCGTTCTTCGCCGCCCTGGCGGGGCTGACTTCGGCCTGGGGCGAACGGCTACGCGACTTGCTGGCCGAACATCTCGATGAGCCGCGCCCGACGCGGGAACAGATCGCGGCCCTCGCGGCCCGTTCTGCGCCGACCCAAACCGAATCGGCGCCGCTGGCTTACGTTCCGGGCGTGGCGCCAAGCTGGTAAGCTCTCGCTCCCCGGCTTGGGAATTTTCAAATGATTCTGTTCCGAATGATGCTGCGTTTTCTGTTTGCGGCCATGATGGGCCTGTTCTCTTGCGGCGTCGCGTTCGCCGCGCCGACGGTCGAGTTGGGCGCCGGCATGCATCGCATCGAAGCCGAAGTCGCCCACACGGCCAGCGAGCGCGCCACCGGCCTCATGAATCGCACGTCATTGCCGGCGCATCGCGGCATGCTGTTCGTTTTTCCCGAAGCCGGCGTGCAGTGCTTCTGGATGAAAAACACTCTGATTCCCCTCAGCATCGCTTTTCTCGACGACGAGGGCCGCATCGTGCAGATCGCCGACATGCAGCCGCAATCGCTCGACAATCACTGCTCGCTCAAGCCGGTACGCTACGCCCTCGAAATGAACGCCGGCTGGTTCGCCCAGCGCGGACTGACGGCGGGCGCCGGCATCCGCGGCATCGGCAAGGCGTTGCAGGAAAGGTAGCGAAGGGCAAAAAAAATACCGCCACGGAAAATCCGTGGCGGCGGTGACAAGGGAAAAACAATCCATCAGCCGGCAAGTCAGCCGGCGAAATTCTTCGCTGCGAAGTCCCAGTTGGCGAGGCTGGCAAGGAAAGTCTCGACAAACTTCGGCCGGGCATTGCGGTAATCAATGTAGTAAGCATGCTCCCACACGTCGACGGCGAGCAGCGCCTTGTTCTCCGTGGTGAGCGGCGTCGCGGCGTTGCTGGTGTTGACGATATCCACCGAGCCGTCCGGCTTCTTCACCAGCCAGGTCCAGCCGGAGCCGAAGTTTCCGACCGCCGAGGCCTGAAACGCCTTTTTGAATTCATCGAAACTGCCCCACTTCTTGTTGATGGCGTCCGCCAGCGCGCCGCCCGGCGCGCCGCCGCCGTTGGGCTTCATGCTGCTCCAGAAAAAAGTGTGGTTCCACACTTGCGCGGCGTTGTTGAAAACGCCGCCGGAGGCTTTCTTGACGATGGCTTCGAGGCTGGCGCTCTCGAACTCCGTGCCCTTGATAAGGTTGTTCAGGTTGGTAATGTAGGCTTGATGGTGCTTGCCGTGGTGGTATTCAAAAGTTTCCTTCGACATGTGCGGCGCGAGCGCGTCGGCGGCATAAGGAAGGGGCGGCAGGGTGTGTTCCATGACGAGTCTCCAGTGTCGTTCAGGGTTGTGAATGCCTGACGATTTTAGTCAGGTTAAGTTGATTTGGCAATAATTTCATCTTCAAGTTTTATTCATCCTCAAGACGGGTGACCTGGGCATCGGCTGTGCCGCTGCCGAAGGTGATGCGTAACGCATCGCCCGTGGCCAGTTGCGCGCTGGAGCGGACGATGCGGCCATCCGCCGTTCTCGCCAGACTGAAGCCGCGCGCGAGGACGGCGCGGGGGCTGAGGTGTTCGAGGCCGGCGGCAAGCCTTTCCAGCTGATGCCGCCGCCGCGTCAATTCAGCCGTTGCCGCCGCGCGCAGACGAACGAACCGCTCGTCCAGATCGCGCCGCGCATGGCGCGCATCCGGCCGGCATAGGAGAAGGCGCGTCTCGATGCGTTGCAGGGCGGTGGCGCCGGCGTCGATCCGCCGCCGCAAACCGGCATCGAGCCGGGCGGCGAGCCAGGCGGTTTCCGCCCGCAGACGCCCCAAACGCTCGCCGGGGCGAATGAGGCGGCGCGACAATAAATCAATCTGCTGCATATAGTCCCGCAGACGCCGCCGTGTTGCCGCGCCCAGCGCGTCGGCGAGCCGGGACAGATCGGCCCGCGCGTCGACATAGCCGGCGCTGACGAGTTCGGCGGCGGCGGTCGGCGTGGCGGCGCGGCAGTCGGCGACGAGATCGGCGATGGTGGTATCGGTTTCGTGGCCGATGCCGGTGATGACGGGAATCGGGCTGGCGTCGATGGCGCGGGCGAGCGTTTCTTCGTTGAACGCCCACAGGTCTTCAATGCTGCCGCCGCCGCGGGCGACGATGAGGACATCGCATTCCTTGCGGCTGCCGGCGGCGCGGATCGCCTCGGCGATGCCGGCGGCGGCGCCCTCGCCCTGCACCGGCGCCGGGTAGATAACGAGCGGCAGATACGGCGCGCGCCGCGCCAGCGCCGCCAGAATGTCGCGCAACGCCGCTGCTTGCAATGAAGTGACGATGCCGACGCGGCGCGGAAAGCGCGGCAGCGGCAGCCTGCGTTCCGGCGCGAACAGCCCTTCGCCTTCCAGCTTCGTGCGCAGGCGGGCAAACGCCTCGAACAGAACGCCGACGCCGGCATGCCGCATCGCCTCGATATTCAACTGGAATCCGCCGCGCGCTTCGTACAGGGTGACGAGCGCCCGCGCTTCCACGCGCAGGCCGTCCTGCAAGTGGAAGGGAAGCAACTGCGCGCGGTTGCGGAACATGACGCAGTCCACCTGCGCCGTTTCGTCCTTCAAGGCGAAATAAATGTGGCCGGAAGCGGGCCGGCGCAGATTGGAAATTTCCCCGTCCACCCATAGCAGCGGAAAGCGGCCTTCGAGCGTTTGCCGCGCCAGACGGTTCAGCGCGGAAACGCTGAGGATTTCTTCCTGGCGGCGCTCGGCGGATTCGGATTCGGCGAACATGCGCGGATTTTAGCCGAGGCCGGCCGGCGCGCTGGCCGGCCTCTGGAAAAGTTATTTAAGATTTTGATAAATAATGAGAAAAATAATAGCTCCATTTTTCCGCGAAGCAGGAAAAAACCTTGCCCCGGATTGACTTGGCGAAAGTATTCAAGCCTTGCCCACATGCTTATCCACAGGTTTTGTGGATAAGGCACGCGCGCTTCAACGCGCGGCGGCATGGCGCGAATCTTGATTCTCGATGCAACGCTTGCGGCGGCATGCCAGCGGTTTTTTCTTGCCGAAACCGAAGCGTCAAGATAAAGTGCGCCGTTGTCAAAAAGTGCGCCGTTGTCAAAAAAGGAGTTTTGCGTGTTCGCCATCATCCAAGCAGCGGGCTGGCCCATCTGGCCGCTCCTGTTCGCCTCGATTCTCGCCGTTGCCTTCATCATCGAAAGAACGTTTGCCCTGCGCCGCAGCGTCGTTGTTCCGGAAGGGCTGCTGCAAAACGTCGTCGCCGAATACCGCCAAAACGGCATCAGCGCGGAAACGATCACGCGTCTCGCGGCGCATTCTCCCTTGGGCCGTGTGCTGGCGGCCGGGCTGCGCAATGTTCGCGGCACCCGCGAGGGCATGCGCGAAGCCATCGAGGAAGCGGGCAGCGGCGTCGGCCATGAACTGGAACGTTTTCTCACCAGCCTCGGCACCATCGCTTCGATCGCGCCCCTGATGGGACTGTTCGGCACCATCGTCGGCATGATCGAGATTTTCGGCGCGCAAAGCCCGGCGACGGCGAATCCGCAGCAGCTTGCCCACGGCATTTCGATGGCCTTGTACAACGCCGGCTTCGGCATCCTCATCGCTGTTCCGGCGATGATTTTCTACCGTTATTTCCGCGCCCGCGTCGATAGCCTGATCATCGAGATGGAGCAGCAGGCGGTCAAGCTGGTCGATCTGGTGCACGGCCAGCGCATCGGCTGAGGACGCTGCATGAACTTCCAGCGCGGACGCTTTCGGGAAGAGCCGGAGATCAACCTGATCCCGATGATCGACGTGTTGCTCGTGATTCTCATCTTCCTGATGATCACGACGACGTATTCCAAATTCTCCGGCCTCGAAATCAACCTGCCCACGGCGGACGCCACCCAGCCGGTCGAACCGCCGAATGAAATCAATGTCGTGGTGAGCGCGAACGGCGACATCATGGTCAACCGCGCCGCCGTCGGCTCAAGGGAGGTGGAGGCGATCAGCGAGGCGCTGCGCCGCGCCGGCGGCAGCGAAAAGGAGCCGGTGGTGGTCATCAACGCCGACGCCAAGGCCGCCCACCAGAGCGTGATCGACGTCATGCAAGCCGCGCAGCACGCCGGCTACAACCACATCTCCTTCGCCACGCAAAGCCCGACGCCCTGATTCCCTGAGCGTCGTATCCAGTATCATGCGCCACACGCTTGCGTGTGGCGTTTTCGTTTTAACGGGATGGCGATGGGATTACGGCAATGGATCGTGGCGGGATGGGAAAAACGGGGCGTGCGCGCCGTTTTGCTGTTGCCGCTCGCCCTGCCGTTCGCGCTGGCGGTGAAGTTGCGGCAGTGGGCCTATCGCCACGGCTGGGCGTCGGCGGTCAAGCTGCCGGTGCCGGTGCTGGTGGTCGGCAACATCACGGTCGGCGGCAGCGGCAAGACGCCGCTCACGCTGCATCTGGCGCGGGAACTGGCACAGCGCGGCTGGCGGCCCGGCATCGTCAGCCGTGGTTATGGCGGCACTGCGGCGGGCGTCGAGGCGGTATCGGCAACGAGCGATCCGGCGCACGTCGGCGACGAGCCGCTACTGCTGGCGCGTCGCGCCGGCTGCCCGGTTTTCATTGGCCGCGATCGCGTCGCCGCCGCGCGCGCCTTGCTGGCGGCGCATCCCGACCGCACCGTGCTGATCGCCGATGACGGGCTGCAACATCTGCGCTTGGCGCGGGACATCGAAATCGTCGTCATGGACGAGCGCGGCATCGGCAACGGCTGGCCGCTGCCGGCCGGCCCCTTGCGCGAGTGCCCACGGCGCATCGCCGCCGCGCATGCGCTCGTGCTGAACGGCAACGCCGCCGTGCCGGCGCAGGCGCAAACGCAGGCGCAGACGCAAACGCAAACGCAGGCGCAGGTGTTCCGCATGCGCCTTGCCGGAGATTATTTTTATAATCTGCGCGATCCGCAACACATGTGCGGCCCTGACGATTTGCGCGGTCAGCGGCTGCACGCGCTGGCCGGGATCGGCGCGCCGGAGCGTTTTTTCCGCCAGCTCGAAAACATGGGCTTGCAGGCGCGGAC
Source organism: Zoogloeaceae bacterium (assembly GCA_031277315.1). Lineage (GTDB taxonomy): Bacteria > Pseudomonadota > Gammaproteobacteria > Burkholderiales > Rhodocyclaceae > Desulfobacillus. The sequence goes on along the minus strand of JAITMP010000042.1, from coordinate 66,648 downwards.
GCATGCTTTCCCCGATCATCATCGTTTTCAGCCTGCCGATCTTGCTTTCCCCGATGCCGATGCGCTGCTGATGACGGAGAAAGATGCGGTAAAATGCCAACCCTTTGCGCCGTCGCAGGCTTGGGTGCTGCCGGTCGACGCGCAACTGGATCCCGATCTCGCCCGATGGGTAGTGGAGAAGCTCGATGGATGCGCGTCTGCTTGAAATACTCGTCTGCCCGGTCTGCAAGGGCCCGCTCGATTTCCGCAAGGCCAATCAGGAACTGGCATGCAAGGCATGCCGGCTGGCTTACCCGGTGCGCGATGACATTCCAATCATGTTGGAAGGAGAAGCGCGCCAGTTGAGCCAGGAGGAGGCCGCGGGCTGATTTTCCGCAGCGGGCGCGAGATGTCTTTCAAGATCGTGATTCCCGCCCGTTATGCTTCCAGCCGCTTGCCGGGCAAGCCCTTGGCCGACATCGCCGGCAAACCGATGGTGGCGCGGGTGGCGGAACAGGCGGTGCGCAGCGGCGCGGCGGAAGTGCTGGTGGCGACCGATCACGAAACCGTGCGCGCTGCGGTCGAAAAACACGGCTTCGCCGCCGTGATGACGCGCCCCGATCATGCCAGCGGCACGGATCGCATCGCCGAAGTGGCGGCGCGGCACGGCTGGGACGACGAGACGCTGGTCGTCAACGTTCAGGGCGACGAGCCTTTCATCGCGCCGGAGTTGATTGATCTGGTCGCGGCGGCGCTGGCCGCCGACGCCGACGCGGTTGTCGCAACCGCCTGCCACCCGATCAGCAGCGCGGAAGAGTTTTTCAATCCGAATATCGTCAAGGTCGTCCGCGACGCGCGCGGCCATGCCCTGTATTTCAGCCGCGCGCCGATTCCTTGGCCACGGGATGCTTTCTCTGCAGACAAGACGCGGCTGCCGGCGGCTTTCCCCGCCCAGCGCCACATCGGTATTTATGCGTACCGCTGCGGCTTTCTGCGGCGCTACGGGGCGCTGCCGCCGTCGCCGCTGGAGGAATTCGAGGCGCTGGAGCAATTGCGCGTATTGTGGCACGGGTTCCGCATCCGCGTCGCCGAGATCGAACAGGCGCCCGAAGCCGGCATTGATACGCCGGAGGATTTGCAGCGGGCGCGCCGGCGTTACGCGCCCGTTTGACCCGGTTTTAAAAATACGGTATCGTTTTCAAAACTAAAAATTCCATATAAATCAATTTGTTAATAAAGGCATTAGTCAATTTATTAACGCGGTTATCCAGAGGGAGTGGTCATGAAATTGATTCTGCTGGGCGCGCCCGGCGCCGGCAAGGGCACACAAGCCGCCTTCATCACCGAGAAATACGGCATTCCGCAAATCTCCACCGGCGACATGCTGCGGGCGGCGGTAAAAGCCGGCACGCCGCTCGGACTGGCAGCGAAGAAGGTGATGGATGCCGGCCAGCTGGTGTCCGACGACATCATTCTCGGCCTCATCAAGGAACGCCTGCAACAGCCGGACTGCGCCAAGGGTTTTCTGTTTGACGGCTTTCCGCGCACGATTCCCCAGGCCGAGGCGCTGCGCGCGCAGGGCGTCGACCTCGATTTTGTGCTGGAGATCGACGTGCCCGACGCGGAAATCATCCAGCGCATGAGCGGACGCCGCGTGCATACCGCCTCGGGCCGCACATATCACGTCGCCTTCAATCCGCCGAAGACGGCGGGCAAGGACGACGTCACAGGCGAGGACTTGATCCAGCGCGAGGACGACAAGGAAGAAACCGTGCGCAAGCGGCTGGATGTTTATCATGAACAGACCAAGCCGCTGATCGCGTTTTATTCGCAATGGGCCGCAGCAGGCGACAAACGGGCGCCGCAGTATCGCAAGGTGAATGGCGTCGGCGCGCTCGACGGCATCCGCGCGGCGGTTTCGGCGGCCTTGAAGTAGCCAGCAAAACATAAATCCGGACCGCCGCCGGTACAGGCGGTGGACGTCCACACTGGTATAATCTGGAGTCATGGCATGAAAAACGCTTTTTATGCGCAATCGGGCGGCGTAACGGCAGTCATCAACGCCAGCGCGTGCGGCGTGATCGAAACGGCGCGCAAGCACAAGGGCAAGATCGGCAAGGTATTGGCGGGGCGCAACGGCATCATCGGCGCCCTGACGGAAGACTTGATCGACACGAGCAAGGAATCGGCGAAGGCCATCGCGGGGCTGCGCCACACGCCGGCGGGCGCCTTCGGTTCCTGCCGTTACAAGCTGAAGAGCATCGAGGAGCACAAAGCGCAGTACGAGCGCCTGATCGAAGTGTTCAAGGCGCACGATATCGGTTACTTCTTCTACAACGGCGGCGGCGATTCGGCTGATACCTGTCTCAAGGTATCCCGCTTGTCGGAGCAGATGGGCTATCCGATCATCGCCGTGCATGTGCCGAAGACGGTCGATAACGACCTGCCGGTGACGGACAACTGCCCCGGCTTCGGTTCGGTGGCGAAATACATCGCGGTATCCACCCGCGAAGCCACGCTCGACGTGGCGAGCATGGCGAAGACCTCGACCAAGGTGTTCGTCATTGAAGTGATGGGGCGTCACGCCGGCTGGATCGCCGCGGCGGGCGCGCTGGCTTCGGACAAGGATCTCGATCTGCCGGTCGTCGTCCTGTTTCCGGAAATCGCGTTCGATCGGGCGAAATTTCTCGCCAGGGTGGATGCGACGGTAAAGAAATTCGGCTACTGCACCGTGGTCGTGTCGGAGGGCGTGAAAGGGCCGGATGGCCGCTTCCTCTCCGATCAAGGGGTGCGCGACGCCTTCGGTCATGCCCAGTTGGGCGGAGTGGCGCCGGTGATTGCCGGCTTGGTGAAGAGCGAACTGAACTTGAAGTACCACTGGGCGGTGGCGGATTATTTGCAGCGGGCGGCGCGCCACGTCGCCTCGAAGACGGACGTGGCGCAGGCGTATGCCACGGGCAAGGCGGCGGTGGAAGTGGCGCTGAAGGGGCGCAATTCGGTGATGCCGGCCATCAAGCGGGTGTCGAACCGTCCTTACAAGTGGAAGGTCGAGATCGCCGAGTTGAAGGATGTCGCCAACAAGGAAAAATTCATGCCGCGCAATTTCATCAGCGCGGACGGTTTCGGCATCACGGAGAAGTGCCGGCAGTATCTGACGCCGTTGATTCAGGGCGAGGATTACCCGCCCTACAAGAACGGCTTGCCGCAGTATGTGCGGCTGAAAAATGTCGGCGTGAAGAAAAAGCTGGGCGAGTTCAAGGTTTGATTTGCCCGGCGGCGCGGCAACGCATTGCGCGTTGCCGGCAAGCGTTGAGTTGAGGGGTTCGGGAGGCGGTGGCGACATCGCCCTGGGGTTTTCTAGTCAAGGAGGCATCATGTCAGTAGCATTATTGGTGGCGCTGGTATGCGCGGCGCTGGCCGTGGTTTATGGAGCCGTATCCAGCAAGTGGATTCTCTCGCTGCCGGCCGGCAACGAGCGGATGCAGCAGATCGCCAAGGCGATTCAGGAAGGCGCTTCCGCCTATCTGAACCGCCAGTACAAGACCATCGGCATGGTCGGGGTGGTGCTGTTTCTGGTGATCGGCCTGGTGCCGGCGCTCGGCTGGGCGACGGCGATCGGCTTTCTGATCGGCGCGGTGCTCTCCGGCGCGGCCGGCTACATCGGCATGAACGTCTCGGTGCGCGCCAACGTGCGCACCGCCGAGGCGGCGCGCGGCGGCATCGCGGCGGCGCTGGATGTCGCCTTCAAGGGCGGCGCCATCACCGGCATGCTGGTGGTCGGCCTCGGCCTGCTCGGCGTCGCCGGCTACTACGCCGTGCTGAAAGCCATGAGTGGTGGCGGCGATCTGCATCACATGATCGAGCCGCTGATCGGCCTTGCTTTCGGCTCCTCCCTGATTTCCATCTTCGCCCGTCTCGGCGGCGGCATCTTCACCAAGGGCGCTGACGTCGGCGCCGACCTGGTGGGCAAGGTCGAAGCCGGCATTCCCGAAGACGATCCGCGCAACCCGGCGGTGATCGCCGACAACGTCGGCGACAACGTCGGCGATTGCGCCGGCATGGCCGCCGACCTGTTCGAGACCTACGCCGTCACGGTGGTGGCGACGATGGTGCTGGCGGCGCTGACGCTGAAGACGTCTCCCGGCCTGGGCGAGAACCTGATCCTGTATCCGCTGGCGCTGGGCGGCGTCTCGATCATCGCCTCCATCGTCGGCTGCTTCTTCGTCAAGGCTGCCGAGGGCGGCAAGATCATGTCGGCCCTCTACCGCGGCCTGATCGTCGCCGGCGTGCTGGCGCTGATCGCCTACTACCCGGTCACCCAATGGCTGATCGGCGAGGGCGACCCGGCGGCCAAGATCACCACCCTGAGCATGTTCGGCTGCGCGATTGTCGGCCTCGTGCTGACCGCCGCGCTGGTGTGGATCACCGAGTACTACACCGGCACCGATTACGGCCCGGTGAAGCACGTCGCCGCCTCCTGCCAGACCGGCCATGCCACCAACATCATCGCCGGCATCGGCGTTTCGATGAAGGCCTGCGCTCTGCCGGTGCTTTCCGTCTGCGCCTCGATCTTCGCCGCCTACGCCATGGGCGGCCTGTTCGGCATCGCCATCGCCGCCACCTCCATGCTCTCGATGGCCGGCATCGTGGTGGCGCTCGACGCCTACGGCCCGATCACCGACAACGCCGGCGGCATCGCCGAAATGTCGGAACTGCCGAAAGACGTGCGCAACGTCACCGATCCGCTGGATGCCGTCGGCAACACCACCAAGGCGGTGACCAAGGGCTACGCCATCGGCTCCGCCGGTCTCGCTGCGCTGGTGCTATTTGCCGACTACACGCACGGCCTCGAAGCCGCCGGCCTGCAAGGCATCAGCTTCGATTTGTCGAACCACATGGTCATCATCGGCCTCTTCATCGGCGGCCTGATCCCCTACCTCTTCGGCGCCATGGCGATGGAAGCGGTGGGCCGTTCCGCCAGCGCGGTGGTGGTCGAAGTGCGCCGCCAGTTCAAGGAGATTCCCGGCATCATGGAAGGCACGGCGAAGCCGGACTACTCCCGCGCGGTCGACATGCTGACCGTGGCCGCCATCAAGGAAATGATGATTCCGTCGATCCTGCCGGTGGCCGTGCCGATCATCGTCGGCCTCGCCCTCGGCCCGCAAGCCCTCGGCGGCCTGCTGGTCGGCACCATCGTCACCGGCCTCTTCGTCGCCATCTCGATGACTACCGGCGGCGGCGCCTGGGACAACGCCAAGAAGTACATCGAAGACGGCCACTTCGGCGGCAAAGGCTCGGAAGCCCACAAAGCCGCCGTCACCGGCGACACCGTCGGCGACCCCTACAAGGACACCGCCGGCCCGGCGGTCAACCCGCTCATCAAGATCATCAACCTGGTGGCCCTGCTGATCGTGCCGCTGATGGCCTGATCTTCCCGCCGCGTCAACAAAAAACACGGGCAACCTGCGGGTTGCCCGTGTTTTTTTGTGCGCCGCAAGCGTACCCCGCTCGCGCGGGGAACGCGACATGAACGTGGTGCTCGAGCGCCGGTACCTCGGTTCATCCCCGCTCGCGCGGGGAACGCCTCGACGCGCTCGGTTACCCCTACCTCGTCGTGGGTTCATCCCCGCTCGCGCGGGGAACGCTTGTTCGTTGGGGTACATACGGGCAAGCAAACCGGTTCATCCCCGCTCGCGCGGGGAACGCAATCAAATCGCATTTCTGGATCATGAAATTGGCGGTTCATCCCCGCTCGCGCGGAAATGACAGCTTCAAATTTCATCGGGAAATCCGTGCCCGCTTCCTTGAGACAGGCATCTAATAAATGATGGCTCGCGGATGATTTTAACCACAAATCATTATTCCATATTAAATAAATTAATCTGATTATTTTTAAGAAACCGGCCATCCCTCCCAAACGCGCCGGTAATCGGGCGCGGCGAGCGCGCCGGGCGTCAGGCGATGGTCGCGCCGCGCCGCTGCGCCTGCTTTACCCATATTCCTATATTATTCTGCTCACGCACCCAAGAAGCTGGCTGGCCCGTCTGACTGGCCCGGCCCGCCACACACAAAGACAAGGACGAGGAGACATTGCGATGAAACGTCGATTCATGCGCCAGGCCGGCGCACTGCTGATGGTGATGGGATTCGCGGCGGCGGCGTCCGCGCAGGAAGTGACGCTGCGGCTGGTGAGCGCCTTTGCCGAGAACGGCATCTACGTGCAGCACCTGCTGCCCTGGATACAGAAGTTCAACGCCGAGGGAAAAGGCGTGTTGCAGCTTAACTTCATCGGCGGCCCCAAGACCATGCCGCCGTTCGAGATGGGCAACGCGGTCAAGACCGGCGTGGTGGACATCGCCCTGAACACGGGCGCGTTCTATACGAATGTGATGCCGGAGGCGGATTTTCTCAAGCTGACGCAAATCCCGATCGCCGAGCAGCGCAAGAACGGCGCTTTCGAGGCCATCAACCGCGTCTGGAACGAGAAGGGCAACATGCAGTATCTGGCGCGCACGCTGGAGAACCAGCCCTTCCATCTGTATCTGAACAAGAAGATCGACAAGCCCGATCTGACCGGCCTGAAAATCCGCATCACGCCGGTGTACCGCGATTTCTTCCAGTCGCTCGGCGCAAACGTGGTGACAACCGCGCCGGGCGAGGTCTACACCGCGCTGGAGCGCGGCGTGGTGGACGGCTATGGCTGGCCGATCGGCGGCATCTTCGACCTCAACTGGCACGAGAAAACCAGGTTCCGCGTCGACCCCGGTTTCTACGACGCCGAGGTGTCGCTCATCATGAACTTGCAGGCCTATCGGCGCCTCACGCCGGCGCAGCGCGAATATCTGCAAAAACAATTGCTCGCGCTGGAGGCGGAAAACACTTTCTGGGCGCGCTACACGACCGATGAAGTGGCGCGCCAGCAGAAGGCGGGCATCGAGACGATCCGGTTCGACGCCGCGACTTCCAAGGCTTTCATCGACAAAGCCTATCAGGCCGGCTGGGCCAGCGCGGAGAAGCAAAGCCCGGAGGTTGCCGCGCGCTTCAAGCCGTTGTTCGCCCCCAAGTAAAACCCGTAAAAACCCGGCGACGGCTTCGCGGTGACGCGCTTCCTGCACATCTCGCGCCTTGAGCGCGTATACGGCCAGTTGCTCGCCGCGCTGGCGTTGCTCGGCTGCGCGGCGATGTTCCTGATGATGATGCTCATCGTGGCGGATGTCGCGCTGCGCAACATCGCCCTCCCCGGCCTGCCGCGCGGTCTGGAATGGAGCAACGAGGTTTCCGAACTGCTGCTCTATCTCACCACCGTGCTGGCGGCGCCCTGGCTGCTGCGTCAGGGCCAGCATATCCGCGTCGACATCCTGCTCACCGTGCTGCCGCCGCGTCTGGGCTGGCGTCTGGAATGGCTGGGCGATTCGATCGGCCTCGCCTGCTGCCTGTTCATGACCTGGTACGGCGCGCACGCCACTTGGGCAAGCTGGGCGTCCGGCGCGCTGAACATCAAGACGCTGGTGACGCCCGAGTGGTGGTCGCTGGCGCCGCTGCCGGCGATGTTTCTGCTGCTCTCCGTCGAGATGCTGTTTCGCATGAAGCGGCTGCACGAAGGCGAGCGGGCGCCGCGCCAGGACGCGGTGAGCGTCGCGTAAGGCATAGCGGGACGAGCGACGAGCGCGCCATGCCGGACTGGATGATCGCGGCCTGGGTGATGCTGGGCGGTTCCGTGCTGCTGCTGTTCATCGGCATGCCGGTGGCGCTGACCTTCATCGGCGTGAACATCATCGGCGCCGGGCTGTACATGGGCGGCGAGGCCGGCCTGGAGCAACTCGCGCGCAGCAGCGTGGGGTCGGTCACCTCCTTCTCCCTCACGCCGATCCCGCTGTTCATTCTGATGGGCGAGGTGCTGTTCCACAGCGGACTGGCGCTGAAGGTGATCGAAGGCATCGAGCGCCTGATCCGCCGCCTGCCGGGCCGGCTGGCCGTGGTCGCGGTGGTGGCCGGCACGGTGTTCTCGGCCATCTCCGGTTCGACCATCGCCACCACCGCCATGCTCGGCTCGCTGCTGCTGCCGGTGATGCTGGCGCGCGGCTATCACCCGCAACTGGCAACCGGCCCGCTGATGGCCATCGGCGCGGTGGACGTGCTGATCCCGCCCTCGGCGCTGACGGTGTTGCTCGGCTCGCTGTCGGGCATCTCGATTTCCAAGCTGCTGGTCGGCGGCGTGCTGCCGGGGCTGATCCTGTCGGTCGCTTTCGTGCTCTGGATCGTGCTGCGCGTCAGCCTCAGGCCTGCGCTGGCGCCCGACAACAGGGGTGCGGGCGACGATGACACCCTCCACACCGGCTGGGCGCGCTGGCAGCCTTTTTTCGCCTACGTGCTGCCGACGCTCTCGATCTTCGGCGTCGTGGTGGGCGCGCTCGCCTGGGGCTGGGCCACGCCGACCGAGTGCGCGGCGCTCGGCGCGTTCGCGACGCTGCTGCTGACGCTGGCCTACCGCGCCCTCACCCTCGACGCGCTGCTCAAGGCGCTCAAGGGCACGGCGGGCATTTCAGGAATGATCCTTTTCATCATTCTCGGCGCCACCACCTTCGCGCAGATCCTGTCCTTTTCGGGCGCCAGCAACGGGCTGGTGCAACTCGTTACCGGCCAGAACTGGTCGACCGGCATGATCGTCGCCGGCATGATGATGATGCTGATTTTTCTGGGCATCTTCGTCGATCAGGTGAGCATGATGATGATTACGCTGCCCATCTTCATGCCGATCGTGCAGCGCCTCGGCGTTGATCCGGTCTGGTTCGGCATCATGTTCCTGATCTGCATGCAGCTTGGGCTGCTGCTGCCGCCGCACGGGTTGCTGCTGATGACGATGCGCGGCGTGGCGCCGCCGGCGGTGACGATGGGACACATCTTCCGCGCCGTGGTGCCCTACGTGGCCATGAGCCTGCTGCTGCTCGCCGCAGTGTTCTGGCTGCCGGCCATCGCCACCTGGCTGCCGTCCCTGCTGGGGTAATCAAGCAAGCCGTTCGATGAAGCCGGCCATCGCTTCGAGCGTGGCCTGGGGTTGATCCTTGTGGGGGGAATGGCGGCAGTCGGCGAGCATCAGCACTTCGACTTCGCCCGCTGTCTGGCGGCGGATGGCGTCGGCCTGGGCGGACGTGCCGTATTCGTCGTCTTCGCCCTGAATAACGAGCGTCGGGCAGTCGATGCGCGGCAGGTATTCCTCGATGTTCCAGGCGCGGAAGTCGGGATGCAGCCAGATGTCATTCCAGCCCCAAAAGGTTTTCACCGGATCGCGGTGATATTTGCCGAGTTTCTGTCCGAGATCGGTAGTCTCGAAGGCAATCTTGGCCTGGGCAATACTGGCGACGGAAAGGTCTTCGACGAAAACGTGCGGCGCCATCAGGATGAGGCCGGCGACTTCCCGCCGCGCGCCGCCGGCATGGATGAGGGCGATCGAGCCGCCGTCGGAATGGCCGACCAGCACCGGCTCCTCGATGCCGAGCCGGTCGAGCAGTTCGGGCAGTGCGATGAGCGCCTCGTCGTGCATGTAGCGCGTATCGAAGGGTTCGGTCAGAAGATCGGATTCGCCGTAGCCGTGGCGCGAGTAGACCAGCGTCCGGCAGCCGGTGGCGGCGGCGACCTTGACCGGGAAGTCGCGCCACATCGCCACCGAGCCGAGTCCCTCGTGCAGGAAAACCAGCGTCGGCCGGTTCACCTGATGCGCGGGAATGAGGCGGTATTCGAGGCTGTGGCCGGCGGCCTGAACGAACCCGCGCTGCAAGATCACACTCCGAGAAAACGGTGCATCAGTTCTTCGTTGTCGGACAACTCGTTCGACGAGCCGGAGAAGACGACGCGGCCCTTGACCAGCACCACGCTGCGATTCGCCAGTGCCATGACGGCGGCGTAGTTCTTGTCGACGATCACGGTGGCGATGCCGGAGGCGCGGATGCCGTGGATGATGTTCCAGATTTCCTTGGCGATGAGCGGCGCAAGGCCCTCGGTGGCTTCGTCCAGAATGAGCAGGTCGGGATTGGTCATCAACGCGCGGCCGATGGTGAGCATCTGCTGCTCGCCGCCGGAGAGTTGCGAGCCGCCGTTGGCAAGGCGCTCGGACAGGCGCGGGAAGGTGGCCATGACGCGGTCAAAATCCCACTCGCAGCGGCCATCGACACCGGCGCGCGCCGCCATGATGAGATTCTCGCGCACGGTGAGATTGGGGAAAATGCCGCGCCCTTCCGGCACGTAGGCGATGCCGGCGCGGGCGATGATGTGCGGCTCTGTCTGCGTCACGTCGCGGCCGCGCACTTTCACGCTGCCCTGTTTGGGCCGCACCAGACCGAGCATCGACTTGAGCAGCGTCGTCTTGCCCATGCCGTTGCGACCCATCAAGCCGATGCACTCGCCGCGCGCGACGGAAAAATCGACGCCGTGCAGGATGTGGCTGATGCCGTAAAAACTGTGCAGGCCGCTCGCTTCGAGCAACAGTTCAGACATGGAGATTGTCCCCCCCGCCGAGGTAGGCAAGCTGCACGACCGGGCTGCCGCGCACCGCCTCGGGCGTGCCGGACTCGATCACCTCGCCGTTGACCATCACGGTAAGCCGGTGCGCAACAGCGAAAACGGCGTCCATGTCGTGCTCGATGAGCATGATGGCGTGTTGCGCGGAGAGCGTCTTGATGAGTTCCACCATGCGCAGCGACTCGTGCGGCCCCATGCCGGCGAGCGGCTCGTCGAGCAGCAGCAGGCGCGGCTGCGTCGCCAGACACATGGCGATTTCAAGCTGGCGCTGTTCGCCGTGCGAGAGCGTGGCGGCGACGCGGTCGCGCCGGTGCGCAAGACCGGCCGCTTCCATTGCTTCTTCGGCCAGACGGTTGATGTCGCCGAAGCGGCCGGCGCCGGACCACACGCGCCAGGCGTGCGGCGTGCGCGATTGCGCCGCCAGACGGCAGTTCTCGAACACGGTGAACGGCAAAAAGATATTCGTCTTCTGGTAGCTGCGGCCAACGCCGAGGCGGGAAATGCGGTCGGACTTGAAGCCGGCGATGTCGCGGCCCTCGAACTGCACCACGCCGGAAGTCGGCGGCAGGTCGCCGGACAGAAGATTCGTCAGCGTCGATTTGCCGGCGCCGTTCGGCCCGATGATGGCGTGCACTTCGCCGACATGCAGTTCCAGCGATACCTTGCTGACGGCGACAAGGCCGCTGAAACGCTTGGTCAATTCCTGCGTGCGCAGAATCGGCGCGCTCACGGCTGCTCCTCCCGCTCCTCTTTCGCTTCGGCCTTGCGCCCGAAACGTTGCAGCAGACCGGCCAGCCCTTGCGGCAGATACATCGCCACCAGAACGATGAACACGCCCATTCCGAGCTGCCAGTGCTTGGCCCATTCGCCGATCCAGGCCTGATTGGAAAACGCTTCCTGCAACAGCACGAAGGCGAAAGCGCCCAGCACCGGGCCGTAGAGCGTGCCCATGCCGCCAAGGATGACCATGACGATCACCTGGCCCGATTTGTGCCAGGAGAGAATTTCCGGATTCACGAAGCCGAACTGCACGGCGGCGAGATAACCGGCAAGGCCGCCCAGCGCGCCCGCCAGCACGTAGCTCGCCAGCTTGTAGCGGAAGACGGGAAAGCCGAGCGCCTGCATGCGGTGTTCATTCACCTTGATGCCGACCAGCGCGCGCCCGAAGGTCGAGCCGAGAATGCGCCGCAGCAGCAGGTAGACGCAGAGCATCAGGAGCAGCACGAGATAGTAAAAGTGCGCGATGTTGTCCAGATTGGCGAGGGCGAAATCGCCGATCAAAAGCGTCGGCTTGTTGTAGATGTAGATGCCGTCGGAGCCGCCGCCCAGCTTGGTGTCGTGGAAGACGAAGAACAGCATCTGGGCGAACGCCAGCGTCACCATGATGAAGAAGATGCCCTTTGTCCGCAGCACCAGCAAGCCGGTGAGCAGGGCGAACAGCGCGCACACGCCCATCGCCGCCGGCAGCGACCACCACAGGCTGGCCGCCTCGTATTGCGGCCCGAGCAGCGCCAGCACGTAGCCGGCGAGGCCGAAATAGGCGGCATGGCCGAAACTCACCAGGCCGGTGTAGCCGATCAGCAGATCGAGGCTCATGGCGAAGATCGCCAGGATCATCACGTTGGTGAGAAGCTGCACATAGAACGTGCCGCCGACGCCCGGAAACAGCGCCAGCAACAGCGAGGCGACGAGAAACAGCGCCAGCGATCTGCGCGAGGCGGTCATGTCAGGCTCTCCCGAACAGGCCGGCGGGCCGCCAGATCAGCACGACGGCCATCAGCAGATAGACGATCATGCCGGCCATTTCAGGCACCAGCACCTGACCGAAGGTGTCGGCCAGCCCGATCATGAGCGAAGCGGCCATCGCGCCTTTCACCGAGCCGATGCCGCCGATCACCACCACCACGAAGCAGATGATCAGCACGTGCCCGCCCATGTTCGGGAACACCGAGGAGAGCGGCGCGTTGATCATGCCGGCGAAGCCCGCCAGCGCCACGCCGACGGCAAAAACCAGCGTGTAGATGAACTTGATGTTGATGCCGAGCGATTGAACCATGTCGCGATTGCTGGCGCCGGCGCGAATCATCATGCCGAGCCGGGTCTTCTTGATCAGCAGGTAGAGGCCGTATGCCAGCAGCAGGCACACGCCGGAGATGAACAGGCGATACACCGGATAGGACAGGTTGTCGGTCAGCGGAATCGAGGCGTTGAGCAGCGCCGGCACCGGCACGCCGTGCATGTCGTCGCCCCAGAGAATGCTGCGTATCTCCTCGAACACGAGGATCAGGCCGTAAGTGAGCAGCACCTGAAACAAGTGGTCGCGGTCGTAGAGGCGGCGCACCAGCAGCCATTCCAGCGCCATGCCGAACAAAACGGTGAGCGGAATGCCGAGGGCGATGGCCGCCGCAAGGCTGCCGGTCAGACTGGCGAGCGACCAGGCCAGATATGCTCCAAGCATGTAGAAGCTGCCGTGGGCGAGATTGATGATGCCCATGATGCCGAAGATCAGCGTCAGCCCCGAGGCGACAAGGAACAGCAGCAAGCCGTATTGCAGGCCGTTCAGCAACTGGATCAGGAAAAAAGCGAAATCCATCTGGTTAAATTTGTCTTGAGGCGAAACGGCGGCGGGCTACCGCCGCCAGATCAGACTGCCGTCCCCGCGAAAAGGGAAATCCACGACGCCGGAATATCCCTTTCGCGGAATGACGAATCAATCAAGCCTTGCAGCCGCGCGCCGGATCGGCCAGCGCCTTCCAGGCCACGCTTTGCACCACGTTCTGATTGCCGACCACCTTGCGCAGATAAATATCCTGCACCGGGTTGTGCGCCTTCGACAGCGTCCAGGCGCCGCGCGGACTGTCGATCTTGGCCGACTCCATGGCCTTGATGACACCCGCCTTGTTGGAGATGTCGCCCTTCACCGCATCGAGGCCGGCGGCCAGCAACTGGCCGGCGTCGTAACCCTGCACGGCGTACACGTCGGGCTGCAATTTCCACGCCTTCGCATAGGCCAGGCGGAACGCCTTGTCCTTCGGCACGTTCAGATTGTCGCCGTAATGCAGCGTCGTCTCGACGCCTTCGGCGGCATCGCCGATGGCTTCCAGCACGCCGTCGGTGAGGAAGCCGTTGCCGTAGAGCGGAATCTTGCCTTTCAGCCCGGAAGCGGCATAGTCCTTGAGGAACTTGCCGGCGCCGACGCCGGCGAAGAAGGACACCACGGCATCCGGCTTGATGCTGGCAATCTCCGTCAGCAGCGCCTGGAACTCGACCTGCGGGAAGGGAAGGTACAACTCCTTGGTGAGCTTGCCGCCTTCTTTCTCGAAGCCCTCGCGGAAGCCGCGCAGCATTTCCTCGCCGGCGGCATATTTCCAGGTGATGAAGACGGCATTATTGTAGCCCTTCGCCTTGAGCACCTTGCCGAGGGGATAGGTCGTCTGCCAGTTGGAAAAAGAGGTGCGGAAAATATTCGGCGCGCACAGCGGCCCGGTCACGTCGTCGGCGCCGGCATTGGTGTTCAGCCAGAGGACGCCGGACTCGCGCGCGATCTTGGCCATGCCCATCGCCACGCCGGAGTGCACGGTGCCGATCAACACGTCGACCTTGTCGCGCTGGATCAGCTTGTTGGTGTTCTCCGGCGCCTTGCCGGGGTTGGATTCATCATCCACCACGAAATATTCGATCTCGCGGCCACCGAGTTTGCCGCCGCGCTCTTCCACCGCCAGCTTGAAGCCGTTGGTGATCGCCACGCCCAGCGGCGTGTAGGTGCCGGTGTACGGCAGCATCAAGCCGACTCTCAGCTTGGCGCCCTGCGCGCGAGCGAGGCCGAGCGGCGCCAGTGTGCCAACGGCGGACGCGCCGGCAATCGCCGACGTGCCTTTCAGAAACTCGCGGCGGTCAAAACCGTGATTCGTTTTTTCCACTTTCTTCCTCCATCCTCTGGTAATAAATCGTTTTAATCCGGAACCGAACGGCATTCATGGCCCCGTCACTGCAAGGGTCAATCACAACACTTCCGTTTTCCTTCGTCAAGCAAGATATCGTCGCCTGACGCGGACAATGCTTGCGCGAAGCTGGAAAATACGTGGAAAGCGGAGAGGGATGACACGGTTTGACTGACCAGACGACTCCGCGAAGCAAGCCTTGTTCGCGAAACATGGCGCGTCCTCCTCCCGATTTTCACGGCTCGCCGGTCATGGCCGACGTTTATTGGCCGGAAAGTCTAGTCGGACGAGCATCAAATCCGGGTCATGGAGTCATAAAATCTTCGTAAATCGCGTTGCCGGAGCCGGCAACCCGCATCCCCGCGGGAAGGGGAAATCCACATTCCCTGCCGCGGGGGATGACAGATCAACAATCCAACGATCAAGCCTTGCAGCCGCGCGCCGGATCAGCCAGCGCCTTCCAGGCCACGCCCTGCACCACGTTCTGGTTGCCGACCACCTTGCGCAGATAAATGTCCTGTATCGGGTTGTGCGCCTTCGACAGCGTCCAGGCGCCACGCGGGCTGTCGATCTTGGCCGATTCCATGGCCTTGATGATGCCCACCTTGTTGGAAATGTCGCCCTTCACTGCGTCAAGGCCGGCGGCCAGCAAGTGACCGGCGTCGTAGCCTTGCACGGCATACACGTCTGGCTGCAATTTCCAGGTTTTGGCGTAAGCGAGGCGGAACGCCTTGTCTTTCGGCAAATTGAGGTTGTCCGCATAATGCAGCGTCGTCTCAAGCCCCTCGGCGGCGTCGCCGATGGCATCCAGCACGCCGTCGGTGAGGAAGCCGTTGCCGTAGAGCGGAATCTTGCCTTTCAGCCCGGAAGCGGCATAGTCCTTGAGGAACTTGCCGGCGCCGACGCCGGCGAAGAAAGCCGCCACCGCGTCCGGCTTGATGCTGGCGATCTCCGTCAGCAGCGCCTGGAACTCGACCTGCGGGAAGGGAAGGTACAACTCCTTGGTGAGCGTGCCGCCCGCTTTCTCGAAACCCTCGCGGAACCCCCGGCAATGCTCTTCGCCGCCGGCGTATTTCCAGGTGATGAAAACGGCATTTTTGTGGCCCCGCTCCCACACCACCTTGCCGAGGGGATACGTCGTCTGCCAGTTGGAGAACGAGGTGCGGAAGATGTTGAGCGCGCACAGCGCCCCGGTCACATCGTCGGCGCCGGCGTTGGTGTTCAGCCAGAGGACGCCCGTCTCGCGGACAACCTTGGCCATGCCCAGCGCCACGCCGGAGTGCACGGTGCCGATCAGCACATCCACCCTGTCGCGCTGGATCAGCTTGTTGGTGTTCTCCGGCGCCTTGGCGGGGTTGGATTCGTCATCCACCACAAAGTATTCCACTTCCCGCCCGCCGAGCTTGCCGCCATGTTCTTCCACCGCCAGCTTGAAGCCGTTGGTGATCGCTATGCCCAGCGGCGTATAGGTGCCGGTGTACGGCAGCATCAAGCCGACTCTCAGCTTGGCGCCCTGCGCGCGGGCAAGGCTGAGCGGCGCCAGCGTGCCAACGGCGGACGCGCCGGCAATCGCCGATGTGCCTTTCAGAAACTCGCGGCGGTCGAAACTGTTATTCGTCTTTTCCACTTTTCCCTCCGTTCATAATCAATCATATTTGGTCGGGTATTAAATTGTTCATACCCTCTGCAATCGCAGGGGGTAATCACAACACTTCCGTTTCGCCGCGTCAAGCAAAAATCCGGCTTGAATCACGGCATCAGCGTCAACAGCACGCGGGTGCCGCCCTCGGGGCGCGGCTCGATGCCGATCCGCCAGCCGATCTGCTCGCAGATGCGCTTGACAATGGCCAGGCCGAGGCCGAACCCTTCGCCGCTGCGGACATCGCCGCGACGGAAGCGGCGGAACAGGTCGGGAATCTTGCCCGGCTCGACGCCGCAGCCGGTATCGACGATCTCCACCGTCTGGTCGCTGGCGCTCAGGCGGATGCCGCCCGACTCGGTGTAGCGGACGGCATTCCCGAGCAGGTTCGACAGCACCACTTGCAGCGCGTTGCGCGGCGCATGCACGACGATGCCCGCCGGCACCGCCAGCGCCAGCGTCAGGCCCTTCGCCTGCGCCCGCTCGCGCACCGAATCGACCGCCTGCTCGGCGCATTCGAGCAGATCAATGGCGTCGCGCTCGCCGCCCGCCTGTTCGCGCGCCAGCAACAAAAAAGCCTCGACCAGCCCCGACAGCCGCGCCGCGCCACGGGCGATCCGCTCGACCTGCTCGCGCCCCTTCGCCGGCAAACCCGGTTCGTCGAGCAGCAGTTCGCTGCCGGTCTGGATGGCGGTGAGCGGCGTGCGCAGTTCGTGGCTGACATCGGCAGTAAAGGCGCGCTCGCGTTCAAGCAGCCGGACCGTGCGCTCGCGGTAGCCGTCGAAAGCCGCCGCGAGCGCGGCGACTTCGCGCTCGCGGTAATGGTTTTCCAGCGTGTCGTCGGCAAGCTGGCCGTCCAGTTGCCGCACGCGGCTCGCCAGATCCTCGATCTGCCGCGTCAGGCGCCCGGACAGCCACAACCCGATCAGCGTCGTCAGCAGCAGCGTCAGCCCGGCGCTGAGAATCAGCGCGACGGTGAACTTGTATCCGCGCTCGACGTGCAGCGCCACCGCATAGGTCAGGTAGAAGCGCGTCTCGCCGATTTCCCGCACCTCGACCCGGTACAAGTTGGAGCCGCTGTGCACATCGTGAAAACCCGGCTCCAGCGCGCGCAGTTCCTCCGGCAGCCGCGCCCGCTCGGCGGGCGTGCTGGCGACATAGCCGCGCGCCAGCCAACTGACGCGGAACCATTTGCGCAGCGACAACGCCTCGGTGTCCGGCCGCACCGCGTAGTACTGCATCTGCTCCACCGGCGGGCCGTCGCCGGCGCCGTCGCGCAGATACGATTGCAGCAAATCTTCCATCTCGTCGGAGACGATCTGGTCGATCAACTGGGCTTCCTGCTGCCGGTTGAGATGGAAGATGACGATGGCGTGCGACAGCACCAGCACCAGACCGGCGATGGTAAACGCCGAGGTGAACTTGAAGCGAAGGCTACGCCGGGCGAGCATCCGAATGGCTGAAGCGATAGCCGATGCCGTGTACCGTCTCGATGGGTGAATGGCCGCGCGAATCGGTCAGGGCGCGGCGCAGGATGTGCATATGGCTGCGCAGCGTGTCGCTCATCGGCTGCTCGTCGCCCCATACCGTCGATTCGAGTTCGCCGCGGCTGTGCACGCGGTTCGGCACCCGCATCAAGGTTTCCAGCAGGCGCAGGCACTTGCGCGACAGGCGCACCGGGCGGCCCTCCACCGCCACCAGCATGCTGACCGGATCGAATTCGACGCAGCCGAACACCAGCCGGTTGTCGATCACCCGGCCGCAGCGGCGGGCGAACAGGGCGTTCAACCGCGCCTCCACTTCGCGCAGGGCGAAAGGCTTGACCAGGTAATCGTCGGCGCCGGAAGCGAACGCCGCCAGCTTGTCGTCAAGCGTATCGCGGGCGGTCAGCACCAGAATCGGCACGTCGCGCCGCGCCTCGCGGCGCAGCTTGCGACAAAGACTCAGGCCGTCCATGCCGGGCAGCCCGAGATCGAGGACGACGGCATCAAATTCTCGCGATACCGCCATGTGCAGGCCGTTGACGCCGTCGCTCGCCAGATCCGCCGCATGGCCGCGGTTCTCCAGGAAATCGCACAGATTTCCGGCGATGTCGAAGTCATCCTCGATAATCAGGACACGCATGGCATGGACGATACGCCAAACGCAACTTAAGCGCGCAATTTGAAACGCTGGATTTTGCCCGTCGCGGTTTTCGGCAGCTCGGCGACGAAATCCAGCCAGCGCGGATACTTGTACGGCGCCAGCTTGTCCTTCACGTGCTGCTTGAGTGCGTCGGCAAGCGCGCCGGACGCCGTCACGCCCGGCTTGAGCACGACGAAAGCCTTCGGCTTGATCAGCTCGTCAATGTCCGCATGGGCGACCACCGCCGCCTCCAGCACCGCTTCGTGCGTCATCAGCGCCGCCTCGACCTCGAAGGGCGAGACGTAGATGCCGGAAACCTTGAGCATGTCGTCGGAGCGGCCGCAGTAGTGGAAATAGCCGTCGGCGTCGCGGATGTATTTATCGCCGCTGCGCGTCCAGTCGCCCATGAAAGTATGGCGCGATTTTTCGCGCTGGTTCCAGTACATCGCGGCGGCGGACGGGCCGCTGATCTGCAACTCGCCCGGTTCGCCGTCGGCCACCGGCTTGCCGTCCTCGCCGATCACGCGCAGCTCATAGCCGGGCACTGCCTTGCCGGTGGTGCCGTAGCGCACCTCGCCCGGACGGTTGGAGAGAAAAATATGCAGCATCTCGGTGGAGCCGATGCCATCGAGAATCTCGATGCCGAAATGCTCCGTCCAGCGCTTGCCGATGTCGGCCGGCAGCGCCTCGCCGGCGGAGGTGCACACGCGCAGGCGCAGGTCGCCGGGCCGCGGCAGTTCCGGACTGACGAGCAAGCCGGCGTAGAGCGTCGGCACGCCGTAGAAAATCGTCGGCTTTTGCTCGCGCAGACGCTTGAACACTGCCTGCGGCGTCGGCCGCTCGGACATCAGGATCGCGGTGGCGCCCACCGCCATCGGGAAGGTCATGCCGTTGCCCAGACCGTAAGCGAAGAACAGCTTGGCGGCGGAGAACACCAGATCGTCTTCGCGGATGCCGAGCACCGGCCGCGCGTAGAGTTCGGCGGTCTGGATCAGGTGCGAGTGAAGATGCACCGTGCCTTTCGGCGCACCGGTGGAGCCGGAGGAATACAGCCAGAAGCACATGTCGTCGCAGGTGGTCGGCGCCGGCGTGAACTGCGTCGAAGCCTTGTCCACCAAGTCGGAAAGCAGCAGCCGGCCCTTGCCGTCCTTGCCCGAGATGATGACGTGCTTGAGGTTCTTGTGCTTGCCGACGATCTCGGCGAACTGCGGCCACAGCGTCTCGGAGACGACCAGCGCGCAGGCGCGCGAATCGCCCAGCATATAGTCGTAGTCGGACGGCGTCAGCAGGGTGTTGGCCGCGATCGGCACCACGCCGGCCTGAATGCTGCCGAGGAAGGCGGTGGGAAAATTAACAGTGTCGAGCAGGCACAGCATGACGCGCGATTCCTGCGCGATGCCCAGATCGGCCAGCGCGTTGCTGAAGCGGTTCACCCGCTCGGCCAGTTCGTCATAGGTGTAGCTGCCATAATCGTCGATGAACGCCGTTTTTCCTCCGCGCCCGGCTTGCAGGTTGCGATGGATCAAATCGTAAGCGGCGTTGTAATCTCGCGGCACATGGACGCGCGGCGGCGAAAAGCCGTGGTCGGCCATTGAAAGCTGCGGCATGTCGTTTTACCTCCTCTGAATGTCGTTTCCTTTTTGCCGGCAAATGAATTTCCCGGCGGCCATTTTCACCTGCTTATATTTGAGTGAATTCAATTGCACCGCCCGGCAACAGGTAAAGCACGATGGCTTTGCCGCCTGTCACAACCGGGTGGTGCGCGTGACCGGCCGGATAAACCAGCCAGCCTTTGCCGTGGCCGTCGAACTTCGCCTCCGCGTCCAGCGGCATAATCATGTCGATCTCGCCATTCGGATGGCGATGATACGGTCCCTTGCAATTATCCATCATGACGACATCAATGCTGAAACCGTGCGTCGTCGCCGTCGGCTTGGCGGCGCGGCTGAACTTGATGCCGCCCGCTTCGCGGTTGCACAGCCAGCCCGCCGCGACCGCCTCCCGGCAAGCGGCGGCGATGCGCTCGAACCCGGCGCCCTCAGCCGGAAATTCGGCGTTCAGGCGGGCAGCGAGTTGATCGTCCAGCGGCTGCCCGGCAATCCGGCCGGTGATCCCCGCGATCAGATCGATAAATTCGTTAATGGTGATAGACCCCAATTTTGATCCACCTTATTTTCATTGTCGCGGTATGCTGCCACTATCCTGCAACTATTGCTGACACTATCCCCGTATGTTGCCGTATGCTGCCATATTCTACTCGTTATATTCTTGTTTTCTATCAATATAATGCATGAAATGGGCAAAACACGCGCTATAACGCATCATGATCTGTATTCGTATCCGGCGCTACGCCGGATGCCCGATCTGAAACGGACGCTCCCATGACAGACGAAGCCCCTTCGTTAGCCGCCGCGCAGGACGATCAAGCCTATCTATTGCAGTTGGGCGCCCACGTGCGGGACGCCCGCACCCGCCACGGGCTATCGCGCAAGGCGCTGGCCGGCAAATCCGGCGTCTCCGAACGCTACCTCGCCCAACTCGAAAGCGGCCAAGGCAACATCTCCATCCTGCTCCTGCGTCAGGTGGCCGCCGCCCTGCAAGCGCCGCTGACCGAACTGCTCGGCGAGCGCGACGGCCACCCCATCGAACTGACCCTGCTGGTTCAATATCTGGAAAAACTCTCGCCGAAAAAACTCACCCAGGCAAAAGCCATCCTGTCGAGCGCCTTCGGCGAGCAAGACCCGCTCGAACGGCGCAACCGCATCGCCCTGATCGGCCTGCGCGGCGCCGGCAAATCCACCCTCGGCAAAAACCTCGCCGAGCATCTCGGCGCGCCGTTCGTCGAACTCGACGACGAAATCGAGCGCGAAGCCGGCGTCCCCTCCTCGGAAATTTTCTCGCTCTACGGACAAAGCGCCTACCGGCGTTTCGAGAAACGCTGCCTGGAGCGCATCATCGAACACAACGAACACGTCGTCATCGCCGCCGGCGGCGGCCTCGTCACCGCCGCGCAAACCTACGAGCTTCTGCGCTCCGCCTGCTACACCGTCTGGGTCAAAACCACCCCGGAAGAACACATGCAGCGCGTCATCGCCCAAGGCGACCTGCGGCCCATGCACGGCCGCGAAGAAGCCATGGCCGACCTGCGCCGCATCCTCGCCGAAAGAAGCGATCTCTACGGCCTCGCCGACGACGTCATCGACACGTCGAACAAAACCGCCGACGCCAGCCAGGAAGAACTGCGCAACCTGTACAGCATCGCCTGAAGCCCAACCATGTCATTCCGCGCAAAGTCGCGGAATGACAATTCCAATGCCCTCTCCCTCAATCCCCCCGATCAAATCGGGGGCAGGCTCTCTCCCGCAAGCGGGAGAGGGGCCGGGGGAGAGGGCTAGCGAGTAGGCTGGGTTGAGCGCAGCGAAACCCAGCATACCGAAGCTGGGATTCCACTTCATTCCATCCCAGCCTACGTCTGCGACTGCGCGCAGGGTGACGCGCTTCGCTCCGCGCAGAATGACAATCCTGATGCTCCCCTCGCCCGCTTGCGGGAAAGGGAGCGGTTTGTGAAGCCCTCCCCTTCAAGGGGAGGGTTTGGGTGGGGATGGGTTCAACCCGAGCCGCAGCGGTTCCGAACTTCACTCCGCCAGCAAAAACGCTTTCACCACATCCACCTGCGCCGCGTCGAGAAACATCGGCGCGTGGCCGACGGCGGGGATTTCAATGGTGGCCGCTTTCGGCCCGCGCCGGCTCATCTCCTGACACGTTTCGCGTGAGAGCAGATCGGATTCAGCCCCGCGCACCACCAACGTCGGGCAGCGGATGGCGTCGTAGACCGGCCACAGATCAATATCACCGTCGCCAGCGCCGGCGCGGAAAGGCACGGCGATGCCCGGGTCGTAGACGAACGCATAAGCGCCATCGGCCTCTTTCCGCACGACGTGCTCGGTGAGGTGCCGCCATTGCGCGTCCGTGAATTGGCCGAAAGGCGCGCTGATCACGCGTATGTACTGCTCGGCCTCGGTGAAGGAGGCAAATCGCGGCGTCAGGCCGATGTACTCGCCGATGCGCTTGAGCGCCCGGACGCTGATGACCGGGCCGACATCGTTCAGCACCAGCCGCGTGATCGGGGAATCCGCCTGCGCCGCCAGCCCCATGCCGATCATGCCGCCCATCGACGTGCCGACCCAGTGCACTTCTTCGACATCCAGCCGCGCAATCAGCGTCACCATGTCGGCGACATATTGCGGGATCTGGTAATGCTCCTTCAGGCGCAGCCAGCCGCTGCGGCCGCGGCCAACGACGTCGGGACAGACGACGCGGTAGCGGTGCATGAGCGCCCGCGCCAGCGTGTCGAAATCACGCGCATTGCGCGTCAGGCCATGCACGCAAACCAGCACGCGCGGATTGCGCGGATCGCCCCACTCGACATAGGCCATGCGGTGCAACCCGCCGGGACTCAAACATTGCACACTACGCTGTCGCATTTCGTTCATTGGCGCTCCCTCTCACATGTGCATCCGCGCATCCTTTCCAATGAGGAAAGGCTTACATGGACGTATTCCCCACCACTTTGGTCACCTTGGGCGCCCCGTCAACCAGTTCAATCGTCGCTGTTGACCTGGTTCGAGCGCGTATGTGCTGGCCGTTGACTGACATATTCTCAACCACGTCGGCAGTGACGGTCGCAATGTTGCCGGAGATGGCAATTTTTTCATTGCTGCGGCGATATACGTAGGTGGACGCCATCGACCAGCCACCCCTCAACGCCGCAAGATATTCGGCCTTGTTCATTCGGGTTTTTTGCTGATTGCCGCCCGCTGAAACTGTAATGACAACTTCCGCGTTTTCACTCATGGTCTGGGCAAAGACGCTCACGTCCTTGCTGGCGATGGCCTTGTCTATTTTCAACATCAGATCTTTCACTGATTTCTCCGTCAGGGTCTGGGCGCCGGCAAACGCGGGCAGCCCCAGCAAAAGCACCGCGAAGAAAAATGTCCTGGCCTTGTTCACAGTCACAGTTGGCTCCTTTGAGTCATGTCACGGAAGGGTTCAACAACGCGACGCATTGTGTCATGTTCGCCGCAAAGATTTATTGACAAGGAATTGCCGGTTTGCGCTACAGATTCGCGGATGACAGTTGCAGGCATCATCGTCTACCGCCCATGCCAGTAACGTCGTCGCGCCGCGCGCTCGGTGGTGATCCGCCAGGGCGCGGCGAATTCGATGGTGACGGCGCCGTCGCGGTCGGTGCGCAGCAGTTGCGCACCGCTGGCTTCGTAGCGGCGCCAGACGGTTTCATGCGGATGACGGAAGCGGTTGCGGTAGCCGATTGAAAAAATCGCCGTGCGCGCGCCCACCGCCGCCAGGAATTCCGGCGACGAGGAACTGCGGCTGCCGTGGTGCGGCGCCAGCAGCGCGTCCGCCCGTAACTGCCCACCCCGCTGTTTCAGCAGCGTCCGCTCGGCGGTGGTTTCGATGTCCCCGGCAAGCAGCGCGCTGCCGTGCGCTGAGACGATCTTCAGCACGCAGGACATGTCGTTGCCCTTGCGCTTGCCGTCGTGCTCCCCAACGGCATACGCCGCCGCTTCCGGGTGCAGAATCTCGAAGCGCACGCCGTCCCAGGTCCAGGTCTGGCCCGCCTCGCACGTCCGATGGCCGGGCGCTTCGCGGAAAGGATGGCCTGCGGGCATCGAATTCATGGTCCAGGTCAACGGCAGGCCGTCGATGAGGGAGAGCGCGCCGCCGGCGTGATCCTGATCTTCATGGCTGAGGATGAGGGCGTCGAGCCGGCGCACGCCGGCGGCGCGCAGATACGGCAGCAGGATGCGGTTGCCGCTGTTGGCGTCGGGCGAGAACTGCGGCCCGGTGTCGTAGATGAGATCGCGCTTCGCCGTCTGCGCATGCACGGCCACGCCGTGACCGACATCGAGCACGGTCAGGCGCAACTCGCCCTCGGCCGGCCGCGCCGGCGCGGCCAGCGCCAGCGGCAACAGCAGCAGCGCGCCCATGCCGCGCGACGGAAAGCCGCGCGGCAGCAACAGCCAGACGCAGCCGAGCGCGGCCAGCCCGACCGCCCAGACCGGCGGCGTGTGCTGCTGCCACATCGCCAACGGCAAGGCCGCCAGCCACTCGATGAAGGCCATCAGCCAGGACAGGATTTGATGCGCCAGCAGCAGGAGCGCGTCGAACGGCAGCGCGGCGGCGATCAGCGTCAGCGGCGTGATGACGAAACTGACGACGGGAATCGCCACCGCGTTGGCGAGCGGCGAGACGAGCGAGAACTGCTGGAATATCGCCAGCAGCGCCGGAATCAGGCCGAGCGTCACCGCCCATTGCGCCCGACCCCATTCGGCCAGCCAGTGCCGCGCCGCCAGCCGCCCGGCGCCGACGTAGAACAGCACCGCCACGGCGCCGAAGGACAGCCAGAAGCCCGCCGAGAGCACCGCCCAGGGATCGACCAGCAGCACCAGCAACAGCGCCAGCGCCAGCACGCGGCTGCCGGCGGCGGCGCGCCCGAGCCACAGCGCCAGCGCCACCACCGTCAGCATGTAGAGCGTGCGTTGCGCCGGCACGCCGAAGCCGGCCAGCAGGCAATACGCGAAGGCCGTTGCCCAGCCCGAGGCGGCGGCCACTTTCTGCGCCGGCAGACGCAGCAGCAGCGCCGGTCGACGCCGCCAGAGCGCGGCGGCGAGCCAGCCGCCGAGCGCCGCCACCATCGTCACATGCAGGCCGGAAATCGACATCAGGTGCGAAATGCCGGTGCGGGCGAAAAGCTGCCAGAGACCGCTGTCGATGGCGCGCTGATCGCCGACCGCCAGCGCCACCAGCACACCGGCATAATCGCGCTGCGGCAGCGCGCGCAGAAAACGTGCGCGCGCCTTTTCGCGCAGGCGCTCGACGGCATACGCGGGGCGCGGCACGAAAGCATCGAGACGCCGGTTGCCGTCGTCATTGCGCACATAGCCGGCGGCGCGCACGCCGCGCTCGAACAGCCAGGCCTCGTAATCGAAGCCATGCGGATTCAGATTGCCGTGCGGCCGCTTCAGCCGCACGGTGAATTGCCAGCGTTCGCCGGCATGCACGTCGCGCCAGGGCTGCCGTGCGCCGCCCGACCAGGCGAGCGAAATTTTCGCCGGAACAGTCGACGCCGCCTGCTCCACGGCGAAATCGAAGCGCACGCCGTTGTCGTAAGCCTGCGGCAGGCTGGCGATGACGCCCGTCAGCAGAATGTCGCGGCCTTCGTTCTCCTCCGGCAGCGTGTCGGCCAAACGGATCTGGCCCATCGCCGCCGCCCAGATAAAGCCGATCAGCGCGGCAGAAATGGCAGCAGAAATGGCGGCGGCAAGGGTCGCGGAAATGACAACAGCAATGTGCGCCGGCGCCGACCGGCGGTGGCGCATCCATGCGGCGGCAACGGCCAGCCCCGCCGAAACGGCGAGCAGCGCCGCCAGCGCCGGCCAGCCGGGCAGCGCCGCCTGCTGCTGAAGAAACCAGACGCCGGCGGCAAAAGCAATGATCGACATCCGCATGCGCGGATTCTACGGCCTTTCCCGCGCCGCGCCGCCCGCTCACATGCGCCGCCGCGCATTCGCTACAATGGCCCGCAATCCCATGCGCAAGCACTTCCGCAAATACCTGCCCGACCACGAGGCCATCCGTCGCAACCGCTGGCTGGCGCGGTTCGATACCACCCTGCTGCATCCGCGCCTGTGGCACCTCAACCGCCACTCGGCGGCGGGCGGCGTCGCCGTCGGCCTGTTCTGCGGCCTGATTCCGGGGCCGTTCCAGATGCCCGGCGCGGCGATCTGCGCCGTCGTGTTCCGCATCAATTTGCCGCTGGCGCTCGCCACCACGCTCTACACCAATCCCTTCACCATCGTGCCGCTGTACTTCGTCGCCTATGAACTGGGGCGGCGGGTGCTCGGCGGCGAGGGCGAATTCATCGCGCCGCCGGAATGGGGCGCGACCGGGCTGTGGGACTGGCTGCTGCGTCTGGGCGAATGGATGGCACATCTGGGCAAGCCGCTGGCGCTCGGCCTGATACTGCTCGCCACCCTGTTGGCGGCCTTCGGCTATCTCGTCGTGCGCATGGCCTGGCGCGCCTGGCTGCTCCGCGCCTGGCGCCAGCGCCGCCTGCGCAGGGCGGCCCCGGATCGAGTCGTTTAGCGCCGGCTCATCGTCTTAACCCGGCACCCCGATGATGACGCTGGAGGCCTTGAAAAGGGCGCTGGCTTCGCCGCCGATTGCAAGGCCGAGTTCGGCGGCGCTGGCGCTGGTAATGATGGCGGCGATGGCGCCGCCGCCCGGCAGCGCGATGACGACTTCGGCGTTCACCGCGCCGGGCTGAATGCGGGCAACGACGCCCGTAAGGCAGTTGCGCGCCGAGAGTTTCGCGCCCGCGGTGTCGGTGGCGACGATGATGGAGGAGGCCTTGATGAGGGCGAAGGCTTCCGCGCCGGGCTTGAGGCCGAGACTGTCCGTGCTTTCGCGCGTGATGATGGCGACAATTTTCTGCCGGCCGGGAATGTCGAGGTCGATTTCGTCATTCACCGCGCCGCGCCGGACGGCGCTGACTGTGCCGAGAAACTGGTTGCGGGCGCTGGTTTTCATTTGCATCCTCGTGATGAGCAACAGGTCGTCGGCGATGCCGCTCGCCTGACGGCTGAGCTGGTCGACGAACTGGCGGTGCTCGCGTTCGATGAGGCGGAAGTTGTCGACGAGCTGCCTGCCGCGCCGCGTCAGGCGCGTGCCGCCGCCGCCCTTGCCGCCGGTGAGCCGTTCAACCAGCGCTTCGCCGGCGAGATTGTTCATGGCGTCGATGGCGTCCCAGGCGGCCTTGTAGCTCATGCCGATGGCTTTGGCCGCTTGCGTGATGGAGCCGGATTCGGCCACCTTCGCCAGAAGGTCGATGCGGCCCGGCCCGCCGAGATTCTCTCCGCCGACGGTCATCCAGACCGCG
Source organism: Zoogloeaceae bacterium (assembly GCA_031277315.1). Lineage (GTDB taxonomy): Bacteria > Pseudomonadota > Gammaproteobacteria > Burkholderiales > Rhodocyclaceae > Desulfobacillus. Next base: position 39,491 of record JAITMP010000042.1, on the reverse strand, counting down.
CCGCGCAATTCGATGGCTTTTTTTCTCGCCGGCATCAGACGGCTTCCGTCACGGCCGCGCAGGCTTCCGCGTGGTCGACGATGCGCCCGTCGCGCAGGCACGCCACGTGATCGCCGAAGGCGGCGACATCGTCTTCATCGTGCGTGATCAGCACCATCGGCACGTCGAGTCGGCGCTGCAATTCATCCAGTTCGCCGCGCATGCGCACGCGCAGCGCCGGATCAATGGCGGCGAACGGCTCGTCGAGCAGCAAGGCGCGCGGACGCGCCGCCAGCGCGCGCGCCAGCGCCACACGCTGACGCTGGCCGCCGGAAAGCTCGTCTGGAAACTGATGCGCGAGCGCTTCGAGATGAAACGCGCCGAGCCAGTAATCCACCGCCTCCTCGCGCCGTCCGGGACGCGGATTGCGCCAGCCGCCGGCAAGGCCGAAGCCGATGTTCTGCCGCACCGTCAGATGCGGAAACAGCGCGTAGTCCTGAAACAGATACGCCGCCTTGCGCGCTTGCGGCGCGAGATCGACGCCCGCCCGGCTGTCGAACAGGGTGACGCCGCCCAGCCGGATGCAGCCGTCATCGGGCCGCGCCAGACCGGCCACCGCCTTCAGCGCCAGACTCTTGCCGGAACCGGAAGGGCCGTAAATCACGACCCGCTGGCTGCGGGTGTGCAGTTGCATGTCGAGATGGAAACGGCGCGCGCCGGAGCGCAGCGTCTTGCGGATGTCGATGTCGAGTTCCATGTTTCTCGCCGCCTGCCGCCCGTTATTTGCCGCCCGCGCCGGCAATGCGTCCGGGCGCCAGACGCCCCGCCGTCACCAGCACCACGATGCAGACGGCGGACGTAATCAGCACCAGCGTGTTGGCGACCGCGTCCTGCCCGGCCTGCACCGCCTCATACACCGCCACCGACAACGTCTGCGTCTTGCCCGGAATGCTGCCGGCCACCATCAGGGTGGCGCCGAATTCTCCCAGCGCCCGGGCGAATGCCAACAGCATGCCAGCCAGAATGCCGCGCCAGGCCAGCGGCAGCGTGACGCGGAAAAACACGCCGATCTCGGAAACCCCGAGCACCCGCGCCGCCTGCTCCAACTGGCCGTCGACCGCCTCGAAAGCGGCGCGCGCCGGTTTGAACACGAGCGGAAACGCGACCAGCGTGGAAGCGACGACCGCGCCCTGCCAGGTAAAAATCAGGTTGATGCCGAAAGCATCGTGGAGCCAGCCGCCCAACCAGCCATGACGGCCAAGCGCCACCAGCAGGTAGTAGCCGAGCACCGTCGGCGGCATCACCATCGGCAGCGTCAGCGCGGCGTCGAGAAAATCGCGGCCGGGAAAACGCGCCCGCGCCAGCAGAAAACCGGCGCCGACGCCCAGCGCCAGATTCAGCGCCGTCGCCCAACCGGCCACCTTGAGCGAAAGACCGAGCGCCGACCATGCCATATCCATATTTACAGTCCGGAAAAGCCGAACCGGGCCAGAATCGCCTGCCCCGCCGGTGACAGCACATGGGCGATGAAACGCCGCGCCTCCTCGCCGTTCGGACCGGCGACGACACGGGCAATCGGATAACTCACCGGCGTCGCCGACGGCACATCAAGCGCGACCCTGACCCTGTTTTTCATGCGCGCCGCGTCGGTGACGAAAACAAAACCGGCGTCGACTTCGCCGCGCGCGACGTAATCGAGCGCCTGCCGCGCGTTCTGCGTGTAGATGAGCCGGGGTTCAAGCGCCGCCCACAGCCCCGCTTCCCGGATGATGCCTTGGGCATAACGGCCCGCCGGTACGGACGCCGGATTGCCGATCGCAATGCGCTTCACGCCGGCCTGCCGGAGATCATCCACAGCGCGAAAAGAAAGCCGGCTGTCGACGGGCGCGACCAGCGCCAAAGCGTTGCGCGTGAAATCGCGGCGCTCGGCAATCAGGTTCCGGCTCTGCGCCTGATCCATCGTCTCCTGATCCGCCGAGGCGAAAACGTCGACTGGCGCGCCCTTGGCGATCTGCTGCAGCAGGGCGCCGGATGCGCCGAAATTCAGCCATACCCTGACGCCGGCATGCCGCGCCTCATAGTCGCGGGCGATGTCCTTGAACGCGTCGGTCAAACTCGCCGCCGCCGAAACCGTCACCTCCGCTGCCGACGCTGTCACCGAAAAAAAGACCGCCGCCAGCAAAAGCCATTCACGAAGCCGAACCGGCATCCCCTGCGCTCCTCTCATCCCGTCTGCCATCCTCCAAGCGGACATAGCGTAATATACGCTCATATATAACGAATTACGAGTCAAAACTTGCGAGACAAAATTACGAGACAAGATTTACGAACCAATTCTGCGAACCAATTCGGAAATCCTGCCCCGCCGTCCTCACTGCTTCGTGGTTTTCTTGTGAATCGGCGTCAGCCACTCGCCTATCCCGCCCGCGAGTTCGCGCTTGGCGGATGCTTTCGGCGGCGGCGCCCAGCGGTAGAGGGTCGAAATTGAAACGCCGACGCGCCTTGCCGTCTCCTCCAGCGGCAAGCCGTCTGCCAGCAGGCGCTTCGCCAACTCGATCCGCGCGTCGTTCATCTTCGGCTTGCGGCCTCTTTTATGCGGGACGCGCCGGGGTTTGAGGTGAGGATACTCAAGCTCCATCTCGCGCGCCGCCTCGCTCAGACGGGCGATCGCCTCAAGGAAGAAGCTGCCTGAAGGCGTCTCCGTATCAATGACATCGGCCAGACTCACGAAACGAATGTTGCGCTGCCGCAAGTCGTTGATGAGGTCGATCAGCTTTTCTGCGTCGCAGCCCAGACGGTCGAGTTTCCAGACGACAAGGGTATCGCCTGCATGCAAGGCAGCGAGCGCCTTCGCCAGGGCGGGCTGATCGGGGTCGGCGTCATCCCCGAACACCTCCCGGCAGCCGGCGCCGGTGAGGATTTCATGTTGCAACTCAAGTTTTTGGTCCCGCGCCGAAACGCGAGCGTAGCCGATCAACATGGCGTGTCTTCTGTCTCCGTGTGGGCTTGCCATATCTCAGGCTGTACCCGGCTTCCCCCACCCACTGCCCCCTACCCCCTGATCCAGCCGGGGCAGGCGCTCTCCCGCAAGCGGACAAGGGGAGCAAGGGGAGCAAAGCAAGCAGCCTGATAAAAAACGATGATTTACTGATAATTGTAAACATAAACTATAATCTTGGCCCGATCAAATAAAATTGATCATTTTTGAGAAACGGGTCGCGTGTTCCGGCGCGACGCTGCGCGTGATTGCGGCCTGACGCCCGCCGCCGCGAATACGGCATGCCCGCCCCAAGCGGGGATTTCACCGCGCCGCCGCGCTAGAATGCCCGCATGCTCCCGCCTTGGCTGACCAGCCCTTTCCGCCCGTTTTACTTTCTCGGCGCGCTGTACGCGCCCTTGCTGGGGGCGGTCTGGCTGGGCGAATACCTCGGCGCATGGGCGGCGCCCACGGGCGGCATGCCGCTGCATCTGTGGCACGGCCACGAGATGCTGTTCGGTTTCGCCGCCGCCGTCATCATCGGCATCGTGCTGACCGCGCTGCCGAGCTGGGCCGGCACGGAGGAGATTCGCGGCGGACGCCTCGCCGCGCTGGCGCTGCTCTGGCTGGCTGGCCGCGCCGGTATCTGGACGTCGCCCTGGTTATCGGGGTGGCCGGGGCTGGCGACGGCGATTCCGGATTGCCTGCTGTTTCCCGCCGTTTTCCTCGTGGTGACGCCGCAACTCATGCGCGCGCCGAACCGGCTGTATCTGCTGTTGCTGCCGATTCTGCTCGGGCTGGCAGCGGCGAACATCGTCCATTACGTTGGCATGTTTACCGGCGATGTCCATTTGTCCGCTCAAGGTCTGCGCGGCGCGATTTACGCCATCATGCTGCTCTACGTGCTCAAGGGCGGCGTGCTGACGCCGGTGTTTACCGGCAACGCGCTGCGCGAAGCGGGACGCGGCGGACAGGCGCCGTTCAACATCGAGCTGGACATGCTGGCAAGCGGCGTCGTGCTGCTGCTGGCGGCGCTGGATCTGGCCGCCGCGCCGCCATTGTGGACCGGGCTGGCCGCCCTCGCCTGCGCCGCCGTGCATGCGGTACGGGTGGCGCGCTGGAAGGGCTGGCGTCTGCCCGACGCGCCACTGGTTTTCGTCATGCACCTCGGTTTCGCCTGGCTGATTTTCGCCTTCGCGCTGAAGGCGGCGGCGGAATTGTTCGGCTTGATACCGGAAGCGGCGTGGATGCACGCCTTCACCGTCGGCAGCCTCGGCCTGATGATGCTCGGCCTGATGACCCGCGTCAGCCTGCGCCACACCGGCCGCCCGCTCGTCATGCCGGCGGCGATGAAGTTCGCTTGCGTGATCCTGTTCGCCGCCGCCTTGCTGCGTCTGGCGGCGACGGTGCACAACCTCGGCGTCCGGACCGTGGCTTTATCCGCCGTCTTGTGGGGGCTGGCTTTTCTGACGTATTTCGCCGTCTTCGCGGGAACCCTGCTGCGGCCAAGCCTGCCGCGCGGCGGCGGCTGATTTCAGACTGATTTCAATCCGCCGCGCCGATGGCGGCGATCAGGGCGTCGAAGGGCAGCAGCACACAGCCGTGGCGGTTGCGGTGCGGACGCGCCGGAGCGAACAGATCCAGTTCCGGCCAGCCGGCGGGCGCAGTCATTTCGCTGCCGGCGAGCGCGGCGGCGATGTGTTCGCGCAGCGCGGCGGCTTCTGCGGCATTCAGGCCGATTCCGTGCAGGCCGGCCAGCGAAGCGGCGGCCTGACAGAGCAGACAGCCCTTCGTGTCGTGTGCCAGCGCCCGCACGCGGCCAGCGGTCAGCGCCACCTGCATGTGCACGCGGTCGCCGCAAAGCGGGCTGTCGCGCAGCGCGGCGCCGTCGGGCGCGGGCAATGCGCCGGCGCCGTGCGCCGCCTTGGCGAGATCGAGCAAGGCGCGCTGATAGAGATCGTCGTTCATCGCAGTTTTTTCATGACGTCTTTCAGCCCGGCAAGCAGAGCGTCGACATCGGCCTCGGTGTTGTAGGGCGCGAAGCTGGCGCGCACGGCGCCCGGCACGCCGAAGAAATCCATCAACGGCTGGGCGCAATGATGGCCGCCGCGCACGGCGACGCCGTGCTGGTCGAGCAACTGGCAAACGTCATGCGGATGAATGCCGTCGAGATTGAAGGCGACGACGGGCAGGCGCGCCTGAAAATCACGCGGCCCGAGCAAAGCCAGCCCCGGCAGCGCAGCGAGTTCGTCGAGCAGGCGCCGCGCAAGCTGCGCCGTGTGCGCGCGCAGCGCCAGCCAGGACTGCGCATGCAGCCAGTCGAGCGCGGCGCCGAGGCCGACGGCCTGGGCGATGGGCGGCGTACCGGCCTCGAAGCGGCGCGGCGGCGCGGCGTAACTCGTTTCCGCCGCCGTGACGCGGCCAATCATGCCGCCGCCGCCGAGAAAAGGCGGCAGCGCGTCGAGCGCCCGCGCCGCGCCCCACAGCGCGCCGACGCCGGTCGGCGCGAACGCCTTGTGGCCGGAGAAAGCGTAGAAATCGACGCCCAGCGCCTGCACGTCGACCGGCCCGTGCTGCGCGGCCTGTGCGCCGTCAGCCAGCACGCGAGCGCCGACGGCGCGCGCGGCGGCGACAATCGGCGCGAGATCGGTGACGGCGCCGGTGACGTTGGAGGCATGCGTGACCGCCACCAGACGGCAGCGCGGCGTGATCGCTTCATCGAGCCGGTTCAAATCGAGCCGTCCATCGGCGGCCAGCGGCAGAAAACGCAGCGTGACGCCGCGCCGCTCGCGCAGCATCTGCCAAGGGACAAAATTGCTGTGATGCTCGGCGAGACTCAACGCCACTTCGTCGCCGGCCCCAAGGGTTTCGCCGAAAGCGTGGGCGACCAGATTGATCGACGCCGTGGCGCCGGACGTGAACACCACTTCGTCGGCGCTGGCCGCGTTGAGATATGCCGCCGTCTGCCGCCGCGCATTCTCGTACGCGGCGTCAGCCAACTCCGCCAGCCGATACGTACCGCGCAGCACATTGGCGCGATGCGTCAACTCGTGGTGCGTGACGGCATCCAGCGCCGCTTCGCAAAGCTGTCCGGTGGCGGCGTTGTCGAGGTAATGCAGGCGGGAATCGTTCGCCAGCAGCGGGAAGTGCTTGCGCCACTCGGCGGGATGGAAGCTCATCGTTCCCCCAGCGCGTGGAGATTGTCCGGCGTGTCGATGTCGGCGTGAATGGCATCGTCGTCGAATTCGATGAAACGGATGCGTTCGGCATGCGCATCGAGAACGCCGCGCGCGCCCTGATCGCCGCGCACCGCCCGCATCGCCGGAAAAAACTCACGCGGCCAGAGAACGGGATTGCCGCGCCGGCCGTCTTTGCGCGGCGCCAGAATGGCCGGCCGCGCCGCATCGTGGGCGTCGATCAGCCGGTCGACGTGGACGGCGCTGATGCGCGGCATATCGGCGAGCAGCACCACCGCCGCCGTTGCCGCGTCCGGCAGCGCGGCCAGCCCGGCGCGCAGCGACGTGGACATTCCGTCGGCGTAATCGGGATTGCGCACGATATTCACATTGCAACCCGCCAGCAGCGCCTCGGCCCGCTCTGCTTCGTGGCCGAGCACCACCGTCACCGACGCGGCTTTCGAGGCCAGCGCGGCATTCACCGCCCGCAGCAGCAGCGGCACGCCGTCCAGTTCGGCGAACAACTTGTTGACGCCGCCCATGCGCGCCGAGCGGCCTGCGGCAAGCACCAGCGCGGCGACGTTGGGCGCATCGGCGGGTACATCGGCGGGTACATCGGCGGACGGCATGGTATCGGCCTGCATGTCGCCGCCCGTTTCATCCTCCGCTTCGTCTTCCGGTTCGAGCGGGCTGCGGATCAGGCCGCCGACGCCCATGCGCATAATGTCGGCGCGGCCCAGCGGCAGGCCGGCGTGCAGGCGCTGCAACACCCAGTCGAGGCCGTTCGTGCGGCGCGAGCGCGCGCACCCCGGCAGCGCCAGCACCGGCGCATCGCCGATATGCGCCAGCAGCAGCATGTTGCCCGGCTCGACTGGCATGCCGAAATGATCCACTGCGCCGCCCGCCGCGACGACGGCGGCCGGCACCACATCGAGCCGGTCCTTGGTGACGGTGGCGCCGGCCACCAGCAGCAGGTCGCAGCCGGCGGCGCGCGCTTCGCCCAGTTTGTTTGCATAAGCGTTTTTTTCGTGACGGCAGCGTAGCGTCAGCGCCAGCCGGCTGCCGAGGCCATCGAGGCGCTGGCGCGTGGCGGCAACAGTGGCGCGGAAAACGTTTTCCTTCATGCCCGGCAGCTCGCCGACGATCAACGCGGCGCGGCGCGGCCGCAATGGTGCCAGCCGCAGCGGAGGAGCGCCGGAAACGGCGGCGCGGCAGCGTTCGACCAGATCGCGCCCGACGGCGAAGGGAATGATCTTGACCGAGGCCAGCACCTGGCCCGGCCGCGCCAGCGCATGATCGGGCAGCGTGCCGATGGCGATTGCCTCGTCGAGCATGTTGAGCGCGTCGATGCGTTCGGCATCGACACGCAGCACGCCGCGCGCGCGCGCATGCACGTTGCAGCGCCCGGTGTAGGGCTTGCGGGTTTCAGCGCCGGGGCCGGCCAGCAGTGCAGCGATGGCGGCGGCGGCGGCGTTCTCGTCGAGATCATCCGCGCCGAGACGCGCGCCGCAAACGTGTTCGATGCCGGCCTGCCGCAGCAGGACGAGATCAGCCGCAGTGAGGGCACGGCCTTTCTTCAGCGTCTTCCCGCCGAGGTCGAGCGTATGGGCGAGCAGCACGCCTTCGGCTTCATCGCGGGAGAATTCGCCGAAAATCATCGCGTCTCCCCGAACGCACCCGAAAACACACCCAAAAACGCGCCTTGTTTCGCGGCCTTCATCGGTAGCGGGCCTGAATCACCTGCGCCAGCACGGCAACGGCGATCTCGGCCGGGGCGCGTCCGCCCAGATCAAGCCCGACCGGCGCATGAATGCGCGGGATGGCTTCCGCCAGCCCGGCTTCCGTCAGCCGCGCCACGCGCTTGGCATGAGTGCGGGTGCTGCCCAGCGCGCCGACGTAAAAACACGGGCTTCGCAGCGCGGCAATCAGCGCCGGATCGTCCAGCTTCGGATCGTGCGAGAGCGTCACCAGCGCCGTTCGCGCATCGAGGCCGATGCGCGCCAGCGCCTCGTCCGGCCATTCCGTCGTCATTGTCACACCGGGCAGGCGCTCGGCGGTGGCAAAGGCGCGGCGCGGATCGACCACCGTCACCTCAAAGCCGGCCATCGCCGCCATCGGCGCCAGCGCCTGGGTGATGTGCACGGCGCCGACGACCATCAGGCGCGGCGCGGAAACATGGCAGCGAGCAAACAGCGCGCCGCCGGAAGATTCCAGCACGCCGCTTTTGTCGGCGCGCAGCCGGCGGTTGATTTCCTCGATCTGCTCCGGCGTCAGCGCCAGCGCGTCGGCGCCAACGTCAATCGGAACGCCGTCGCGCACCAGCGCCTGCGCGCCATCGGCAAGGCGGGTGACGAGCGTCACGGGATGCTTGGCGGCGCGCTCGGCCAGCAGCCGCTGGAAAAGTTCGGCTTTCATCGGTTCGTCTGGAAAAGAAAGGGGACTATAACGGCAATGGCGGCGGCGATCCAGCGCATTCGCCGCCGTTCAGCGCCGCGCCGCGTTCGCCGCGTCCCGCTGCCGGGGCCGGACGAAGAAGAGGTAGCTGATGGTCAGCGCGCCGAACCAGACGGGCATCAGGAGCAGGGCCGTGCGCATGTTTTCTTCGAGCATCAGCAGCACCAGCACGAAGGCATAAAACATCAGGCACAGCCAGCACACGATCTTGCCGCCGGGCATCTTGTAGCGCGAGGCGGCGTGCAACTGCGGGCGCTTGCGGCGGTAGGCCAGATATGACCAGAGAATGACGGACCAGATGAAGAGGAAGCTGAGGGTGGCGATGAACACCACCACCAGAAAGGCATCGGTGAGGCTCGGCACGGCATGCAGCAGCACGACGCCGCTGAGCATGCAGGTGGCGGAGAAAAACAGCCCGCGCGCGGGCACGGCGCGGTGGGAGAGGCGCTCGAAAAAGCGCGGCGCCTGGCCTTTTTCGGCGAGGCCGTAGACCATGCGGCTGGTCGAGAAAATGCCGCTGTTGCCGGCCGAGGCCGCCGCCGTGAGCACGACGAAGTTGATGATCGCCGCCGCCGCCGGCAAACCAGCGAACACGAACAGTTGCACGAAGGGGCTGCTGGTCGGGCTGATCTGCCGCCAGGGCGTGACGCACATGATGACCAGCAGCGCCAGCACGTAGAACATGATGATGCGAATCTGGATGGCGTTGATGGCGCGCGGCAGCGTCTTGTGCGGATCGCGCGTTTCCGCCGCCGCCACGCCAACGAGTTCGGTGCCGGCGGTGGCGAAGACGGCGAACTGGAAGCCGGCGAAAAAGCCCGCGATGCCCATGGGAAACATTCCGCCGTCATTCCATAAATTGGAGAACGAGGCCACCGCGCCGGAAGGGGAGCGGAAGCCGGTGACGATCATGTACAGGCCGGCCAGCACCAGCGCGCCGATGGCGACCACCTTGATCAGGGCGAACCAGAATTCCGTCTCGCCGAAAATCTTCACCGCAACCAGATTCAGCCCGAGCAGGAGGACGATGCAGATCAGCGCGGGAATCCATTGCGGCAGATCGGGAAACCAGAACAGCATGTAGTGGGCGACCGCCACCGTATCGCCGATGCCGGCGACGACCCAGCAGAGCCAGTACGTCCAGCCGATGAAAAAACCGGCCCAAGGGCCGATCAGGTCGGCGGCGAAATCGGCGAAGGATTTGTATTCGAGATTCGACAGCAGCAGTTCGCCCATGGCGCGCATGACAAAGAACTGCATGCAGCCGACGATCATGTACACGAAAATGATCGACGGCCCGGCAAGGCTGATGCTCTTGCCCGAACCCATGAACAGGCCCGTGCCGATGGCCCCGCCGAGGGCAATCAACTGGATATGCCGGTTGCTCAGGCCCCGGCGCAGGTGTTCTTCCTGATGATCGGTTGGGTGGGCGTTTTGCATGATTGACCGGCATTGAATTCAAATTGCCGCCTTCTGTCAACACGGCGGGCCGACGATGCGCCGCCGCGCCGCATGCGCCGCTTGCGATTCATTAGTTACCGCGAAACCGTAAAGTTGGTATCATTATGTCGATTGCACGCGGCATTGCGCACAGCGGCCGGGCGCCGGACGGAGCGCCGGAAAACATACTATAAAAAATAGCCATCATCTGAAACAAGTCATGAAAACGAACCGATTCGTCAGCCAATGGGTCGAGGAATTCCTGCGCGAAAACCCGGTGCGCGCGAACTCGCTCATCATCACCGTGTATGGCGACGCCATCGCCCCGCACGGCGGCTCGGTCTGGCTCGGCAGCGTCATCCGGCTGGTGAAGCCGCTCGGCATCAACGACCGGCTGGTGAGAACCAGCGTGTTCCGCTTGTCGAAGGATAGCTGGCTGACATCCGAGCATATCGGGCGTTGCAGCTACTACGGCCTGACGGCGACCGGAAAGCGCCGTTTCGAGCACGCTTACCGCCGCATCTATTCCCAATCCAGAACGCGCTGGAAAGGCGACTGGCAGATCGTGCTGATTCGCGGCGGCGACCTGCCGTCGACGCAGCGCGATGAAGTCCGCAAGGAATTGCTCTGGGAGGGATTCGGCGTCATCGCCCCCGGCGTGCTGGCGCATCCGTCGTCCGATTTCGCCCCGTTGCTCGACATCCTGCAAAGCAACGGCGTGCAAGACAGCATCGTCGTCCTGCACGCCCAAAATCTCGGCGCGCTGGTCAACAAACCGGCGCGGGATCTGGTGCGCGAATGCTGGAGTCTGGATCTGATCGCGCAAGACTACAAACGCTTTCTGGATCATTTCCGGCCCGTGCTGAAAGCGTTGAAAAGCGCGCGGGAACTGGACCCCGAGCAATGCTTCGTCGTCCGCACTCTCCTCATGCACGAATTCCGGCGCACCTTGCTGCGCGATCCCCAACTGCCGGATCAGTTGCTGCCCGGCGACTGGCCCGGCAACGCCGCGCGCCAGCTCTGCCGCGACCTTTACGTCCTGACCCAGAAAGCGGCGGAAACCCACCTGATGTCGGTGCTCGAAACTGCCAGCGGCCATCTGCCCGAGGCCGCGCCCTACTTCTACGAACGCTTCGGCGGCCTGCACACGGCATCCGCCGCGGCGTGATCCGCGTCAAAAAGAAAGGCGGCCTGACAGGCCGCCTGGCATGAAGTGGTGCCGCTTGTCCGAATCGAACGGACGACCTACGGTTTACAAGACCGTTGCTCTACCAACTGAGCTAAAGCGGCGGCGGGAAAATTATATCGAAAAGCGGACGCGGTTCAGGCTTCGTCCGGCTCGGGGTCTTCCACCGACGCGCCCGGCGCGGGGCCGGCTTGCGGCGCATGGCTGGCGCATTGGGCAGCGATGGGGGGCGTCGGACAGGCCACGTCGCCGCACTGGGCGCGGTGACGCAGGGCGTGGTCGATCAGCGCCAGCGCCAGCATCGCTTCGGCCACCGGCGTGGCGCGGATGGCGACGCAGGGATCGTGGCGGCCGTGGGTTGCGACCGTCACCGGAAGGCCCTGCTTGTCGATGGAACGACGCGGCAAACGAATGCTGGAAGTGGGCTTGACGGCGATGCGCACGACGATCTCCTGACCGCTGGAAATGCCGCCCAGCGTGCCGCCGGCGTTGTTGGAGAGAAAGCCGGCCGGCGTCAGCTCGTCGGAATGCTCGCTGCCCTTCTGCGTCACGGCATCAAAGCCGGCGCCGATCTCGACGCCCTTCACCGCGTTGATGCCCATCATGGCATACGCGATGTCGGCGTCGAGCCGGTCATACACCGGCTCGCCCCAGCCGGGCGGCACATGTTCAGCCACCACCGTCACCTGTCCGCCGACCGAGTCGCCCGACTTGCGCAAGGCGTCCATGTACGTTTCCAGCTTCGCCACGCTGGCTGGATCGGCGGCGAAAAAAGGATTCGCATCAACCCCATCCCAGGATTTGAATGGAATCTCGATCGGCCCAAGCTGCGACAGGCAGCCGCGCACGACAACGCCATACCGTTCTCGCAGCCACTTGCGGGCGATGGCGCCGGCGGCGACGCGCGCCGCCGTCTCGCGCGCCGAGGCGCGACCGCCGCCGCGATAATCGCGGATGCCGTATTTCTGCCAGTAGGTGTAATCGGCGTGCCCCGGCCGGAAGGTTTCGGCAATGCTGCCGTAATCCTTGCTGCGCTGATCCTCGTTGCGGATCAGCAGCATGATCGGCGTGCCGGTGGTGCGCCCCTCGAAAACGCCGGACAAAATCTCCACCGTGTCGGATTCGCGCCGCTGCGTGACGTGGCGCGAAACGCCCGGCTTGCGCCGGTCAAGCTCGATCTGGATATCCGCCTCGCTCAGCGCCAGCCCCGGCGGACAGCCGTCGACAACGCAGCCGATGGCGGGGCCGTGCGATTCACCGAAGGAGGTGACGCAAAACAGGGTGCCGAGTGTGTTGCCGGACATGGCGTGAAGCGCGGAAGTGAAATCGGGGTAAGTTTATCACAGGGGCATGCCCGCGCCGCCCGCTCGCGAGGGCAGCGCGGAAACGGGAGCGACGCTTTACTTGCCGTCCGCCTTCTCGTCGCGCAGCGCGCGGCGCAAGATCTTGCCGACGTTGGTCTTCGGCAGTTCGGTGTGGAATTCGATCAGGCGCGGCACTTTGTAGCCGGTGAGATTTTTCTTGCAGTAGGCGATCACCGCTTCGGCTGTCAGGGCCGGGTCTTTCTTGATGATGAAGACCTTCACCGCTTCTCCCGATTTCTCGTCCGGCACGCCGACCGCCGCCACTTCCAGCACGCCCGGATGCATGGCGATCACCGCCTCGATCTCGTTCGGATAAACATTGAAGCCGGAAACCAGAATCATGTCCTTCTTGCGGTCGACGATGCGGACGAATCCCCCTTCGTCAATCATGCCGATGTCGCCGGTGCGCAAAAAACCGTCCGGCATGATGACCTCGGCGGTTTCGTCGGGACGGTTGTAGTAGCCGCGCATCACCTGCGGGCCGCGTACGCAGAGTTCCCCCGCCGCGCCGAGCGGCAAATCGTTGCCCGCGTCGTCGCGGATCGTCACTTCGGTCGACGACACCGGCAGGCCGATGGCGCCGTTGTACGCCTTCAGGTTGAGCGGGTTGATGGTCACCGCCGGCGACGTTTCCGTCAGGCCGTAGGCTTCCACCAGCGGCACGCCGGTAACCTGCTGCCATTTGTCCGCCACCGCCTTTTGCACCGCCATGCCGCCGCCGAGGGAGATCCGCAGCCGGCTGAAATCCAGCCTGGCGAAATCGGGATTGTTGAGCAGCGCGTTGAACAAGGTGTTCACGCCGGTGATGCCGTCGAAAGGATGCCGCCGCAGTTCCTTGACGAAGCCCGGAATGTCACGCGGGTTGGTGATGAGCAGATTGCTCCAGCCGACCTTGAGAAAGGTGAGACAGTTCGCCGTCAGGGCGAAGATGTGATACAGCGGCAGGGCCGTGACGATGGTGCCCTGCTCCGGCAGGAAAGGTTTGATCCAGGCATGCGCCTGTTGCAGGTTGGCGACGATGTTGCGGTGGGTCAGCATGGCGCCCCGGGCGACACCGGTGGTGCCGCCGGTGTATTGCAGGAAAGCGACATCTTCATGGCCGACGTCGACCGGCGTGAAGCCGTGCCGCGCGCCGCGCGCCAGCGCGTCGTTGAAACGCGCCGCGCCCGGCAGATGCCAGGCCGGCGCCATCCGCTTGACATGCCGGACGACGAAATTGACGATGGCGCGCTTGGGAAAACCGAGCATGTCGCCCAGACCGGTGACGACGATGTGCTTCAGCGACGTGAGCGCGCCATGCGCGATGCACTCCTGCAACACGCTGGCGAAATTTTCGACAATGACAATGGCTTCGGCGCCGGAATCCTTCAACTGGTGTTCCAGTTCGCGCACCGTGTAGAGCGGATTGCAGTTCACCACCGTGTAGCCGCCGCGCAGGATGCCGAAGATGCACACCGGGTCCTGCAACAGGTTCGGCATCATGACCGCCACGCGCGCGCCCTTCGTCAAGCCCAGCGACTGAAGATAAGCGGCAAAATCGCGCGCGTAGCCATCCAGTTCGCCGTAGGTGATCGACTTGCCCATGTTGATGTAGGCGACGCGATCGCGGAAGCTGCGCACGCAGTGCTCAAACAGCGCGTTGATCGACTTGAATTCGTCGACATCGATTTCCGCCGGCACGCCGGCCGGATAATTCTTGAGCCAGATTTTTTCCATCTTCCCTCCCGCGCCTGATCAGGCTTTGCAATGAGTCACTACCGGTTCGACGGCGCGCACCGCCAATAAGTTCTCATTCTCAGTTCTCATTCTCGCCGTTCACGCCCGATTGTAAAGCGTTCAACGTTCCGGTTCCAAAACCTCCATGAAGCCGCCGTCCCGGAACACCAGTCCGCAACGCACGGCGCGGCACGGAAACAGCGCGCCGATGGCGGCCCGGTAACGCGCCATCTGCGCCCGATACGTTTCCAGCAGCGCCGCGTCGGGCTGACCGCTCTTGTAATCCAGCACCCAGAAACCGTCTTCTGTTTCGATCAGACGGTCGATGCGCCCGATGCTGCCATCGGGCAAGATGAACTCGGCTTCGTTCAGCGCCCGCAGATAACAGGCCGGATCGAAAAATTGTTTCAAGCCCGGCGCGTCGAGAATGGCGCGGGCGGCGTCGCGCGCGGCGGGCCAGTCGGCGGCAGCCATCCCCGCAGGCGGACGCCCGCCGGCGTCATCCGCGCCATCATTGCCGCCCGCGCTGAGCCAGTCGAGCGCGGCATGCAGCCGGGCGCCGTAATCCATGCCGGCACTGGATGCTTCCCGCCGCCGCCCGGCGGCGGGCGCGACCAGCGGCGGCGCGGGCAACGCCGATGTTGCCGTTGCCGGCGGCGGCATCGCCTCGGCGGGCAATGCGCCGCCAGCGCCATAAACATATTCATCGCCGAGCGTTGCCAGCGCCGCGCTGATCCGCTCCCAGTAACTCATCCTGGCGCTGCCGCGTCCGGCAACGATGCCGCTGGCGAAAAAATACTGCCGCGCGCGCGTCATCGCCACGTAGAGCAGATTGATTTCCTCGCGCGCCGCATGCACCGCTTCAGCTTCGATCAGCGCCGCCCGGCGCGCGCCGCGCGCTTCCTTGCGCCCCAGCACAGAGAAGTGCGTCGGCTGCGCCGATTCGGGCGGCCAGTCGAGCAGCAGCGACCAGGCCTCATGGGGCAGATGCGTATTGTGGGCGTCGATCAGCCAGACGATCGGCGCTTCCAGCCCCTTTGCGCCGTGAATGGTGAGAATGCGCACGCGGTTACCGGCTTCCTCGGCACGGATCGCGCCCTCGTCGGGCGCGTCTTCGCCGCCCGCCTCGTCCAGCCGCGCCAACTCGTCGAGAAAACGCGGCAGGCTCGGATACCGTCCGGCATCCAGTTCCAGCGCCAGCGCGATGAACGCCTCAAGGTTCGCCGCCACGCCAGGCCACAGCGCGGCGGGCGCGGCGGCGCGGTAACGCGCCACCAGATCGCCCTCGTGGTAGATGCGGTCGAGCAGATCATGCACCGGCAGCCGCAGGGCGGTTTCACGCCAGCCGGCGAGCAGGCGCGCAGCGCGGGCGAGCGCCGGAGAAGCCGCCTGTTCCTGGGCATGCGCTTGCAGCCGCCGCCACCAATCGGGTTCGGCGCGTTCGGCCAGACAGAGCAAATCGTTGTCGTCCGCGCCCAGCGCGGGCGAGCGCAGGGCATGCGCCAAGGCCAAGTCGTCGGCGGTCGCCACCAGACAGGACAGCAGCGCCGTCAGGTCGGCGGCTTCCAGCGTGCGCAGCAGACCGCCGCGGCCAACGCTGAGGCAGGGAATGCCGGCGCCGCGCAGCGCCCGCTCGAATTCGGGCAGGATGCCGCGCCGCCGCGTCAGCACCATGATGTCGCCATAGCGGGCGGGCCGCTCGCGCCCGCTGTCCTTGTCGACGACCGCCCAGCGGCCCACGATGTCGCCGATGCGTGCCGCCAGCAGCGCGGCTTCCTCGCGCCGGCGGCCGTCTTCCGCCACCCGCTGCGGCACGGCGAGCGGATCGCGCAAGGGCGCGGAGGCAGACGTAACAGCGCCCTCCTCCGGCTCATTCAGGGAACACAAGGGCAGCAGTTCGACCCGGCCCGGCAGCGCATCCGCCGCGCTCCGGTGCGGGCGGAAGTGCGAGAACAATGGCATATCAGCGAAAACGCGGTTGATAACCTCGATCAGCGCCGGCGCGTTGCGCCGTGTGGTATCGTTGGCCAGCATCCTTGCATCATATTCTTCCCGCAGGAAAGCCGCGGCGCGGTCGAAAATGCGCGGCTCGGCGCGGCGGAAACGGTAGATCGACTGCTTCGGGTCGCCGACCACGAACACATGCGGCCGGGCGGCGTCCGCCGCGCCGCCCGTCTCGCCATAAGCCGCCAGCCAGGCCAGCAGGATCTGCCATTGCAAAGGATTGGTGTCCTGAAATTCGTCGAGCAGAATATGGCGGTAGCGGGCGTCCAGCCGCGCCTGCAAGAAGGCGGCGCGGGATTCGTCGGCGAGCAGGCGCAAGACATGCCATTCGAGATCGGCGAAATCCATCAGCCGGCGCTCGCGCTTGTGACGGTCAAGCGTCTCGATCCAGGCGGCGCCGGCGGTGAAGACATGCCGGTTCAATTCATACGCGAGTTCCTCGCGCCGGGCGGCGAGCGCCGCCGCCGTCCGCTCGCTCAACCGCGCATGCAGATCCAGCAGACGGGCGGCGGCAGCGCCGAAACGCTTGCTTGCCTCTTTGCTTTCCTTGCGCTTGCGCGGCGCGCCCTCCGCGGTCAACAGCGCGGCGCAAAGTTGTGCGAAGCGCGTTTCATCCGTCGCGGCGGCGAATGCCGTTTCGAGATCGGCGGCGATCCGCGCATCGCTCTTCAATTCGCTGCGCCCGAGAATGGCGGCGTATTCGCGCAGTTCGCGCATGAACGGCGCATCGGCCAAAAGATTTTCAATCGCGGCGGGCGCTGCGCCGACGCCGAGGCATGCGCGCAGCCGTTCCAGCGCGCGCGCCGGCGCCGCCTCGCCCTCGCCGGCGTAAGTATGCCATTCGGCGCGCCGGTCGGCGAAACGGAACAGCAGTTCACGGGTCGTCTCCAACCCGGCCTCTCGCAGCAGCCACAGCAGGGAAGCCGCCGCCGCGCCGCCGCGTTCGCCGCAGTCGGCGGCGAAGCGCTGCCAGGCTTCCTCTTGCAAACCGGCGCCGGATTCATGCAAGGCGAATCCGGCCAGGCCGCTCGACATCGGTGCGCCTTGCACCAGACGCGCAAACCAGCCGTGGAACGTGCTGACGGTGAGCGGCGGCGAAGCGGACAGCACACGCTCGTAGAGGCCGCGCGCGCGCGTCAGGGCGGCATCGAGCGCCGCCGCCGGCACCGCGCGCTGGCGCAGAAAATCGCGCACTTCGGCGTCGTCGCCGACTGCCAGCAGACGCAGCCAGCCGGAGAGGCGCTCCTCGATTTCTCGCGCCGCCTTGCGCGTGTAGGTGATGGCGAGGATTTCCCCCGGCGCGGCGCCATCGAGCAGCAGACGCAGAATGCGCGACACCAGCAGCCAGGTCTTGCCGCTGCCGGCGCAGGCTTCCACCACCACCGACCGGCGCGGATCGAGCGCCGCGCCCGTCAGATCCTGACCGGAATCCTGATTGCAATTCTGGCCGCAATTCTGGTTACGCTGGCCGCTCCGGTCGCTCATGGCTGTATTCCAGCGTGATAATCGCGGCGGCATAGACCGCGCGCTTCGCACCATGCGCAGACCGTTTCCGCGCCGTGCGCCGGCAGCGCCGCGCCGGCCCGCAGCGCAGCCACCGCCGCCGTCAGCCGCGCCCCTTGCGCGCGCGCCACGGCCTGCACCTCCGGCAGGGGCAGCGCGGCCGGCGTCTCGCCATCGAGCGCGACATACGCCGCCTCCGTCACCTGCCCGCCCTGCAACAGCGCATAGCAGGCAAGCTGCACCTCCTCGGCGGCATCCGCCAGACGCCGCCGCACGTTCTGCGTGTTCTGCGTTTTGTAGTCGAGCACCGCCTCGGCAGCGTCATCGCGGACATCGAGGCGGTCGAGGCGGCCATGCAGCGTCACCTCCCCGCCGCCGGGCAGCGGCAGGATGCGCTCCCGCGCCAATTCGCCGCCGGCATAACGCCAGCCGGCGGCTTCGCGCGCTTTCTGCCAGGCGATGTAGCCGGGCACGCAATCGAGCCAGCGCGCCAGCCAGGCGTGTTCGAGAAAATTCTCCGCGATGCGCGGCGCGAACAGCGCCCGGCTGATCGCTTCCAGATCGGCGGCCAGCGCCGCCTCCGGCAGATCGGCGAGCCGTGGATGCGCGGCATGAAAGCGCGTCAGGATGCGATGCACGAACTCGCCGTAGTCGCGCTTTTCGAACGCCTCGCTCACCTCGTCCGCCTCGGCGAGGCCGAGCATGCGGCGGACGAAAAACTGGTACGGGCAGGCCACCAGACTGGCATACGCGCTCGTCGACAAACGCAGCGGCGTCCGCTGCGGCGCGGCGGGACGCGGCATGGCCGTGCCGGGGTTTGCGGCAATGTTCACGGCACTATTCACGACGCTGACCGGCGGCGGCGCGGCTACGGCCATCACTGCCGCCGCCGTCAGCCCGTCGCCCCAGGCGTGGGCATGCAAAACAGATAACAGGTCGAGTTCCGGGCACAGCAGATTCGCCTCGTCGCCGCGCAGAATTTGCCAGGTCGCCGTCACTTCGCCGCAGGAGACGATCAAACCGGCGAGGTCGTCGCGCAGACGCGCCGCCGCCTCGGCCGGCAGCGGCAGGCCGAGATCGGCGCGCACCGCCTGATTGCCGAACACCGCGCCGGAAAAAACCGACGCCAGATTGCCGCGATCCGCGCCGATCAGAATCGCGGCGTCGAAGCGGCGCAGCCGGGTCGCCGCCAGATGGGTCATGACGAGCGGACTGTCGATGCCTTGATCGACAAAGGCGGCGTTCTCGAATTCGCGGTCGAGCCATTCCCGCCATTCGTTGAACGTCAGGCGCGGCGGCACGGCGGCCAGCTCCTCCTGCCGCGCCCGCAGCAATTCGAGCAGGGTCGCGCCGGCGCCGTCCCGCGCCAGCCCGTCCAGCGCGCCGAGCGCCGCCAGCGACTGCGTCAGCGCGGCCAGCCAGTCGGCGACAAAAGCGCCGCCACGCGGCAACACGCGCCGCGCCGCCGCCACGCGCCGCAGCAATTCAAGCGCCTCGGCGCAGTCGCCCTGCCGCGCCAGCGCCGTCTCGTAGCGGCTCAAACCGGAGGCGAGGTTGTAACGCGCCAGACCGCTTTCCAGTTGCAGCAGGCCGGCCTGAAGCGCCGCCTCCGGCAGATCGCCGAAGACGAAGGGCGATTTCACCAGATCGAGCAAGGCGCGATGGTAGGCATCCGTCGCCGCCACTTCCAGCCAGGCATCAATCAGCGCCGCCGCCCGCGTGGTGGAGAGTTTCCAGCCCGTTTCGTCACGCGCCAGAATGCCGTCGCGTTCAAGCAGCGCCCGCGTGCGCCGCGCCGCCACCCGGTCGGCGGCGACCAGCGCGATGGCGCTGTGACCGGCGGCGAGCCAGCGTTTCACTTCGGCGGCGGCGGTCGCGGCTTCCGCCTCCAGACTGGCGGCGCCGATCAGCCGCAGCCGGCCCGCCAACGGACTGAGCGGAAAAGCCGCGCGCGCCGCCTCGGCGCGGGCGATCAACGATGGCATCAACGGCGACGATAATTCATCGTCATGGACGCCGGGCGGCCAGGCGAAATTCAGCGCCCGCATCGGCGCTTCTTGCACCGCATCGCGGCGGGGCTGGAACAGCGTCACCGGCTGCCGCAGCGCCCAGACCCGGCAGAAATCCGCCTCGACCGGACGCGGATCGTGCTCGCACAGCAAGTACAGCGGCGCGGCGGCTTTGCCGGCCAGCGCCGCCAGCGCCATCGACTCGGCGACCTGACGGCTCGGCGGCCCGGCGGCCTCGGCAAGCCAGAGTCGATGCACCACCTCGGCCTCGAAGCGCAGGGGCTGCGACCCGCGCGCGGCATAGGCGCGTTCAAGCCGGGCGAGAAATTCGGCTTCGTCTTGCGGCAAGCCGACGGCGCGCGCGTTCAACTCGTCGAAAAGGGCAATCAGTTCGGCGCAGATTTCCCACACGGCATTATCGGGAAACCAGTTGCGCTCGCGCAGCAGTCGGTACAGCGTGATCCGGCGCAGGCTGTCCGGCTGGCCGCCAATGCCGGCAGCCGCCGCCAGCCGGGGCAAGGTGCTCAGGCGCGGCAGCAGCAGGCCGGAACCGGCGGCAGCCGCCAAGGCGCGGCACAGCCGGGGCGCCAGCGCCAGATTCGGCAGAACGACCTGAATCGAAGACAGATCAGGCAGCCGCGCCCGGCAATCCTCGACGATGCGTTCGGCGCAACGCTCGACGAAATCCGCCGAGAGAGGAAGGGAAAGGGTGAGAACGGGGGGCGCGGCCTCGCGCATGGCCGGCGCGAAAGATCAGCGTTCGAGCTTGTCCAGCTTGTCTTTCGCCTTCGCCCACTCGTCGGCGTCCGGCAGGGGATCCTTGCGCTCGACGATCGGCTTCCACAGCTTGGCCAGTTCCGCGTTCAGCGCCGTGAAATGCTTCTGCGCCGCCGGCACGTCGTCCTCGGCGAAAATCGCCTCGACCGGACACTCCGGCACGCAGAGCGTGCAATCAATGCACTCGTCCGGGTCAATGACAAGAAAATTCGGGCCTTCACGGAAGCAATCCACCGGGCAGACATCCACGCAATCGGTGTACTTGCATTTGATACAGGATTCAGTCACCACATAGGGCATGGCAGAGTCCTCTCATTTTCGGGAATGGATGGGATCAACGGCGGGATTTTCACGATCCTTTACAACCCTTTGCGACCCTTTGCAATCCCGCGCAGCGAGTCCGATATTAGCACATGACGGCGCACGCCCCGGCAGCGGCGCGCTTGCGGCATCAGTACGGCACTCACCCCGGCGCGCCAAGTTTGAACAGGGTGGTTCCCTCCAGATCGAGCGCCGGCAGGTCGTGTTGATTGAGAAGCTGCCAGCGCCAGCGCAGGATGCCGGTGTCCGGGCGCTTTTCGGAGCGGCGCGCTTCGAGCACCTCGGCGACGAGGCGCAGGCTGTCGCCGGGGCGCACCGGGTTGGGCCACTTGAGGTATTTCAATCCGGGCGAGGCGAAGGATTCGGAGCCGGCGAGCGCCGCGTCGACGGCCAGCCGCATCGCAATCGCCGTGGTGTACCAGCCGCTCGCGATCAGTCCGCCGAACACACCCTTGGCCGCGAGCGCCGGATCGACGTGAAACCACTGCGGATCGTAAGCCTTGGCGAACTGGACAAGCTCGGCTTCAGTGACGAGGTGGGGGCCGGCCTCGATGATCTGGCCGGCGTGGAATTCAGCGAACTTCATGAGTCATCCATAGCTTGCGGTGAACGCGGCCAACCCCGGCGTTTCCGCCTCAATCCGGCAGCGCGATGCTGCCGTCCTTGCTGAACTGGTAATCCCTGAAAATATGCTCGGCGGTAAGCAACTGATAGCTGCCGTCGGCAAGGCGGCGCGAGGTGTCTTTCAGTCGATAGGTGTAGTGGCCGCAAGTCCAGCAGTCGAAGTTGCGCATGTGGGTGCACAGACAGGTCTTGTCCCACACTTGAATATTTTTCTGGCCCGGATGCGCCGCCACCTGACGGTAATAAGCGTCGATATAGGCGCAGCGACCGCTTGAATCGAGCAGATAACCGTAAGCCTCGCAGTTCGGACGAATGCCGGAGCCGATCGCCGGACTGTTCTTCAGCATGCGCATCGGATAGCCGGTCGGCGAGATGCTGTTGACCTCGATGTCGTCCTCACCCGCCTTGAAGTATTCCTGCTGCACTTCCGCCGGCAGGCCGCATTCCTTCGCCACGGTGAAACGGGTCGCCACCTGCACGGCGGCGGCGCCGGCTTCAAGGTAGCCGCTTGCATCCGTGCCGGTGAAAATGCCGCCGGCGGGAATCACCGGAATGGCGAGTTTTTCCTGCCGCAGCCAGTCGAGAATTTCCGCCGCAATGACATGCAGATCGTGGTTCATCCAGTCAGCCGGATCGAAACCGAGATGGCCGCCGGCGAGCGGCCCTTCCACCACCACGTAGTCGGGCAGGCGGCCCGTGCGCGCGCTCTTGCGCAGGAAAAGTTGCAGCGCGCGCAGGGAAGAAACGATGATCCCCAGCTTCACATCCTTGAAGCGCGGATGGTCTTCGATCAGGCTGAAGGAGCCCAGATGCAGGCCGGCGGCGAGCGTGATGCCGTCGATGCCGGCGTCCATGGCCGCCGTGAGACGCACGCGCAGCGTCTCCTTCGGCGCGTTCATGGTCAGCTTTTCCATGCAGTTGATGAAGATCAGCCCGTCGCCGCGCTTGGCCTCCATCGTGCTCTGCACATGCAGCCGGGTTGCTTCCGCCACGTCGGCGAGATCGAATTTCACCTCCGACTTGTCGACATTGGCGACGTTGTGCTTGTAACGCTTCTGTTTGCCGCTGACGAATTTCGTGTCGTAGTGGCGGTCGGAAACGGTCTTGATCATCGCATCCGAGATGTGGCCGATGCCGCCCAGCCGCGCCGCCTCCAGCGCCAGTTCCGCCGTGGAAATGTCGACGCCCATGCCGCCGATCATGATCGGAACCAGTTCCCGCCCGCCGAGCCGCAAGCGGAAATCATCCACGCATTTCATTTGAAGTCCTGAAATCAGCCCGAAAAAACCGGGCCTGGGCGGGCAACCGGCCCGACGCGAAAGGTATCATTTTACGCCATCGCCGAAGCGCGCAGGGAAAGGTCGCGCCGTTCAATGACTGGTGCCTTCGTCGCGGGTGATTTTGTTCCAGACGTTGTATTTGCCAACCGGCTTTCTGGCCGGAATGCGTTTGACTTCCTTCAGCGTGGCGGCGTCGAAGACGATGAGCGCGCCGTCGTTCTCCCACAAGCTGGCCAGCGCATATTTGCCGTCCTTGGTGAATTCGATGTGCGCCAGCGTCTTGCCGGGCACGGGCTTCAGCTCGGCGACGACTTCCAGCGTCTGCTTGTCGATCACGGTCAACGTGTCCTTGTTTTCGCGGCTCATCATGGAATCCACCCAGGCGTAGCGCGAATTCTCGTGGCTGCGCATAAAGAAGCCGGGGCCGGGCGTTTTGATCTGCTTCAGCGTCTGCCAAGTCTTCATGTCGATGATGCTGACGAGGCCATCTTTCAGGTTCGGCGTCGCCATGACGCGGCGGCCCTGCCAGTCCCACGTGATGCCCGACCCCAGATGCGGCATGCCGGGCAGATCGAGCGTGGCGATGCTGCGGCGCGCATCCAGATTCACGACCTGGCCCTTGCCCGCCTCGCGGCTGGCGCCCATCACTTCGTCATAATTCGGCGTAAAAAAGAAATCATCGAGGTAATCGTCGAGAATCGAGCGCCGCGGATTGAGGAAGCCGGGAATGAACGTCCCCTCGCGGTACTGGAAGTCGTGAATCATGCCGGCGGGAATCTCCGGCGCTTTCGGGTCGTAGCTGACTTCCCACGCTTCCTTCACGTCCTTCAGCGCGGCGACGAAACTCTTGCGCGGGAAAGCGTCGTAGACGGCGGAAACACGCGAGCTTTGCTTGCCGTCGGCGTCGCGCACGAGATGAATCTTGAGCAGATTCAGGTCAGCGTCGAAAATCACCAACGTATGCGGCAGATAGTTGGCGACGGCGACATATTTACCGTCGCCGGAAACGGCGGCGTTGCGGGCGTTGACGCCGGCGCGCACCTCGGCCACGGTTTTCAGATTCCAGATGTCGAACTTGGAAATCCAGCCATCGCGCGAGGCAAAGTAAACATAGCGCCCGTCCGGCGAGAACTTCGGCCCGCCGTGCAGGGCGAAGCGCGAGGCGAAGCGGTGAATCGGTTCCAGCCGGTCGCCGTCGAGCAGCGTGACGTGGTGATCGCCGCCTTCGACAACGATAAAGAGATTCATCATGTCGGCGGAGAACTGCGGCGCGTCGGGCAGCGAACCGGGCGCGTAATGCTCGATGCGCGAAGCGCGGATCTCCTCCTCGCCCCAGCGCGGCATCGGCACCGGCGTGTAGATGTAGTCGGCCAGCGCCTGAACTTCCTCCGGCGCGAGGACTTCCTTGAAGGCCGGCATCTGCACGGCGGGCCGGCTGTCGCGGATCGTCGCGATGGCCTCCGGCTTGCGCAGGCGCGAGAGGTTTTCCGGCAGCAGCGCCGGGCCGATCAGCCCGAAACGGTCGACGCCGTGACATTCGGCGCAGTGCTTGCGATACAGCTCGGGCGTATTTCCCGTGGTCTGCGCATGAGCGGCGGCGAAAAACAAAACCGGCGCTGCGGCAAGCGCGGCGGCGCGACGAATGCGAATCAACACAATCCAATCTCCTCGTCGGTGAGATAACAGCCGGGGTCTTCCGCCCACGGATCGCCGCTGAGCCGCTGGGCGCGCACGCGGGTGTTGCCGCCGCAAATGCCGAAGTGCCGGCAAGCGCCGCAACGACCGCCGATCTTGCGCGGACGCGCTTTCAGGCCGGCCATGATCGGGTCGGACGTGTCCATCCAGATTTCGGAGAACGGCCGCTGGCGCACATTGCCGAGGGCATGATGCCACCACATGGTGTCGGGATGCACGTCGCCGAGGTTGTCGATATTGGCGACATTCACCCCGGAAGAATTGCCGCCCCACTGCCCCAGCTTGGCGCCGATGTGCGCCGCCTTGTCCGGGAAGCGCCGCGCCGCCCAATGCAGGAAATAAACGCCATCGGCATCATTGTTGCCGGTGGTGAATTCCTTTTTCAGGCCGCGCTGCTGATAGTCCCAGCAGGTGTCGAACAGCCGCTCCATCGCCTGGCGCGTCATCTGGTGGTGAGCGTCGTCCTTGCGGTTTTTGTTGCCGCGACCGGCGTAGTTGAGGTGCGAGAAATAAAAGCGGTCGATGCCTTCGTCCTCGACCAGCTTGAGCAGGCCGGGCAGATCGTGGGCATTGTCCTGCGTCATCGTGAAGCGCACGCCGATCTTCAGGCCGGCGTCGCGGCAGAGGCGGATGCCAGCGAGCGATTTTTCAAAAGCGCCCTGCATGCGGCGGAATTTGTCGTGCGTGCCGCGAATGCCGTCGAGGCTGACGCCGACGTAATCGAAATTGATTTCGGCGATGCGGCGGATAACGGCGTCGTCGATCAGCGTGCCGTTGGAAGACAGGCCGACGTAAAAACCAAGGCGCTTGGCGCGCCGCGCGATGTCGAAAATATCCGGTCGCAGCAGCGGCTCGCCGCCGGAGAGAATCAGCACCGGCACGCGGAAACGCTTCAGGTCATCCATCACGGCGTAGACTTCGGCGGTGGACAGCTCGCCCGGAAAATCCTTGTCGGCGGAAATCGAATAGCAATGCTTGCAGGTCAGATTGCAGCGGCGGATCAGATTCCAGATCACTACCGGGCCGGGCGGATTGCGGCTCGGGCCAAGCGGCGTCGGATGGGTGATTTCCTGCATGTACTGCGAAATTCTGAACATGGTCAATTTCCGATGCGCAAGCCGGTTTTCTTCAGGATGCGGCTGCTGTAGAGCACGTCATGCGCGCGGCAGTCGGCGCCGAGCAGGGCGGCGATCTGTTCCGCCTGCGCCTCGACTTCGGCGCGGCTCTTGCCATGCACCATGGCGAACAGATTGTAAGGCCACAGCGGCAGGGCGCGCGGACGATGATAGCAGTGAGTGACGAAGGGCAGCCGGCCGACCGCTTCGCCCAGCGCGTCGACGCGCTCATCCGGCACGTCCCACACGCTCATGCCATTCGCAACATAGCCGAGCGCGTAGTGGTTCGGCACGGCGCCGATGCGACGGATGACGTCGGTTTCCAGCAGACGGGCAAGACGCGCCTTGACCTCCTCCGCGCTCAGGCCGAGCCGCTCGGCCAGCGCGTGATAAGGGCGCGGCACGAGCGGCAATCCGCCCTGGGTCGCCACAATCAAACGACGGTCAAGCGCGTCCGGGCGCGCCGGCGATTCCCTGCCGGAAGAAGTCATGACATCAGGCATGCAGGCGCATCTCGACGAAATAT
The DNA here is from genome assembly GCA_031277315.1 of Zoogloeaceae bacterium. Lineage (GTDB taxonomy): Bacteria > Pseudomonadota > Gammaproteobacteria > Burkholderiales > Rhodocyclaceae > Desulfobacillus. The sequence continues at coordinate 13,345 of JAITMP010000042.1, read as the reverse complement.
TCTTTCAGTTTCGGGAACGCATGGACTTTCAAGCCCGTCGCGCCCTCGATCTTCGCAATGGCGGCGGCAATGCCCGCCGGCGTTTCGGTGGCGAGCACGAACCACATGTTGAGTGCATGCTCGCGCCGGTAGTTGTGCGCCACTTCGGGCAAGGCGTTGACCTGCTCCGCCGTCCGCTCGTAATCGGCTTCCGGGACAGCCAGCGCGGCCAGCACGAAAGCGCCGCCCATGCGCTCGATCTGGTACATCGGGCCGAAACGGGTCAGGGTGTTCGCGGCCAGCATCGCCTCCAGACGGGCGATCAGCGCGGCTTCCGTCAGGCCGAGCCGCTCCGCCGCTTCGCGGTAAGGTTCATCGCAGATCGGAAAGCCGCCCTGTAGCGCGTTGATGATGGCGCGATCGACTTCATCCATGAACGGCTTCGGCCTGCGGAATGTAGCGCGCGCCGCGCTGCTTGAAGCGCCGGCGCGAAAAGAGCACGGCGCAAGGCGTTCCGGCCAGGCCGAGGCGCTCGCGCAGCCGTCCGGCGGCGGCTTCGACTTCATCGCGGGCGCGGCCGTGAATCATGCAGAACAGGTTGTAAGGCCATTCCGCCGCATGACGCCGGCGTTGATAGCACAGCGTCACCTCCGGCTCGGCGGCGAGAAGCTGGCCGACGCGCTCGATATCCGCGTCGGGCAAATCCCAGACCACCATCGCGTTGGCGGTGTAGCCAAGTTCGTGGTGGCGCACGATGACGCCAAAACGCTTGACAAGCCCTTCGCCGCGCCAGCGCTTGAGCGTGGCGATGACTTCCTGCTCGTCCAGACCGGCCCGCTCGCCGAGGCGGGCGAAAGGCTGCGGCGTCAGTTCGAGGCCGTCTTGCAGCGCCCCCGCCAGCTTCCGTTCTTCCGCCGTCAGCGCGCGCGGAGCGGCCTTGGCGGCACGATAGCCGGGATAGGGCGATTTGCAGATGCCGGCCAGATCAAAGCCGAGGTCGATATAAAACTCGCGTTCGAGCGGCAGCGAAATCACCTTGCAGCCGGTATCCCGTTCGATGCCGGCCAGCGCCGCCTCCAGATGCGCCTCATCGCAGGCGGTGACGACGAACCACAGGTTATAGCGGTGCTCGCGCTCGTAATTGTGATTGACCTCGGGACAGGCGCTGACGCGGGCGGCGATTTCTTCCAGCCGTTCCGGCGGCGCCGCCAGCGCCGCCAGCGTGCTGGCGCCGACGCGGCGCGGCGCGAAAACAGCGCCAACGCGGCTGACCACGCCGGCATCGCGCAGGCGTTGCAGGGCGGCCAGCACGGTGTCTTCGTCAACGCACAAGCGCCAAGCGATCTCCGCGAAGGGACGCGGCTCCAGCGGAAAGTCGCGCTGAAACTCGTTGACCAGACGGAAATCGAGCGCGTCCATGAACGGCTAGAAACCGATGCGCCCGGCGCGGCTGGTAAAGAAAATACCCGAAGGGCTGGGCGCCGGCAATTCAGCCAGCGTGGCGAAGCTGGCGGTGTCGTAGACCACAACGCGATTGTCGTCGCGCGCCGAGATCCAGACGTTCTCGCCGCGCGGCGTGAATTCCATGTGCAGCACGGCCTTGCCCGGCGCCAGCGTCTGCGTCACTTTCTGCTCAAGGGCATCGATCACCTGCACCTGGCCGTAGTCGGGAAAAGCGAAGTTCACCCAGATCTGACGGCCATCGGGACGCGCCATGACAAACACCGGCTGGCCCTTGACCGGAATGCGGCCCACTTCCTGCCAGGTTTCGGTGTCGACCACCAGCACTTCATGCTTGCCGATGGCGGGCAAATAAGCGCGCCGGCCCGCCACCGCCCAGCCACGCAGATGCGGCATCTTGAACACCGGCAGCTTTTCCTGCCCCTTGCCGTAGCCGGAGAGAATCTTGCGCGCGCCCTGCTCCGGCCGCCACAGGTCGACCAGCGCGAGGCCGTCCTCGCCGAACAGCCCGGCGATGTAATACCGCCCGTCCGGCGTTACCAAACCGTCATAAGGCTGACTGCCGATATCGCGGAATTTCGTCACCTTCGGCGCGCGCGGCTCGTCGAGATCGACAACCCAGATCTCGCCGGCATCGAAAAGCGCATACGCAAAGCGATTGCCGGGCACGTCGGCAAGGCCGACCACTTTCGAGAATCTGCCGCCGTCGCCGAACGCGGCGGGAATGTCGGCGAGGAGTTCCAGCGTACCGGCGTCGAACACCTTGATGCCGCCCGGCTCGTAATTCTGCGCCACGACCAGACGGCCATCCTGCGACACCGCGCCGCCGATGGAATTGCCGGCCTGGATGATGCGCTTGACGATCTTCTGCTCCAGCAGATCGACCTTGGTCAGGCCGCCGTCGCGGCCAAAGACATAGACATGGCGGCCATCGCGGCCATACACGGCGGAAGCGTGCGAGAGATCGCCCAGCCCTTCGACGCGGCCAAGAATGGCGCGGGCGCTGGTGTCGACCACCGCCAGACTGCCGCTGGCGCGCTCGATGACGATGCCCAGATCGCCCGTGCCGCGCAGCGCGGGCGCGGCGCAAGCGGAAAGCAGGAAGGCGGCGAACAGGGCGGCAAACAAGGCAATCGGAGATTTCATCAGCGACTCTCTGCGGGGAAACCTTGCACGAGCTGGCGCACGATCCAGTCGGCTTCGGCTTCGGTCATGAAAGCGTTCCAAGGCGGCATCGGCGTACCGGGCCGGCCCAAAAGAACAGTATAGCGGAGTGATTCGAGCGGCTTGTCGCGCAAGGTTTCCGGCAACAGCGGCGGCCCCAGCCCGCCCTTCAGCGTCAGACCATGACAGGAGCCGCAATCCTGCCGCACCATGCGCACCAGTTCGCGCGCGCGCGCCGGCGCCGGATCGCCCTCATCCCCCGCCCAGGCCGCAGGAATATGCAGGCAAGGCAGGCAGAAAAGCGCGGCAAGCGTCTGACCGAAAATCGTTTTTATGTTCATCATGAAGGGGCAGGATGCCCGTTGCGCCCGGCGGATGCTTTGACTTTTCTCAAATAGAAAAAAATGGGGGCCCGCAGGCCCCCGCTGAAATCGGCTTTTCGCCGGGTCAGAAATCAATACACGTCTTTCTGGGTGTTGTAGACGTTGAACTTGCCGGTCGGGGTAATCAGAGCCGGATCCTTGATCACCGCTTTCAGCTTGCGCGTCTTGTCGTCGACCACCACGATGGCGGACTGCTGGTTCTTGGCGCTCCACACCGAGAACCACACCTCGTCGCCGGCCTTGTTGTACTCAGGCTGGACGACGCGCTTGGCGCCTTCACCCAAGCCGGCCCATTCGGCGATCGGCAGTACCTGGAAGCCTTTTTCGAGATTATTGACGTCATACACGGCGATCGACTGGCTGATCGGCGCCTCCGGGTTCAACGTGGTATCGACCCACAAGTTCTTCGACTTCGGATGCGTCTTGATGAACAGCGAGCCGCCGCCCTGCCCCTTCAGCGTCTCCACCACCTTCCAGGCGTACTGTTTGTGGCCTTTCGGATCGGTGCCGATCAGGCTGATGGTTTCATCGCCGAGATGGCTGGTCGCCCAGACGGGGCCGAACTTCGGATGCCGGAAGTTGGCGCCGCGGCCCGGATGCGGAATCTTGCCAACGTTGACGATGGCTTCCAGCTTGCTCCTGACGGTATCGACGACGACAACCTTGTCCGACTGGTTGGCGGCCATCATGACGTAACGCTGCGAAGATTCCCAGCCGCCGTCATGCAGGAAGCGCGCGGTGGCGATTTCCGTGACCTTCAGGTTGTCGAGGTCCGAATAATCGGCCATCAGCACCTTGCCGGTTTCCTTCACGTTCACCACGAACTCCGGCTTGTGATGGCTCGCCACGATGGCGGCGACGCGCGGCTCGGGGTGATATTCCTGCGTATCGACCGTCATGCCGCGCGTGGCGACAATCTTCAGCGGCTCCAGCGTGTCGCCCTTCATGATGACGAACTGCGGCGGCCAGTAGGTGCCGGCGACGGCGTACTTGTCCTCGTAGCCCTTGAACTTCGAGGTTTCGACGGAACGCGCTTCGAGGCCGACCTTGATGGTCGACACCACGGTGGGCTTCTCCATCCACAGGTCAACCATGTCGATGCGGGCGTCGCGGCCGATCACGAAAAGGTAGCGCCCGGAGGCCGACATGCGCGAGATATGCACCGCGTAGCCGGTGTCGATGATGCTGACGATTTTCTTCGAGTCACCGTCGATGAGGGCAATCTGGCCGGCATCACGCAGCGTCACCGAGAACAGGTTCTCCAGATTCAGATTGTTCATCTTCTTCGTCGGACGCTTCTCGGGCGGCACATGCAGCTTCCAGCTGGCCTTCATTTCCTTCAGGCCGAACTCCGGCGGCTGCGGCGGCTCATGTTGCAGGAAGCGGGCCATCAGATCGACTTGGGCTTCCGACAACTCGCCCGAGGTCTGCCAGTTCGGCATGCCGGCCGGCGTGCCGTAGGCGATGAAGACTTTCAGGTACTCGGTTCCCTTCGGCAGGGTGATGTCCGGCGTCAGCGGCTTGCCGGTCGCGCCCTTGCGCAGCACGCCGTGGCAGCCGGCGCAGCGCTCGAAATAAATCTGCTTGGCGCGGGTGAATTCCTCGGTGGTCAATTTGGGCGCCTTCGGCGTCTCGACATCCTTGGCGTCTTCCGGCTTGATCGGCACCGCCGCACCTTGGTAGCGCAATTCCTCCTCCTGCGTGCTGGGGTGGACCACTTTTCCCTGCGCCCAACCGAACGTGGGCAGAGCAACCAGCAGGGAAACCCCTGCGGCGAATACCAGTTTTTCCAGCTTATGGCGTTGCATTGACATCCTCCCTGTGTAATGGATAGACCGCTTTGATTCTGCATAACATTAAAATCTACAGGGATAATGCCGACCTTGATTCAAGTCAACACCTTAATATTTAACTCATTGATATTTATCAGTATTTTACTATGACTATTGTCAATGTCTGTCCTGTGACAGACATCTTTTCGTCATGATTTTGCCGGGTCGGCAGCAGCGGCGGGCGCGCCGTTTTCGGCTGCCTTTCCGCCGCGCTCGTGGCGCTTGCGCCGGTCGATCAACGGCAGGCAGACCCGCTCGTCGTGGTAAATCACTTGGCAGTCAAGGCAGTAGTGGCATTCGTTGGCGTTGATCTCCCCCGTCGGCCGGATCGCCCGCACTGAACAGCGGTTCGAGCAGACCTGGCAGGGCTTGCCGCATTCCTTGCGCCGCCGCAGCCACCACTCGAACAACCGGAAGCGGCCCGGAATCGCCAGCGCCGCCCCCAGCGGACAAAGGTATTTGCAATAGAACTTCCGGTTCACCGCCGCCAGCCCGATCAGGATCAGGGCATACAGCACATACGGCCATTCGCGCTGAAAATGCAGCGTGATGGCGGTCTTGAACGGCTCAACCTCGGCATACCAGGCCGCCTCGGCAATCGACTGCAAGGAAACGCCAAACAGCAAAATGAGCAGGATGTATTTGAGCGCCACCAGCCGCTCGTGCACGGCATCGCTGAACTCGATCTCGGGCAGCTTCAGCTTGCGCGCGGCGGTCAGGATCAGATCCTGCAAAGCGCCGAACGGGCACAGCCAGCCGCAATACACCCCGCGCCCCCACAGCAGCAGCGTGATGGCGACAAAACCCCACAGGATGAACAACATCGGATCAATCAGGAAATACTCCCAGCGAAAACCTCCCATGACCGAATGGGTGAACGTCAGCACGTTGACCACCGAGAGCTGGGCCAGCCCGTACCAGCCGATGAAGCACAGCGTATAAATTTGAAAGCCAAGGCGGATGCGATTCAGGACATTCGGGCGGCATGCCAGCCAGTCCTGAAAGATCAGGAGCGTGAATAACAGCACGAGGCCCGCCACCAGCACGCCGATGCTGACGGCGCGGCTCTGCCAGACAGGAATCCAGACCGGTTCTTCCTGCGGCGGAATCCAGGTGCCCCGTTTCGCCGGCAGCGGCGCGATGGTCGGCGGCGGAAATTCGGATGAAAGCGGCACTGCGCCGTACACCGGCGTCAACACCGGCGCAAGCGGCGTTTTAACCGCCGGCGCGGAAGACGGCGGCGCAGTGAGCGGTTGGACGGCGGCCTGTTGCGCGGCAGGCGGCGCGGTATCCGACACGGGCGCGAGCGCTGCCGCCGCCACTGCTTGCGCTGCCTGGGTCGACACCACAGCGAGCGGCGGCGTCACTTCGGCGGAAGCCGGAGCAAGAGAAGACTGAACCGGCGCCTGTGTCTGTGCCTGCGCGGGCACGGGCGCCGCAGCCGCCGGCTCACGCGGGGCGGCGATGCCCGGATCGCGCATGCCGCGCGCCTCGGCCACCTGTCTCGCCGAGCGCATCACCGTGGCGTTCTCCACCATCACCGTGATGGTCGCGCCGGTAATGCCGTCAATGGCGACATGGCCGGGACGCCCGGCGCCGACGATCACCTTGTCGAAAACGGACTTGCCTTCGTACTGGGCAACATACTGGCCGAGCCGCTCCGGGGTAATGCCGACGGCGAGAATCGGTTCGTCGTGATTGACGATCGCCAGGCCGGCGATATGCCCGTCGAGATCAAGCCCGACCATCGTATTGATGGGTTTGCCGGAATAGGCCGGGATGCGCAGCACATCATCGGTCAGAAAAAGATAGCCGATCGGCTTGCCGTCTTTATAAACGGCGGCGGAGGGCGGCATGCCCTCGAACCCGCCGTAGGCATCGGCAGCCGGGAAGATGCCGCGCGCTTGCGGGTAGACGGCGGGCAAATCAGCGGCCCGTGCTTCGCCGGCCAGACCCAACGCGAGCAACAACGAGCAGAATAGCCGCGCAATCAAGATGCCCTCGACGGTTAACGGCTTTCAAGCCGGATTGCCGGCGGAGTTTATCGGGATTGCCTGTAAAAAACAAAACCCGCCGAAGGGGTTTCTACAGAATTTTTGTTTAAATATAAAGAACTTGTATTGCCCGGCGGTTTTAGCCCTCCTCCCTCGTTTCAAACTGGGCAAAAAAAACGAGGGGCATGTCGCCCCTCGCAGATTTTCAAGCTGGCCGGGAATACCCGGCGGAAAATTATTGTTTGGCTGCGGTAATGTCCGCCTTGGCGTCGATGCCGAGCGAATAGCCGAGCGAAACCTGGTGGAAGCGGCCGATGGTGTAGTCATCGTGAATGGCGAAGCCGAAATTGTATGTCTTGCCCGGCGCCATGGTGATGTCGCCCTCGCCGCCGCCGGCGAGCTTGCGGGTAAAGACGACGACCCATTCATCGCCATTCTTCTCGCCCTTGGCCTCGACCAAACCCTTGCCGCCTTCCATCACGCGCTTGTCGGCGACGTAACCGTCGTGCTTGGCGCCCTTGCTGGTCCATTGCAGCAGGTCGTAGAATGCGCCCTGCTTGACATCAGCGCCAGTAACATACTTGGTCTTCTTGTCGTCCTTGGCTTCCGGCATGGTGCGGGCATCCCGATGGCAGGTTTCCCAGCAGCCGGAAAGCTCGGCGCGCTGGATTTTGTTGTCTTCCAGCATGAACGCCAGTTTGACCTGATTGTCCTTGTCCATCTTCTCGGCGCCGCCGGGCGGCTGCTTCCAGGAGAAGCGCAAGTACAGATTGGTACCGTCATGCGCGGCCTGCACCTTGACCGGGATCGAGCCGGCCTTGCCAGCGATCGGCTTCGGCTCGATCTTCTGGCCGGTGACCATCTTCTTGCCCATGTCGGCGGTTTCCTCGTCGTGGCAGCCGGCGCAGGATTCGCCCTTGCTCAGGCCCTTGGCGCCGCCGTGATCGGTGCCCTTGGTGATCCATTCGATGGGGGAGACGCCCGGATAGAAAACGGTGATGGTCCTGCCCTGCACCTTGCTCCAGTCCGGAGCGGCAACCGCGACGCCGGCGCCCAGCGTGAGGGCCAGTCCGAGAGCGGAAGCAGTGAGCATTTTTTGCATAATCAACTCCTTTAGCTAGTGTGAAAACGAAACTTTTTAGAGATCATGCCGGCGCGAGTACGCATTGGGCCGGAGCCAAATCAACGCGTAAGGGATAAAACGGGACAACCGCTCCGGCGATGACAGCACCGGCACTTTACCGCACATCCGGAAATCCTGCCTCCAATACGCATCCGGGGGCGCTAGGCCCCCGGATATTTTGCTACAGATCAACGATCAATAGATGTCGTGCTGCGTGTTATAGACGTTGAACTTGCCGGTCGGCGTGATCATCTTCGGATCGGTGATCACTTTCTTCACAGCCAAGGTCTTGTCGTCATACACCACGATGGCAGACTGGTCGGTCTTGCCGCCCCAGAGGGAAATCCAGACCTCGGAACCATCGGCGCTGTACTCGGGATGCACGGCGCGCTTGGTGGCCTTGGTTTCCGGCAGGCCGGAATCCTTGGCGACGTTGATGATCTTCTTCGGCTTGGACAGGTCAGCCATATCCCATACCGTCACGGATTCGGCAACCGACTTCTCCGGGTTCTGCGTCGAATCCGCCCAGAAGTGCTTCGACTTCGGATGGGTCTTGACGAACAGGTTGCCCGGAACGTGCTTCATTTCCTGCACGACCTTCCAGTTGTGCTGCTTGTACTGGGCATACTTCGGGTTGTCGGACGGCGTGCTGATCAGCGTCACGACATCGGCGCCGAGGTGGCCGGTCGCCCAGACGGGGCCGAACTTCGGATGGACGAAGTTGGCGCCACGGCCCGGGTGCGGGATCTTGGCGGTGTCGATCAGCGCGGCCAGCTTGCCGGTCTTGGTGTCGACCGCCGCGATCTTGTTGGAGGCGTTGGCCGCCACCAGGAAGTAACGCTTCGAGGCATCCCAGCCGCCGTCATGCAGGAACTTGGCGGAATCGATGGTGGTGGTCTTCAGGTTCTTGATGTCGGTGTAGTCGACCAGCACGATCATGCCGGTTTCCTTGACGTTCACCACCCACTCCGGCTTGATCTCCGACGAGACGATGGAGGCCACGCGCGGCTCCGGATGGTATTCGCCATCCACCGTCATGCCGCGGGTGCTGACGACCTTCATCGGCTTGAGGGTATCGCCTTCCATAATCACGTACTGGGGCGGCCAGTAGGAGCCGGCAATGGCGTACTTGTCTTCAAAACCCTTGAACTTGGAGGTATCCACCGAGCGGGCGTCGAAGCCGATCTTCACCTCGGCCACAACCGCAGGCTTCTCCATCCACAGGTCGATCAGGCTCAGACGACCGTCGCGGCCGATCACGTAGACATAGCGGCCCGACTTCGACAGGCGCGAGATATGCACCGCGTAACCGGTCTTGACGATGCTGCGGATCTCTTTGGTGTCGCCATCAATCAGGGCCACTTCACCCGTGTCGCGCAGGGTGACCGAGAACATGTTCTTCAGATTGAACTTGTTCATCTGCTTGGTCGGGCGATCCTTGACGGGAATAATCACCTTCCAGGAATCCAGCGTCTCCTTGAAGCTGTACTCGGGCGGAATATCCGGGGTGGTCTGGATGTACTTCGCCATCAGGCTGATTTCGTCCTTGGACAGGATGTCGTCGAAGTTGACCATCCCGCCTTCCGTGCCGTAGCTGATGATCTTCTCAAGACGGTTCTGACCGAGTTTGGTCGTGCCACCCTCCTGGTTCGAGCCATCAGGCATCTTCTTGCTCCAGAAGGGCTCCAGGTTCTTGCCGGTGGCGCCCTTGCGCAGCACGCCGTGGCAGCCGGCGCAACGTTCGAAGTAGATTTTCTTGGCCGCGGCTTTCTCGTCGGCCGTCAGCGTCGGAGCCGCGGTTGCGGCCGCATCCTGCTGCGCATGGGCGACATTCAACAACCCCGCCATTGCCAGAGGCAGAGCCGCCAGACCCAAGACGCTGGAAATCGATTTATGTTTCTGCATACAAGTTTTCTCCCTTAGCGAAGAACCCCAATGAATGGAAAGAGCCCAAAAATTTTGCGGTTTTTGTGCTGGACGAAGGTTCCGCCGAACAGTCCCCCAGTTCCTTGACTTTTATCAAATCAAGAACATATCCCAAGGCAAAACCCGATTCCGGCGGAAAAAGCGCAAAACGGGGACGGTTGCTAAAACAACAAACCGCTGGCCGTCTCCCCATCACGCATAACGTGTGCCGCGCTCGCGCCCGGAGCTGCGGGTTCCTTGTCTTGCGCCGCCGCATCAACCGCCTTGATGAGCGAGCCGACGCGCACGCCCAGCAGCCGCAGCGGTTGTTCAAGCGGCACGCGCTTGAGACACTGGCCGGCGGCGCGGCGAATGACGGCAGGGTCGGCGGTGTGACGGCCCATAGTCTGGTCGCGGGTGGCGATGCGGAAATCCTGATAGCGCAGTTTGATGCCGATGGTGCGGCCCGCGTAGCCCTTGCGCTGCAAGTCGGTGGCAAGCTGTTCGCACAGCCAGGTAAAAATGTTGCCGAGTTCGGTTTTGTCACGGGCCGCGTGCAAGTCGCGCTCGAAAGTGGTTTCGCGGCTCATGGAAACCGGCTCGCTGTGCGTGATTACAGGCCGTTCGTCGCGGCCATGCGCTACTTCGTGCATCCATGCGCCGGTGGTTTTGCCGAAGTGCTCAACCAGCCAGCCGCGCTCGCGGGCGGCCAGTTCGCCGATGGTACGAATGCCGTGCGCTTGCAGCTTGGCGTCGGCCTTGGGGCCGATGCCGTTGATCTTGCGGCAAGGCAGCGGCCAGATGCGCGTTGGCACGTCGTCTTCATGCAGGATGGTGATGCCGTTGGGCTTGTCGAACTCGCTGGCCATTTTGGCGATCAGCTTGTTCGGGGCGACGCCGATGGAGCAGGTGAGGCCGGTGGCGGCGAAAATCGCCTGCTGGATGCGCCGCGCCAGCACATGCCCACCTTCAAGCTGACCATCGGGCGCGTCGGTGAAGTCGATGTACGCTTCGTCGATGCCGCGATCTTCCATCACCGGCGCAAACTCGCGGATGACTTGCTTGAAGCGGCGCGAGCAGCGGCGTACTTCATCGAAGTCCACCGGCAACAAAATCGCTTGCGGACACAGCCGCGCCGCTTTCATCAGCCCCATTGCCGAGCCGACGCCGAACGCGCGCGCCGGATAGGTTGCGGTGGTGATGACGCCGCGGCCTGCATAATCCTTGAGGCACGGAAAGGCGGCGGGCGGAATTTCCGCCAGCGCGACGTCCGCGAAGGCTTGCCGCCAGTCTGCATCCCCGGGCCGCTGGCGGCCGCCGATGACCACGGGCAAGCCCGCCAGTTGCGGATAGCGCAGCAGTTCCACGGACGCGAAAAAGGCGTCCATGTCCAGATGGGCGATGCGGCGGCGGGTCATTCCGCCGGATCGCTGCGGTCGACGTGATACAGGGCGATGACCAGCCCGATGGTGGCGATGACCAGCAGGGCCGGGCCAAACAGCCAGAACACCAGCGGCACGGCGAAAAAGAAGGCGCGCATGCCGATGGCGAAGAAATCGCCGGCCCGGTTCAGGCGGCGGGCGATGTTGGCGGTTGACAGCGCGTGGTGGTGGCCGTAGTCGGGCAGATTGATCATGAACACCACGTGATTGGTCAGGCGTACCGCCATAGCGAAGGCGAAAAAGGCGACGATGAAATCAATCAGCAGGCAGATCACCTTGACGATCCACAACTCGGTGGCAAGGATGCCGCTGGTGCTGAGAACATGCCAACTGTGGCCAATATTTTCCGTCTGCCCCGACAGGGTCAGGGTGCCGATGATGAGGAAAGTGGCAGTGGAGGCCATCAAGCTGGCGCCCATGATGAAGTTGCGCAGCGTCTGCACCGCCATGATGTCCTTGCGCGGATCGGCGATCACGCCGGCGATCCATTCGCGGCGGGCAAGCTGGTTCACGCCGTGGATGGTGTAAGTGGGATCGTGCCTGGTCTTGCTGCGCAGGAACGCATAATAAGCGATGACGATCAGGACGCTCACCATGGCAGCGAGCGCATCCGGGGCGAGGTCCTGTAACCAGAGCGGCAGGTTCATATCAAAGCCTTTCCAGCAAAATTATCTTCGATTTGTGATGATAAGGGGCAATGGATTTCCAGGCTGACGGATCACCCTGTCACTGTCTTCAAGTAAACTTCCGGCACGTTCTTTGGAGAATTGTTACTCATGCGTCTCGATAATGAACAGGAAAGCCGCAATGTGGAAGACCGCCGCGGCAGCCGCATGCCGATGCGCGCCGGCGGCGTCGGCATCGGCACGATCGTGCTGGCGCTGGCCGCCAGCTACTTCTTCGGCATCGATCCCTCGACGATATTGAACATCGCCAGCCAACTGGAAGGCGGCCAGAACACCGCGTCCTCCGCATCGGCGCCCGCGCAAGCGCCGCCCGCCGACGACGAAAAGGCCCGCTTCGTCAGCAAGGTGCTCGGCTCCACCGAGCGCACCTGGCAAACCCAATTTCAGCGATTGGGGCGTCAGTATCAAGACCCCAAGCTGGTGCTGTTCACCGACGGCACCCAAACCGCCTGTGGCGTCGGCCAGACTGCCATGGGGCCGTTCTACTGTCCGCTGGATCAGAAGGTGTACATCGACCTGGCCTTCTATCAGGAATTGCAGGACCGTTTCCACGCGCCCGGAGAATTCGCCCAAGCCTATGTCATCGCACATGAAGTCGGTCATCACGTGCAAAATCTGCTCGGCATTTCCGATCAGGTGCGCCGCGCGCAGCAAACGGCGGGGAGTCAAGCGCAAGCCAACGCCTTGTCGGTGCGGCTGGAATTGCAGGCGGATTGTCTGGCCGGCGTCTGGGCCGCGCAAGCCGACGAAGCGAAGCACATTCTGGAAGACGGCGATGTCGAACAGGCGCTCACCGCCGCCAGCGCCATCGGCGACGACCGGCTGCAAAAACAGGGCCGTGGCTATGTCACGCCGGATTCCTTCACCCACGGCACCTCGGCGCAGCGGATGCGCTGGTTCAAGCGCGGCATCGACAGCGGCGACATCAATCAGTGCAACACCTTTCAGGCGGCGCAGCTTTAAAGCGGAGCGGATATCAACCGCCGCGCTGACCGGCACCGGCTTCAGTCGTCGAACCCCTCGTTCGGAAACGTTTCTTCGCGCGCCAGTTTTTCGGCGGCTTCGCGTTCGGCGCGCAGGGCTTTTTCACGCGCCTGCTGACGGCGTTTTTCCACCTCCGCTTCGTGCAAGGCGATGGTTTCCTCGCCGAACAGCACCTGACGCAGGAAGCGGTAGCCGAATTGCAAAAGCCGCTGTTCGGCTGCCAGCGTGTCGCCGAGCATGGCCTCGCGTTCTGCTTGCGGTACGCGGTAGAGGTCGTTGAACGGGCCGGAATCGACGAAAGCGCGGAAGGTGTCGAGGTCGTAGCAGGTCATGAAGAAAAGCTGGCGGCTCCTCACCGAGGGTTTGCCGACCGTGGGGCCGGAGGATTTTTT
>JAITMP010000029.1 GCA_031277315.1 Zoogloeaceae bacterium | reverse complement strand
TTTCTTTTCTTGCTTTTGGTAGTGGGCGGTAACGCGGTTTTGCGCCGATTCAATCGTAAGGTCGTTGGCGGCAGCAATCTGCACGGCGCCGTCGGCAACGACCGAGGCGCCGCTGAGCGTGGCATCGTGGCCGGCAATGATGCTGACCGCCGCTGCGGAGATGACGGTGCCGGTTTGCGTTTCGGTCTGGGTGTCCCAGTATTGGGTCTGGCTGCCCGAGGAGAGAAGACCGTTGCTGCCGCTGTCCTTGACTTTGTTTTGTACATCGGTGGTGGATTGGGCCGTGGCAAGGGTGAGATCGTTGCCGGCCATGAGCTGGATGCGGCCGGCAGCGCTGTTGAGGTAGGCGCCTTGGGCGGTGAGGTCGTTCGCGGCGGCAAGGGTGAGGTCGCCCTGGGTGGCGATCAGGCTGCCGTGTTCTTCGGTCATGGCTTCGCGGCGGGCGGCGCCAAAGCGCATTTCGTAATCCGTCTTTACCGTGCCCAGGTTGATATCGCCGCCGGCGGCAATCACGGTTTGGCTGGATTCGGCGCGGTTGATGAGCGCCGCTGCGTCAAGGGTAAGGTTGCGGCCAGCTTGGAGGATGAGCTCGCCTTGGGCGTTTTCTCCGAGTTCGACGCGGGCGCTTTGGTTGAGCGTGGTGCGCTCGCCGATGGCGGTCTGGTTGCTGGTGGTGGTGGTGCGTAGCGCAAGATCATTGCCCGCTTGCAGGCGAATGGCGTCAGTCGCTTCAATCACGCCGCTGTTTTGCAGGTCGTTCCCGGCAAGGGCGATAACCTGGGCGCCGGCAAGACGACCGTCGTTGCGAATGTCAGTGGCAGCCAGCAGCAGTTGTGTCTGGCTTTGAATCGTGGCGCTGTTCTTGAGTTCGCCGCTGGCGAGAATTTCCACTTGGCGCGCGGCCATCAGGCCGGCGTTGGCGGGCGCGGCGGCGCCGGCGGCAAGGTAGAGGCGCGGAGCGAGCGCGCTTACCTGACTGCCGTCGGGCAGCGTGACCTGCTCTTCGACCAGCCAGACCATCGGCGTGGTCAGTTGCGCCATCTGTTCGGCGCTTAAGGCAACACCGGGAATCAGACCCCAGGTTTGGGCATAGGCAAGGCCGGATTCCATCAGGGCGCGGTATTGCGCCTGGTCATCGGCGTAGCCGGCAAGATAGCGTTGGCCGGTGAGTTGCGCGACTTGTTCTTGTATCAGCCGTTGTTCGTAGAATCCGTCGCCAAGCCGCTTTTGCGCATTCGCCGGATCAAGCTGGAGTTGCTGGAAGTAGTAGTCGGAGGAGAGGTAGTCCTTGAGCGAGATGAGGAAGGGGTCAGCCGCAAAAAGGTAGGGGCTGGCCGGGTCGGCAGGCTTGAACAGGCCGCCGGCGAGCGGTTGGGTGATGCCGGATTGGCCCCCGCCGAAGTCACCGGCCAGATGGTAGGTGAAGCTGCGGTCATCGAGATAGGCGTAGTTGGTCCATCTTTGAGTGTCGTCGCCTCTGCGTTTTTTGCGCCTGACCTGGGAGGCGGTGCCGCTGTCGATAACCGTGACTTTCCCTTCGTAGCCGATGTTCTGGATGTCTTGCGCGAGCACGGCAAGCACGCCGCCGGCCAGTATCTGGCTCTTGTCGTTGAGAAGACTCGCGCCATCTATCGTCAGATCGCCCCCGGCAATGATGCGGCCAGGATCGCTGTTGAGAAGTTGTTCTTCTTCAACTTGCCGGGTATAGCGAAAGCGCCACCAGCCGCTTTTGCCCACCCCTTTCATGATAATAATTGGTTCGTTGTCGTCGTCGTAGAGCTCGCCGTATTCAAGCTGGGCGTTCAGGCTGGCGTTCGAGCCGTAACTCTCAGGGTAGACGTACCAGGGCCGTTGCTGACCGTAACGGGTGTCGGAAGACATGTCGAATTCTTGACCGTTGATCTCGCTGGTCTGCTGGCAATCGCCCGCCTGGGCGCAGACGACGGTCTGCGTCCTGAAGTCGAGATTGAGGTTTTTGAGTTCCGCGACTGCAATCGTCAGGTTGCGTTGCGCTTCAATGGTGGCGCTGGCGTTTTCAATTAAATCGGCGGCGGCGTTCGTCAGGCCGCCAATCGACAGGTCTTGCCCGGCGTAGATGAGGCCGTGATGGGTGTTCTTGAGTTCGTCTACCGCGAGCGTAAGGTCGCCTCCGGCGGCAATCACCGGGGCGGGGGTGGCGTCAGTCAGGTCAAGCCCTTGGTTGGCGAGGCGCGCGGCGGCGATGCGCACGTCGCCGCCAATGATGCGGCCATCGTTTACGAGCGCGTCGGCGGCGGCAAGCTGGAGCTTGCCGGTAGCGGCTATCTCGCCTTGGTTGTGAATGGCGGGGGCGCTCAGGCCAAGGTCGCCGCCAACCATCCGGCCACCGTTGGTGAGTTCGCCTGCAGAGGTGAGGGTGAGCGCGCCGGCGGCAATGACTTCGCCTTGATTCCGGACGCCAACGCCGGCTTCGGTGCCGATGAGTCTGATCTGCCCGGCGTACATACCGCCTAGGGCTTTGACATCAAGCGCGAAGGCGGGCGCGGGGGTCTCGGGCGGGCCGGACTGAATGGCGCCGTCGGCGCTGATCCGGTTTTGTCCGGCGAGAAGAGCAAGATCCTGGGCGTGAATCTGGGCGTTGAGTTCGATCGAGCGGGCAAGAAGCTCGGTGTAGCCAGCGTCGCGGGCGTCCAGCCCGAGTCCTTCTATATTGATCTGCCCGGCGGTAATGTCAAAGCCGGTGAGGGCGCCTTGAGCAAGGTTGACTTGACCAGCCGCCAGCGTGACGCGGTTGGCGTTCAGGATCACGGCGCCGTCTATGTTCAGACCCGACGGGTTGGCAATCACGAGATCGGCGCGGCTGCCGGCAATTTCAATCGGGCCGCCTAAATAACTGGGATTGGCGCTGTTGACTTGATTGACAATGACGCGCGCAGCGCCACCGGCCAAATAGGGGTTGGCGGGCACATAACCGCCCAACTGTGTCGCCACTTGCGGGGCGCGGTTGTTGTTGAGCAGCACACCAGGGCGTTGAACGTCAAATTGCCGGTATTGGTTGATCGAAACACCGCTGCCGCTCGGGGTGGTGATATTGACAAGCGGCAAGCCATTGCCCGTGCCCGTCACAACCGGACGCTGGTTACCCGGCGCTCCAGGATCAGCAATGATCTGGGCATGAACCAAAACAGGCGCGCATAACAACAAAAAACCGGAAATAACCCGGACAGGAAAAAAGGCAGGAAAGTTTGGCATGACGATGAGCCTCAAAAAGAACGCCGGTATATTTCAGATAAGTATATTGCGACGGGGTATTTTGGGCTTGCCTTGTGAAAAAACAAGCCCTTTTTCGCTATTTTCCCAACCGCCGCTGCAAGACATCAAAAGGTTAGTGAAATCATGGCGGCAATGACGCCATGGGAGGAAAAAAGCAGTTTCGGCGCTTTGACGGGTCTGGACACAGAGAGGTCATAGAACCAGTTGCCAGCCCCGTTGAACTGGCCGCGAACACCCATGCCCGCTCCTTCCAGGAGGGTTCCCGCCAGCCATTGGGCGGAAGGGCCGCGCACCTGACCGCGATCCCAGAGCGCGTAGAGCTGATGGCCGGGCGCGTAATGCCAGGCAAGTTCGTTGCGCCAGTAATAGCCCCGTTCGGCCATCAGGGTGATCTCACCGTCAAAACCGCGCACGGTATGACGACCGCCAATGGACAGCTTGTCCTGGGCGACAAGCGGCGTCAGGTTGTGCTGGAAGTGTGCCTGCGAATTGAAGGCGAAGCGCTCCTTGGCAAGAGAAAAAGGCCAAGCCAGCGACAGGTCGGCATTTATCAGGCGCATCCGCGAGGTGCCTTCATCAAAATCTTCTTCCGGCGCGCGCAGGGAATGCAGCAAGCCCGTGCCCTGCTTGTATCTTGCCCGCGCGTACAAGGTGGCGTCATCGATGTATTCCGTATGCGCGACCTCCATGCGCCATCCGGCGGTGCGGCGGCGCTGAATCGTCAATTCGGCATCGTCGATGTAATTGCGACCGGAACGAAACCAAAGACCCGCTTCGGCGCTTGTCTTGCGGCTGCCATCGCGGTAAAGAATGCGCGTCAGGCCCAGATCATGGGTATGGCTCGTGCCCCAATATAAATAATCGGTGAAAAATCCCGCCACCGCTTGTTCATACTTGCTATAGCCGTAGTTGTAGGCCAGCGTCCAGTTGGCGAACGGGACGGAGTAGTGAAATCCGTACCCTTCCGTGCCCGATACCCGTTTTTGCCCCGTCATGGGGTCTCTATGACGCTTTTTATAGCCCAGATCATGGCTGTAATAGCCATACAAAATGTCTGACAGGCCGAGCGGGTTTTCAAGTGAAACGGCGACGGTGCCTTGGTTCTTGCCCGTCTGCCGGGAACCGGAATCGTCGGCGCTCAAGGTAAGGCGTAAAGGAAATTTCTGCCGCCACCGGATCACGATATCCGATTCGCCCGGAATGTCGCCCGGAACAATTTCGAATTCCGCTTCCACCGACGACAGCCGCCGAAAATTCTCCAAGGCGGTTTCAATGTCGCGCAGATTCAGCCAGTCGCCTTCCTCCATCGGAAATTCATTGCGGAAATACTGCATCCGTTTCACGTTGCTGTATGAATTTTCCTGCGCGTCACCGCCATCGAAACGAAGGTGACGAATTTTGCCGGGAATGATCAACAAGACGATTTTTTGCTCCTGCGCGATGTTCTGCGCTTGGGCAACAATGCGCGTTGTGACATAACCATCGGCGATTACCTGATCCTGCAGCCGGGACATGATGAAATTGATGCCATTGCCGCCAAGACACATGCCGGGAACAAATCCGGATTCTTCAAGCAGGGTTGCGAGGACGGGACGAAAGCGGTCGGCGTGTTCGCCATCTAAAACAAGGGCGTTAACAGAAAAACAGGGCGACTCGGAAAGAGGAAGCTGAAAACCGGAAGCGCCCGGCGTTTTACGCGGAAAACGAACTTCCGCGTCCGGCAACAGGCGCTCGCGCAACTGGCGTTGCCGCTCCTGATCGCGGAGAAATTCCTCCGTGCCAATGTCGGCGCGAGCGGGAAACGCAAAAATAACCGCCAGGCCCAAAGCAAGAAGGCAAGGGCGTAAAAAGAAACGTGACATGGGTAACGGACTGCAAAAACCGGATAACGTTGCCAGGAAACCACTCGCTCAAGGCCCCAGGCGCCAAATCGCACACAACCACCGGAACAATATGAAATCTCAGTAAAATTGAAAAATTCAATCAGCCGAGACCAATACAAGCAAAAAATAAATCTCTTTTAATTCAAAATGTTGCGGAATATTATCAGTTATTCGCAATATTGTAAACAGCTAATACGCAAATTTCATCCGCACCGCCGAAAATTACATGTTTTCAACGCTGCACGACGAAAGGTTTGAAGTCGAGGGTTTCGCGGATGCGGTCGGCGACGCGGTTGGCTTCCTGCGCGTCACGGTAGGGGCCGAGGTGGAGGCGGTACATGCCGTCGCGGGGATAAATGCCGATGGTTTCGTTGAGCCAGTTCAATCGCATGGAGAGGTGAGCGCGGAAACTTTCGGCGTTGTCGAGACTGCTGAAAGCGCCCAGTTGCAGAAAGAGGCCACGCTGTTCCTGCTCGGCGGGCAACGGCGGCGGCGCTTCGCCGGCGTCCGCGTCCGGCGCGGGGGGTGACGGTGACGGTGGTGGTGGCGGCGAAGCCGGCAGCGCGGCGCCGGGCAGCACGGTTTCGACTTCGACTTTCGCGCTGCCGCTGTCGACGTAGCCGAGTTTCCATGCCGCGACATAGGAAAGATCAATCAGGCGCTCGTGCAGAAAGGGGCCGCGGTCGTTGATCCGCACCACCACCGATTTGCCGTTGGCGAGATTGGTCACCCGCGCATAGCTGGGAATCGGCAGCGTGGGGTGCGCCGCCGTCATGGCGAGCATGTCGTAGATTTCGCCGCTGGAAGTTTTCTGGCCGTGGAACTTGCGCCCATACCAACTGCCGACGCCGCGCGCTTTGTAGGGCTGGATCTCGCGCATCGGCGCGTAGTCGCGGCCAAGCACGTTGTAGGGACGATTGGCGAAACGGTGCAGCGGTTCGGCCCGGGGCTGGGCATCGAGAACGGCGGCAAGCTGCGCCGGCGTGGTGTCGATCGGGCCGTCATCCTGATAGAAGCCGCCGCCGCCACTGCGCGGCGTCGACGCCGGTTTGCCGGCGGTCGGCGGCTTGGTTTCAGTCTGACGCGGCGGCTGGCCGCCGCAGGCGAACAGAAAGGGAATCACGGCAAGCGCGGCGGCGCGGCGGATCAGGATGGCCGTATTGCGGCAGCGGAATTTCATGTCTACGCCGGCGCGCGGTTCTTGCGGATCGACATCAGGATGCCGACGCCGAGGCACAGCGTCACCAGCGCCGTGCCGCCATAGCTGACGAACGGCAGCGGCACGCCCACCACCGGCAGAACGCCGCTGACCATACCCATGTTCACGAAGGCGTAGGTAAACATGATCAGTGTCAGGCTGCCGGCGAGCAGGCGCGAGAACAGCGTCGGCGCGTTGGCCGCGATCATCAGGCCGCGGCCGATGAGAAGAAGGTAGAGCAGCAGCAGAAAAGCGTTGCCGAGCAGGCCGAACTCCTCCGAGCCGACGGCGAAGATGAAGTCGGTATGCCGTTCGGGCAGGAATTCCAGATGCGCCTGCGAGCCGTTGCCCCAGCCCTTGCCGAACAGGCCGCCCGAGCCGACGGCGATGGTCGACTGAATGATGTGGAAGCCCTTGCCGAGCGGGTCGGCTTCAGGGTTGAGCAGCATCAGGATGCGCTGGCGCTGGTAGTCATGCAGGAAGGACCAGATCACCGGCAGGCTGGCCAGCGTCGACAGCCCGAGCGCGACGATGACTTTCCACGGCAGGCCGGCCAGAAAGATGACGAAGCAGCCGGCGGCGAAGACGAGGATCGCGGTGCCCAGATCGGGCTGGCGGGCGATGAGCGCGACCGGCAGCAGCAGGATCAGCGCCGCCGCGATCCACTCGCGCAGCCGCAGCATGGCTTCGTGCTTCTGGAAATACCAGGCCAGCATCAGCGGCACGGCGATCTTCATCACCTCGGAAGGCTGGATGCGCATGAAGCCGATGTTGAGCCAGCGCCGCGCGCCCTTGGCGACATCGCCGAACAGCGCGACGCCGACAAGCAACAGCAGGCCGGCGAGATACAGCGGCAGGGCGAAGCGCATCAGGCGCTGCGGCGGCGCTTGCGCCACGAGGCGCATCACCACCAGCGCCACGGCGAGGTTGATGAAGTGGTTGTCGAGCCGCTCCGGCGCGGCGCTCGCCAGCAGCAGCGTGGCGTAGCCGAGCAGAACAGCGAGCAGCCCGAACAGGACGGGGTCGACCGGCGCGGCAAGGCGGCGCAGCCAGTCACGCGGATTGAAGACGAATTCACTCATCCCCGGCGGCCTCCTCAACCGTTTCTTCGACGCTCTCCTCGATGACGGGCGCGGCCGATTGCGGCTGCTTGCCGAGCAGCCAGTAGTCGAGCACCTGACGCGCAATCGGCGCCGCCGACTGCGCGCCGAAGCCGCCGTTTTCCACCAGCACGGCAAGCGCGATCTTCGGCGCGGCAGCGGGCGCGAAGGCGATGAAAAGCGCATGGTCGCGCAGACGCTCCTTCACCCTGTCGCGCTGATACGCCGCGCCGCGCAGGCTGTACACCTGCGCCGTGCCGGTCTTGCCGGCGGCGACGTATTCCACCCCGGCGAAAGCGCGCGCGGCGGTGCCTTCCGTGGTCACCCCGATCATCGCCTGCTTGATGACATCCAGATTGGCCGGCTTCAGGTGCAGAATGCGCAGCGGCTCCGGCTCGACCGGCGTGCGCGCGCCGGTCGTGATGTTCTCGATCTCGCGCACCAGATGCGGGCGGTACATGACGCCGTCGTTGGCGAGCGTGGCCGCCGCCTGGGCGAGCTGGATCGGCGTGTAGGCGTTGTAGCCCTGACCGATACCGATCGAGATGGTTTCGCCGGAATACCACTTCTGCTGCTCGGGCTTGCGGAAGCGTTTTTTCTTCCACTCCGGGGAAGGCAGCACGCCCTCGGCCTCGCCTTCGATGTCGACGCCGCTGCGGCTGCCGAAACCGAACGGGCGCATGAAGCCGGCGATGGCGTCGATGCCCAGATCGTTGGCGAGCATGAAGTAGTAGGTGTTGCACGACTGCGTGATGGAACGGTACATGTCCACCATGCCGTGGCCGCCCGGCTTGTCGTCCATGAACGTATGGCTGCCCAGCGTGAAGTAGCCGGGATCGGCAATCGCCTGCCGTGGCGCGCGCTTGCCCAGTTCCAGCGCCGCCAGCGCCATGAAAGGCTTGAATGTGGAGCCGGGCGGATACGCGCTGTTGAGGGCGCGGTTGATCATCGGCTTGTCTTCCGAAACGTTGAGCGCCTCCCAATCCGCCTGACCGATGCCATCGACGAACAGGTTCGGGTCGTAGCCGGGCACCGACACCAGCGCCAGAATGCCGCCGCTGGCCGGCTCGATGGCGACCAGCGCGCCACGGCGTCCGCCGAAGGCTTTTTCGGCCACCGCCTGCAAACCGGCGTCGAGCGTCAGGATCAGGTTGTTGCCGGGCAGGGCGGCGGTACGCGAGATCATCCGCACGGCGCGCCCGCCGGCGTCGACTTCGACTTTCTCGAAGCCGGTGCGGCCATGCAATTCGAATTCGTATTTCTGCTCCAGGCCGGCTTTGCCGTAATGCTCGGTGCCACGATAGTTGTCGGACTGATCGTGGTTCTCGATCAATTCCAGATCGCGGTCGTTCACCCGCCCGATGTAGCCGAGCGCGTGCGAGGCCAGCGCGCCTTGCGGATATTGGCGGAACAGGCGCGCCTTGATGTCGACGCCGGGAAAGCGGAAGCGCTGGGCGACGAAACGCGCCACTTCCTCATCGCTCAAGCGTGTGCGGATCGGCAGCGATTCAAAATTCCGGCTCTCGTCGAGCAGCTTGCGGAAACGCTTGCGGTCGCGCGGCTGGATGTCGACGAGCTGCGCCAGTTCGTCAATGACGCTTTCCAGATCGGACACCTTGTCCGGCGTGATTTCCAGCGTGTAGGCGGAATAGTTGCGCGCCAGCACCGTCCCGGCGCGATCCACGATCAGGCCGCGATTGGGCAGGATCGGCACCAGCGAAATGCGGTTGTCCTCGGCGCGGGTGCTGTAATACTCGTGCTGCACCACTTGCAGCCAGAAAAAGCGCAGAAAGAGCAGAAAGAAAGCGAACAGCACGAAGCCGCTGACGACTGCCAGACGGCGGCGGAAAAGCAACAGATCCTGCTCCGGGTTTCGGAACTCGGCGGGGCGCATGGAGGGGCGCGCGAAGGAGCGCATGGCAAAACGCATGGCGGCGCTCACATCCCGCGTTCAAATGGGCCGGTTGTCATCTTTCTCGATCGGCTGGTATTGCGGCAACAGAAGAATGAACGTGAGGGGAATCCAGAGCAGGCCGCCGGTCAGGCTGCCGAGGAAATAGCTCCAGCCGGGAAAATCCGCCCCGCCGATGAGACGGGTGACGACCATCACGCCCTGCGTCGCCAGCAGCAGCAGCGGAATGTGCAGCGCCTGCTGCGGCAGCGGGAACCAGAGAATGCGGCGCGACAGGCTGCCGGCGCCGTATGCCAACAGCAAGTAGGCAAGCGGGTGCTGGCCCATGACGCTGCCGGAGGCGACATCCATCAGCAGCCCGATGACGAACGCCGTGCCGAGGCCGACGCGCAGGGGTTCGCGCACGCACCAGAAAGTCAGCGCCAGCGCCACCCAGTCCGGCAGGCCGGGGATGTTGCCCGACGGAATGAGGTTGAGAAACAGGGCGAAGACGAGCGAGAACAAAATGAACCATTGCCTCACCGGCAGCAGGATGCGGCGCGAGCCGTGCGTGGGTTGCATCGCCATCAGTCTCTCCTCCGGCCCCGTTTCCCCGGCGCCGGTTTGGTGCGGGTTTCGGTGGCCTCGGCGGCCTCGGCGGGCGGCGGCGGTAAAACCACAGCGTCGCGCAGGCCCAGAATCAGAATCTGGCCGTGTTTCTCGACGCCCGCCACCGGCTCGCACAGGATGCGGGCGAAGGAATACGCGGCGTCGCGGTCGACGCGCGCCACTTTCGCCACCGGCAGGCCGGGTTGATAAAGGCCGTCGAGGCCGGAAGTGACCAGCAGGTCGTCCGGCTGCACGTCGGCATTGGCGGCCAGAAAGCGCAGTTCGAGTTGTCCGCCGCCGCTGCCGAACAGCACGGCGCGCAAACCGCTGCGCATGATCTTCACCGGCACCGCCTGATTCTTGTCGGTGACCAGCGTCACCTCGCTTTGCAGGGGATAGACACGCGTCACCTGACCGAGCACGCCGGCTTCATCCACCGCCACCTGACCGGCGGCGATGCCATGCTGGCTGCCCTTGTCCACGATGACGCGGCGCGTGAAGGGATCGCGTCCGGCATACAGGATTTCCGCCAGCGTGCCGGGCGTCGGCTGCCGGTTTTTCATGTCGAGCAGGGCGCGCAAGCGCTGGTTCTCCTGCTCCAGATCCTGCTGCCGCAGCAGCCAGTTGGCCGCTTCCAGTTCCTTGCGCTTGAGCCGGGCGTTCTCGTCCTGCACCCGCGTCAGATCGTTGAAGTAGCCGCCGATCTGACCGAGGAAGTCGACCGGGGCGAAGGCGGCGCGCTGCAAGGGGTAGAGCGCCGTCGCCATGCTCTGGCGGAGCAGTTCGAGATAGTGATATTTGAGATCGAGCACCAGCAACGCCAGCGAGAGCGTGACGAAGAAGACAAGCCGCGTCAGCGGCGCGGGGCCGCGCTTGAAAATGGGGGGAAGCTGGTGACCGACAACCGACATCGGTTAAACATGCGGCGGCGGCACACCGGGAAGCCCGTGCCGCGCGCGCTTACTCATTCGCGAAAATGCTCCCGAGGGTATCCACTTTTTCCAGCGCCGTGCCGGAACCGCGCACCACGCAGGAGAGCGGATCGTCCGCCACGATCACCGGCAGGCCGGTTTCTTCCATCAGCAGGCGGTCCAGATCGCGCAGCAGCGCGCCGCCGCCGGTGAGCACCATGCCCTTGTCGGCGATGTCGGCGCCGAGTTCCGGCGGCGCTTGTTCAAGCGCCTGCTTGACGGCCCCGACGATGGCGTTGAGCGGCTCGGTGAGCGCCTCCAGAATTTCATTGCTGGAAATCGTGAAGCTGCGCGGAATGCCCTCGGCCAGGTTGCGGCCCTTGACTTCCATCTCCTTGACTTCGGAGCCGGGAAACGCCGAGCCGATTTCCTTTTTGATCGATTCGGCGGTGGTTTCGCCGATCAGCATGCCGTAGTTGCGGCGGATGTAGTTGATGATGGCTTCATCGAACTTGTCGCCGCCGACGCGCACCGAACCGGCATACACCATGCCGCCGAGGGAAATCACGCCGACCTCGGTGGTGCCGCCGCCGATGTCCACCACCATCGAGCCGGTGGCGTCGGAAACCGGCAGGCCGGCGCCGATGGCGGCGGCCATCGGCTCCTCGATCAGATACACCTGACTCGCGCCGGCGTTGAGGGCCGAATCGCGGATGGCGCGCCGCTCGACCTGCGTCGAGCCGCACGGCACGCAGATGATGATGCGCGGGCTGGGCGAGAACAGGCGCGAGTCGTGCGCCTTCTTGATGAACTGCTTGAGCATCTGCTCGGTGACCGTGAAGTCGGCGATGACGCCGTCTTTCATGGGCCGGATGGCGGTAATCGAGCCGGGCGTCTTGCCCAGCATCTGCTTGGCGGAACGGCCAACCGCCATGATCGTTTTCTTGGCGTTGGGGCCGCCTTCGGTGCGGATCGCCACCACCGACGGCTCATTCAGCACGATGCCCTTGCTGCGCACGTAGATCAGCGTGTTGGCGGTGCCCAGGTCGATCGCCAGATCGTCGGAAAAGTAGGAACGGAAAAAACCAAACATTACGAAGATCCCTGAAACGTCCCCGCGAGATGCGGAATATCAACGGCCTATGATACTCTATTGCGCCTTGTGAGATGAATTTTCCGCTCTGCCATGTCCCTCAGCCTCGACCAGATCCGGCGCATCGCCGACCTCGCCCGCATCGCGCTCGCGCCCGGCGAAGCCGAGCAGACGCGCGATCAGTTGAATGGCATTTTCGGCCTGATCGAAGCCATGCAGTCAGCGCATACCGCCGGCGTCGAACCGATGGCCCACGCGCAGGATCTCGCCCAGCGCCTGCGCGAGGACGCCGTGACCGAAACCGACCGGCGCGCAGCCTTCCAGCGCATCGCGCCGCAGATCGAAGCCGGGCTGTATCTGGTGCCGAAGGTGATCGAATAGCGAACCGCTCAGCCGCGCATCGCGCCGCCCGTTGCCGACGGCACGCGCGCCGGATGCCGCGGCCCACTGAATTATGATCAACGCCAGCCTGAAAGAACTCTCCGCCGCCCTGACGGGCGGGCAACTCTCCAGCGTCGAGCTGACCCGGCTGTTTCTCGAACGCATCGGCAAACTCAACCCGGCCCTGAACGCCTTCATCACGGTCGACGCCGAACAGAGCCTCGCCATGGCGCGCGTCGCCGACGCCCGCATCGCCAAAGGCGAGGGCGGCCCGCTCACCGGCATCCCGGTCGCGCACAAGGATATTTTCTGCACCGAAGGCTGGCTCACCACCTGCGGCTCGAAAATGCTGTCGAACTTCGTCAGCCCCTACGACGCCACGGTGATCGAACACTTCAAGACCGCCGGCGCGGTCACGCTGGGCAAGACCAATATGGACGAATTCGCCATGGGCTCGTCCAACGAAACCTCTTTCTACGGCCCGGTGAAAAATCCCTGGCATCCGGCTGCCGTGCCCGGCGGTTCCTCCGGCGGCTCGGCCGCCGCTGTCGCGGCGCGGCTGGCGCCCGCCGCCACCGGCACCGACACCGGCGGCTCGATCCGCCAGCCTGCCGCCCTGTGCGGCCTGACCGGCCTGAAACCGACCTACGGCCTCGTCTCGCGCTACGGCATGATCGCGTTCGCCTCCTCGCTCGATCAGGCCGGGCCGATGGCGAAAAGCGCGGAAGACTGCGCCTTGCTGCTGAATGTCATGGCCGGTTTCGACGCCCGCGATTCGACCAGTCTGGCGCGGCCCGCCGAGGATTACGCGCGCGATCTGGCGCAACCGCTGGCCGGACTGCGCATCGGCCTGCCGAAAGAATTTTTCGCCGAGGGCTTGTCGAGCGACGTGGCGCGGGCGGTGGACGCCGCCATCGCCGAATACCGCAAGCTCGGCGCCGTCACCGTCGACGTGTCGCTGCCGAACATGCGGCTCGCAGTGCCAGCCTATTACGTCATCGCCCCGGCGGAAGCCTCCAGCAACCTGTCGCGCTTCGACGGCGCGCGCTACGGCTGGCGCGCGCCGCAATACGGCGACCTCGCCGACATGTACTGCCAAAGCCGCGCCCAGGGCTTCGGCGCCGAAGTGAAGCGGCGCATCCTGATCGGCACTTACGTGCTCTCGCACGGCTACTACGACGCTTATTATCTGCAAGCGCAACGCATCCGCCGCCTCATCGCGCAGGATTTCGTCGCCGCCTTCCGCGAGTGCGATCTCATCATGGGGCCGACCACGCCGACGGTGGCCTTCGACCTCGGCGACAAGGCCGGCGATCCGGTGCAGATGTACCTGTCCGACATCTACACCATCGCCGTCAATCTGGCCGGTCTGCCCGGCCTGTCGCTCCCCTGCGGCGCCGGCGCCAAAGGCCTGCCGGTCGGCCTGCAAATCATCGGCAACTATTTCAGCGAAGCGCGCATGCTCAACGCGGCGCATCGGTATCAGCAAACAACGGATTGGCATCGGCGGAGCCCGACACTATGATGGCCCTCAGACTGCGTTACCTCGTTCTACTCGGCGTTTTGCTGCTCGGCGCCTGCACCGTGCCTTGGAAAACGCCCCCGACAACAACGCCGCCGGGGACGCCGGAGGAAACAACGAAACCGGGGCGGCCGGGGCCGATTCCGGTGCGCCCGCTCAACGTCAAGGCCGAATGCCGCATCAATGACGAAGCCGGCCTCACGGGCGCGCTGACGCTGAATATCACGGAGGCGAAAGTGAATGCGTTCGCGGCGACGGTCAACATTCCCAAGCACGGCACCTGCCGTTTCGCCCTGAAGGATTTCAGCCAGACCAAGACGCTGCCGATCGTCGAACTCAGCCAGACCAAGGGCAACTGCATCGTGCGGGTGTGGGAACAGGGCGAGCGCGTCACCGTCGCCTTCTCGCGCTGCGAGAAACAGTGCACGGGCGGCGCGTTCAGTTGGCTCCTGCCGATCATCCACGACCGGCGCGACGGCACCTGCGCTTGAGAGAAAGCGGCCATGCCTCTCGCCGACCAGGAAATTGTCATCGGGCTGGAAGTGCACGCCCAGCTCAACACCGTATCGAAGATTTTTTCCGGCGCGTCGACCGCTTTCGGCGCCGCGCCCAACAGCCAGGCATGCGCGGTGGATATCGCCCTGCCCGGCGTGCTGCCGGTGCTCAACCGCGAGGCCGTGGCCTGCGCCATCCGCTTCGGTCTGGCGGTGGGCGCGGACATCGCGCCGCGCTCGGTCTTCGCGCGCAAAAACTACTTCTATCCGGATCTGCCCAAGGGCTATCAGATCAGTCAGTACGAATTGCCGGTGGTGGCCGGCGGCGCGCTGACAATCACCGTCGACGGCCACGAAAAACAAGTGCGCCTGACCCGCGCCCATCTCGAAGAAGACGCCGGTAAATCGCTGCATGAGGATTTTCACGGCATGACCGGCATCGACCTCAACCGCGCCGGCACGCCGCTGCTGGAAATCGTCTCCGAGCCGGACATGCGCAGCGCCGCCGAGGCCGCCGCCTACGCGAAAAAGCTGCACGAACTGGTGCGGTGGATCGGCATCTGCGACGGCAACATGCAGGAAGGCTCTTTCCGCTGCGACGCCAACGTTTCCGTGCGCCGCCCCGGTGCGCCGCTCGGCACACGGCGCGAAATCAAGAACCTCAACTCCTTCCGCTTTCTCGAACAAGCCATCCATTACGAAGCGCAATGGCAGATTGCCGAAATCGAGGAAGGCCGCGCCATCCGGCAGGCGACCGTGCTGTTCGATCCCGACAGCGGCGAGACGCGCGCCATGCGCAGCAAGGAAGACGCGCACGATTACCGCTATTTTCCCGATCCCGATCTGCTGCCGCTGGAAATTTCCGCCGCGTGGAAAAGTGAAATCGAAGCCAGCATGCCGGAACTGCCGGCCGCCATGAAAACGCGCTTCGAGCGCGACTACGGCCTTTCCGCCTACGATGCCGCCGCGCTCACCGCCGCCCGCGCGACGGCGGCTTACTTTGAGCAGACCGTGACAGCCGCCGGCGCCGGCAACGCGAAACTGTGCGCCAACTGGGTGATGGGCGAACTGGCCGCGCGACTGAACCGGGAGGAGCGCGACATCGCCGCCGCGCCGCTCGGCGCGGCGCAACTCGCCGGGCTGGTGGCGCGCATCGCCGACGGCACAATCTCCGGCAAAATCGCCAAGGAAGTTTTCGACGCCCTCTGGAGCGGCGAAGGCGCAAGCGCCGACGCCGTGATCGAAGCGCGCGGCCTGAAACAGATTTCCGACACCGGCGCGCTGGAGAAAATCATCGACGACGTGCTGGCCGCCAATCCGAAATCGGTGGAAGAATTCCGCGCCGGCAAGGAAAAAGCCTTCAACGCCCTCGTCGGCCAAGCCATGAAAGCCACCAAGGGCAAGGCCAACCCGCAGCAAGTCAACGAATTGCTGAAGCAAAAACTAACCGGGCCGGCTTGAGCAAGACCGGCCCGGTTTTTTGATTCAGCGCATCAACGCCTGGATTGACCGGCACGTTTTAGCGTGTCCGGGTTGAATGATTTATGGCACTCCAGCCTCTTTTTTTGCTTGAGCAACGCTTACGATACTCGCAAGATGCTGTTTCCTCGCGTTTCGAGCAACATACCAATCTTTTAGGAGTATTTCGATAAGACCGATGAGAAGCTCCGCTTCCTCGGGCTCAACGTCAATAACGAGGTTTATATCTTTTTCCATATGGGCACCAATATTTCCAATACTTCTTACAGCATCTATGGCATCCCATGTTGTAGCATCAATTTTCCCTTTTAGCTCGTTAATCTCATCAACAAGACGATTCTTTGAGATACTCCAATAGTCGCGGATGATCCCTTGTAGACAGCGCCTTGAAAGCGTAGCGGAGGCTTTGGGGCTAAGGTCTTTGATTAAGCATGCCTCTTTGTAATCGTCGAGTATAGGTTGAGGGATATAGCTTGGGAATGGCTTTGCTTGAGATTGAGGGCGAAGCGCCCAGCGGAAAATAGGCGCCCCTTGTAAGCAAGGTCCGCAACTAGTGTTCTGTGCCTTGTGCAAGGAGGAAGTTACCGAGTACTCCTTACATTCACTATTCGGGCAGATAATTACACGCGTATTAATCCCGAGAAGGCCATCTTTATTGTCGTGATTAAAGAAAAACTTATTTGAGATAAAGTTTGACTCTGTAATGGTTGCAGCGTGGTTGCAATAAGGGCATTTCCAGTTGAATGATTGCATCTTTGGATCTCGTTTAATGGGCCTAACGCGACCTGGGCGCTGCCGTATTCCCGTCCCCGGATGACGCGCCGCCGCTTTGCGCGGGCGGTCTGTTGGAGGCTTCCCGGTAGCGCCGTTTTTCATCGTCGTAGCGGGCCTTGATTTGCTCGATCTCGCTTTGCCCGCCGTCGATGGTGGCCTGCTCCGTTTTCAGATCGACCCGGTTGGCGCGTATCTGCGAATCCAGTTCCGGCGGCAGCGGTTTGCCCTTGTGCGGCGCCGCCTCGGCGTCAAGCTGGGTTTTCCGTTTCATCAGGACGGCATGCTTGTCCCGCGCCGCTTGTATGCGCTTCTGCGCGCCGGCGGTGGCGCGGTCGCGGGCGTCGTCGATGTCCTGCTCGCTGGCGTATGTGTCGAGCAGGGCGCGATCCTTGCGGGCTTGCTCCTTCCGTCTGGTTTCCGTTTCTGCGGCCTGTTTCTCCTCCGCCGCGCGCGCCGCGCGTTCTTCCGGCGTGGGCGGGGCGGGGAATTCCCGGATCGTGAGGCCGCGGGAATCAACTTCCCGGTAGGCGCGGTTGTAGCACTCTTGCGGCAGCACGTCGGAACAGATCTTCTTGCCGTTGTCGCCGGTGCAGCAGTAGGTGACGCGCCCTTGCGGGCTGCCCTGCGCGCCGCCCTTCCGCTGCTGCGCCTCGGCCGGCGCCGGCAGCGCCACGGCAAAAATAATGATTGAAGAAAGAATCGGGGAAAGAATGAAAGCCGGAGCGAATCGAATCATGATGTCTGTATTCCATAGCGTTGTCGGTATTGCAAAACGGCGCGCAGATTTTGCGCCAGTTCAGGACGATCGTCGAGATAGGCGAGCAGATCGTCCAGCGTCGCCACCGCCACCACTGGAATGCCGTAATTCTGCCCCACTTCCTGCACGGCGGAGAGCGCGCCCTGACCGCGCTCCATGCGGTCCAGCGCGATGACCACGCCGGCCGGCGTCGCGCCGGCGTCGCGGATCAGCGCCACCGATTCGCGCACCGAGGTGCCGGCGGAAATCACGTCGTCGATGATGAGCACGCGGCCAACGAGCGGCGCGCCGATCAGGCTGCCGCCTTCGCCGTGATCCTTGGCTTCCTTCCGGTTGAAGCCGTAGGGCAGATTGTGCCCCTTGCGCGCCAGCGCGATGGCGGTGCCGGCCGCCAGCGGAATGCCTTTATAGGCCGGCCCGAACAGCATGTCGTGGGGCGGGGCGGCGGCGAGAATGGCGCGGGCGTAGAAATCGGTCAGGCGGTCGAGCGACGCGCCGTCGTTGAACAAACCGGCATTGAAGAAATAAGGCGACGGGCGTCCGGCCTTGGTTGTGAATTCGCCGAAACGCAGCACGCCGGTGTCGACCGCAAAAGCAATGAACTCGCCGCTACAATCCATGTTCCCCATTCAGACCGTCTCCACGAATCGCTCCAATGCTGCGTATCATAACCCTGAATCTGAACGGCATCCGCTCGGCGGCCCGCAAGGGCTTTTTCGACTGGCTGCATGAACAGCGGGCCGACATCGTTTGCCTGCAGGAACTCAAGGCCCAGGCCGCCGACATGCGCCCCGAACTGCTCGCCCCCGGCGGCGATTTCGGCCACTACGCCGGCCATTTCCACTACGCGGAAAAGAAAGGCTACAGCGGCGTCGGGCTGTACACTCGGCATCCGCCGGAGCGGATCATCGAAGGATTCGGCTCACCCGAGTTCGACGCCGAGGGGCGGTATATCGAAGCCGTGTTCGGCAAGCTGTCCGTCATTTCGGCGTATCTGCCTTCCGGCTCCTCCTCGCCGGAGCGGCAGGCGGCCAAGTTCCGCTTTCTGGCGCAATTCCAGCCGCATCTTGAACAACTGAGGCGCTCAGGGCGGGAAATCCTGCTGTGCGGCGACTGGAACATCGCCCACAAGGAAATCGACCTCAAGAACTGGAAAGGCAATCTGAAAAATTCCGGCTTCCTGCCGGAGGAACGCGACTGGATGAGCGCGCTGTTCGGCCCGCTCGGCTTTGTCGATGTGTATCGGCGCCTGCATCCCGACGCCACGGGCGAGGCTTACACCTGGTGGTCAAACCGGGGGCAGGCGCGCGCCAAAAACGTCGGCTGGCGCATCGACTACCACGTCGCCACGCCCGGTCTGGCCGCCGCCGCACGCCGGGCGGCGGTCTACAAGGCAAGCTGGTTTTCCGATCACGCCCCGCTGACCATCGACTACGAATACGACATCGGCTGATCTGCGCCGCGCCGCATCACGCCGCGCCACACCGCGCCACACTGCGCCACACTGCGTATTTGCCATCGGCGGTAAAAATCGGTAGCCTTGAAACGGCGTTCCAGCCATCATTTT
The DNA here is from genome assembly GCA_031277315.1 of Zoogloeaceae bacterium. GTDB lineage: Bacteria > Pseudomonadota > Gammaproteobacteria > Burkholderiales > Rhodocyclaceae > Desulfobacillus. The sequence goes on along the minus strand of JAITMP010000029.1, from coordinate 30,565 downwards.
TTTGTCATTTATGCCGAGAGCAAGACCATGTCCGAAATGACCGAAGTCAACAAGCAAAAACTCATCTCCGATCTGAAAGTCGTCGTCACCGACGCCGAGGAAATTCTCAAGGCCACCGCCGGTCAGGCGGGCGAGAAAATGGCCGATCTGCGCGCCAAGCTGCAAGACCGCCTCGCCAGCGCGCGCGAGAATCTGGCCGACGCGCAAGCCGCCATGGTCGAGCGCACCAAGCAGGTCGCGCGCGCCACCGATGATTACGTCCACGACAATCCGTGGCGCTCGGTCGGCATCGCCGCCGGCATCGGCTTCTTCGTCGGCCTGCTCATCGGCCGCCGCTGACGGTTGCCGCAGCATGGCGCCGGCATCGGAACCGGGCAGTCTCGGCGCGCGTTTGCGCGGCCACGCCGCCCGCGTCGTCGGCATTCTGCAAACCCGGCTGGAACTGCTCGTCACCGAGCTGCAGGAAGAAAAGCTCCGCCTCGGCCTGCTGCTCGGCTACGCCGCCGCCGCTTTTTTCTTTCTCGGCTTCGGCGTCATTCTGCTGGCGCTGTTCCTGACCGTCCTGCTGTGGGACAGCCAGCGCCTGCTGGCGCTGGGCGTATTCACCGCCGTGTTTCTCGTCATCGGCATCCTCGCGGCGCTGGCCGCCGTCCGCGCCGGACGGCAAGGCTCGCGCTTGTTCGCCGCCAGCATCGCGGAACTGGCGCAAGACCGCGACATGCTGCAAGCGGACGGCCATGACGACAAAAAGCATGTCGAAAAACGTTGAACTGGCGCTCAAGAAACAACGCCTGCAACTGCGGGCGGCGGCGCAGCGCGTGATGATTCTGCATGCGCTCGAATCGGCCGCGCCGGCTTTCAACGCCGTGGAAAAAATCCGTTCGGGCTGGAATTCAGGCTGGAAGTGGGCCAAGACGCATCCGGCATGGCTGGCCGGTATCGCCGTCGCGCTGCTCGTCGCCCGGCCACGCAGTTTTTCCCGCTGGGCGAAACGCGGCTTCCTCGCTTGGCAAACCTGGCGCAAGCTGCGCGGCGCGGTGGATTTGAAACCCGCGCCGGAATCCCGGTCGTAATTTCAGTAGCGGTTGTTGCCCAGCCGCGCAAAGTTGGCGTCGAGCAGCGCGGTCAGGCGCGGTTCGCCGCTGTCGCTGACGCGGAATTCGCCGTAGCGGGCCGTGCTGAATTCCGGTTCACGCCCTTCCTGAAAGAAAAAAGCGTTGGTGGCGATGCGCAACTGGCCGTTGCGCACGCGGTAGCGGATGGCGATTTCGTCCGCGCCCAGCGGCTGCGCTTCAGGCTGCGCGCGCGCCAGCTTCGCCAGCCGCCGCTCGTCGAGACGCACGATGGCGTAGCCGTCGGCGCGCGCATCACGCATATCCTGCTCCGGCTGTTCGCGCCGCAGATCGTTGGCGAGCGCGTAATTCAGCGCCATGTAGTCGCCCTGCATCAGCGAGCGCGGATCGACAGGCGCGAGTTCGAGCAGCACCACGCGGCCATCGGCGAGAATGCGCTCGTTGCTCCACACGCCCCAGCCGGCGGCGATCAGCGTCAGCGCCAGACCGGCCCAGATCAGGGCTCGCCGGCTGTGCGTCATCCCCTTTCCTCCCGTCCGAACAGGGCGCGCACCGCCAACAGCAAGCCGCCGCCCAACGCCATCAGCCCGGATTTGTCCAGCAGCGGCAATTGCAGATCGTAGTAGAAGCGGCTGACGCCGTAGACCAACACCGCGCCGCCGATCCACATCAGAGCGAGCCGCCCGCGCGCGAAGCCGAGCGCCAGCGCCACGCCGCCCATGCCGACCACCGGCGCTTGCCATGTCAGCGCCAGCGCGACGAGCAGCAGCGCGACGGCGGCCAGATTGCGCCCGTCGCGCGGCAAGGAGCGCGCCAGCAGCACGGCGAGCGCGGCGCTGCCCGCCGGCAGCAGAAACAGAGTGAAGGAGAAGCCGATGTCCTTCATCACGAAATACGCAAAAGATCGAGACAAAGCATACACAAGGCTATGCAAAGTGAGCGCCCAGGCCAGCGCGGTCATCGCATCGGCATGGCGCGACGCCCGCCAGCGCGGTTCCCGCAGCCAGAGCAGACCGGCGGCGAGCCAGTAAACACCGGCCCACCAGTCACCGCCCAGGAGTAAAAACACATCCGGGAATGCCATCACCAAGCTGCCCGCGAATGCGCCGCAGCCGGCCAGCGCCGCCACCAACCGGTGCGGCATCCACGCCACCCATACCAGCAAGACGGCTTCGTAGAGCGCCAGCAGGAAAAAAGCCATGCCGTCGAAAAGCACGCCGTGGTCCGAGAGCCTGCTGACGCCCCAGAACAGCGCGCCCTGCCCGGCCAAGGCGGCGACGAACAGAAACTGGCGCAGCACGGTGTTTTCGGTGCGCATCAGGAACGGCGCGGGGCCGGCGCTCAGCAGCAGCCCGACGATGATCCAGCCGGTCGCGCTGCGCAACGCCAGCATCGCGCTGGTGCCGAGAAACCCCAGCAGGAAAAGCGCCGCCAGCCAGCCGCCGACGACCTGCAAGGCGAGAATCCAGCGCGACACGGGCGCGTCTTTAACCGCCGGCGGCGGCCAGGCGGGAACGCGCAGATGGCCGGCGGCATGCAGCTTTTCCGCCAGGGCGGCGGCCAGCGCGTTGCGATCAATGGGATCGGTATGGAACATCATGCGTCGCGCGCCCATGTCGTGTTGATCGCTTCCGCTTCCCAAGCTTGCGCCGTGCGCCGCAGCCAGACGGCGGCAGCGGCCGTCATCGCGGCCACCGCCAGGCCGGTGAGAAGTAAATGAAATGCCCACTCGCCCCTCAAATCAAACAACCAGTGAACAAGTTCGCTGGTGACAACGATGATGAACGAGAGCGCGGCGACAGCCAGCGGCACGATGTCGTGGCGGCGGCAGCGATAAAACCACAGCGTCGCGCCCAGCCAGGCGAAATAGATCAGCGGCGTGTAGCGCATCACCCGCCACTCGATCCGGCCATACTCTTGCAGGCACCAAGTCACGCCCAGTGTCGTGGCGCACAGCGCGGCCAGCAGCCCGATGATGCGCGGCGCGTAAGATGCGCGCATCCAGCCAAGGCGCGGCCAGCGCATTTCCCAGACGCAGAGCGCGGCGGCGTTGAGAAGCAGCGGCAGCCAGAGCAGGCCGTCGGACAAGCCGCCCAACAGCATCCAGATGCCGAACCGTCCGGATATGAACAGACCCAGCGCCACATTCACCAGCAGCAGCCAGAACAGCCACAGCCAGGGCGCGCGGCCCGCCAGCACCCAAGGCAGGGTCAGCGCAGCCCAGCCGGCGAACAGCAGTTCGCTGTCGGCGCCGGTCTGGTAAATCTGTCCCATCACCGCCAGCAGCACGCCGGTCAACACGACCGCCGCGCCAAGCCAGGCCAGACTGGCGCGAAAACGATGTTGTCCGGCGAAATGCGCGGCAAGCGCGGTGGCGGCGATCAGCGGCGCGGCGATCAGCCCGATTTTGGCGAAGCGGTGCAGAACGTCCCAATTGAACGCGAAGAAGAACACGATACCGGCCAGCAGCAGCAAGCTGCCCGCCGCCAGCAGGGCGAGATTGCCGAAGCGCCGCCAGGCGGCGGCATCCGGCAAATAACCGAGGCGGCGCAGGGCGATGTCCAGCCCTTCGCCCGTCAGCACGCCGTCACGCGCCAGTTGTTCCAGCGCATGCCGGTCGGGCAGCGGATGGGGGCGCGTCATGACGCCACGCGGCGCGAGAAAGAAGGATGCATTTCAAAAACCATGCGGCATCTTACACGAGCCTTGCCCGGAACAAACGGCCGGGCGGCGGCGCTCAGCCATCCCTTAGCCATCCCTCAGCCATCTTCGCGCCACGCCTGCGCGTCGAGCATCCTGCGCACCCAGGGCAGCAGCAGATAGGCGGGGAAGGCGAGGAAAAAGGTGAGCAGAAAATACGGCCCGTAGCCGATGGCTTGCGCGCCGAGGCCGCCGGCCCAGCCAGCAACCGAGCGCGAGGCGGCGAACACCGAGGAGAGCAAGGCGTATTCGGCGGCGCTGTGTTCGCGCCGCACGATGGCCATCAGAAACGCGAGAAAAGCCGCCGTGCCGAGGCCGCCGGTGAAGGATTCGAGCGCGCTGGCGGCGTAGATCAAGGCGCGATGCGAGGGCAGCGGCACGGCGCCGAGCGGAATCACCCAGGCAGCCAGCGCGTAAGCCAGATTGGATACCGCCTGCGCCAGACCAAGCACCCACAGCGCCTTGAAGATGCCGGCGCGATCGGCATACCAGCCGCCGGTCAGTCCGCCGGCGACCGACAGCGCGAGGCCGAGATTCACCGACACGAGGCCGATTTCGGAGGCGGAAAAACCGGCGTCGACCCAGAACGGCTTGATCATGAAACCCATCGAGGCGTCGCCGAGCTTGAAGATCAGCACGAACGCCAGCACCGGCAAAATGCCGGGGCGCTGCATCATGTCGGTCAACGCGCCGAAAAGCGCGCCCGCCGGCGCTTCGCCCGCTGACGCCTCGCCTTGCCGCGCCGTCTGATTCTGCTTTTCGTCCCGTTTGCCGATCAGCCGCAGCAGGCCGTAGGCGGCGGCGCAGGCGACGGCGAGCGACGGCCACAGCCAGGGCCGCTGGGCGGAAAATGCCAGCGCGCCGTCGGCCAGCCAAAGCGTGCCGGCGCACACCAGCGCCAACGCCGCCGCCCCGCGCGGCTGCGCCAGAAAAGCGCGTATTTCCGCCACGAGGCCAAGCGATGGCAAATGCGCCCGCGCCGGTTCACGCGGCGCCAGCAGACAAGCGCCGGCACAAAGGACGAAGACGGCGGCGGCGCAGGCAAAAGCGCCGGGCCAGCCGAGCCAGTCGGACGCCATCAGCACGCCGCCCGAGGCGATCATGCCAGCGCGGTAGAAGCCGATGCGCAGGCCGTTGCCGCGCCCCATTTCGTCGCGGCGCAGCAGCTCGATGGTGTAGCCGTCGATGGCAATGTCATTGGTGGCGGAGAGCAGGGCGAAAACGGCGATGGCCGCCCATACCCAATGCGGCAGACCGGTAGCGGCGGCGAAGGCGATCATCACGGCGCCCATGCCGAGATCGGCGGCGGCCATCCAGCGGCGATGATGGCGGAAACGGTCCACCGCCGGCGCCCAGAGAAATTTCAGCGTCCACGCCAAGCCGAGCAGGGAGAGCGCGCCGATATTGCGCAGGTCGACGCCCTGCTGGCGGAAATAAACGGGAAAGATTTCGTAGAACACGCCGAGCGGAAAGCCCTCGGCGAAATACAGCACGGCAATCCAGAAAAACTTCGAGCGCAGCAATGGGGAATGCGGCGGGGAATTCAACCCGCTTTCCCCAGACGATACACAGCGATGCTGGCGTTGCGGTTGAGGTCTTCGGTGACGGCGGCTTCGCCGTCGAAACCGAGCCGCTCGCGCAGCACGATGCCGCGCTCGGCGCACAGGGCCTCGAAATCGGCCATCGTGAAAAAGCGCACGTTGGGCGAGTTGTACCACTGATAGGGCAGGCTCTCGGAAACCGGCATGCGCCCGCGCGCGATGGCCGCGTGGTAGCTGTGATGGCCGAAGTTGGGAAAGCTCACCACCGCCTCGCGGCCGACGCGCAGCATCTCGGCCAGCAGCCGTTCGGTATGACGCACCGTTTGCAGGGAGAGCGACATGACGACGTGATCGCAGAAGCCGTCCTCGAAACCGGAGAGGCCGGCTTCGAGGTCGATCTGGATCACGTTGACGCCGTTGCGGACGCAGGCGAGCACATTCGCCGGATCGTTCTCGACGCCGTAGCCGAGCACGCCTTTCTCGTCGCGCAGATAGCGCAGCAGGCTGCCGTCGCCGCAGCCCAGATCGAGCACTTTCTCGCCCGGCTTGATCCATTTGGCGATGGCTTCAAAATCGAAACGGCCGAGGACGTTCGTCATGTCTTGATCCCCTCGAAATAGGCCCGCATCACGCCGTGGTAGCGCGGGTCGTCGAGCAGGAAGGAATCGTGGCCGGCGATGGATTCCAGTTCGGCGTAGCTGACACCGAGGCCGTTGTGCACCAGCCCGTAGACAATTTCACGCGAGCGTTCCGGCGCGAAGCGCCAGTCGGTCGAGAACGAGACGACGAGAAAATTCGCGCGCGCGCGCGCCAGCGCGGCGGCCAGATCGCCGCCGTAGCCGAGCGCCGGATCGAAATAATCGAGCGCCTTGGTGGTAATCAGATAGGTGTTGGCGTCGAAGTAGCCGGCGAACTTGTCGCCCTGATAGCGCAGGTAGGATTCGATCTCGAAGTCGACGTCGTAACTGAATTTCAAACCGCCCTGCCGCAGCCGGCGGCCAAATTTTTCCGCCATCTGGTCATCGGACAGATAGGTGATGTGGCCGATCATGCGCGCCAGCCGCAAGCCGCGCGCCGGCACCACGCCGTGTTCGTAATAATGTCCGCCGTGAAAATCGGGATCGGTCAGAATCGCCTGCCGCGCCACCTCGTTGAAGGCGATGTTCTGCGCCGTCAGCTTCGGCGCGGACGCGATGACCAACGCATGACGAATGCGATCAGGATATTCCAGCGCCCACTGCATGGCCTGCATGCCGCCCAGACTGCCGCCGATCACCGCTGCCCAGGCGTCAATGCCGAGGCGGTCGGCCAGCCGCGCCTGCGCCGTCACCCAGTCCTCGACCACCACCAGCGGAAAATCGGCGCCCCACGGCTTGCCGGTGGCCGGGTTGAGCGTCATCGGCCCGGTCGAGCCGTAACAGCCGCCGAGATTGTTCACGCCGACGACGAAGAACTTGCGCGTATCCAGCGGCTTGCCCGGCCCGACCAGGTTGTCCCACCAGCCGATGTTTTTCGGATCGTCGGCAGCATAGCCAGCAACATGATGGTGGCCCGAGAGGGCATGGCAGACCAACACCGCGTTGGAGCGCGCCGCGTTCAGTTCGCCGTAGGTTTCGTATACCAGATCGAAAACCGGCAGCGCGCCGCCGCCCGCCAGAGCAAGCGGCGTGTCGAAATGCGCGCGCTGCGGCTGCACCGCGCCAACGCTGTCGGATGAATGATTCATGCAATAAAAAACCCGGTCAGCTTGATGTGGCTAAGACCGGGCTGGATCGTCCTCGTTTTAGCCGTATTTTTAAAGCGCCCGCAAGCTGACGGTCAAATCGGCGCTGCGGAAGAAAGTTACCTTGGCCGGCGGAGCTTGTCAATTTCGGGGCTTGCCAAGCCATCAATCCGCCGCCGCGTTCAGCCGCGCCAGCCGCCGGCGCAGCGCGACCGGATCATCCAGGGCAAGCAGACGGGCAACCTTGCGGCGCAATCCGGCGCGGTTGCTGCGCAGCACTTCCCGTTTCACTTCGGGAATCTGCGCCGGGTGCATGGAAAAGATGCGCAAGCCCATGCCGAGCAGCAGGCGCGTGAACTGCGGGTCGCCCGCCATCTCGCCGCACACCGCCACCGGCACGCCGGCGCGCGCGCCGGCCTGAATGGTGTGGGCGATCAGGCGCAGCACGGCCGGATGCAGGGGATCGTAGAGATGCGCCACCGTTTCGTCGGCGCGGTCGATGGCGAGGGTGTACTGGATCAGGTCGTTGGTGCCGATGGAGAGGAAATCCAGCTTTTCCAGAAACACGCCGAGGGCCAGCGCGGCGGCGGGAATTTCGATCATGCCGCCGATTTCCAGCGCCGCGTTAAAAGGCTGGCCGCGCTCGCGCAACTGCGCCTTGGCCTGCTCGATCATGGCCAGCGTCTGGGCGATCTCGTGGGCGTGCGCCAGCATCGGCACCAGCAGCCGCACCGGGCCGTGGGCCGAGGCGCGCAGGATGGCGCGCAACTGTGTCAGGAACAGCCGCGGCTCGGCCAGACAGTAGCGGATGGCGCGCTGGCCGAGCGCCGGATTGGGGCCGGTGCGCGCGATGTCGACGCCGCGCGGGCTTTTGTCGGCGCCGATGTCCAGCGTGCGAATGACGACGATATTACCCGCCATCGCCTCGACCACACCGCGATAGGCGGCGTACTGCTCCTCCTCGCCGGGCATGCCGTCGCGGTTGAGAAACAGGAATTCAGTGCGGAACAGGCCGATCCCGCTGGCATTGACAGCCTGGACTTGCGCGACGTCGCCGGGCAGCTCGATATTCGCGGCGAGCGCGATATCCACGCCATCGAGGGTGACGGCGGGCGCTTTTTTCAGGCGCTTCAGCTTGGCGCGGGCCGCTTCCAGCGCGCGCTTGCGGCGGCGGTATTCTTCCAGCACATCGGCATCGGGGTCGACGATCAGCACGCCGCGCGCGCCGTCGACGATCAGCATGTCGTCTTCGTAAATCAAATGACGGGCATGGTGTAGGCCGACCACCGCCGGAATGGCGAGGCTGCGCGCGACGATGGCGGTGTGCGAGGTGGCGCCGCCGAGATCGGTGACGAAGCCGCCGATTTTCCACTGTTTGAACTGGATGGCGTCGGCCGGCGACAGATCGTGAGCGACGACGATCAGGTGCTCTCCCTGCGCATGCGCCGGCGGGTGACCGGGGCGGCCCATCAGCATTTTCAGCACGCGCTCGACCACCTGCACCACGTCGGCCTTGCGCTCGCGCAGGTACTCGTCCTCGATCTGCTCGAACTGCGCGACGATCTGCTCCATCTGCTGCACCAGCGCCCATTCGGCGTTGCAGCGTTGCTGACGGATCAGCGCCCGCGTCGCCTCGGTCAGCAGGGGATCGGTCAGCAGCATGCGGTACAGGTCGATGAACGCGGTCAGTTCGGCGGGCGCGCCCGGATCGGCGTGCGCCATCAGGGCGTCGAGTTCCGTCCGCACGCCGGCGACGGCCTGATCGAAGCGGGCGAGTTCCTCGCCCACATGACGTTCGGGCAGGAGGTAATGCTCGACTTCGAGCGTGGCGTGGGAAATGAGATGGGCGCGGCCGATGGCGATGCCGTGAGAGACGGCAAGACCGTGCAGGGCGAACGTCATCGTTCAACCCGTTGCCGCCGGCGCGCGCGCGGCATTGAACGCAGCGGCCTCATTCGTTTTCCCCGAAGCGGTCGGCGATCAGTTTGAGGATGGCCTGCAAGGCGGCGTCGGCGTCGGGGCCTTCGGTATCGACAATGATTTTGGCGCTCTTGCCGGCGGCCAGCATCATGACGCCCATGATGCTTTTGGCATTGACGCGGCGGCCGTTGCGTTCGAGCCAGATTTCGCTGGAGAACGCCGTCGCCAACTGGGTCAGCTTGGCCGAGGCGCGCGCGTGCAGGCCGAGCTTGTTGATGATTTCGGTTTCAGCCCGCGGCATCCGTCGCGCCTTTCATCAATATGACGCCGTCACGCCCGCCGGCGAGGGTTTTCGCAACCAGCGTTTGCATGTCCTTGTCCCGGTAAGTCAGGGCGCGCAGCAGCATCGGCAGGCTCACCCCGGCGACGCCCTCGATGCGGCCCGGCTGGAGCAGTTTCAGCGCGATATTGCCCGGCGTGGCGCCGAAGATGTCGGTGAGCAGCAGCGCGCCGCCGCCCGTATCGACGGAGCGCAGCATGTCGCGGGCGCGCGGCAGGACGGCAAGGGGATCGTCCTGACCGGCAACGCCAAGCTGCGCGATGTGCGGCGGCTGCCCGCCGAGGACGTGACAGGCGCACTGGACGAGGGACTCGCCCAGACTGCCGTGAGTAATCAGAAACAGGCCGATCATGATCGTGACGAAAGCAACGCGGCGATTGTAACCGAAGGCCGGCGGTATAAGCGCCTGTTCACGGCTCGACCTCGATCCGCAGATCGGCCGCCAGCAGGGTCAGCCGCTCGCGCAAGGCGGCGGTGATGTGCATCACGCCGTCGCTGTCGATGCGCAGGGCGTAATCGACGCCGAGACGCCGCGCCATGTCGCGCCACTGCCCCGCGCCGGCGATGAACAGCGGCTTGCTGGCGGCATCCGACAAGGCGCCGGCGCCGGAGCGGGGCGGGATCAGCACGGTGACGGCCTGCGCGCCTTCGGCCGGCCGCCCGCTGCGCGGATCGAGCAGGTGGCAGTAACGCCGTCCGTCGAGTTCAAAATAACGCTGGTAATCGCCCGAGGTGCCGATCGCCTCGCCGTCGCGCAGCGCCAGCGTGGCCAGCGGCGCGGCGGCGCGCGGATGCTGAATGCCGACGCGCCAGGGCTGGCCGCCCTTGTCGCCGAGCGCCATGACGTTGCCGCCGATATTGATGAGGGCGTTGTGGACGCCCATGCCCTTCAGGATGGCGGCAGCGCGGTCGAGCGCGTAGCCCTTGGCGTAGCCGCCCAGATCAAGCTGCGCGGCGCGGTTGGCGCTCGTCACGCGGTTGTCCGTGATGGTCAGATCCGACATGCGCGGCGGCGTCCGCATCAAGGCCGCCAGCGCCGCCGCGTCGGGCAGTCGCGGTGCGAATTCATCGGCATGAAAACCCCACAGCGCGATCAGCCCGCCGAGCGCCGGATCGAATAACTGATCCGAGCGCGCTGCGATGCCGGCGGCATCGCGCAGCATGAACGCCAGTTCCGGCGAGACGGCGATATCGCGCTCGCCGCGGGCGATGGCGTCGTTCAGGGCCATCAGTTCGGAAGGCTGCCAGGCGTGCAGCATGCGGTGCAGGCGATCGAACTCGGCCAGCACGGCGGATAAGGCCTGCCCCGCTTGTTGCGCCGATTCGCCCCACACCGACACTTCGACGCGGGTGCCAAACACATAGGCTTCGCGCTGAATCAGCGGCGGCCCGCGATCGCAGGCCGAAAACAGCGCCGCCGTCAGGAACAGCCACCACCAGGGCCAGCGCGGTATTTTCCGGGCCGCGCCGCGGCTCAAGTCCGGCACGCTTTTTCCAGCGCGTCGACAAACATGCCCGCCACGTCGAAGCCGGTCTGCCGGGTAATTTCGACAAAGCAGGTCGGGCTGGTGACGTTGATCTCGGTCAGGCAGTCGCCGATCACGTCGATGCCGGCCAGCAGAATGCCGCGCCGGTGCAGCAGCGGCGCGAGGTGTTCCGCGATCTCGCGCTCGCGCCGGGACAAGGGCTGCGCCACGCCGGTGCCGCCGGTGGCGAGATTGCCGCGCGTCTCGCCCGGCTTCGGGATGCGCGCCAGGGAAAAAGGCACGGCGGCGCCGCCGATCAGCAGGATGCGCTTGTCGCCCTCGGCGATTTGCGGCAGGAAACGCTGCGCCATGATGGTGCGCGCGCCCTGCCCGGTCAGGGTTTCGATGATGACGTTGCGATTGGGATCATCGCGGCGGACGCGGAACACGCCGCTGCCGCCCATGCCGTCGAGCGGCTTCAGGATCGCGTCGCCGGTCGCGTCGATGAAAGCGTTCAGCGCCGCCGCCTCGCGCGCCACCACGGTCTCGGGAATCAGTTGCGGAAACGCCAGAATCGCCAGCTTCTCCGAATGATCGCGCACGGCGCACGGCGCATTGAAAACGCGCGCGCCGCTGGCCTCGGCCTGTTCGAGCAGCCAGGTGGCGGCAACATATTCCATATCGAAGGGCGGATCCTGCCGCATCAGCACGGCATCGAAAGCGGCGAGCGGCGTCTGGCGCGGCGCGTGCGCCTCGAACCAGTCGTGATCGTCCTCGCGCACGGTCAGGGGCGCGGCGGCGGCATGCGCGGCGCCGTCGCGCCAGACCAGCGCCGGGCGCATGATCGCCGCGACGGCATGGCCGCGCGCTTGCGCCGCGCGCATCATGGCGATGCTGGAATCCTTGTCGGCTTTCAGCCCTTCAAGCGGATCGAGGATGAAGGCGAATTTCATTCGATATCGGACGGCGGCGCGGAGAGTTCCAGTTCGACGGCGGCCGCCAGCAGCGCCAGCCGCGCCACCACGCCATAGGCGAAGAAGCGGTTGGGCGCGTCGTCCGGCGCGCAGTTGTAGTCCGGCATGGTGCAGCCGCAGTCGAAGGCCAGCGGCTCGAAGCGCATGCCCGGTGCATTGAGATTCTCGTCGCGGCCGCGCTCGGTGTTCACGCGGTAGAAACCGCCGACGACGTAGCGGTCGATCATGTACACCACCGGCTCGGCGGCGTTGCCCTCGATCGTCTCAAAGGTGAGCACGCCTTCCTGAATGATGACTTCGCTCACTTGCAGGCCCTCTTTCACCACCGCCATCTTGTTGCGCTGCTTGCGGTTGAGCGTTTTCACTTCGGCGGCGTCGCGCACCGTCATGATGCCCATGCCATACGTGCCGGCGTCGGCCTTGACGATGACGAAAGGCGGCTCGTTGATGCCGTACTGGGCGTACTTGGCGCGGATCCGCGTCAGCACCGCGTCGACGTTGGTGGCGAGGCATTCCTCACCCTGCCGCCCATGAAAATCCACTTCACCGCAGACGGCGAAATCCGGATTGATGAGCCAGGGGTCGATGCCCATCGCCTGGGCGAACTCGCCCACCACGCGGTCGTAGGCGGCGAAGTGGCGCGACTTGCGGCGGACATGCCAGCCGGCGTGCAGCGGCGGAATCAGGGTTTGCTCGTGCAGGTCGCGCAGGATTTCCGGCACGCCGGCGGACAAATCGTTGTTGAGCAGAACGGCGCAGGGATCGAAGCCTTCAAGGCCGAGCCGGCCATTCACGCGCCGCAGCGGTTCGAGCAGCAGCCGCGCGCCGTCGGGCAGATCGAGCGGCGTCGGCGTCTGGATGTCGGGGATCAGCGTGCCGATGCGCACCTCAAGGCCGGTGCGTTCGAGAATCGTCGCCAGCCGCGCCACGTTGCTCAGGTAGAACTGATTGCGCGTGTGACTCTCGGGAATCAGCAGCAGGTTCTTCGCCTCGGGGCAGATTTTTTCGATGGCCGACATCGCCGCCTGCACGCACAGCGGCAGGAAAACCGGATTCAGGTTGTTGAAGCCGCCCGGAAAGAGGTTGGTATCGACCGGCGCCAGCTTGAAGCCGGCATTGCGCAGATCAACCGAGCAGTAAAACGGCGGCGTATGCTCCTGCCATTGCGCGCGGAACCATTGCTCGATGGCCGTGGCGCGGTCGAGAAAAGTCCGCTCCAGATCGAGCAGCGGGCCGGTCAAAGCGGTTTTGAGATGTGGAACCACGGCAGTTAAAAAATATCAAAAAAGAAATTCACGCGCGGCCGGATGTGAAGCGGCTGAAATCCGCCGGCACCGGCGCGTTCTCCAGACTGCGCTGCGAAAAAAGAAATCTGCCATCGCAGACGAAGCCCAACTCTTTCCAGTCTAGCGCATTCAGCGCATCGCGGAACGCAACAATGTCGACATGCGGAGAGGCCGGAAAAACCGCCAGCACGGCGCCATCGTAATGGAGACAGCCGTGAATGAAAAAAGGTTTTTCATTGCGCGTCTTGCTATTGACATAAACCCTCGGCTTGTCCGACAGGAAACAGCCCCTGCCCCACTGCCACCAGTTGCTTTCATCGAAGCGCCGGATCCGGCGCGAAATCAAACGCGCCTTGTGCGGCAGCAGCGCCTCGTGCGGCGCGGCGGGACACCAGATCATGCGGCGGGTTTGCCCGGATTTGGCCGTCGTCGAACAAACGAACTCCATCGTGCCATTAACCGAATCCGCATAAATAGCATCCGCCCCGGACACGGCGCCGACCTTGACCGTCGCCACGTCCGACAAGCGCAAGGGGTAATCGTTCCTTGAAAATAGCAGATGACCGGCGCGGATGAGAAAATTTCTTTCTTCCCATTTCAGGTTCCAGTGCGGCGGCAATTGCGCCAACGGCTCTTCCAGCAGCCCCTTCATCGCCACCGCCGCGCAGTGCGTTTTACGCGAAAAATTGCCCAGTTCGTAACGCCAGATCAGGCAGTTGGGAATCGCGTCCTGAAATATTTTCGCATCGCCCAATTCAACGGCATGGGTGATCGTTCCGTGCGCATGCAGCCAGTCATTCAGCTTGACGGCGCTGGTCGCCTTGAGAAAATCACGCGGCGTGATGAAGATCAGTTCACCGCCCGGCTTGAGATGACGAACCGCTTTTTCGATGAAAAAAAGATACAGGTTGGAGCGCCCGTCGAAGCCCTCCCGTTTCAGCAGCGCCTTGGTCGACGCCGGAATGTCCTGAAAGCGGACATAGGGCGGATTGCCGATGATGGTGTCGAATTTCTCGGCTTCGTCGTAGGAAAAAAAATCAATGTTGAGCGCGTCCGGCGGCGCATGCCGGCGATCCATTTCGATGCCCATCGCGCCCGGAAAATGCCGGAGAAACGCGCCGTCGCCGCAGGACGGTTCCAGAACCCGCCCCCGGTTCCGGCAGCCGCCGCGCATAAACGCGACCACAGCCTGCGGCGTAAACACCTGACCGAGTTTTGCGACATCCTTCGGCGCGGAAAACAACGTTCCCGTTGCCGGATGCCGATCAAGCGCCGAAAGATTTGCGTCCATTTAGATGTCCAAACCAAGCGCCGCGCTTTTGCCGGCTTTTGTTGGCTTTGCGTTGGCTTTGCGCTGGCTTTGCGCTGGCGCGGAAGGCTTACCGCGCTGGCCCGTCCTGCTGCGTCTGCTGCTGCGCTTGTTCGTCCTGCTGCGCCTGCTGCCGCGCCCGTTCCTTGGCCAACTGTTTGCGTTTCTTTTCCCGCTCAAGCGCCTTGCGCTCGGCCCGTTCTTCTTTCTGCCGGCGCGCTTCGAGTTTTCCTTGCTGTTCCTGTTCGCTCTCTCTCGCGCGGGCGCTGGCTTTCTCCGCTTTTTGCGCGCTCTTGGCCGCCCGTTCGGCGCGCGTCTGCTGCTGCTCTGCCGCCCGCTTTTTCGTCTCGGCGATTTTCCGCTCGCGCTCGGCTTGCTTCTGCGGCGCTTCGACGGCCTGCCGCGCTTTCTTCGTCACGCTGTCGCGCTGCCTGACTTCACGCTCGATTTTTTTCGCTTCGACATCCAGCTTGCCGGCTTCCGCCACGCTGTCGCGGTAGGCGCGCCGGGCATCCTCCTGACAACTGGACACCAGCGTTTTCTGCCAGCAGGCGGCATCCGCCTCGGTGTGTTTCTGTTTCGCCTCCTGCTTGCGTTGCGCCGCGTCCGCCTTGAGCGCCTTGGCCCGGTCGAGAAGTTGTGCGCGCTCCGCTTCCGTGATGGCGGCCGGCGCCGCTTCTTCGGCGTGGACGATCTGGATGCACGGGCGGAACAGGGCAGCGAACAAAACAAACGGCAAGCATGACAGGCGTTTCATGATGATTCTTCTCATGAGAGTCCCCTGGAAAAGCATGCGTACAATAGCATTTTTCCCCGCGCCGGTTATGCCGGGCGCTGTGACATATCGTGATCCTGCTGCGCAATCTCACCCTCGCCCGCGCCGGACGGCCGCTGCTTGAGGGCGTCAATCTCAGTCTGCATGCCGGCCAGAAAGCCGGCCTCACCGGCGCCAATGGCTGCGGCAAGTCGAGCTTGTTCGCGCTGCTCACCGGCGCGCTGCATCAGGAGGCGGGCGATCTCGAACTGCCGCCGCACTGGGTCATTGCCCATGTCGGTCAGGAAACGCCGGCCCTGCCGGAGGCGGCCATCGAATTCGTTCTCGACGGCGACGCGGAATTGCGCCGCATCGAAGCCGAACTGCGCGCGGCGGAAGAAGATCACGACGGCGAGGCCATCGCCCGCTTGCACATGGACTACGGCCACATCGACGGCTACGGCGCCCGCGCCCGCGCCGCCGCGCTGCTGCACGGGCTGGGTTTCGGGGATGAGGAATTCGGCAAGCCGGTGGCGGAATTTTCCGGCGGCTGGCGCGTGCGCCTGAATCTCGCCCGCGCGCTGATGTGCCGCTCCGATCTGCTGCTGCTCGATGAGCCGACCAACCACCTCGATCTCGATGCCGTAATCTGGCTGGAGAAATGGCTCTGCGCTTATCGCGGCACCTTGCTGATGATCTCGCACGACCGCGATTTTCTCGACGCCGTGGTCGGCCATGTCGCCCACATCGAAGGGCGGCGCCTGAAACTTTACAGCGGCAATTACAGCGCCTTCGAGCGCGCCCGCGCCGAGCAGTTGGCGCTGCAACAGGCGCTGCGCGCCAAGCAGCAGCGCGAGATCGCGCACCTGAAAAGCTACATCGACCGCTTCCGCGCCAAGGCCACCAAAGCGCGTCAGGCGCAAAGCCGCATCAAGGCGCTGGCGCGCATGGAGGAGGTCGCCGCCGCCCACGTCGATACGCCATTCGCATTCCGCTTTTTCGAGCCGGCCGGCAGCCCCGATCCGCTGCTGATGCTGGAGGACGCCAGCGCCGGTTATGGCGATGCCGCCGTCCTGCGCGGGCTGACGTTGACGCTGCGTCCGGGCGAGCGCCTCGGCCTGCTGGGCCGCAACGGCGCCGGCAAGTCCACGCTGATCCGCCTGCTGGCCGGCGCGTCGGCGCCGCTGGCCGGCGTCCGCCGCGAGGGCAAGGGGCTGAAGATCGGCTATTTCGCCCAGCACCAACTGGAGCAACTGCGCCCCGATGAAAGCCCGCTCTGGCACATGACGAAGCTCGATCCGAAAACGCGCGAGCAGGATTTCCGCAACTATCTCGGCGGCTTCAACTTTCACGGCGAGATGGCGACGGCGAAAGTCGGCCCCTTCTCCGGCGGAGAGAAATCGCGTCTGGCGCTGGCGCTGCTGATCTGGCAGAAACCGAACCTGCTGCTGCTCGACGAGCCGACCAACCATCTCGATCTCGACATGCGCCATGCCTTGACGCTGGCGCTTTCCGAATACGAGGGCGCGGTGGTGCTGGTTTCGCACGACCGCCATCTGCTGCGCACGGTGTGCGACGGCTTCCGGCTCGTCGCCAACGGCGCGCTCGCGCCTTTCGACGGCGATCTGGACGACTACCGCAAATGGCTCGACCAGCCCGATACGCCGGACGAGAAAAAGGCCAGCGCGAAAGCCGGCTTCGACGGCGCGGCAAAACCGCCGCCGGCGCGCAAATCCGCGAACAAAGCGCGCATGCTGGAAAAGGAAATCGGACAGCTTGAAAAAAACATGGCGCGGCTGAACGCGGAAAAGCAGCAGCTCGACGCCCGCCTCGCCGATCCGTCGCTTTACCAAGCCGCGGCCAAGGCTGAACTGCGCGCCGGCCAGCAGCGGCAGGCGCAAATCGCGGCTGAACTGGCCGCCGCCGAAACCGCCTGGCTCGTCGCGCAGGAAACGCGGGAAGCACTGGAGAAACAATCATGATGCACGCGCCGCGCCGCTACACCCTGACCGCTTCCTGCCCCGACCGCGTCGGCATCGTCGCGCGCGTCGCCACGTTTATCGCCGAAAATGACGGCTGGATTCTGGAAACTAGCCATCACGCCGACGACGACGCGCGGCGTTACTTCATGCGCATCGAGATCCGGGCCGATTCGCTGCCGTTCGATCTCGCCGAATTCCGCCGCCGCTTCCAGCCCATCGCCGCCGCGTTCCGGATGGACTGGCGCATCGCCGATTCAGCCGAGAAAAAGCGCGTCGTCATCCTCGTCTCGCGGCAGGAACATTGCCTCTACGATCTGCTGGCGCGCTGGCAATCGAAAGAACTCGACGTCGACATTCCCTGCGTCATCTCCAACCACGAAACGTTTCGCGGCTTCGTCGAATGGCACGGCATCCCCTTTCATCACGTGCCGGTGACGCCGGAAAACCAGCCCCAGGCCAATGCCGAAATCGCGCGCCTGTTCGAGGCGGCGCGCGGCGACCTGATGGTGCTGGCGCGCTACATGCAGATTCTGCCGCCCGCGCTGTGCGAAACATATCCGGGACGCATTCTCAACATCCACCATTCCTTCCTGCCCTCGTTCGTCGGCGCCAAGCCTTACCATCAGGCTTACCGCCGTGGCGTGAAACTCATCGGCGCCACCTGCCATTACGTCACCGCCGAACTCGACGCCGGCCCGATCATCGAGCAAGACGCCGTGCGCATCGGCCACGGCGACGCGGTGGAAGATCTGGTGCGCTACGGCAAGGACATCGAAAAAACCGTGCTCGCGCGCGGCCTGCGCTACCACATCGAAGACCGCGTGCTGCTCAACGGTCACCGGACGGTAGTATTTCGCTAGGAAATTTCTGGAAGGCGGGCGGGTTAAAGCGCCTCGCCAGATTGCGCATCACAGGATTTCTTTCCAAAGATAACGCGAACAGCAGCTACGACAAATACTGTAAAAAGCAAGCCAATGGCTCCGCTGAGCATTGGCATATGGGTAATTCGAATCAAAGGTAGCCCGGATAGCATGAAGCTGTATGCCAAACCCAGCGCAAACCAGATAGCCCAATGAAAATCCCGTCTGTGAAAAAAATTAACCAGTGCATTAAGACAGACTGCCGCAATTGCGACGATAGTGCCAAGAATCGGGATAAAAAAGTAACGAATTTGAGGGGCCATTTCAGGCCATGTATCGGAATTCGAAGGGTCAATCGCTGCCACGCTTAAATTAACGTCGACATGGACAATAACAGCCACACCAAAATAAATCCCGAAAATAAACAGGCCGTGTTTTGTTAGCGCACGCACGAATTCCAAGCGTGTCATGGTATATGCCTAACGCTTCTTGTACAGATAGCGCCGGTCGTCGAAGCTGCCCACCCAGCGCGGATAATAGATGACCATCAGGGTAATCAGCACGCCGTTCATCCAGGCTTCGGCGAAGCCGAGCAGGGCGAAATAGGGCAGGTAGTTGTCAAACAGCATGTCGGCGGAATACACGCCGGCCAGCCACAGCACAATGGACGCCAGCAGTCCCGTCGACACCATCGCAATCGCCGCGCCGAAAAAAGCCGCGCCGAAGATGTAGCAGAAAAAATTCGGCGGCAGATAGCGTTCAACGATGCGCAACAGCACGTCTGCGACAAAGCAGGGAAACACGGCGCAGAGCAGGACATTCAGCGCGTAAGCCTCCCAGCCGGCGGCGCCGTTGAGCGTCACCGCCGCCATCACCAGCGAAAAACCGAGAATCGCCAACTGCCGCCCGAACATCAGCGTGAAAGTCGTCGCGCCGAGCAGGTGCAGATCAAGGCCGGGCTTGACGCCGGCCCTCATGCTCCAGAACAGCATAAGGACGACGATGCCGCCCAGCCAGATATTCATTTGTCCCGAATCCGCAAGCCGCCGCCAGGGCGCGGTGCGCAGACACCAAAGCAAAATCAGGGCCAGCAGCGCGAAAGCGCCGATGATCCAGCTTTGGGGAAACAGTCCCGTGGGAAAGTTCACTTTTACCTCTTACATGCCGACCGGATGCCGAATCGCACCTGTTCAATCTGATGATCGTGCCGCGTGAAGCCGGCGTCAACCGCTGTCGGCGCGGCGAGACACCTGATCCGTGCATGAACAAGCTTTTATAATTCCATACCATGTGGTATTTTAATACCATGCAAACTACCATTGACAAAGCTGGCCGGGTCATCATTCCAGCCGCAATTCGCGCCCGCCTGGGGCTGGTTCCGGGGCCGGTCGACATCGTGATCGAGGGTACCGGCGTACGCATCGAGGCGATAACGCCTGACAATCTCGTCGAACGCGACGGGCGCATGGTCATTGCCGCCGACGGACCGGCGCTCAGCGCCGACGACATCCGGGAACTGCGTCTTGCCGATCAGCGCTGACCTGCTCCTCGATACGAGCGCGGCGATTGCCCTCATAGCGCCAACCGCTGAATTGCACGCGGCGGTGACCAAGCGCACGCGCGGCGTGATGCTCGGCCTCGCCGGACATGCCGTGTTCGAGACTTACTCGGTGCTGACGCGCTTGCCCGGCGAACTGCGCCTGAGCGCCGCCGGCGCGCGAGCGGTGATCGAAGCAAATTTTCCCGCCAGCGTGTTCCTGACGCCGCAGGCGTCAACCCGCGCGCTGGCGACGCTGACCGATGCCGGTATCGCCGGCGGCGCTGTTTACGATGGCCTCGTCGCGCTCGCCGCGGCGTCCGCCGGCATCCCGTTGCTATCCTGCGATCGGCGCGCCTTGCCGATTTATACCGCGCTATCGGTTCGGGTCGAAATACTGTAATCATTCAGCGCCAACCCGCTCCCCACCCGGAAACCCGCCCATGAACATGACGCTCGACAAAAAAGTTCCTGACTTCGCGCTGGCCGGCACCGGCGGCGAATTTCGCCTTGCCGATCAGCTTGGCCATCCGCTGGTGATCTATTTTTATCCGAAGGACAACACGCCCGGTTGCGCCACGGAAGCCGGCCAGTTCCGCGATCTGCATGGCGAATTTCTCAAGCTCGGCTGTTCGGTGTTCGGCATTTCCCGCGACAGCCTGAAGTCTCATCAGGGCTTCAAGAGCAAGCTCCGTCTACCTTTCGATCTGCTCTCCGACACCGAGGAAACCGCTTGCCGGCTGTTCGCCGTCATCAAGGCGAAGAAGCTCTACGGCAAGGATGTCATCGGCATCGAGCGCAGCACGTTTCTGATCGACGCCGGCGGCACGCTGCGGCGCGAATGGCGCGGCGTGAAAGCCGATGGCCACGCCGCCGACGTGCTGACCGCCGCGCGGGCATTGCGATAACCCGTCTTTTCCGACCGGGATGAAACGATGATGGCCCGCCTTTGCATCCTGCTGCTGGCGTTGATGCTGACGGCGTGCGGCACGGCGCCGGTGGCGTCGCGCAAACCGTCCGGGCCAGCAGGCGGCGCCGAGGAAGTGGTGTTGTTTTCCTTCGGGCTGCTCGACAGCAAATACCGTTATGGCGGCAAAAATATCGACAGCGGTTTCGATTGCAGCGGCCTGGTCAGTTATGTTTTCAATCAAGCCGTCGGCATGCGCCTGACCGGTAATGTCAGCGACATTGCCCGCAAGGGGCGGGTGATTCCGCGCGACGAGATGCAGCCCGGCGATCTGGTGTTTTTCAACACCGAGGGGCCGTATTCCCACGTCGGCATTTATCTCGGCGATGGCCGCTTCATCCACGCGCCGAGCAGCAAGGGCAAGGCGCGGGTGCGCACCGACAGCCTGACCACAGGTTACTTCGCCGACCGCTTCACCGAGGCGCGAACTTATTTTTAAAAGGAGCGCGTAATCATGCTGCCGAACACCCTCGATGCATATTGGTCAGCATCGGAAATCGGAGTCAATGTCATCATTCTCCTGAACCTGTTCGGGGCGCTGCTGCTCGGCCTCACCGTCGGCTACGAGCGTTCCTTTCATGGCCGCGCGGCGGGAATGCGGACATACGGGCTGGTGTGCATGGCCTCGGCGGCAATGACCGTCATCGTCGGCTATCCCGAATTCTGGTACGGCGGCCACGCCAATCCGCACACCACGGCTGCCGATCTGTCCCGCGTGATTCAGGGCATCGTCACCGGCATCGGCTTTCTCGGCGCCGGCGTCATCATGAAGGAAGGCATGAACATCAGCGGCCTGACCACGGCGGCGTCGATCTGGGCCACGTCCGCCATCGGCGTGCTGGTGGGCGTCGGCTTTTATCTGGCGGCGCTCTCACTCACCCTGCTGGCGGTGGCCTGCATGATGTGGGTATCGCGGCTGGAACACTGGCTGCCGACCCGTTCCGCCGTCGGCGTGACGCTGCGCTTCCGCCAGGACTTCGCGCCGAAGGAAACCGTGCTGCGCCAGCTTGCCAAACAGCGCGGCTACAACATCGCCAGCGGCACGCTGGCGATCAGCTTCGAGGATGGCCACGCCGAATGGCGCTTCGTCGCCATCGCCAAGGACAGAAGCCCCGTCATGCCCTTGTCCGATCTGGCCCGCGAACTGGCGAGCTTCGACGGCGTGGACAGCTTCCAGTTAACCCGCGCCCGCAACTAATTTTGCGGCTGGAGAACGGCGGCTAAACCCCCGCAATCGCCGCTTCAATTTCGGCGAAGGTGCGCGCCACTTCGTAGGTCACGATCTGGACGCCGAGTTGGCGGGCGATCTGCGTGGCGGAGAAGATGCCGCGCAAGACCTGCTTGCCGTCGCGCTCCTCGACCACCAGCGCATGCACGCGCATCGCCGCCTTGAGGGTGGCGACGATATGGCCGACCTCGGCCTTGCTGACATCGGAAAAATGCAGCACTTCCATGCGGCCAACCGCCGTCATCACATCGCTGACGCACAACTCGTCGCGCTTGACGCCACGGGCCTGCGCGACCAGCACCGGCTTTTCGCTGAGCAGATCGTTGGTCGTCACGACACCGGACAAGCCGCCACCGTCGTCCGCCACGAGCAGCAGGCGCACGCCGCGCAGCAGCATCGACTGATTGGCCTTGTGCAAGCTGTCGCCGGGCGCAATCGTGGCGACGGGAATCACGGCGAGGTCGGTCATCACCTCCAGCGCCGGGGAATCAATGCGCACCGCCGCCGGATTGTGCGCGCTCAAGACATGACAGCCGCCGGAGGAGATGGCGGCTTGGGCAAGCGGTTTGTAACTCGGGTGTTTCATGATCGGCTCCTCCTGTCTGACACGATGCTGGCTGCGCGGCGCGGGCTGCGCGGATTGGGCGCGGGTTCTGGAAGAAGGGAAGAAAGCAGACTCCCTCCCGACACCGCGCGATTTGATTTTACGCGCCAGCCTGTGACGCTTGAAGGGTTGCGCGATTCAAAAAATCAATACCCGAATTGGCATGTCGTCAAAACCGGGCGCGCCAAATTTTCAAGGCACAGGCAAGGCGCAGGGCGCAATCCGCCAACCTTTGATGTATTTGTCCTAAACCCCGTTCCCCCCGAACCACGCCATCATGCGCTGCCAGCCGTCTTCGGCGTCCGCCTTGCGGTAGCTCGGGCGGTAATCGGCGTGGAAGGCGTGCGGGGCGTCGGGGTAGACGTGAATCTCGGCCTTTTTGCCGGCGGCGGCGACGGCTTCGCGCATGGCGGCGACTTGCTCGGGCGGGATGCCCTGATCCTGTCCGCCGTAGAGGCCGAGCACCGGCGCTTTGAGTTTCGCGACGAGATCAATCGGCCACTTCGGTTGATTCGCAGTAGCCGCGCCCTTGAGCTGGCCGTACCAGGCGACGGCGGCTTTCAGCTTCGGGTTGTGCGCGGCATAGAGCCAGGTGGTGCGCCCGCCGCGGCAGAAGCCGGTAATCCCCAACCGCGCCGGATCGCCGCCGTGCTGCGCCGCCCATGCGGCGCAAGCGTCGAGATCGGCCATGTGTTCGGCATCGGGCGTGGCGGCCACCGGCCCGTCGATGATTTGGCGAATGTCGCTCATCTTCGCGACGTCGCCGTGCCGCGCATACATTTCGGGGGCGATGGCGAGATAGCCCGCCTTCGCCAGCCGCCGGCAAACGTCCTTGATATATTCATGCACGCCGAAAATTTCACACACCACCAGCACGGTCGGCAGATTTTTTCCGCCGGCGGGCATGGCGCGGTAAGCGGGCAGCGCGCCGCCGCTGGCCGGCACGTCGATGGGGCCGGCGTCCAGCGCCGCCTCGTCAGTGTGGATCACGGTCTGGGCGATGATGGGCTGCGTGGCCAGCGCGAAACCGGCGCTCAGGGTGGTCATGATGAAACCGCGCCGGCCGATGTGGAACGGCGGCGTGTTGCCGGATTGTTTCATGGCGCTCTCCTTGTGTGGAAGGCTGCCAACTTACGCCGCATGCGCCGGAATTGCAACGCATGGAGCATGAAACGAAACCGGCGCGCCTCGGTTACACTGCCCGCCATCATGTCACTCGCCGTTCTCAAAAGCCGCGCCCTTGCCGGCATGGAAGCGCCCGAAGTCACCGTCGAGACGCATCTTGGCCGTGGCCTGCCGTCTTTCACCATCGTCGGGCTGGCCGACACGGAGGTGAAGGAAGCGCGCGAGCGGGTGCGCGCCGCCATCCAGAATGCCCGCTTCGAGTTTCCCGCCAGCCGCATCACGGTGAATCTGGCCCCGGCCGATCTGCCGAAGGAATCGGGCCGCTTCGATCTGCCGATCGCGCTCGGCATTCTCGCCGCCTCCGGCCAGATCGACAGCAAGCGGCTGACCGAACACGAGTTCGCCGGCGAGTTGTCGCTGACCGGCGAACTGCGGCCGATTCGCGGCGCGCTGGCGATGTGTCTGGCGGCGCGCGGACAAGCGCGCGGCTTCGTGCTGCCGGCGCAGAGCGCGGCGGAAGCGGCGCTGTGCGCGGGCGCGGCGATCCTGCCGGCGCGGTCATTGCTGGAAGTATGCGCTCACCTTAACGGTCAGGCAGCGTTGCCGTCCTATACCGGCGCGCCGCTGCCGATGGCGCCCGACTATCCCGACCTCGCCGACGTGAAAGGCCAGACGCAAGCCAAGCGCGCGCTGGAAGTCGCGGCGGCGGGCGGCCACAGTTTACTCATGGCCGGTCCGCCGGGCACCGGCAAGTCGATGCTGGCGGCGCGTTTTCCCGGCCTGCTGCCGCCGATGGAAGAAGCCGAGGCGCTCGAAGCGGCGGCCATCCAGTCATTGCACGGCGGCTTCCGCCTCGAACACTGGCGGCGGCGCCCGTACCAGGCGCCGCATCACACCGCTTCCGCCGCCGCGCTGGTCGGCGGCGGCGCGAATCCGCGTCCGGGTGAAATCTCGCTCGCCCACCACGGCGTGCTGTTCCTCGACGAACTACCGGAATTCGAGCGGCGCGTGCTGGAGGCGCTGCGCGAGCCGCTCGAATCCGGCCACATCCGCGTCGCCCGCGCCGCCCAGCGTGTCGATTATCCGGCGCGGTTTCAACTCATCGCGGCCATGAACCCCTGCCCCTGCGGTTATCTGGGCGAAGCGCGCTGCCGCTGCACGCCGGATCAAGTGGCGCGTTACCGCGCCAAGCTCTCCGGGCCGCTGCTCGACCGCATCGACCTGCACATCGAAGTGCCGGCGCTGGCCGAAGAAGAATTGCAGGGCAGGGCGAACGGCGAACCGTCGGCGGCGGTGCGCGCCCGCGTGACAGCGGCGCGCGCGGCGCAGCAGGCGCGACAGGGCAAGCCCAACAGCCATCTCGCCACGGAAGAAATCGACCGGCTGTGCGCCCCCGACGCGGGCGGCGCGCAACTGCTCAAGCAGGCCATCGCCCGCCTCAACCTTTCCGCCCGCGCTTACCACCGGGTACTGAAAGTGGCGCGCACCGTCGCCGATCTGGATAACGCCGAAAGCATCTCCGCCGCCCACATCGCCGAAGCCATCCACTATCGGCGCAGCGCGGGGCTTTAACGCCTAAGCCAAACCACCGTTGTAAGCGGTCGGCTTGAGCGCAATGAATCAAGCGTCGGCCACAAGTTCAACTGATGCCGCTGTGACCGCAATAAGGCCGCGTGCCAGGTAAATGTAGCTCACGCCGGGCGTTTCACCCGTAACCCAGTAGCTTATATTTCCAGCCCAAGAGTGGTTCTCAAGCTGTGTCAAGTCCGTGAGTTGGTTGAAATGGCTCACACCGGAAAAGCGTAGCGCGCCGCGAACCCGTTCCCCCGACTGCTCGCTCGGGTAATATTCCAAACAGATTTCCGCTATCCGGGCGACAGGATCAAGGTGGACGGCCAGCAGTATGGCGTCGTGGAGTTCAAGATTCGACAGATCCATGTTTCAGAATCCAGCAATTACGCAAACGTCCGCGCCCACCAGAGCCGCGCCCGCAGGCCCCAGCCGGTGGTGTAGCCGAGGCCGGAGAAGCGGATGGCGCGTTGCGGGTCGACGATGAACCAGGCCGGCGTGGCGCGCACGCCGAGCGACCAGGCCAGTTCGCCGTTGGCGTCGACCAGCGCCGGGTAGGCCAGTCCGCGCTCGCGCATGAACCGCGTCACTGTTTCGGCGTCGCCGGATTGCATGGCGAGGGTCAGCACCGGCTCGCTTTCGGCGAGGGAAGCGATGACGCTTTCCTCGGCGCGGCAGATGGGGCAGGAACTCGACCAGACATACAGCAGCAGGGGCTTGCCGCCGGCTTCGCGCAGGGCGGCATCGAGGCTGACCGGGCGGCCATCGGCAAGCCGCCCTTCGAGCGGCGGCATGACGCCGGAGTGCATTTCACGCGCCTGCCAGAAATGCAGGGCGAGAAAGGCGGCGAGAAAAAACCAGATTCCGGCGGGGAAACCGAAACGGCGCCGCGATACTGACACCGGCGCTGGCGCCGGTTCAAGCGCCGTCAGCACTGTTCCCAGGGCAGGCCGTCGCGGCGCCAGCCGGTTTGGGTGCCGCGCTGGTGGTTGTCATCCAGTTCGCCTTCAAAACCGTGCAGGACGTTGTAGACCTCGGTGAAGCCGGCTTCTTCGAGGGCGTAGCCGGCGGAAACCGAGCGGTTGCCGCTGCGGCAGATGAGCACGATGGGGCGGTCGACGCTGGCGGCTTTTCTGACGTGGGCGACGAAATGCGGATTGATTTCCCAGTCGGGGCCGTCGTTCCAGGGAATCATCATGGCGCCGACCGGATGGCCGACAAAAAGGAATTCCATTTCGCTGCGGCAATCAATGAAAAGCGCGGTCGGGTGGTCGTGCAGAAACTGGTACGCTTCTTTCGGTTCAAGGTGTTTCATGGCGTTCTCTCTGTCCTCTCGCAATAGACGCTCTCGCAGAATGCGGCCCGAGTATAACAGGGCCATCCGCCGGCCATTCGTCTTGTTCGGCACGGCCGCCCGCGCGCAAATGCGGCGCAATATGCGCCCGATTGCGCCCGATATGGCACGGCGTGTTCTGTTTGTTCCGCCAAATCGCTAAAATTGCGCATTTTCGCCCATTCATAATTGCGCCCTGTCGCGCGCGGGAAGCAGCGGATGAAAACTTATGTCGTCGGCGGCGCGGTGCGGGATCGCCTGCTCGGCCTGCCGGTGCAGGACCGCGATCATGTCGTCGTCGGCGCCACGCCGGCGGACATGCTGGCGCGCGGCTTCAAGCCGGTCGGCAAGGACTTCCCGGTGTTCCTGCATCCCGAGACGCACGAGGAATACGCGCTGGCGCGCACCGAGCGCAAGACCGCGCCCGGCTACAAGGGCTTCGTGTTCCATGCCGCGCCGGATGTCACGCTGGAAGAAGATCTGGCTCGGCGCGATCTCACCATCAACGCCATCGCCGAGGATGAAAGCGGAGCGCTGGTCGATCCTTACGGCGGACGCGCCGATCTCGAACGGCGGCTGTTCCGCCACGTCGGCCCCGCCTTCGCCGAAGACCCCGTGCGCGTGCTGCGGCTGGCCCGCTTCGCCGCCCGCTTTCACGATTTCGCCCTGGCGGATGAAACGCTGGCCTTGATGCGCGCCATGGTCGCGGCGGGCGAAGTCGACCATCTCGTCCCGGAGCGGGTGTGGCAGGAATTGGCGCGCGGCTTGATGGAGGCGCGCCCTTCGCGCATGTTCCGCGTGCTGCGCGAATGCGGCGCGCTGGGCCGTCTGCTGCCGGAACTCGACCGCCTGTTCGGCATTCCGCAGCCGCCGGCGCATCATCCGGAAATCGACACCGGCGAGCATGTCATGATGGTCATCGATCAGGCCGCCGCCCGCGCCCAGCCGCTGCCGGTGCGCTGGGCCTGCCTGCTGCACGATCTGGGCAAGGGTGACACGCCGGCGGACATCCTGCCGCATCATTACGGCCACGAGGAACGCGGCGCCAAACACGCCCGCGCCGTATCGGAGCGGCTCAAAGCGCCCGCCGACTGCCGCGATCTGGCCGTGCTGACGGCGCGCGAGCACGGCACGCTCGGGCGCATCGGCGAACTGCGCCCGGCCACCGTAGTGAACACGTTGGAGCGCTGCGACGCGCTGCGGCGGCCGGAACGGTTTTTGTCGCTGCTCGACGCCTGCGCGTGCGATTATTTTGGCCGTGGCGATGGCGATTCGCCGATTGCCTCCACATGGCCCGCTACATGGCCCGCCGCCGCGCGCTGGCGGGCGGCGCTTGCCGCCGCGCGAACGGTGGACGCCGCCGCCATCGCCGCCGCCGCCAGTGATGACAAGGCGCGGATTCCGGCGCAGATTCACGAAGCACGCGTGGCGGCGGTGCGGCGGCTGCCGCCCAGCGCGGACTGATTTACGGATTGATTTGCGGACTGATTTCCGAACTGATTGCTCATGCGGATATTTTTTTTCCTGACCCTGTTTTTCGCCGCCGCCGCCTTCGCGCAAGCGCCGGACGCAGAAGCACCCGCAGCGGAAACAGCCGCTGAAGAAACCGCCGCCGCCGTGCCGCCGCCGCACGGCGTCGAGGAATCGCTCGCCGCGCTGCGCCCGCTGCTGATCGGCCAGCGTTATCTGGAGCAAATGCGCAAACGCCTCGCCGTGCAACTGGCGCGCATGGATCGCGGCGACGCGGATTTCAACGCCTGGTTCACCGACAACGCGCTCATCGCGCGCGAATTCGCCGCCGACGTGCGCATCATCTACGTTCTCGATTTCGCCGAGGGCGCGCAACTGGTGTCGCACGGCATGATGAAATCCTGGGGCATGGATCTCGACCGCCTGCACCAGCGGGCGCTGGTCAACCTCGACCGCGCCCACGGCGAGATCGCCATCAAGCAAGTCGCCAAACTGCCCTGGCTGTACGTGATCGAAACCGGCGACGGCTATGCCGCCAGCCGCGCCCTGCTGCACTGGCGCTGGGCGGAAATGACATTGAAATACGGCAACACGCTCATCCTCGGCATGCCGACGCGCGACGTGGTGGTGTTCACGCCGACCCTGAACCCGGAGCGAATCGAACAGTTGCGCGAAACGGTCGATACCGTCGAGCGCCATCAGGGCCAGCCCGTCTCGCGGCGGCTGTTCCAGTGGACGCCGCAAGGCTGGATCGAATTCGACGCCGCCCTACAGCAGACGGAAGAGCAAGGTCGCCAGAGCGGAGAGGAGCAAGGCGGTGGCGAAGGGGAAGTGGTAGACGCGGCCACGGAAGCGCACGCTGACGTCGCCGGGCAGCCGGCCGACGCGCAACAGGGCGGCCAGCCGCGGCAGGCAAAGACCGGCGACGAACACCGTGATCAGCAAGGCGATCAGCCACTTCAGCATGAGCGCGAAACAAGCGAGGAAGAACAATGATGGCACTATACGCGAGGGCATCCAATTGAGCGGCAGAACATACAACACAGCGCACAACAAAACGCACAACACGGCGCACGACACAGCGCGCAACAAGGAACCGGCGGAACTGGAAGTCATCCGCCGCATGCCGGCCACTGGCGGCCGCGCCACGCCGCTGCTGTTCCTGCACGGCGCGTATGCCGCCGCCTGGTGCTGGGACGAACGCTTCCTGCCGTATTTCGCCAGCCACGGCTACGCCAGCCATGCCCTCAGCTTTTCCGGCCACGGCGGCTCGCCCGGCCATGCGCAACTCGACAGTTTCGGCATCGACCGCTACGTGCGCGACGCCGCCGAAGTGGCGGCGCAACTGCCGGCGCCGCCGGTGCTGATCGGCCACTCGATGGGCGGCATGGTGGCGCAGAAATACCTCGAATCGCACGAGGCCGCCGGCGTCGTGCTGCTCGCCTCGGTGCCGCCGCAAGGACTGTGGGCGGCGGCGCTCGGCCTCGCCTTCCGCAGGCCGAACCTGCTCTACGATCTGAACCGCCTGCTCGGCGGCGGCCAGCCGGCGCTCGACACCCTGCAAGCGGCGATGTTCGCCCAGCCGGTCGACACCGCCGATCTCGTCCGCTGGTACAAACGCATGCAGCCCGAATCGCACCGCGCCATCTGGGACATGACCTTCTTCAATCTGCCGCTGAAAAGCCGCATGCGCCTGCCGCCGCTGCTGGTGCTCGGTGCCGAACGCGACAACCTGATCCCGACCTCCCAGGTCGACATGACCGCCCGCCACTACGGCGTCACGGCGGACATCTTCCCCGACATGGGCCACGGCATGATGCTCGAACGCGACTGGACGCGCGTCGCCGACCGCATCCTGCGCTGGCTGGATGAGGAGGGGTTGTAGCGGTTTGAATTTTCACCGGGACATCAAAAATCCTTAACCGCCAAAACGTCCCAAGCCGATTTCCACCAAATCTTGTCCGCGCCGCAGCAGAAACAGGGCTTCCAGCCCCATGCGCTGCGCGAGCGCCAAGCCGTCTTCCGCGCCGGTTACCAGCAGCGCGGTGGCCCAGGCGTCGGCGCTCATGCAGTCGGTCGCGAGCACCGTGACGGAAGCGATCATGTTGTTCACCGGCGCGTTGTGGCGGCCATCCATGGTGTGCGACAGATGCGCTTCGCCCACCTGCACCCAGCGGCGATAGTCGCCCGAGGTGGCCACTGCCAAGTCGCTTAATTCAATCACGCCATGCACGGCGCGACGGCCTTGTTGCGGGCTTTCGAGCGCGACCGACCACGGCTGCCCATCGGCCTGATTGCCGAGCGCGCGCAACTCGCCATCGAGTGACGCGAGGGCGTGTTTTACATCGTGGCGGCGCAGCACGTCCGTCATGCGATCCACCGCGTAGCCCTTGGCGATGCCGCACAGATCGAGTTGCATGGGCGCGTGCTTGCGCGCGCGACCGGCAGCGGCATCGAGTTCCAGACTTTCGTGGACAGGGCGCACGCCAGCTTCACGCGCAGCGCGGATGGCGGCTGGATCGGGCGTGTCGCGTGGCGCGCCAAAACCCCAGGCATCGACGAGCGCGCCCACCGCCGGATTGAAAGCGCCCGCGCTCAAGCGGCAAATTTCCTGCGCACGCGCAAGCACTTGCAATATCTCCGGCGGCAGTGTCACCCATTCATCAGCAGATGCGCGGTTAAGGTGCGAGAGATCGCTGTCGGATTTCCACGGCGACATTTGCTGATCGACCTGATCGGCTGCCGCCGCCAATGCTATTTGCAGCGCGTGCCTGTCGAGCGACGAATCGGCGTCGAAACTGGCC
>JAITMP010000032.1 GCA_031277315.1 Zoogloeaceae bacterium | reverse complement strand
GAATCGGATTCGGTGTTGGGGCTGCGCAGTCAACTGGAATACATTCAGTCGAGCGGCCAGCAGGTGAACTGGGTTGTGCACAGCCGGGGCGGAGTAGAGTTTGTGCAGGCGGCTGGAGGGTCGAGTGAAAAAAACTTGGGCAATAACTCGGTGGTGTTCCATGCTGGGGCGAATACCAAGCCTGAAACCACGCAAATGATGGATAACAAGAGGATCGGCGACGTTATAAACAGGGATGAGCGCTACCGGGATTCCCCCAACGATCCCGTGGCGCAAATTATTGGCCTGCGTGCCTTGGACAATCCGTTGAATTTCATAACATCGCTTTTCGCTACGCCATGTGTATTCCTGTGTGACCCGGAGAACAGTCCACACACGCTGCCGTACCAGTGGAATGGCCTCAAGCAACAAGGTAACTGACCGTGAGGGCGACGGCGGTGGTGCTCATGGCGGTGGTCGCCAGCCTCCTCTATGGCTGCGCGCAAAGCATGACGGTTAAGGAAAAGACGCTTTCTGAAAAACAAGAAGAAGAAATCTATGCACACATGCAACGTTACGGGATTAACCGTGATGATGTAGCAGCATTAAAGCGTTTGTATGAAGGACCTTCTTCTCGTCCTTTTGACCCACGCATTAAGCTTCCATCCGCGAAGTTTTATAAGCCCGGCGAACACTATCGTATCGAGATGGATGAATACATCCTGACCATGAAAGTGCCGGCGGGTGATCCTGATACCAATTGGATTTGGCCTTACAACAACATCCGCGATCCCGATCTTAAGAAGGAATTGGAACGCGCAGCGCCACAAGGATCGCTCATGGTTGCCGATCTTGGTTGGTATACTCGCCCTTTTCCGGGAACGATTGAAGATCGTAACTCAAAGGGTGTAAGCATCAGCTACCGGCTTCTCAAGCCGGAAGAAGAGGAGCGGTATTCGACCCCGGATAAAATGCTGGCGTTTCTGACCGAGTGGCAAAAAGGCCAGATCAAGACGCCCGCCGATGTCGAACAAGAGGCCCGCCGGAATCCAGTCAGTATCTGGGTGCCTACTTGGCTTGTATTAAAGCCGGAGCGGGTGGTCGTCAATGGACGCATCTGGATACGGGATGGCATGAGTGATACATCCGGTCGTCCAAATTATTTCTACCGAACAACTCTTAAACCGGGCCGATACTTGGTTGCTCGCTTTAGCCTGCCGAAATACAACTACCCGCCCAATGCTGATCCTCGCACCGCCGTATCCACCTATCCCGAGCCGATCCGCGAGGCCATCACCCGCATGGGCGAAATGGTCGCATCCCTTCGCATTGCCAAACTCAATGACGACGGCGCACCCGATCCTTTTGTGCTTGAGCGCGTCGAACCCGCGCCGCTGCCCCTTCGGGAAAAGCTGCCTGCCGCGCACTAAGCAAACCGGGAGAACATCATGATGAACCCGCATGGCCCGAGCGAGAGGCGCTATCGCGCTTCATCCCATAACTCTGTGCCGCAGATCATCGGCCCGCATGCCCTGAATTGCTATTTCGATGCCAGCGGCGTGATTGAAGCGACTGACCGAGAGCGAGCCAGAAGATAGCGAGGACGGCGATGTACAGCCCGGTTTGGGCGAGCATTTCGCCGAGGAACAGGGGCCGTGTCAGTTGCGCGCTTAGGTTTCACTGCACCTGCGAGGTGCAGCACGGGCAGCGCGTTGCCTTGAGGGGAATGGCGGAGAGACAGTAGGGGCACTCCCGCGTCGCGGGTTCGGCGGGCGGCGCGGCTTCGGTGCGTTTGAGGCGGTTCATGACCTTGATCGTGGCGAAGATGGCGAAGGCGATGATGAGGAAGTCGACCACGGTGTTGATGAAAGCGCCGTATTTGATGATTGGCGCGCCGGCTTTTTCGGCGGCTTCGAGCGTTTCGTAAACCTGATCGCCGAGGTTGATGTAGAGATGGTTGAAGTGGCTGCCGCCGAGCAGCCGCCCGAGCGCCGGCATCACGATGTCCTTGACGAGGGAGTCGACGATCTTGCCGAACGCGCCGCCGATGATGACACCGACCGCCAGGTCGACGGCATTGCCCTTGATGGCGAACTCTTTGAATTCACTGATGATGCTCATGTGCGCTCCTTGTTTGCACGGGTGTAACGGTCGATAGTGTTGCCGGATTTGCGTCGATTCGCAATATCCCGCCGCCGAAGTTCTCTGCTAACCTGAGCGCCTGTTCATGATCGCCGCGTGGCCGTGGTGGAAGGGAGAAAAATCATGAAAACCGTAAAAATCATTGCTTTTGCGCTGGGGGGGCTGGTTGCCGTGCTGGTGGTGGTCGCGGCGTTCATCGTGATCACTTTCGACGCCAATAAATGGAAGGGCGAGATCGCGCAACTGGTGCAGACGAAGCAGAACCGCAGCTTGAAGATCGAGGGCGATCTGGCGCTCTCGCTGTTTCCTTCCATCGGCGCGCGGCTGGGCAAGACCACGCTCTCGGAGCACAAGAGCGAGCAGCTATTCGCTTCGGTTGATGGCGCGCGCGTTTCCCTGCGCCTGCTGCCGCTGCTGTCCGGGCAGATGATGGTGGATACCATTGAGCTTGATGGCGTCAAGGCGCAACTGGTGCGCTTCAAGGATGGCCGTCTGAACATCGACGATCTGCTGGGGAAGGATGACAAGGCGACGCCGACGCCGCGCTTCGACATTGCCGGCGTGAAACTCGTCAACGCCGAACTGGGCTGGCGCGATGAGCAAACCGGCCAGACCTTGTCCGTCTCCGGCCTCAATCTGACCACCGGCCGTCTGGCGAATGCCGCCAGCGACAGCTTCGATCTGGCGGCGAAACTGGCGAGCAACAAGCCGCATCTGGCGGCGCAGCTTGCCGCGAAGGGCGAGTATCGCTACGACCTTGACAAGAAAAACTACGGCGGCGCGAAACTCGATCTGCGCCTGAACGGCGACATCGCGGAGACGAAGGGGCTGGCGCTGGCGCTGACCGCGGCGGCGCTGCAAGTCGGCGGCGGCGGCGCGGTCGTCGTCGACCAGCTTTTGCTGACAGCGCAGGGCAAGGAAGCGGGTGATGCCTTCGAGGCGAAACTGGAAGCGCCGAAACTCGAACTGACGGCGGACAAGGCCAGCGGCGCGGCGGTGAATGCCGCGCTCAAACTGAACGGCGCGCAGCGCGCGGTCGACGCCAGGATCGCGCTGACCGGCGTGGAAGGCACGGCGCAATCCCTGCGCATCGGCAAACTGGCGCTTGATCTGGCGGCGCGTCAGGGCGAGACGACGCTGAATGGCGCGCTGGCTTCCGCTCTGGCGGCGAATCTGGAAAAGCAGACAGTGGAGTTGCCGGCGTTCAGCGGCGAGTTGAATATCGCCAATCCGCAAATGCCGATGAAAAGCGTCAAGCTGCCGCTCACCGGCGGCCTGCGCGCCGACATCGGCGGCCAGACGGCGGCGCTGCAAGCGGGTACGCGGTTCGACGAAAGCGCGATCGCCCTCAAGCTCAACGTCTCCCGCTTCTCGCCGCTGGCGCTGGGCTTCGATCTCGACATCGACCAGCTCAACGTCGACAAATATCTGCCGCCGAAAAGCGAGAGCAAGACGACAAGCCCGCCGGCGCAGGAACAGCCGCTCGATTTTTCCGCGCTCAAGGGGCTGACCGCCAACGGCATCGTCAAAATCGGCCAGTTGCAGATCTCGAACGTGAAGGCCGGCAATGTGCGTCTCGAAATCAAGGCCGCCAACGGCCAGCTCGACATCGCGCCGACGGCCAAGCTCTATGACGGCAGCCTGGCCGGTGCGGTGTCGCTGAACGCCCACACTAATCAGGTGGCGCTGAAGCAGAACCTCGCCAACGTGAATATCAATCCGCTCATGAAAGACGCCCTCGACAAGGACTTGCTCGAAGGACGCGGCAACGTCGCGCTCGATGTCGCCACCGCCGGCGCCACCGTGACGGCGATGAAGAAAAGTCTGGGCGGCACGGCCAGCCTGCGCCTGCGCGACGGCGCCATCAAGGGCATCAATCTGGGCAAGACCTTCCGCGACACCAAGGCGCTGTTCTCCAGCCGGCAGGACGCAACGCAACAGGCGCAGCAAAGCGAGAAGACGGATTTCTCGGAACTGACGGCCTCTTTCCGCATCGCCAAGGGCGTGGCGCGCAATGATGACCTGAGCATGAAGTCGCCCTTCATCCGTCTCGCCGGCGCCGGCGACATCGACATCGGCGAGAGCCGCATCGACTATCTCGCCAAAGCTAGCGTGGTCAACACCAGCAGCGGTCAAGGCGGCAAGGAACTCGATCACCTGACGGGCCTCACCATCCCGGTGCGCCTGAGCGGACCTTTCGACAAGCTCGCCTACAAGCTCGAATTCGGCGGACTGGCGCTGGACGCCGCCAAAGCCAAGGCAAGCGAAGCCATCAAGGGCAAAGCCGGCGACGCGCTCAAGGGGCTGTTGAAAAAATAGCGTGAATGACAGTTGGGAGCAGGCCGTCAGCGATTAAATAAAAAACGCGTCCGCATTCCTCGCTCCGATCATGAAAATGCCCATCCCGCTTCGCCGCGATTGCGCTCAGGGCGGGTTCTTGCCGGCGGCGCTTCGAATGATCTTGAGTTGTTCGCTGAGCCATTGCCGGCTTTCCACGGGCGCCGCGTCGCCGCATTTGACCTGATAGGCCTTGCCTGAAAAGCTGCTTCTGGATGCGGCCAGTTCTATGAATTGCTCGGCGCTGCCGACCGTTCCCTTGCGCTCGATGTATTCCAGCTTGCCCAGCAGATGATCCCGGGCTTCGCTCCCGCTGTGCCAGGCGCCATTCCGGTTGAACTGGCAACCCGATGTTTGTAATTTGTTCAGCAGGGCGTCAATCTCGGCCCGAACCGGCGCCGCAGCGGGCGCCGCGCCCGCCGCCATGCACCACCAGAAGATGAATGCCGCGGTCAGGTTAAAGCGTTTCACGGGATGGGGATAACGAAGATGGAGGACGCGCATGCAGCCCATGCTACCATCCCGCCGCCATGGATTTCACCTTGCTGCTGCACGCGCTCATTCTCGGCATTGTCGAGGGGTTGACGGAATTTTTGCCGATCTCGTCGACGGGGCATCTGATTCTGGCCGGCGATCTGCTCGGTTTCAATGACGAGCGGGGCCGGTTGTTCATGATCGTCATTCAGACCGGCGCCATTCTCGCCGTCTGCTGGGAGTACCGCGCCCGCCTTGGCCGCGTTGCGCGCGGTCTTGGGCATGATGCCGAAGCGCGGCGTTTCGTCGTCAATCTCGCCATCGCCTTTTTGCCGCTGGCGCTGCTCGGCCTGGCTTTCGGCAAGGCGATCAAGGCGCATCTGTTTCAGCCGGTGCCGGTGGCGCTGGCGTTCATCGTCGGCGGCGGCGTTATTTTGTGGGCGGAGCGCCGCCGCCATGCTGTCCGCGTAGAGACGGTGGACGACATGGGCTGGCGCGACGCGCTGCTGCTCGGGCTGGCCCAAGCCTTCGCCCTCATCCCAGGCACGTCGCGCTCCGGCGCCACCATCATCGGCGGGCTGCTGTGCGGCTTGTCGCGCAAGGCGGCGACCGAGTTTTCTTTTTTTCTGGCGGTGCCGACGCTCTTCGCCGCCACGGCGTATGAACTGGTGAAGGAACGCCATCTGCTTCATTTCGGCGATGCCGGCATGTGGGCGGTCGGGTTCGCCGCTTCCTTCGTTTCGGCTTTCCTCTGCGTGCGCTGGCTGCTGCGCTACATCAGCAGCCACGATTTCACGCTGTTCGCCTGGTATCGCATCGCTTTCGGTTTCATCGTTCTCGGCACGGCCTATGCGGGTTTGGTGAACTGGAGCCGGCCCTGACCGCTCCGGCGCGTCGGGTATAATCCGGCCCTGTTTTTCCCCTTCCTTCCGCTCCCCGTAATGCCCGATGAATGTCCTGTTTGAAGAGGACGGCGCTTTCAAGGCCGGCGTCATTCTGGCCGACAACACGACCTCGCTTCAGGTCGACACCAGCACCGGCAAGCGCGTCAAGGTGAAAGCCGCCAA
Organism: Zoogloeaceae bacterium; assembly: GCA_031277315.1. Lineage (GTDB taxonomy): Bacteria > Pseudomonadota > Gammaproteobacteria > Burkholderiales > Rhodocyclaceae > Desulfobacillus. Next base: position 52,826 of record JAITMP010000032.1, on the reverse strand, counting down.
CGTGCTGCTGCGTTTCGCGCAGCCCGCGCCGGCGGAACTGCTCGAACTGGCGGAAAGCGGATCGGCCGGCATCGAAGCGGAATTTCTCTGGGAAGTGTGCGGCGAGGCCGAGTTCGGTTTCGAGGAACTGGCGCTTGAGTATTACGGCCGTCCGCCGACGCCGGCGGAGGCGGCGGCGATTCTGCTGCGGCTGCACGCGGCGCCGATTTATTTTCACCGCAAGGGCAAGGGCCGCTTCCGCAAAGCGCCGCCGGAGATTCTCAAGGCGGCGCTGGCCGGGCTGGAGAAAAAGCGCCAGCAGGCGATCGCCATCGAGCGCATGACCGGCGAGTTGAAGGCCGGCGCGCTGCCGCCCGAATTTCCGCCGCTGCTGAAAACCCTGCTCTACAAGCCGGATCGCAATCGCGCGGAAACCAAGGCGCTGGAACTCGCCTGCGAGGAAACCGGCCTTGCCGTTCCGCATCTGCTGGCGCGTTGCGGGGCGATTCCTTCCAGCCACGATTACCACTTCGACCGTTTCTTGCAGGAATTTTTTCCGCGCGGAACGGATTTCGGCGATTACGCGCCGCCGCGCGCGATTGACGATCTGCCGATGGCGGCGGCGCGGGCGTTTTCCATCGACGACGCGACGACGACGGAAATCGACGACGCTTTTTCGGTGACGCCGCTCGATGGCGGCGGCTGGCGCATCGGCATCCACATCGCCGCGCCGGGGCTGGGCATCGCGCCCGAATCGGCGTTGGGCGTCATCGCCCGCGACCGTTTGTCCACGGTGTACATGCCGGGCCGCAAGATCACCATGCTGCCGGAGGACGTGATCGCACAATTCACGCTCGTCGCCGGCGGCGCTTGCCCGGCGCTGTCGCTGTATCTGGATGTCGGGCCGGACTATGCCGTTCGCGGTGCGGCCTCGCGCATCGAGCGCGTGCCGGTGGATGCCAACCTGCGGCACGACGACATCGAGCCGCTTTTCAACGAGGCCACGCTGACGGCGGGCGGGCCGGATTTCGCTTACCGGCGCGAACTGACCGTGCTGTGGGAATTCGCCGGCGTGCTGGAAGCCGGGCGCGGCAAGCCGGCCAACAATGCGATCAACAACGCGCTTCATACCGAGTACACGTTTCAGGTCGACTGGGACGTGCCGGAAGGGCGCGTGGAGATCATCGAGCGCCGCCGTGGTTCGCCGCTCGACAAGCTGGTGTCGGAATTGATGATCGCCGCCAACACCACCTGGGGCAAGCTGCTGGCCGACGCGCAGACGGCGGCCATCTACCGCGTCCAGAATGCCGGCAAGGTGCGCATGACCACCGCCGCGCTCTCGCACGAGGGCCTCGGCGTCGATTGCTACGCCTGGTCGAGTTCGCCGCTGCGGCGCTATGTCGATCTCATCAACCAGTGGCAATTGCTGGCGCAACTGGGCGGCGTCGCGCCGCCCTTCACGGCGCGCGCCGGGGCGCTGCTCTCGGCGATGCGCGACTTTGAAGTCACCTACGCCGCATATGCCGAATTCCAGCGCGGCATGGAACGCTACTGGTGCCTGCGCTGGCTGTTGCAGGAGGGCGTCACGGAAACGCCGGCGCGCGTGGTGCGCGAAAGTCTGGTGCGTCTGGAACGCCTGCCGCTCTATCTGCGCTGCCCCTCGCTGCCGGCGTGCAGCCCGCGCACGCGGGTGAATGTCGCCGTGTCCGCCATCGACCTGCTGCTGGCCGAAGCGCAGTGCCGCTATCTGGCGACGCTCGGCGGGCCGGAAGGCGCGGCGGATATCGAGGACGAAGTGTTTCCGGAGTAAAATTCAAAGTCATGTCCGCGCATGGCATCGTCTTACGCTTCCACTCATGACCACTTCGGTTGAGCGCTTCCGTTTGGACTTTGGCCGCCACGGTTTCACCCTGGCGCTGATGGCCTCGCTTGCCGCGCACGCCGTCGCGTTGTCGATCCATTTCAAGCTGCCGGACCGGATCGCGCGCGCCGCCGAAAACACGCTGGACGTGGTGCTGGTCAACGCCAAGAGCGCGCGCAAACCGGATCAGGCGCAGGTGCGCGCGCAAGCCAATCTCGACGGCGGCGGCAACACCGACGAGAACCGTGTCGCCAAAACGCCGCTGCCGCCTTCGTCGCAAACCAGGCCGGGCGACAACCTGATCGAAGCGCAGCGCCGCGTGCGGGAACTGGAGGCGCGGCAGCAAAAGCTGCTGGCGCAGGCGAAGGCGAAGCAGGCTGTCCAGACCGAGCCGCTCCGCGAGGCGCAGCCGGAGCCGCCCAGCGTGCGCGGCGCTGATCTGGCCGACAGCACGCTCGCCATCGCCCGCCTCGAAGCGCAAGTGGCGCGGCAAATGGATGAATACAACAAGCGTCCGCGCAAAAAGTACATCGGCGCCCGCGCCGAGGAATACGCCGCCGCGCAGTACCTCGAAGACTGGCGGCAGAAAGTCGAGCGCATCGGCAACCTGAATTATCCCGAAGCGGCGAAAGGCAAGCTCTACGGCACGCTGGCGCTCGATGTCGAGATCAGGGCCGACGGCAGCCTCGAAAAAGTGAATCTGCGGCGCTCCTCCGGCCACGCGGTTCTCGACGAGGCGGCGCTGCGCATCGTGCATATGGCCGCGCCTTACGGCAGGTTCTCCGACGAGTTGAAGCGCCAGACCGACATCATCGGCTTCACCCGCACTTGGGTTTTCACCCGCGCCGACCAGTTGCGTTCGGAATGAAGCGGAGCAGCGGAAAAGGGCGCGGCCGTGACTGATCGCTACGCTGTCATCGGCAATCCCATCGCGCACTCGAAGTCGCCGCGAATCCACGCCCTGTTCGCTGAACTGACCGCGCAGGACATGCGCTACGAAGCGATCCTTGCGCCGGCGGACGGCTTCGCGGCGGCGGCGCGCGCCTTTCTCGATGCGGGCGGGCGCGGCATGAACGTCACCGTGCCCTTCAAGCTGGCGGCGCATGCCCTCGCCGATACGCGCTCGTCCCGCGCCGAGGCGGCGGGCGCGGTCAACACCCTGATTTTCTCGCCGGCGGGCATCCACGGCGACAACACCGACGGCGCCGGCCTCGTCGCCGATCTGACGCGCAATCTCGCCACCCCGCTGGCGGGCCGGCGCATCCTGCTGCTCGGCGCCGGCGGCGCGGCGCGCGGCGCGCTGCTGCCCTTGCTGGCGCAACAGCCGGCGCATCTGCATCTGGCCAACCGCACGGCGGACAAGGCGCGCGCGCTGCGGACGGCGTTCGCGGCGCGGGCCGGCGTCTGCCGGCTGCAAGCGGGCGGCTTCGACGCGCTGGCGGGCCAACAGTTCGATCTTGTCATCAACGCCACCGCCGCCAGTCTGGCGGACGAAGCGCCGCCGCTGCCGGACGGCCTCTACGCGCCGGACAGCCTCGCCTACGACATGATGTATGGCCGCGAGACGCCGTTTCTGATCGCGGCGCGGGCGCAAGGCGCGGCGCGGCTGGCCGACGGCCTCGGCATGCTGGTCGAGCAGGCGGCGGAATCCTTTTTTCTCTGGCGCGGTGTGCGGCCGCCGACCGCGCCGGTGTTGGCGCGGCTGAGAGAAAAATAAAAGCGGAATGAAAACGGAATGAAGGCGGGATGAAAACATTCTGGCGCTGGAGCCGGCGCGCGCTGGCCGCTCTCGCCCTGCTCCTGCTGCTCTGGCAGGGCTGGTATCTGGGCTGGGTGGTGTGGTGGAAGTACGCCAATCCGGATACCACGAGTTTCATGGCGCTGCGTCTGGACGAATTGCGCGCGGCGGACCCGAAGGCGGAACTCAAAAAACAATGGACGCCTTACGAGCGCATTTCCGGCCACCTCAAGCGCGCCGTGATCGCCGCCGAGGACGCCAAATTCCCGGAGCACGAGGGCTTCGACTGGGAGGGTATCCAGAAAGCCTTGGAGAAGAACCGCAAGAAAGGCAAGATCGTCGCCGGTGGTTCGACCATCTCCCAGCAACTGGCGAAAAACCTGTTCCTTTCCGCTTCCAAAACGCCCTGGCGCAAGGCGCAGGAGGCGGTCATCACGCTGATGCTGGAAGCGGTGCTGGACAAGCGGCGCATTCTCGAAATCTATCTCAACGTCGTTGAATGGGGCGGCGGCATCTTCGGCGCCGAAGCCGCCGCCCGCCACTACTATGGCGTTTCCGCCGCGCGCCTTTCCGCCGCGCAGGCGGCGCGGCTGGCGGTGCTGCTGCCGAATCCGCGCAAATTTGGCCGCCTGCCCAATTCGCCCTATCTGGCCGCCCGCAGCGAAATCATTCTCGGACGCATGGGGGCGGCCCAGCCGCCATAATTTCGCGCCATAACTTTGCGTCGTGGCTTCGTGTTGTAACTTTTCATCGCTTCCGCCGTTCAAATTCTTTACAATCCGCCCCCAACTTCGCACCGCTCCGAATGGCCCTGAATAATCCGCCCAGCCATGCCCGATATCGAAGAACTCCGCCAGAGCGAGGACATCCAGCAAGAACTGCGTGAGGTGCAGGAATTGCTGGCGGGCTATCGCGCCGCCGAGGGGCTGGTGCAGCGTCAGGAGATGCCGCGTCAGGATCTGACCGAAGCCCTGTTGCGCAAGGAACCCGTCGCCGGTCTGCGCGTCCGGCTCGACCGCCTGCATCCGGCGGATGTCGCTTACATTCTTGAGGCGCTGCCGTTCGACGAGCGCCTTTTCGTCTGGGATCTGGTCAAGGCCGAGCGGGACGGCGAAATCCTGCTCGAAGTCTCCGACGCGGTGCGCGAGACGCTCATCGAGGCGATGGATTCGCACGAGCTGGTCGCCGCCACCGGCCAGCTCGATACCGACGAGATCGCCGATCTGGCGCCGGATCTGCCCAGGGAGGTGATGCAGGATGTCTTCCGCGCCCTTTCCGTGGAAGAGCGCGAGCAACTGCGCGCGGCGATGTCCTACGATGAGGATTCGGTCGGCGCCTTGATGGATTTCGAGGCCGTCACCGTGCGCGAGGATGTCACGCTGGAAGCGGTGCTGCGCTATCTGCGCCGCTTCGACGAACTGCCCGATCACACCGACCAGTTGTTCGTCGTCGACCGCGAGGAGCGCCTGCATGGCGTGCTGCCGCTCAATCTGCTGCTTGTCACCGATCCGGACGAAATGGTTTCGAACATCATGGTGGCCGAACCGCTGACGCTCGAACCGGACGCGAAAGCGCAAACCGCGGCGCAGGCGTTCGAGCGTTACGATCTGGTGTCGGCGCCGGTGGTGAGCAAGGACGGCAAACTGGTGGGCCGGGTGACGGTGAACGCGGTGGTGGACTACATCCGCGAATCGACCGAGACGGAACAACTCTCCCGCGCCGGTCTGCGCGAGGGCGAGGACATTTTCGCCTCGGTGTGGGATTCGGTGAAAAACCGCTGGGCCTGGCTGGCCGTCAATCTCATCACCGCGTTCATTGCGTCGCGCGTGATCGGCGCGTTTGAAGGCTCGATCGAGAAGCTGGTGGCGCTGGCCGCCCTGATGCCGATTGTCGCCGGCATCGGCGGCAACGCCGGCAACCAGACCATCACCATGATCGTGCGCGCCATGGCGCTCGGTCAGGTGCAGCAGGAAAGCGCCCGCGTGCTGTTGCGCAAGGAAATCGGCGTCGCCGTGGCGAACGGCGTGATCTGGGGCAGCCTGCTCGGCTTCGTCGCCTGGTGGCTCTATCGCAGCGTGCCGCTCGGTCTGGTGATGACGGCGGCGATGACGCTGAACCTGATGCTGGCAGCGGTGGTCGGCGTGGCGGTGCCGCTGCTGCGCCAGCGCTTCGGCCACGACCCGGCCATCGGCTCCAGCGTGATGATTACAGCGGTGACGGATTCAGGCGGCTTTTTTATTTTTCTCGGACTCGCCACCCTGTTTCTGCTTTAGCGGGCGGGAGAGGGTTTTGGCCGCGCGGGTGAATGCTGCGGTGACGGTGCGGGCGGCGAGGAATTGCGATTTCAGCGCCAGATCGAGCAAGCCGACGCGATCATCGAAAAACTCCTCCGTGTAGCTGGTGCCGTCGCCCGGCGGCACGCGCAGATGGGCTTCCACTTCGGCGGCGTCAAGCACGATCTCCATGCCGGCCTTGCGCGCGATGTGCATCATCGGCGCGTTCTCCTTCAGGCAATGCACGAACAGCGTCTGGATGCGGTGGTTGCGGGAATATTCGTAAGCGCGCCGGTAGAGCGCCGTGCCGATGCCCTCGCCGCGATGGCCGGGCACGACGCTGACGCCGAATTCGGCGATGCCGTCGCGCAGGCCCAGATGCGCCACGCCGGTCAGCGCCAGATCGCCGTCGAAAACGCCGAACACTGCGTCGCGCTTGAAGTCGATCGAGTCGACATAGCGCATCAGCGTCAGTTCGCTGATGACGTGCTCGAAGCGCAGCCGCAGATCCTCCGCGTCCAGTTTCAGGAAATGGCGGCGCAAGGCTTCGCGGTTGGCCTCGGAGAGCGGCAGAACGGGCACGGTTTTCATGATGGCAATTCTCCCACTATCAACATGGGTATGTCTTGGCGCAAATCAAGCCCGTATTATTTTCGCCAACGCTACTTTCCCGCTTTCCGGCGGTAGGCACCGGACCAATCTATGCCGGTCCAAGGATCGAGGGTAAGACCGAATCCCGCGATGGTTAACACATCGCCGGCAAGCGTATACGACAAGGTTTTTGTGACAAGCTGCCAAGCAACAAATCTTGTATTGAACCGGGTCATGTCGGCTGTGTTATAGGTTTCTGGAAATAAAACAATGCTGTCCTCATTGAAGAAATACCGGCCTTCCACGACTCTCGTATTATTCGTCTGGTTGTGTCTGAATCGGCCATTGGCATCAAACACAAATTGGGATGTTTCGCTAGCGCCCAAAGAGGCTGCTATCGTGGCATCCCAAGCGCCAGCCAGGTGACTGGGGTTGTTTTTGAAAAACGCTAAATATTTTTTTGTCGTTTCAATGATTGCTTTTGCGTTTGCTTTTGCCTTGTCAATGAGGGCGGGGTCCGTGATTTCTTTTATTCCGAAGCCGGAAAACAGTCCAAGGTCAGCAAAATAATATTTCCCCGGCTCAAAGACAAAAGATACCGTATCCCCGCCCGCTACCCAGAACGCCAAGGGTTCCCCTCCTACATATCTTTCCGCATATTCAGGTCTTCTGAACCCCATAATGCGCAAATCATGCGAACCGGGTTTTACGAGCAGCCCTTTTGCGCCATACCGATTATTTCCGTCTATGGTTTTCACTCGGGCACTTGAGCTTTCCAATATGTAGCTGAATTTCTCAGCGGGGTAGTTGGTATCAAGAGAGAAATCAGCGCTTCTGGCCGCCTCAATGGCGGCATCGTTGGTCGGGAGACGGGGCGTTGAAACACAACCGCCAAGAAAGACCGCGATCATCAGGATAAAAACTGACAGGCCCGAATGCTTCATGAAACCCTCCGCAAGAATCAATGCGAAATGCGCGCTAAAAGCGTGAGAAAACTTCGCCCGCTGCCGCGCAGGTGAGCGACAAATCGGCGTCCGTGTGCGCCGCCGAGACGAAGCCGGCTTCAAAAGCCGAGGGCGCGAAATAGACGCCCTTGTCCAGCATGGCGTGGAAGAAACGGTTGAAGGCTTCCTTGTCGCAGGTCATCACTTCGGCGTAGCTGGACGGCGGCGCGGCGCGGAAGTAGAGGCCGAACATGCCGCCCACCGCTTGCGCGCTGAACGTCACGCCATGCCGCTTTGCCTCGGCTTGCAGGCCGTCCGTCAGCCGCTGCGTTTTCGCCGCCAGTTGTTCGTAGAAGCCGGGCTGCGCGATGAGTTTCAGCGTCGCCAGACCCGCCGCCACCGCCACCGGGCTGCCGGAGAGCGTGCCGGCCTGATACACCGGGCCGAGCGGGGCGATCTTTTCCATGATGTCGCGGCGTCCGCCGAAAGCGCCCACCGGCATGCCGCCGCCGATGACCTTGCCGAGGGTGGTGAGGTCGGGCCGGATGCCGTAGCGGCCTTGCGCGCCAGCGAGGCCGACGCGAAAGCCGGTCATCACTTCGTCGAAGATCAGCACCGCGCCGTGCTGTGTGCACAGCCGGCGCATGGCATGCAGGAATTCGGGCGCGGGCTGGATCAGGTTCATGTTGCCGGCGACCGGCTCGACGATGACGGCGGCGATCCGGTCGCCGGCGCGGGCGAAGGCGTCTTCCAGTTGCTGCGCGTCGTTGTAGTCGAGCACCAGCGTGTGCTTGGCGAAATCCGCCGGCACGCCGCCCGAGGAGGGATTGCCGAAAGTGAGCGCGCCCGAGCCGGCTTTCACCAGCAGGCTGTCGGCGTGGCCGTGGTAGCAGCCTTCAAACTTGATGATCGCGTCGCGGCCGGTGAAGCCGCGCGCCAGACGGATGGCGCTCATCGTCGCCTCGGTGCCGGAGGAAACCAGACGCACCATCTCCAGCCCCGGCAAGAGTTGCGTCAGCCGTTCCGCCATGTCGATTTCGGCCTCGGTCGGCGCGCCGAAGGTCAGCCCGCGCGAGGCGGCGTCGCGCACCGCCGCCAGCACGTCCGGGTGCGTGTGGCCGAGCACCAGCGGCCCCCAGGAGCCGACGTAATCAATGTAGCGCCGGTCGTCGGCGTCCCAGACATGCGGCCCTTCGCCGCGGACGAAAAAGCGCGGCGCGCCGCCGACGGAGCGGAAAGCGCGCACTGGCGAATTGACGCCGCCGGGAATGGTTTTCTGGGCGCGGAGAAACAGGTCTTCGTTCTTGCTCATGAGGGGACTCGCTCGGAAAAAAGAAGGGTGTAGGCGGCGGCGCGGGCGCGGATGTCCGGCGCCTGAAACAGGTCGGTGACGACGGCCAGCAGATCGGCGCCGGCGGCGATCAAGCGCGGCGCGTTTTGCAGCGTGATGCCGCCGATGGCGCAGACCGGCAGGCCGAGTCCGGATCTCGCCGCCGTCAGCAAAGCCGGTTCCGCGCGCGCGGCGGCGGGCTTGGTCGGCGAGGCGAAAAAGCTGCCGAAAGCGAGGTAATCGGCGCCGTCGCGCTGAGCTTGCCGCGCTCGCGCCAAATCGTTGTAACAGGAGGCGCCGAGAATCTTGTCCGGGCCGAGCGCGGCGCGGGCCGTGGCGAGGCTGCCGTCTTCGCCGCCGAGGTGAGCGCCGTCGGCGTCGATTTCCAGCGTCAGCGCCAGATCGTCATTGACGACCAGTTGCGCGCCGTGGTCGCGGCACAGGCGCAGCAGGGCCGCCGCTTGTTCGCGCCGCAACGCCGCCAGCGCCGGCTTGTTGCGGTACTGGACAAGGCGGACGCCGCCGTCCAGCGCCGCGCGGACGCGCTGAAGCAGATCATCGGTATCGGGCAGGTCGGGCGTGACGGCGTAGAGGCCGGCGCGGAGCTTGGCGCGGCAGCCTTTATTCATCCTCAGGCTCGCGCACCCAGAAAAAACGGTCGGGGAAATGCTGCCCCATGCCGGGACGGAAGCCGTTGGCGAGTGTCTGCCAAGTGTATTCCTGCGCGTCATACACGGCCTCGGCGACATCCAGACCGTTGGCCAGATTGGCGGCGATGGCCGAGGCCAGCGTGCAGCCGGAACCGTGATAGCTGTCGGGCAGCCGCTCCCAGGCGTCGGCGCGGATCAGGCCGGCTTCGCCGTAGAGGGAATTGACGACCTGCATGCCGGGTTCGTGCGTGCCGGTGACGAGAACGAATTCCGCGCCGGCATCCACCAGACGCCGGGCGCATTCGGGCAGATCGGGATCGCTTGCGGCGTCGTCCGCATCCGTCGCCAGATGGCGCGCTTCGAGGCTGTTCGGCGTCAGCAGCGTGGTTTGCGGCAGTAGCAGTTCGCACAGGGCGGCGATCATGTCCTCGCTGGCCAGTTCGTCGCCGCTGCCCGACGCCAGCACCGGATCGAGCACGAGGGGAATCTCCGGGTAATCGGCAACGATCTCGGCAATGGCGGCGATGTTCTCCACGCTGCCGAGCATGCCGATCTTGAAAGCGGCGACCGGCATGTCTTCAAGCAAAGCCCGCGCCTGACCGGCAACCCAGTCGGCATCAACCGCCAGCACACTCTCGACGCCGGCCGAATCCTGCACGGTCAGCGCGGTAATCACCGAGAGCGGATGACAGCCCATGCTGGACAACGTCATGATATCGGCCTGAATGCCGGCGCCGCCGGAAGGGTCGGAAGCGGCGAACACCATTACGATCGGGGGCAGCAGATCTTCGGACATGGGCGGAATATTTGACTGGCGGAGCCGAAAATGGAAGGATAAACTGATCTGATTCTAACCGAGAATGCGCGCATGACGGCAACCCGCCCAAGCATCTGGCTGTGCCCGATCTGCGGCTTCGTCTATGACGACGAGGCGGCGGGCCTGCCCGAGGAAGGCATTCCGCCCGGTACCCGTTGGGAAGATATTCCGGCCGACTGGCTGTGCCCGGAATGCGGCACGCGCAAGCAGGATTTCAAGTCTGTCGAAGTTTCAACCTGAATATCAGGAATCACTTGGAAGTTGCTGTTTTCATGGTACGATGTGTTTATGCAATCCGGCCACAAAGTTCCATCTATTTTCAACATGGCTTGAGGCGGCAAGCGCATCGGCCTGCTTGCTGACGGACGACAGGACGGAAAATCGTGGGAGAAGCTGCCAATCTGAACGGCGTCAAGGTGATGGTGATTGACGACAGCAACACCATCCGTCACAGCGCCGAAATTTTCCTGACACAGGCCGGCTGCCAGGTCGTTCTGGCGGAAGACGGCTTCGATGCGCTGGCGAAAATCGCCGATCATCATCCCGACATCATCTTCTGCGACATCGTGATGCCGCGGCTGGATGGCTATCAGACCTGCGCCCTCATCAAGAAAAACCCTTATTTCAGCGCCACGCCCGTCATCATGCTGTCGTCAAAAGACGGCCTTTTTGACCGCGCGCGCGGGCGCATGGCGGGTTCTGATGAATATCTCACCAAGCCTTTCACCCGCGACGGCTTGCTCAAGGAGGTGGCCGCCCACGCGCCGCAGTGCAGCCGAGGCGCGTTTCCCGCGCAGCCATCGCGCACCACTACCTAGACAGAAGGCGGGACATCATGCCAATCAAGAAAGTGCTCATCGTCGACGACTCGCCCACCGAACGCCATGTGCTGGGCGAACTGCTTGCCCGGAATGGCTATGAAGTCAGCGCCGCCACGAACGGCGAAGAAGCGATCGCCAAGTCGAAATCCGAAATGCCCGACCTGATCCTGATGGATGTCGTCATGCCGGTCATGAACGGCTACCAGGCCACCCGCAAGATCAAGCGCGACGAAAAAACCAAGTACATTCCGGTCATCATGTGCACCAGCAAGGGGCAGGAAACTGACAAGATCTGGGGCGTGAGCCAGGGCGCCAACGACTATCTGGTGAAGCCGATCAACCCGAAAGTGCTGCTGGAAAAAATCGCCGCGCTCGGTTGAGCGACCGTCTGCCGATGACCAGGAAAAAACTCAGCCTGCGGGAGTTTCAGGAAAATCTGGTTCAACGCCTGACCAGCGCGCGGGCGGGGCAAACATCACAAGCCATGCTGGGCGTGCTGGCGGGCAGGGACTACTGGCTGCTCGATCTGGCCGACTCGGGCGAGATCGTTCCTTTGCCGCCGCTGACGAGCGTGCCGCTCACCAAGCCCTGGTTTTGCGGCATCGCCAACATCCGGGGCGCGCTCTATGGCGTGGTCGACTTCTCGGCTTTTCAGGGCGGCGACATGACGCCGCGGAATGCCGACAGCCGCTTGCTCATCGTCGGCGCGCGCTTCGGCATCAACAGCGCGTTACTGGTCAATCGCGCCCTCGGTTTGCGCAGCCCGGACCAGATGGAACCGCGCCCGTCCGAAGCCGATTCACGACCGTGGGTCGGTGAGCAGTATGCCGATCCGCAGGGCACGCTCTGGAAGCGGTTGAACCTGAGAAATTTACTTGGTCAGTCGGCGTTTCTGGAAATCGGACTGGCATGACCACCGGAGCAGTTAAACACAACGGCGCTGGATACTGAACACTGGGGAGAATGGCATGGCTTCAAAACTGAGCGGTCAAACGATCTTTGAGACCGGGCAGAACAGCAAACAGCCCGGAATCAGCCACACGCTGGGTGGTCGGCACTACGAAGTGCTGGGCGCCCTGTTCGTGCTCTTCATGGCTCTTTTGGTGCTGGTCGTCTGGCTCGACAACCGCGCCGACAGGAATGAAGTGGCTTACGCCTCGGCCGCCGGACAGATGCGCATGCTCTCGCAGGAGATCGCCAAATCAACTCAGTTGACCACGCGGGGCAACGCTGCCGCTTTCGTCGAGTTGAAGAAGGCGCGCGACACTTTTGCCGCCCTGCTCGATCATGTTACCGAGGGCGGCACGATTGACGGGATCAGCGTGCCGCCCAGTTCGGACCGGATCCAGCCCGCTTTGCGCGCCTTGACCGAGGAGTGGGAAAAAACCGGCCAGAACGTCACGCTGATCCTGGCGCAGGAGAAAAGCCTGCAAAAGCTGGGCGAAGCGGTCGGGGTCATCAACGAGAAAAGCCCGCATTTCCTTGATCTGTCCAAGCAGGTGGCTGCCCTGAAGTTGCAGACAAGCGCGCCGGCGTCCGAAATCGCCGCCGCCAATCAACTGGTGATGCTGACGCAGCGTCTGGTCAAAAACGTGAATGCCCTGCTGGTTGCCGCCGCCATTGATCCGGAAGCGTCTTCCCTGTTAGGCAGGGATGCCAATACAAAAAGTTGGTATACCATTTTTCAACTATGGGAAGCGTCTCCCCTGTTGGGCAAGGATACCGATGTCTTCCGCGATGCGCTTGCCGCCCTTGGCGGCACCGATGCGCAGACCAAGCAAAAATTGGGCGCGGACTTCAAGGCCCATGAGGACGCCATCGCCGGCATTCTCGGCAACATGGAGTACCTGATCCAGGCCAAGCAGACGGGCAGCCGGATCCTGCAGGACAGCGGCCCGCTGCTTCAAGCCGCCACCGACTTGTCCGATGCCTACGCCGCAGAAAGCGCCGGCCGGGTTACCAACATATGGCTCATCGGTTTCTTCGCCTTGTTGGCTGTTATTACCCTGATCCTGATAACCAAGGCGTTCAGGGATGAGTCGAACTTGGCGCAGACACAGGCCCGGCTGCAGCAGCGCGAGGCGGAAGCCGCCAACGATGCCAGTCAGGAAGCGATTTTGCGGTTGATGAACGAATTGGGCGATCTGGCCGACGGCGACCTGACGGCGCGCGCCACGGTGACGGAAGACATCACCGGCGCCATCGCCGACGCGGTGAACTACACGGTCGAGGAACTCGGCGTGCTGGTCGGGCGCATCAACACTGCCGCCGGCCACGTTACCGCCGCTTCCGCAGCCGCCCAGCAAACTTCCAACGAACTGCTGGCCGCCACCGAGCGGCAGTCGCACGAGATCAGGCAGGCCGGCGACAACGCGCTCGACATGGCAAAGTCGATGCGTCAGGTATCGAGCGAGGCGATGGAATCCGCCCAGGTCGCGCGCCAGTCGCTCGACGCCGCGCAGAAGGGCGCCGAGGCGGTGGAGAACTCCATCAAGGGTATGGACGAAATCCGCGATCAGATTCAGGAAACCTCGAAGCGGATCAAGCGCCTTGGCGAATCGTCGCAGGAGATTGGCGAAATCGTCGAACTGATTTCCGACATTACCGAGCAGACCAACGTGCTGGCGCTGAACGCCGCCATTCAAGCCGCTTCCGCCGGCGAAGCGGGCCGCGGTTTCACGGTGGTGGCTGAAGAAGTGCAGCGGCTGGCCGAACGTTCCGGCGAGGCGACGAAGCAGATCGCGGCCATCGTCAAGACGATTCAGACCGACACGCACAACGCTGTTTCCGCCATGGACAGTTCAACGCAGGGCGTGGTTGAAGGGGCCAAGCTGTCCGACGCCGCTGGTCAGGCGCTGCAGGAAATTTCGTCGGTGTCGACCAACCTGGCTTCGCTGATCGAATCAATTTCCGCCACCACACGGCAGCAGGCCGAGAACGCCGCCCGCGTGGCGCAGAACATGCAGGGCATCCTGCGCACGACCGAGCAGACGGGCGCCGGCACCCAGCAGACGGCCGTATCGATCGCCCAGCTCGCCGAACTGGCTACTGAACTGAAAAGCTCGGTGTCGGGCTTCAAGGTCTAATCCGGCGACGAGGCGGGCGAGACGATGGCTGCCATCACCGATCTTGATCTTGGCCCGCTCTCCTGGGTCAAGGGCGAGATCGACCTCGCGCTGGGGCGCGCGCACGAAACGCTCGACAAGTTCGGCGCCAACCCCGACGATTCGGCCCAACTCAAATTCGCCGGCACCCATCTGCATCAAGCGCAGGGCGCGCTGTCGATCGTCGGACTGGACGGCGTCGCGCAAGTCGTGGACATGATCGAGCAGTTGCTCTCCGACGCCGGGAGCGGGAGCGTCGCCACCACGCCGGCCGTCGGCGAACTGGCGCAAAAGGCGATCACGGCCGTGCGCGATTACCTCGACGAGGTGGCGAAAGGCCTGCCGAATCAAACGCTGAAACTGCTGCCTGTCTATCGCGACCTGCAAGCCGCGCGCGGCGTCGAGCGTGTCGCGCCGGGCGACTTGTTCTTTCCCGACCTTTCCTTGCATCCGCCGAAGCGGACCGATGAGCCGCCGCCGTTGTCCGCCGACAAGATAGCCAAGCGGCTGAAAACCGAGCGGGCACGTTTCGAGCGCGGCTTCCTGCGCTGGCTGCGCGATGTCGATGACGTGAGCGGCGTCGTCGAAATGCGCGAAGCCGTGGCCGCCATCGAAGCCACCCAGGCGCTACCGTCGGCGCGCGCGTTCTGGTGGGTTTCGGTGGCCTTGCTCGACGCGCTGGCCGAGCGGCAGGTGCCGGTCGACTTCCAGATCAAGAAACTGTGCGCCCGTATCGACCTGCAAATGCGGCGTCTGCTCGAAGGCGCGCAGCCGGTGGCGGAGCGCCTGATGCGCGACGCCCTCTACTTCGTCGCCGTCGCCGAGGGCGGCCAGGGTGTCAGTGCGCGGGTGCGGCAAGTCCGGGAGGCGTATCAGCTTGACGCGCTGGTGCCCGGCAATCTCGACATTGAACCGCTCAAGCCGGTGCTGCTGGCGATGCGCAATGCGCTTGCCGCCGCCAAGAAATCCCTCAACGAATTCTGCGCCGGCGCGGCCGCCGCCCTGCCGCAGTTTCACAAGGACGTCGTCGCGCTGGAGAGCAAGGGCGGCGGGCTGATCAACGCCGATCTGGCGCGGCTGATCGGCGGCATCGTCGAAATCGCCAAGTGGCTGCGCAAGGATCCGCTGAGGGAAAACGACGCCACGGCGATGGAAGTCGCCACGGCCCTGCTGCTGACTGAGAACGCGATCGAAAACTACGCCCGGCTGGGCGCGGATTTCCCGCAGCAGGTCGACGCCGTTCTCAACCGCTTCACCGCCATGATGCACGGCGAAGACTTGACGCAACTCTCAGCCCCGCTCCTCGACGAAATCACCCGTCGCGCGCAGGAAAGTTTGATGATGGGCCAAGTGGCGCGGGAGATTCTCGCCAATCTGTCCCGGATCGAGCAGGCGCTCGACGCTTTCTTCCGCGATACCCGCCGCCGCGACGAACTGTCGGCGCTGGACGGCCCGCTCAAGCAGATCGAAGGGGCGCTGGTGATCCTGAATCAGGATCGCGCGGTGGCCGTCCTGCGCGAATGCGAAGCCCGCATTCAGGCGTTCGCCAAGCCCGACGCGGCGCTGCGGCGGGAAGACTTCGAGCAGGTCGCGGACAAGCTCTCGGCGCTCGGCTTCTTCGTCGAGGCGCTCCAGTACGGCCCCGCCGATCTGGACGAAATTCTCAAGCCCGCGCAGCCGAAGACGCCGCCCGCCGAGGAAGGCGCGCCCGCCACGCCCTCGATCGAGGAAGGGCTGGAGCGGCAAAAGCGCGAACTCCCGGATCTGGTCCGGGCGCTGCGCGACCAGCCGCAGGACGAAGGCGTCCGCGAACGGCTCAAGCAGCATCTCGACACCCTCCGTCAGGACGCCAGTCTGGTGGCGGATGCCGAACTGGAAGAAGCCGCGCAGGCTGCTCTGACGGCCTTGGCCGAAGCGCCGCTGGCGCGGATCGAAGAAACCATCGCCCGTATCGCGCCCGAGAAGGCGATGAAGGCGGCGGAAGAAGCGGCATCTCCGGCGGAGGAAAGCATTGATGCCGAGCTGCTCGCCATCTTCTTCGAGGAAGCGCACGAAGTGCTGGACACGATCGCCAAGCACCTCGAACTGTCGCGCGCCGCGCCGCACGACCGCAATCTGCTGACGCCGGTGAATCGCGGCTTCCACACCCTGAAGGGCAGCGGCCGGATGGTCGGGCTGGCCGATCTGGGCGAGACGGCCTGGGCCGTCGAGCAGGTCATGAACAAATGGCGGCAATCCGAACAAGACCCCTCGCCCTCGCTCTACCGGCTGATCGAAAAAGCGCACGCTCTGTTTGTCGACTGGGTGAAGCAACTGGAAGCGGGCGGCGGCACGCCCGCCGGCGCGGCGGCGCTGGCGGCGCTCGCCGAACGGGTGAAAGCGGGCGAGGACATCACGCAGGACGCCGAAACTGCCGCTACCGAAGATGCCGAAGCCGTCGCGGAAGAAACAGCGGCGCCTGCCAGCGTCGCGCCGGCGGCTGACGACACGGTCGCCTTGGGCGATTTCGTCATTTCCCGCACCCTCTACGATCTGTATCTCGGTGAAGCGCGCACTTACCTTTCTGCCCTGCGGCAGAATCTCAACACGCTCAAACTGACGTTGCGGATGCCGCCGGAAGAAATGGTGCGCGCCGCCCACACGCTGGCCGGCATCTCCGGCACTGTCGGCATCATGCCGGCGCATCATCTGGCGCTCGCGCTCGAACACACGCTGCTGCGGATGGCGCGCAGCGGTCAGGCGTGCAACAGCGGGCAGATCGGCCTGCTCGGAACGGTGGTTTCGACGCTCGATGCCATGGTTGCCGCCGTCGCCGAGCAGCGCATCCCGCATGACGCGGACGGCCTTGCCGCAGAACTCGATGAAATGACGCGGGCGACGCCGCCGGCCGCCGTTGAACTGAGCGTCGTACCTGCCCCGGAGCCGTCCGCCGGGAACGCTTCTGGCGCGACGGCTGCCGAAGCGCCGCCGGAGCCGGAGTCTGCGCCGGTTGAAAAAACACCGCTTGCCCCGCTCGCCCCACCCGTTGAAGAGACGCCCGTTGTTGACCCGGCGGGCACGGAAGGCCGTCCACATCCGAAGGACGATCTCAACGCTGAACTGCTGCCGGTCTTCGTCGAGGAAGCTACCGATCTGGCGCGCGAAATCGGCGTTGAACTGCGCCACTGGCATGCTGATCCGCAGGACGAGAAGGCGCCCGCTGCGCTGGCGCGGCTGTTGCACACCCTGAAAGGCAGCGCCCGCATGGCCGGCGCCGCGAGCATGGGCGAACTGGTGCACGGCATCGAGACGCGGCTGGGAGAGGCGCTGACCGCCAAGGCGGTGACGCCGCAATTCTTCGACGAGTTCGACGCTGCGTTTGATCGCGTCAATTTGCTGCTCGACGACTTGGGCCAGCGCGCCGTCGCGGCGGAAACAAGCGCGCCTGAAGCGATCACTGCAGCCCAAGCCGCCATTCAGCCCGCCGCCGTCCGGCCGGAACAGGCCGCGCGGACGTGGGAAAGCGGAAAAGAGGAAGGCGAGAGCGGAACCGCCGCCGCGCACGCCATGCTGCGGGTGCGGGCCGATCTGGTCGACCGGCTGGTCAACGAGGCCGGCGAGATTTCCATTGCGCGTTCCCGCATCGAGGGCGAAATGCGCACCCTGCGCGGTTCCCTGCTCGATCTGACGGAAAGCGTGATCCGCCTGCGCAGCCAGTTGCGCGAAATCGAAATCCAGGCCGAATCCCAGATGCAGTCGCGCATGGCGCAGGCCCAGGAATCGGCAGCCGGGTTCGATCCGCTTGAACTCGACCGCTTCACGCGCTTTCAGGAAATCACCCGCATGATGGCGGAGAGCGTCAACGACGTCACCACCGCCCAGCATGGATTGCTGCGCAACCTCGACCACACCGATTCGGCCATCGGCGGTCAGGCGCGGCTGAACCGGGATCTGTCCCAATCGCTGTTGAGCGTGCGCATGGTGCCGTTCAATACCGTGGTGGACCGGCTCTATCGCGTCGTCCGGCTGACGGCGAAGGAAATGGACAAGCAAGCCCGCCTCGACATTCAGGGCGGCGAAATCGAACTCGACCGTTCCGTGCTGGAAAAAATGACCGGCCCGCTTGAGCACTTGCTGCGCAACGCCGTCACCCACGGCCTTGAATCAGGCGCTCGGCGGCAAGCGGCGGGCAAGCCGGCGGTCGGCGAAATCAGCCTGACCGTGTCGCAGGAAGGCAACGAAGTCGTCATCGAGATGGCCGACGATGGCGCCGGCCTCGATCTTGCGCGCATTCAGGCCAAGGCCGTCGAGCGGGGCCTGCTCGCGCCCGGACAGCCCGCCGACGAGGCAGCCCTGACGGAATTCATTTTCCTGCCCGGCTTCTCGACGGCGGAAAAGCTGTCCGAAACGGCCGGCCGCGGCGTCGGCATGGGCGTCGTGAAAACCGAAACCGCGCAGCTTGGCGGCCGCACCGAAGTCGCCTCGACGCCGGGCCAGGGCACCCGCTTCCGTATCTACCTGCCGCTGACGCTGGCGGTGATGCAGGGCTTGCTGGTGCGGGTGAATGGGCGCACCTACGCGATTCCATCGGTGATGGTTGAGCAGGTGATGGAACTCGATGACGCGGCAGTCGAAAAAATCCGCGCCGAGGGCGCCATCGAATGGCTGGATCAGCGTTACCCCTGCCATCTCCTGTCGCGCTTGCTCGGCGATCCCGCCGCGCCGCGGTCGTTGCCGCTGCCGCTGCCGCAACGCCGCCAGCCGTTCCTTTTGCTGCGCGCCGCCGCGCAGCGGGTGGCGATTCAGATTGATGAGCTGCGCGGCAATCAGGAACTGGTCGTCAAGAACATCGGGCCGCAACTGGCCAGAGTGGCCGGCATCACCAGCGCCACCGTGCTGGGCGACGGCGAGATCGCGCTGATTCTCAACCCGATCGTCCTCGCCGGCCGCGCAACCGGATCGTATGCCGCCGAAGCCGCCATCGAAGCCGCCGCGCCGGCGACCCCCGCGCCCGCGCATCTGCCGACGGTGATGGTGGTGGACGATTCCCTCACGGTGCGCAAGATCACGGGCCGGTTGCTGGCGCGCGAGGGCTACCACGTGCTCACCGCCAAGGACGGCCTCGACGCGATTGATCAACTCGCCGACGTCGTGCCGGATGTCATGCTGGTGGACATCGAAATGCCGCGCATGGACGGCTTTGAACTCACGCGCAACGTGCGCGCCGACGCCCGTCTGGAAAACGTGCCGATCATCATGATCACCTCGCGCATGGCGGAAAAGCACCGCAGCTACGCTAAAGAAATCGGCGTCAACCACTACCTCGGCAAACCGTATCAGGAAGAAGAACTGCTGTCGCTAGTCGCCGGCTACACCCGGCAGACGGCAAACGCGGGTTGATTGTTTTCTCCGCGCCCATTGCGAAACGGGCAATCCGGGATTGACGGTAATGCAGATTTTCATTACATTGCAGGGCAGGTAATGGAGGTCATGATGACATCGCTCGCGGTCACGGTGAAAGGGCAAGTCACGCTGAAGCGGGATTTGCTGCAACACCTCGGCATCAAGCCGGGGGAACGGGTTGCTTTTGAAAAACTGCCCGGCGGCGAGTTGCGAGTGCGGGCCGCGCGGCCCGCCGGCAGCATCGACGGCTTCCTGCATGTTCTCGACGGCAAAGTGAAGATGGCGCAGCCGCTGACAATCGAGGAAATGAACGAAATCGTGGCGGCGGGCTGGGCCGATGAATTCGGCGGCAAATGAAGGTTGCCGTCGATACCAACGTGCTCGCGCGGGCGATCCTGCAAGACGATCCCGCCCAATGCCGAGCCGCTCGCGCGCTGCTCAAGGAAGCGACCTTGATCGCCGTTCCGCTGCCCTGTCTGTGCGAGTTGGTCTGGATACTTCGCCGGGGCGCCCGGTTGGCACAGGCAGATATCGCGGCGGCGATCCGCGCTTTGCTTGATGCCGGCAATGTCGTCATGAACCGGCCCGCCGTGGAAGCCGGGCTTGCGCTGCTGGAAGCGGGGGGAGATTTTGCCGACGGCGCCATGGCCTATGAGGGCGCCTGGCTGGGCGGGGAAACCTTCGTGTCTTTCGACAAGCAAGCGGTCACGCTGTTACGGCGACAGGGGGAAGCCGCCCGGCTTCTTGCCTAGATATTGCCGCCGGTTCCAACCTTCACCGGCGGCGGGGATTACAATAGCGGGATGTCACAGCACGTTGATCTCACGCATCACTTCCTGATCGCCATGCCCGCCATGGCGGATCCGAATTTTGCCCGCACGCTGACTTACATCTGCGAACACAATCAGCAGGGCGCGCTCGGCATCGTCATCAACCGGCCGCTCGGCATGACGCTGGAGACGCTGCTTGACCGCGTTGGCATTCCCCTTGAGGAAAAACGCTTCGCCGGCCTGCCGGTGATGTTCGGCGGCCCGGTGCAGACCGACCGCGGCTTCGTCCTGCATCGTCCGCTCGATAAATGGCAGGCCACCTTGCCGGTGAAGGACGGGCTGGGCCTGACCAGTTCGCGCGACGTGCTCCAGTCGATCGGCAGCGCCGGGCAGCCGGAGGATTTCATCGTCTCGCTCGGTTACGCCGGCTGGGCCGCCGGCCAGCTTGAGCACGAGCTGGCGCAAAACGCCTGGCTGACGGTGGCGGCGGATGCCCAAGTCATGTTCAGTCTGCCGCCCGAGGAACGCTTGCCGGCGGCGATCCAGTTGCTGGGTTTCGATCTGGCCAATCTGTCGGACGTGGCGGGCCATGCCTGAGCCGGTGATTACGACGGCATTCAGGCGTAAAATGCCGGCTTTGATGGCTGCCCCCGATTTTTCCGCCTGTTCTCCCGCCTCCGCGCCGGTCGCCCAAGGCACTGTTCTGGCGTTCGATTTCGGACTCAAGCGCATCGGCGTCGCCGTCGGCGAGACGCTCTTGAAACAGGCGCATGCCCTGATCACGCTCGAAGCCGAAACCAACGCGGCGCGTTTCGCGGCGCTTGCCCGCCTCATCGAGGAATGGCAGCCGTCGCTGCTGGTGGTCGGCCTGCCGCTGGCGCTGGACGGCGGCGAGCACGCCATGACCGCCCGCTGCCGCCGCTTCGCCAACCAGTTGCGCGGTCGCTTCGGCCTGCCCGTGGCGCTGACCGATGAGCGGCTGACATCCGCCGCCGCCGAGTCCGAATTGCGCGCAGCGGGGCTTGACTGGAAAGCGCGCAAGGGCAAACTGGACGCCGTTGCTGCGCAACATATTCTGCAAGATTATTTCGATGCCGCCGATGCCATTGCCTGACGCCGAAACGCTGTGCGCCGCCCTCGCCGAGCGCCTGCGGCCGGATCTGCCGTCCGGCGCCGCCCTCGTCGGCATCCATACCGGCGGGGTATGGGTGGCCGAGCGCCTGCACGCCGCCCTCGGTCTCGGCACGCCGCTGGGCCGCATCGACGTTTCCTTCTACCGCGACGATTTCAGCCGCAACGGGCTGCATCCGCAGATCAAGTCCTCCGAAATTCCCTTCGAGGTGGAAGATCGGCCCATCATCATCGTCGACGATGTGCTCTACACGGGCCGCACCATCCGGGCCGCCATGAATGAACTGTTCGACTATGGCCGCGCCAGCCGCATCGATCTGGCGGTGCTGATCGACCGGGGCGGCCGCGAATTGCCGATCTGCCCGCGCTGGGCCGGCGAAACCCTGTTCATCGCGCCGGAAAAAAACCTTCAGCTTGAACGCGACGAAGCCGGCAAGCTGAACCTGAGGCTGATCGATGCGTAATCCGCAGCTCACCCGGAACGGAGAGTTGCAGCACTTGCTGACGATCGACGGCTTGCCGCGCGAGATTCTCACCGCCATTCTGGAAGCGGCGACGCCTTTCACGGTGGTGGCCGAGCGCGAGGTGAAAAAACTGCCGCTCCTGCGCGGCAAAAGCGTTTTCAACCTGTTCTTCGAGAACTCGACGCGCACCCGCACCACGTTCGAGATCGCGGCGAAGCGGCTCTCCGCCGACGTCATCAACCTGAACATCAACACCTCCTCGACCTCGAAGGGGGAAACGCTGCTCGACACGGTGGACAACCTCTGCGCCATGCAGGCCGACATGTTCGTCGTGCGCCACGCCTCCAGCGGCGCGCCGTTCCTGATCGCCCAGCATCTGGCGGCGATGGGGCTGGAGCACATTCATGTCATCAACGCCGGCGACGGACGCCACGCGCACCCGACGCAGGGCCTGCTCGACATGTACACCATCCGCCACTACAAGCAGCGCTTCGACAATCTGGTGGTGGCCATCGTCGGCGACTTGCTGCACTCACGCGTCGCCCGTTCGCAAATTCACGCCCTGACCACGCTCGGCGTGCCGGAAGTGCGGGTGATCGGCCCGAAAACCCTGCTGCCGGCGGACATCAGCCAGCTTGGCGTGCGGGTTTTTCACGACATGCGCGCCGGCCTGAAGGATGTCGATGTGGTGATGATGCTGCGCTTGCAGAACGAGCGCATGAAAGGGGCGCTGCTGCCCAGCCCGCAGGAATTTTTCAAATCCTACGGCCTCACGGCGGAAAAGCTGCACTGCGCCCGGCCCGACGCGATTGTCATGCATCCGGGACCGATGAATCGCGGCGTCGAGATTGATTCCGCCGTCGCCGACGGGCCGCATGCGGTGATCCTGCCGCAAGTCACCTTCGGCATCGCCGTGCGTATGGCGGTGATGAGCATGCTGGCGGGAGCGTGAGCGGATGAAAATCCACATCAAGAACGGCCGCCTGATCGACCCCGCCAACGGCGTCGACGCGCAACGGGATCTGTTCATCGCCGCCGGGCGGATTGCGGCGATCGGCGCCGCGCCCGACGGCTTCGCCGCCAACCGCGTTATCGACGCCGCCGGGCTGGTCGTCTGCCCCGGTCTGGTCGACCTGTCGGCCCGGCTGCGCGAACCCGGACTCGAATACCGGGCCACGCTCGAATCCGAAATGGCGGCGGCGGCGGCCGGCGGCGTGACGAGCCTCGCCTGTCCACCCGACACCGATCCCCCGCTCGACGAACCCGGTCTGGTCGAAATGCTCAAGCATCGCGCCCGGCACTCCGGTTTCGCCCATGTTTATCCCATCGGCGCGCTCACCCTCGGCCTGGCCGGAGAGCGGCTGACGGAAATGGCCGAATTGCACGAAGCCGGCTGCGTCGCCTTCGGACAGGCGCAGACGCCGGTGGTGGATACCCAGGTCTTGCTGCGGGCGCTGCAATATGCCGCCACATTCGATTTCGCCGTCTGGTTGCAGGCACAGGACCCTTTCCTCGGCCGGGACGGCGTCGCCCACGACGGCGAGGTCGCAACCCGGCTCGGGCTGCCCGGCATTCCGGCCAGCGCCGAGACGATTGCCGTCTCCACCATCCTGCAACTGGCGCGGGACACCGGCGTGCGCATTCACCTTACGCGCATTTCAAGCGCGGCGGCGCTGGAGATGATCTGCGCGGCGCGCCTGAGCGGCATCGCCGCCACTTGCGATGTCTCGGTCAACCACCTGCACTTATCCGAGGCCGACATCGGCTACTTCGATCCGCACGCCCGCCTGATGCCGCCGCTGCGCGCCGGGCGCGACCGCGAAGCCTTGCGGCAGGGGCTGGCCGAGGGCGCCATCAACGCGCTGTGTTCCGACCACGCGCCGGTCGACGACGACGCCAAGCAGGTTCCCTTCGGCGAGGCCGAAGCCGGCGCCACTGGTCTGGAATTGCTGCTGCCGCTGACCCTGAAGTGGGCGGCGGAAATGCGCTTGCCGCTCAGTCTCGCGCTGGCGCGCATCACTTGCGATCCGGCGCGCGTGCTGGGCATCGCGGCGGGCAATCTTTCCGTCGGCGCCAGCGCCGATGTCTGCCTGTTCGACCCGCACGGCAGCGTCGACGTAACGCGCGAATCCCTCCTCAGCCAAGGCAAAAACACGCCTTTCCTCGGTCAGCGGCTACCCGGCCGGGTGCGCGCCACACTGATCGACGGCCACATCGCCTTCGAAAGCGGGCGCTAACTTACGCTGTATTTGTCTGTGAAGGCGGCGATTGCTTCGTCGGCAACGCCGCTGATGCGCAGCCGTTTCTGACGCGACGTGTCGCCGCCGATGATGTCCACCTGCGCCCGCGTGACGTTCAATTCCTCTGCCAGAAAGGCGGTCAGCGCGGCGTTCGCCTTGCCCTCGACGGGCGGCGCGGCGAGCCGGATCTTCAGTGCGCCGCCGTGCAGTCCGGCGATGCCGGTGCGCTTGGCGCCCGGTTGCACGTGCAGATGCAGAATGTAGCTGCCCTCCGCTTCGCGCCGCAGCCAGACGGCGCTCATGCGATCAGCGGCACCAGCGCCGCTCGCAGCCAGGCCAGCAGCATCAGCGCGATTTGCAGCGCCAGCAGCAGGATCAGCGGGGAGATGTCGACGTTGGCGATGGGTGGAATGAAACGCCGGAAAGGCCGCAGAAAGGGACGCGACAGGCTGTCAAACAAGGGCGCCAGCGGCGCGCGGGGATTGACCCATGACAGTACCGCCGCGACGAGCACGACGCCGATGAGCAGATAGACCGAGAAGCGCATCAGCTCGACGACCGCGATGGCGAGAATCACCGGCGCGGCGATGCCGATATGGGCGCCGAAGGAAAAATCCGCCAGCCAGAATGCGATCGCCAGATAAACGCTGCGCAGGACGAGCGCGCCGGCAAGAGATGGCAGATCCAGCCCGGCCACGCCGGGAATCACGCGCCGGGCCGGGCGCGCCAGCCAGTCGGTGACGGCGATGACGAAGCGGCCGAACGGGGTGCGGAAGGAAACCCGCCGCCATTGCATGTAGAAGCGGATCAGCAGCAGGAAAACGAAAAATCCGCTGACGGTGTCGAGGATCAGCAGCAGAAGGTTGGTCAGCATCAATCCGGGCCGCCCAGTTCGCGGCCGCGCGCTTCGGCGGCGCGGACGGCCCGCAGGATGGCGGCCTTGAAATCATCCGCGTGCAGGGAAGCGAGCGCCGCTTCGGTCGTGCCGCCCTTCGAGGTGACGCGCTGCCTGAGCACGGCCACGTCTTCCGCGCTGCCCGAGGCAAGCGCCGCCGCGCCGGTGACGGTTTCGATGGCCAGCGTTTTTGCCTGATCGGCGGAAAAGCCGAGTGCGAGCGCGGCGTCGCGGAGGGATTCGATAAAGTAGAACACATACGCCGGGCCGCTGCCGGATACGGCGGTGACGGCATCCATCATGGATTCATCGTCGACCCACAGCGTCGCGCCGGCGGCGCCCAGCACTTGCTCGGCCTGCCGCCGTCCGGCGGCGTCGACCAGCGGGCCGGCGTACAACCCGGTGATGCCGGCGCCGATCAGCGCCGGCGTATTCGGCATGGCGCGCACCAGTTTGCCGTAGCCGCCCAGCCAGCGCGAAATCGCGCTTGTCCTGACGCCGGCGGCGATGCTGATGACCAGGGGAAGGGAACCAGAGGAACCGGAGAGCGTACCGGAGAGCGGCGTCAGCGCCTCCTGCATTTGCTGCGGCTTGACCGCCAGCACCAGCACGTCGGCGCTGGAAATGGCGGCGTCCGCCGTCGGCCGGCAGGTGATGCCGAACGCATGGGACAGGCGTTCCCGGTTTTCCGCCAGCGGCTCGATGACGGTGATGCCGGCGGCGGCGAAGCCTTGCTTGAGCAAGCCGCCGATGAGGGCGTTGGCCATGTTGCCGCCGCCGATGAAAGTAATGTTCATGCTCGCGTTCTCCCGCCGAAAATGGCCGTGCCGACGCGCACGATGGTGGCGCCTTCCAGCACCGCCGCTTCAAGGTCGTGGGACATGCCCATCGACAAGGTGTCGAGCGCCAGCCCGTCGCGGTTGAGCGTGTCGCGCAAGGCGCGCAGCGCGGCGAAGCGCCGCCGCGTCAGCGCCTGATCTTCCGTCGGTTCGGGGATCGCCATCAAGCCGCGCAGCCGCAGATTCGGCAGCGCGGCGACGGCATGCGCCAGCGCCGCCGTCTCGCCGGGGCTGACGCCATGCTTGCTGGCTTCGCCGCTGACGTTGATCTGAAGACAGACTTGCAGGGGCGGCCGCTGAGAACCGCGCGCCGCCGCCAGCCGCTCGGCGATCTTCACGCGGTCGATGCTGTGCGCCCAGTGAAAATGTTCGGCCACCGCGCGCGCCTTGTTGCTTTGCAAGGGGCCGATGAAATGCCATTCCAGATTCATATCGGCGAGGGACTGGATTTTGGCGAGACCTTCCTGCACATAATTTTCGCCGAAGGCGCGTTGCCCCGCAGCGGCGGCTTCGCGCACCTGCCGCGCCGGAAAGGTTTTGCTGACCGCCAGCAGGCTGATCCCGCCGGTTGACCGGCCGGCCGTTTCCGCTGCCGCCGCGATGCGCGCCCGGACAGTTTGCAAGTTGGCGCAAATAGTTGTCATAATTACCCTGAAAATCCAGGCCAAGTATATCATTGCGACATACCCGTTTTTTGACTGATTCCTTTCATTCCCGCCCGATTTCCGGCGCCACGGAGCCGCATCATGGACATTACCGAACTGCTGGCCTTTTCCGTCAAGAACAAAGCCTCCGACCTGCACCTCTCGGCCGGCCTGCCGCCCATGATCCGCGTGCATGGCGACATGCGGCGCATCAACCTGCCGTTGATGGAGCACAAGGACGTGCACAGCATGGTGTACGACATCATGAACGACAACCAGCGCAAGCACTACGAGGAAAATCTGGAGTGCGATTTCTCCTTCGAGATTCCGAATCTGGCGCGCTTCCGCGTGAACACGTTTGTCCAGCAGCGCGGCGCCGGCGCCACGTTCCGCACCATTCCGTCGAAAGTGCTGACGCTGGAAGATCTCGACTGTCCGAAAGTTTTCAAGGACATCGCCGAATATCCGCGCGGCGTGGTGCTGGTGACCGGGCCGACCGGCTCGGGCAAGTCGACCACGCTGGCGGCGATGATCGACTACATCAACGAGAACGAACGCAACCACATTCTGACCATCGAGGACCCGATCGAATTCGTGCACGAACCGAAGAAGTGCCTCATCAACCAGCGCGAAGTGGGGCCGCACACGCAGTCTTTCAGCAACGCCTTGCGCTCGGCCCTGCGCGAAGATCCGGATGTGATTCTGGTGGGCGAGATGCGCGATCTGGAAACAATCCGTCTGGCGCTGACGGCGGCTGAAACCGGCCACCTGGTCTTCGCCACCCTGCATACCAGTTCGGCGGCGAAAACCATCGACCGCGTGATTGACGTTTTTCCGGCGGCGGAAAAGGAAATGGTGCGCTCGATGCTTTCCGAATCGCTGCGCGCCGTCATTTCGCAGGCCTTGTTGAAGACCAAGGACGGCCAGGGACGGGTGGCGGCGTTCGAGATCATGATCGGCACGCCGGCCATCCGCAACCTGATCCGCGAAGCGAAAGTGGCGCAGATGTATTCGGCCATCCAGACCAATCAGGCGGTCGGCATGCAGACGCTGGATCAGCACCTTGCCGATCTCGTCCGCCGCAACGTCATCTCCTTGGGCGAGGCGAGAGGGAAGGCCGCCAACAAGGACAATTTCAACGGTTAAGGGAAAAGCCACGATGGAAAGAGAACAGGCGCTTAAATTCATGCATGACTTGCTGCGCCTGCTGGTGCAGAAGAAAGGCTCCGACTTGTTCATTGCTGCCGGCTTCCCGCCCGCCATCAAGGTCGATGGCGAAATCGCGCCGCAGTCGAACCAGAGCTTGACGCCGCAGCACACCGCCGAGTTGGCGCGCGCCATCATGACCGACAAGCAGGCGGCCCAATTCGACGCGGATAACGAATGCAATTTCGCCATCAGCCCGCCCGGCATCGGCCGCTTCCGCGTCAGCGCCTTCGTGCAGCAGGGGCGCGTCGGCATCGTTCTGCGCACGATTCCGATGGAGATCCCGTCTTTCGACACGCTCGGCCTGCCGCCGATATTGAAAGACATTGCGCTCATCAAGCGCGGTCTGGTGATCCTCGTCGGCGGCACCGGCACGGGTAAGTCCACCACCTTGGCGTCGATGGTCGACTATCGCAACATCCACAGTCACGGTCACATCATCACTGTCGAAGACCCGATTGAATTCGTACATGAGCACAAGAATTGCATCGTCACCCAGCGCGAGGTCGGCATCGACACCGAGTCATGGGAAGTGGCGCTGAAGAACAGTCTGCGTCAGGCGCCGGACGTGATCCTGATGGGAGAGATCCGCGACCGCGAGACCATGAGCCTCGCCATCGCCTTCGCTGAAACCGGCCACCTGTGCATGGCGACGCTGCATGCCAACAGCACCAATCAGGCGCTCGACCGCATCATCAACTTTTTCGCTGACGACGAACGGCAGCAGCAGTTGCTGATGGATCTGTCGCTCAACCTGCGCGGGCTGGTTTCCCAGCGCCTGCTGCCGTTGCGCAGCGGCAAGGGCCGCGTCGCCGCCGTCGAAATCATGCTCAATTCGCCGCTCATCTCCGACCTGATCCAGAAAGGCGACGTGCCGGAGATCAAGGAGATCATGAAAAAATCGCGTGAACTGGGTATGCAGACTTTCGACCAGTCGCTGTTCAGTCTCTACGAAGCCGGCAAGATCAGCTACGAAGACGCTTTGCGCAATGCCGATTCAATCAACGATCTGCGGTTGCAGATCAAGCTGCACGGCAAAGAAGCGAAAGACCGCGATCTGACCGCCGGCCTCCAGCATCTGGACATCGTTTAGACGGTGCGCGCAACGCGGTTGTAATTTCCCGCTTGATCTACCGCACGCCGAAAAACGCCTTCAAACGCGATCTCAAGCTGCGCTTGATGTCCTTGGCGAGAGGAGAAGCGTCTTCGTTGTCGCGCCCGCCCTTGACGCTGTAGCGGGCTGCGGCCAGCGCGGGATTGTTTTTCAGGGTCTGGTATTTCTCGATCGCGCTGTCCACGGCATCCTGAAACAGGCTGCGGCGCATGGGCTTGGTGGCGAAGCGGAAGATCTGCGCCTGGTTGATGAGTTCGATCATCTGGTTGGCGTCGCTGGCTTCGGTTAGCATGATGGTGGTGATGACCGGATAGTGCTGCTTGAGCAGACGCAGAAATTCCATCATGTCGGCGTTGCCGACGCGAATTTCGGTGATGATGACGCCGATATCCTCATCGCGTTCCAGCGCCCCCAGCGCAGCCGGAATGCTGTTCGCGGTGCGGATTCTGTGCTTGCCGGCAAGCACGCCGACCATGGCTTGCAGATTTCCCGGATGGTCGTCGATCAACAGCACGGTGGGCGCTTCATCGGCAGCTACCGTGGCCGGCGGCGCCGTTTTTGCCTTGTTGTTGGCTGATTGGGTCGCACGGGCGGCGGTGACCGCGTCGGCAATGGTTTGCCGGATTTCCGTGTCATTCCAGGGCTTGCTGAGAAAGCGGAATACCTCGCCCTCGTTGATCGAGCCGACAATCGCCATCAGGTCGGAATAGCCGGTCAGCAATATTGGCGTGGTACCGGGCGAAACGCGCCGGGCTTCGCGAAGCAGGTCGATGCCGGCCATGCCGGGCATGCGCTGGTCGCTGACCAGCACGTCGACCTGGTTGCCGGCCAGCAACTTCAACGCCTCCTTGCCCGAGGTGGCGGTGAGCACGTTGTAGCCATTGCGGAAGAGCATGCTCAACAGCTTGACGATGAGCTCCTCGTCATCGACGAACAGAAGCGTGGCCTTGTTCTGTTCCCCGCCGTGTCCTTGCTCGTGTTTATTGTTCATGAAAGCGCCTTGTTCCTTGCCTCATCAATCCTCGAACAGGGCGTTCTGATTGCCCGGAGTGGCGGTGGCCGGAGCGGACGGGCCGTCGTTGGGATGATCCTCGAACAGGTTGGCCGGCTCGTCCGCCGCGATGGCCGGGCCGGCGGCGCCCTGGCCTTGTTGCTTGACGGGCAGCAGAATCGTGAAGGTCGTGCCTTTGCCTTCTTTCGAATCCACCAGAATGCGGCCGCCGTGTTCTTCCACGATCTTGTAGCTGATGGCCAGACCCAGACCGGTGCCTTGGCCGATGGGCTTGGTGGTGAAGAAGGGATCGAAAATCCTCGACAGCGTGTTCTGGGGAATGCCCTTGCCGTTGTCTTCAATGTCGATGCGCACGGTAGCGGGGTCGGCCATGTGGGTGCTCAACGTGATGGCGTTTTGCTCCGGCCGCGTTCCCGGCGCGGGCATGGCTTGCGCGGCATTGGTGATGATGTTGAGGAACACCTGGTTGATTTGCGAAGGCGAGCCGGTGATGTCCGGCACATGAGCATAGTTCTTGTGCACTTCCACCGTGTCCTTGAGCAGGTTGTGCGCCAGCAGCACCGTGCTGTCGAGACCTTGCTCGACCGAAAAGTTGGAAACCTTTTCACGGTCGAGCCGGCTGAAGTTGCGCAAGTTGACGACGATCTCGGAAATCCGCTCGATGCCGTGGACGCCGTCGTCAAGCAGCGTATCCGTTTCGTCCAGCACTTTGTGTCCGATGATTGTCTGTGCGGCCGTTTCGACGGCAAGGAACCGG
Source organism: Zoogloeaceae bacterium (assembly GCA_031277315.1). Classification (GTDB taxonomy): domain Bacteria; phylum Pseudomonadota; class Gammaproteobacteria; order Burkholderiales; family Rhodocyclaceae; genus Desulfobacillus. The sequence goes on along the minus strand of JAITMP010000032.1, from coordinate 22,264 downwards.
GTGCTCAGGAGATTCCTGTCACGCTCCGGCGCGCGCATGGCGTGGGCGTACTGGTAGCTGGAATCGGCCAATTGCTGGAACATCCTCAACTGCTCCTTGAGCACGGAGAAAATGCCTTTCACATAGGCGAGCGGGGTATTGATCTCGTGTGCGACGCCGGCCACCATCTGTCCGAGGGAGGACATTTTTTCAGCCTGAATCAGATGCGCCTGCGATTCGCGGATTTCACGGTTGGCGCGCTCCAGCTCAACGTTGGAACGGCCCAAAGCGCGAAAGTTGGTCATCAGCCGCCAGGCCATGAACAGCAGCGCCAGCACCAGCAAGGCGGCGTAAATTTCCAACCAGAACTGATACTCCTGCACCACGGCGATAACCTGCTGGTTTTCCTCCGCCGCGGCATCGGTCAAGTCATCGATGGCTTTGGTTACCGGCAATCCCGCAGCCTGCGCCAGCACTTTGCGGACGGCCTCCTGTTCGACGAGCAGCGTATTGGCGTGGTCGATCAGCCGCGCGCCCGCTTCCGCCACCGGCTTCGATTTCGAACCGGTCACTGTGTTGATCATGCCGAGGGCGCTGGTGATGCGCGCGAGCAGTTCCTGACTGGGCATTTGCGAAAGTTCCATGAAATCGGCCATCAGGGCGGGAACGGCCTGCCCCAGCCGCGCCTTGTCGAGAGCGGAAACGCTGCCATCGTTGCTCAAGGCTTCGTTCAGCTCATTGGCTGCGGCCGGCAGATAGCGCCCGCTGTTGCGCAGGATGGCGTTGTGCGATTTGTATTGTTCAATGACATCGGCTTTCGCCTTGAACAGCTTGGCCAGGTTGTCCTGCATGGGCCGCAAGCGCTGCATGGAACTTTGGTTGGAGAGCTGGCCCCAGTACGTTTGCAATTCCTGATCGAGCTTTTCCTGCAATTCGGTGATGGCGGGCAAAGGGCTGGCCACTTCATCGTAGTTGGTTACCTGGCCGACGCGGGTGCGTAGCATGTTCGCGTCCCAGTCGGTGTCGATCTGCTTCAAATCGCGCAGCGTGGAGACGATGTTGTCATAATGGGAGATGTTGATTGACTGCGTGCGGGCGATCAGGAAGATCAGGCCGCCAATGAGGGCGATGAGCAGAATCACATAGCTCAGGATGCGCCAATTCGGTTTCACGGGAGTTCCTTCCTCTGTCTGCGACCGGAGCGGTTAGTTTTCCAAGGGCTTGCCCTTGTACTCTCCGGTCAGGGTATGCAGGAATTTGATGATCAATGCCTTTTCTTCGGGCGGCGCGGTGCGGCCAAGCTGGAAACGGAACATCACGTCCACTGCCTGCTCCAGCGTCTGCGCCGTACCGTCGTGGAAATACGGCGGCGTGACCGCCGCATTGCGCAGGCTGGGCACTTTGAACATGTGCTTGTCGGCGGGGTTCTTGGTGACGTTGAAGCGGCCGTTGTCGGCTTCGGTCAGATTGCCGCGCGCGGCGAAGTAGCCGTTCATGACGCCGAAGATCTGGTACATGTTGCCGCCGACGTTGGCGCCCTGATGGCAGGCGATGCAGCCATAAGATTTGAAGAGCTGGTAGCCCTTCAACTCGTCGGCGCTCAGCGCGCCTTTGTCGCCGCGCAGCCATTTGTCGATGCGCGCATTGGGCGTGGTCAGCGTCATCTCGTAAGCGGCGATGGCATCCTGGATGTTCTTGCCTTGCACGCCGTCGGGGTAAATCGCCTGGAATTGCGCGACCAGCGCGCTGTCCTTGTTCAATTTGGCGATTACCTCGGGCCAGTTGGTCGCCATTTCGATGGGATTGTGTATCGGGCCGACCACCTGTTCGACCAGATTTGCCGCGCGACCGTCCCAGAACTGGCGGAAGTTGTAGCGTGAATTGAACACCGTCGGCGAGTTGACGACGCCTTTGGCGCCGCCGACGCCGAACGACAACGGGCGATCCGACGCATCCGCGCCGTTGGTCGCCAGATTGTGGCAACTGGCGCAGGAAATGGTGTTGTCTTTGGACAGGCGCGGGTCGTGGAACAGCTTGTCGCCCAGCGCCACCTTGCGCGGGTCCAGCTTCTTGCCCTGATTGTCCACCGAGTTGTCCAAGGGCAGCGGGCTGAGCGGCTCCTGTTGGGCGGCAACCGGCAGGGGCGCGGTCAGCATCAAGACCGATCCCATCAGCATACCTTTCAGCGCCGCCCTTGACATTGCTTCAAGTAGAAATGAAATATATCTCATATATGTTGTATTAAATAAAATTCGATCCGGCTAATTCGGCCAATCCTACTATAAAAAATCAGATTATGCATAAGCATTTTGGCCATAAAAAATACTAGATACGTCTATAGGGTTTTAATACCGGAGCATGCTGACGACATTGTGAGCCGGGGTATTTTTATCGCGGGGAAAACGCCGTTCAGACGCAACCTGCGCTGCGATGCCGCGCTGCGATTCAAAGCGCGCCGGAAGTTTGCTTCCGCATCGAGCCGGTCACCATCCTGAACTCATAAAGCCTGCATTCCAGCGCGCCGTTGAAAAGCGGCGTGCGGCGCGCGGCTTTCAGGCCGATCAGCTTCGGCAATTGCGGATCGGCGGAAATGAAATGGCAGCGCCAGCCGGCGAAGCGTTGCTTGAGCGCGTCGCCCAGTTTCGGATAGAAAACCGCCAGCCGCGCCTGCTCCTCCAGCCGCACGCCATAGGGCGGGTTGGCGACCAGTACGCCCTCGTCCGCCGGCGGACGGCGATCAAGCAGATCGGCGCATTCCAGTTGCGCGCAATCGTGCAAGCCCGCCGCAGCGAGATTTTGCCGCGTCCGCTCGATCTGATCCTGACTGATGTCGCTGCCGAAAATCGGCTGCGGTTGAACGGCCCGCTTTCTCGCGGCGGCTTCGTTCAGCAACTTCTGCCACAGCGCCGCGTCGAAATTGCCGAGGCGGAAGAAGCCGAACTTGCGCGCCAGCCCCGGCGCGATGTCATGGGCCATCAGTGCCGCTTCGAGCAGGAAAGTGCCCGAGCCGCACATCGGATCGAGCAGCGGCATGCCCGGCTGCCAGCCCGCCAGCATGAGAATGCCGGCGGCCAGATTTTCCTTCAGCGGCGCTTCGACCGAAGCGAATTTGTAGCCGCGCTTGTAGAGCGGCTCGCCCGACATGTCGAGATACAGCGTCGCCGCGCAGTCGGTGAGAAAGGCGTGGATGCGCACTTCCGGCGCGGCGGTATCGACGCTGGGCCGCGCGCCGGTTTCGGCGCGAAAGCGGTCGCACACCGCGTCCTTGATGCGCAGGGTGGTGAAGTCGAGGCTCTTCAACGGACTGCGGATCGCTGTCATGTAGACCCGCAGCGTGCGGCGCGCGGAGAAATGCGTCTGCCAAGGCACGCCGAGCGCCAGTTGGTAGATGTCCTCCTCGCGCCTGTAAGGGCCGTGCGCGACGCGCCAGAGAATGCGCGTGGCGATGCGGCTCCACAGGTTGGCGCGATAGCAGGTTTCCAGACTGCCGGCAAAGCTGACGCCGCCGCCGGTGAGTTCCGTCTGCTGCGCGCCGGCCGCCGTCAGCTCCCCGGCCAGTTGCGCTTCAAGGCCGCGTGGACAGGTTGCGAAAAATTGTTCCATCAAAATGGCTTGAACAGCGCCAGCCAGACGGCGGCGAACAGGATCAGCACCGGGAATTCGTTGAACCAGCGGAACCAGACGTGGGATTTCACGCTGCGGTCATGGGCGAAATCCTTCAGCAGCTTGCCGCAGTAAAGATGGTAGGCGATCAGCATCAGCGCCAGCGCCAGCTTGGCGTGGATCCAGTAACCCCACGGCCCGTAGCCGAGCCAGAGCCAGAGGCCGAACGCCAGGGTCAGGATGGCGCCCGGCGCCATGATGCCGTAATACAGCTTGCGCTCCATGATCTTGAAGCGTTCGCGGCTGGGCGCGTCCTCGCTCATGGCGTGGTAGACGAACAGGCGCGGCAGATAGAACAGACCGGCGAACCAGGTCACCATGAACACGATATGCAGCCACTTCAACCACAACATTTCATTTTCCTTTCGACGGTATGCCATCCAGCCGGATGCGCGGATTCAGCCGGTTTTTTTCTCCAGCTTGCCGCGAATCACGGCGGCGGCGGTGTTGAGGATGAAGGCGGCAAGCGTGATGGCGTTGAGCAATCCTCCCGCGCTGCGCCACTCAAAGGAAGCCAGCGCGTCGCCGGTCAGCCGCGCGGCGAGCGACAGATGCAGCAGCGCCAGCGGCACGTAGAACGACGGATGGTAGGGCATCGTCACGCGCAGCACGGCCGGGAAAATGATCGGCGCGTGGCCGAACACCATCGAGAAAACGAACCCCAGCATCAGGGCATGCAAGGCCGCGTCGTAGCTCAGGCTGCCCGCCGACAGCCCCGCGCCGAGCATAACCGCTCCGGCCAGCGCCAGCCAGACATAGCCCGAAAGCAGGCAGACGGCGATGAAGCGCGTCACCCCGGCGTTCTTCACCGTGCGCCGGGCGATATCCTGACGCAGCAGCCAGAGCGCCAGCGCCAGCAGGGCGGCGCCGAACAGCCGCGCCTGCGCCAGAACCATGCCGCACGCCAGCCCCGCCAGCACGGCGATGAAGACGCGCCGCGCCATCGGCGAGGGCGGCAGAAAGCGCGACAGTTCCAGCCGCTCGCCGGCAATCGTGAGCACCAGAAAACCGGCCCACCAGGGCGCCGCGTCCGGCACGGAAAAGCCGCTCAGCCAGAGCAGATTACCGATCAGCCAACTGGCGGCGCCGGCGGCCAGCGTGAAGGTGAACAGGGCGCGCTGGCGCAGAAATACCGAAACCGAGCCGGCCAGCAGCGCCGCGCTGCCCAGCGCGAGCAGGATTTGCGCGCCGGCGGGCGGCAGGCCGAGAATCAGGGCCAGACCGCCCGCGCCGGCGGCCAGCGGGCCGAGGTAAGCCCAGCCGCGCGCCAGCGCCACGGCGCGCTCCAGACTGATGACGGTGCCGAAGAAGCCGCTGATCATCAGCGGCCCGTGGAAGACGGCCAGATCAGCCGCCGGACGCGGCACTGCCCAGCCGAGCCGCAGCAATCCGGCGCCGACGCCGATGATGAGGCTGGCAAAGCCGAGTATCAATAACGGGATGCGCCAAGGCGGCGGAATATCTTTCATGCAGTGACGGGGCTATGAGGCGGTTTGCGCCGGAAGCGGGTCTGGACCCCCGGACCCGATTGGCGCTAGGACCAGCCGAAATGCTGCTTGGCGTGCGGCGACATCCGCTCCGCGCTCCAGGGCGGATCCCAGACCAGATCGACGATGATGTTGATGCCGTCCGGCGCCACATCCTGGATCGCTTCACGCGCGTTTTCGGTAATCATGGCGCCCATCGGGCAGGCCGGCGTCGTCATGGTCATGGCGACGCGCACCCGGTCGGCGCCGATCTCGATGCCGTAGATCAGGCCGAGATCGACGACGTTCATGCCCACTTCCGGGTCGATCACGTTGCGCAGCGCGGCGCGGATGGTTTCTTCCGCCGGCATGTTGGCGATGGGATTCGTCATTTTACGTGCTTTACTTTGTTGCGGAGGCGTCCTGCGCGGCGGCGCGCGCGGAGCCGCTTACCAGAGCTTCCACCATTTTTTCTTCATGGTTTCTTCGACATGCGGCGCCCAACTGGCGGCGACGCCCCGCTCAAGCAGGTAAGCGCCGCAGCGGCGGTCGCTTTCCTGAATATGCTTGGTGAGCCAGACCTTGAGGAAGTGCAGCAACTGGAAACTCATGGAAGTCTGGCCGGAAACCAGCCGGGTCTGAAACTTGATGACTTGGTTGGTGAGGGCGTCGTGCTCCATCTTGTGGTGCTCGAACTCCGGATACAGGAGCAGGCGCATCACGCTTTCTTCGGTGGTGAAATGGATCCGGGTGTATTCGATCAGGCGATTGAGGATCATGTTGCAAGCTTCGGAACCATGATGCTCATACACGGCGCTGTGCAACTCGTTGAGCAGGCTGACCAGCACCTTGTGCTGCTCGTCGATTTCCTGCACGCCGATGCTGAGGTCATCCGACCAGGTTATCAGATCAGCCATCAGATCACCCTTTGCGAAGAAGATATTAGAAAGTATGAATGTACAGCAAATCAGTTAGATTGCAAAGAACCATGTCATAGATTGCAGAAGGTCATTTCAAACGCCACATCGCGCTCGACCTGGCGCGGACGCGCATCGGCGCCGGGCGAGGTGAAGCGAATGTTGAAGGCATATTTGTTGGCGCTGATCTCGGGCACGCAAGGTTCCTTGCGACCGACGCGCAGCCGCACCATCTGCGCCGTGCGGCCGCCGAGCATGAGCTGGTAAGCGCCGCTCTGCGCGACCCGTTCTTCCGGGCGGCCGGAGGCGCGCAACAGGCGCAGCACGATGGCGAGGCCGTCGCGGATCGGCAGCATCGGATTCAGCCAGCCGACGAGATTGTGCTGGCGCGTGGGCGGATCGCGGTGCAGCCAGTAGTGGTAAGAAGGCAGATCGAACTCGCAGACGCCGCCGGGAATCGAGGCGCGGCTCTTGATGCCCATCAGCCATTCGTTCTCGCGCAGGTGGTGGCCGATTTTGCCCTGTATGTTGAGCAGCGCCGCCGAGGCTTGTTCAATCTCGTAGAGCGCGCCGGAGAGCGCCGCTTCGGAGATGTCGGGATTGTTGCGGAAGGAGAGCAGGATCTGGCGCTGGCGTTCGAGTTCCTGCACGAGATCGAATTTCATGTCGGTGCGGCTGGTGACTTCGAGAATCTCGAACAGCGTGATGAGGGCGACGTGATGTTCCTGCGCGCCGTCGGCGCCGATGAAATGGCCTGTTTTGTCGAACAGGTCTTCCAGACGCAACAAGGTCCGGATACGCTCGTTGAGGGGATACTCGTAAGTGATCACGCGGTATCGTACCGTCGGGTGAATGCGGTCCATTCTGACCTATTCACCGATAAATAACAACAAGAATGCAACGGAACCCTATGAAACTGCGGCCATTTCCAGATAGCGCCGGTGCAGGGCCTCGACCTGGGGGCGGAGCGCGGACAGGTCGCCGCCGTTGTCGATGATGTCGTCGGCGATGGCCAGACGCGCCTGACGGCTGGTCTGCGCCGCCATGATGGCGCGGGCTTCCTCGGCGGTTAGGCCGCTGCGCGACATGACGCGCGCCACCTGCACTTCCTCCGGGCAGTCGACGACGACGATCCGCCGCGCGCGTTTGCGGTAGCCGCCGGATTCGGCCAGCAAGGGCACCACCAGAACGACATACGGCGCGTCGCCGGGGGCGGCGCAGCCGCGATCCGCTTCGGCGCGGATCATGGGATGCAGGATGCCTTCCAGCCGGGCCTTGGCGTCGGCGTCGGCGAACACCTTGCGGCGCATGGCGGCGCGGTCGAGCGCGCCGCGGGCATCAATTACCTCGTCGCCGAAGGCGGCGCGGATCGGCGCGATGGCGCCGCCGCCCGGCGCCGTCAGGGCGTGGGCGATGACGTCGGTATCAACGATGGCGGCGCCGAGTTCCTCGAACAGCGCGGTGGCGGCGCTCTTGCCGCTGCCGATGCCGCCGGTGAGTCCGATGATGAGTGTCATGGCGATTCGTCCGAACAATCGGTTTTTCGCGCCGCCGCGAGATCCGGCGGCAAATCGGCCAGCGCCGCCGCCAGGCGATCGGCGCTGCCGCGCGCTTCCACCACTATTTTATCGCCGGCGTCTTCCCGCGCCAGAATGCGCGCCGTCTTGATGCCTTTCTTTTTCAGGTCGGCAAGATATTCATTGGCGCCATCCTCGCTCTTGAACAGGCCGAGCGAGATCGCGTACTGCGTCGGGCCGCTTTTCCTGATGACGTAGGAGTCCTTGATGCCCAGTCTGGCGAGTTCTGCCGCCTTCCGGTCGGCCAGCGTGCCGCTGGATTGCGGCGGGATATGCACCCACCAGGCTTTCGGCTCCGTCAGGGCGCGCCGCTCGATTTTCAATTCCGCGTCGCGGCCGGTCAGCAATGCGGCCAGCTTGTCCGCCGCTTCGCGGCTCAGACCGGCGAAAGCGCCGCACGCCTCGCGGGGCGGCGGTGCTTCCTCCTCCTGACTGACGATGAGCTTGCCGGGTTCGATCTGGGCGGCGAAGCGCCCCGTCTCGCCGCCGGACGCCGCGCCGAAATAACCCTGACCCCAGGCGAACAGCAGCAGGTTTCCGAGCACCAGCAGCAGAAAAATCGTGCGCGGAACCCGCATGCCGTTCTTTTCCAGCCGCTACTTAAGCAGCCACTTTCGGCAGACGCTTGAGGGCTTCCTTCACGGCTTCGGCCGGGTAGTCGTAGTCGGTCAACTCGCCGGCGAAGTACTTGTCGTAGGAAGCCATGTCGAAATGGCCGTGGCCCGACAGGTTGATGAAGAGCGTTTTCTTCTCCCCGCTTTGCTTGCAGCGCAGCGCCTCGTCGATGCAGGCGCGGATGGCGTGGCAGGATTCCGGCGCCGGGATAATGCCTTCGGCGCGGGCAAACTGCACGCCGGCCTCGAAGGTGGCGATCTGCGGCACCGCCACGGCCTCGATCAGGCCCTCATGGTAAAGCTGGCAGACCAGCGGCGAGCCGCCGTGGTAGCGCAGACCGCCGGCGTGAATCGAGGGCGGCATGAAGTCGTGGCCGAGGGTGTGCATTTTCATCATCGGCGTGTAGCCGGAGGTATCGCCGAAATCGTAAGCATAGACGCCCTTGGTCAGGCTCGGGCAGGAGCTTGGCTCGGCCGCCACCAGACGCACTTGCTTGCCCGCCGCCTTGTCGGCGAGGAAGGGGAAAGCGGCGCCGGCGAAGTTGGAGCCGCCGCCGCAGCAGGCGAACACCATGTCCGGGTAGTCGTTGACTTTGGCGAACTGCTTTTTCGCTTCCTGTCCGATCACCGTCTGGTGCAGACAGACGTGGTTGAGCACCGAGCCGAGGCTGTAGTTGGTGTCCTTGCGCGACGCGGCTTCCTCCACCGCCTCGGAAATCGCCAGGCCGAGCGAGCCGGGGTTGTTCGGATCAGCCGCCAGCGCCTCGCGGCCGGCGTTCGTCATGTCGGTCGGCGAGGCGAAAACTTCCGCGCCCCAAGTCTGCATCATCGAACGGCGGAAGGGTTTCTGGTTGTAGCTCACCTTCACCATGTAGACCCGCACCTCGATGCCGAACATCTGGCCGGCGAGCGAGATCGATGAACCCCACTGACCGGCGCCGGTTTCGGTGGTAAGCCGGTTGATGCCGACCATCTTGTTGAAATAAGCCTGCGGCACGGAGGTATTCACCTTGTGCGAACCGGCCGGGCTGACGCCCTCGTGCTTGTAGTAGATTTTCGCCGGCGTGCCGAGCGCCTGTTCGAGGCGGTAGGCGCGGAACATCGGCGTTGGCCGCCAGAGACGGTAGATTTCGCGCACCGGCTCGGGAATCGGAATCCAGCGCTCGGCCGACATTTCCTGTTCCAGCAGCGGGCCGGGAAAGATGGCGAGCATCTGCTCGGGGCTGACCGGCTTGCCGTCCCCGCCCAGCGGCGGCAGCGGCGGATTCGGCATGTCGGCGACGACGTTGTACCAGTGGGTTGGAATCTCGGATTCGTTGAGTATGATTTTGACGTCAGACATCGTGTTTCCTCCTCATTTCGATATGGATGTGCCAGGCCCGATTATTCTCCCGTGGCCCGGTTGTTATTGCCCTCGCGGAAATCAATTTCAGCGCGGGCGCGGGACGATCATAGCCTTTGTATACTGCATACTCAAGCAAATATCGTGTAAATAATGCGCTGAATTTTTGCCGGATTTCCATTAGCGGCGGTGTCGACCCCGGCTTATGGAACCCCTGCAAAACGTAGCGAGCGCAGTCGAGACAAGGCGAAAATTGGCGAAAAACCGGAGTTTATATACAAATAAATGAGGATTTTGAGCCAATTTTTAACGCCGTATCGACAAGCGCAGTCGTTTTGCAGAGGTTCCTTTATGGAGTTGCTCACCAGCGCATCCTGACACTGTAATCAAGCGTCGCCTTGCCGCTGGCCGGCACATTAACCAGCCAAACGGCGGAATGGGCGTCGCCCTTGGCGTGTTTCTGGCTTTCCGTCACGATTTCCCAGTCGCCGGGCACCGGCTCGAGCACTTTCACCGTCACCGGAATGTTTTTGGCGTTGCTCAGTTCGATGTTGAAAGCGGATTCGTATTCGTTCTTGGCGATCTTGCGGAAGCTGGTTTGCTTGCGCGCTGCCTTGACATCGAACGCCTCGCCCAGCTTCAGCCGCACCACCTCGTTTTTCGCCGTGTGGTCGATGCGGTCTTCGCCGACGAAAAGCGCGTTGCCGCGCGAATCCTTCTTATACACGCGGACGATGCCCTTCGGCAGCGGCTGGCCGAGTCCGCCGCCCCGGTTGTCGAATTCGATGAACACGCTGATCTTGTGCAGGCGGCCAAGATCGGAATGGGCGCCCTGGTAATACCAGCTTTGGCCCTCCAGCCGGTATTCCTTGCGCGCCGGCACAGCGGCGGCGGAGAGCAGCGCCACCTGTTTCGTCTGGTTGTCGCGGATCGTCGTCAGCCGTTCCATCGAATAGAGGTGATATTCAAACAATTCCTCCTGCGCCATTGCTGCCGCCGGCGCCGGGGCCATCGCGGCCTGCACCCGCAGGTTCTTCATTTCGTCCTGGACGCGGTTCACGTCGCCGGCCACCAGTTGCAGGCGGGCATTTTCGTAAGCCGCGCCGCTCTGGTTGGTGAGCGTTACCCAGCCGGCCAGATCGAGTTTCGATTCGTCGTCGGCCAGTTCCGCCACATAGTCGGCGCGCCAGGACAAGCCGCCGGTCAGATACGACAACTCTGCCGTCTGCCGCCCCGCCGTGGCGCTTTCCAGTTGCACCACCAGCGTCGGACGGTCGCGTAGATTCGGCGGCACCTCGCCATAGGCGATGCGGCCCGGCGCGCCGGTTTCGATGCGATCGGCGTATTTCAGCACTACGCCGCCGTTGCTTGCCAGCACCTCGGCCCGCTCGCGCGTTTCCGCGCCGGTGGCCGGGTTGGTCTTGATGACCGTCACTTCGCGGCCGACATATTTTTCCAGCAGCTTTTGCGGCGTCAGCAGATCGAAATCGAAATTCTGCTCGATCAGGCGCAGGCTGCCGCCTTCCAGCGCGCGCAAGCTGGCCGTCTCCGGCCTGATTTTCGCGCTCACGTCGCGCAGGGCGACATTGTTGACGCCGCGCTCGAAGGGAATGCGGCGCGTTTCCTTCACCAGCGCCAGCGAATCGTTATAGATCGTCACGGCGACGTTTTCGCGGTCTTCGGCCCGGCTTAGCGTTTCGGCGGCGGCGGCGTGGTGGAGGCAGACGGCGGCAAACAGCACCGGTGCGAGAGGGCGGAGCGATGCGCGAATATTCATGATGGTTTCCTTTGAAGAAAATAAAACGGTGCAAAAGGCGTTGTTTTGGCTATGTTGGCTATGGCGCGGCGCATGATCCTGGCGCTATTACCCTGGCGCTATTACCTCTATTAGTCCGGCGCATGACCGATGCGCGCCAGACCTTCCAGCGCCAGATTGTCGACACGCCGTTTCGGCACGTTCAGCAAATCGAAAAATTCATCCGCCGCGCCGCCGCTGACCAGACACAGCGCGTCCGGCGCGGCCGCCGCGTGCGTAAACATGTGCGCGAACATGCGTTCCACCGCGCCGGCCTGCGCATGCAGGCAGCCGCTGACGATGGCGTCCGCCGTGTTGCGCGGCAGATGGGTAAAGCGGCCCTCGGCAAGCGGCAACTGCGCCGTGTTGGCGGCCAATGCGCTCTGCATCAGGGCCACGCCGGGCAGAATCAAACCGCCCTGAAAATTGCCCTCCGTGTCGAGCGCGTCGATCGTCGTCGCCGTTCCGGCGCAGACGACCAGACACGCCCGCCCGTGCAGCGCCCGCGCGCCGATCAACGCCGCCCAGCGGTCATCGCCGAGCCGCGCCGGTTCCGTGTAGAGATTGCGCACGCCGCCCTGCGCGGCGCGGCTGCGCGCCCATTCCAGCGCAATGCCAAGCGCATTGAGCGTGGCGCGCACGGCCTCGCCCGCCTGCGCCCCGGCGACATTGCAGGCCACCGCCCGCGCCGGGCGCGGCCAGGCGGCGAGCGCCTCCGCCAGACGCGGCAGCGCGGCGTAATCGAGCGCGCCCTGCGCCAGCCAGTTGGCGCCGTCATGCAGGCCCCATTTCAGGCGCGTGTTGCCGCAGTCAATGGTCAGGATCGGCGCTGTCATTGCGGCCCCAGTGGTCCCAGTGGTTTCAGCGAGACTTCCCCGCTCAGGATGCGGCGCACGCCGCGTTCCGTTTCCAGCAGCAACGCGCCGTCGGCGTCGACGCCGGCGCAGCGGCCTTCGACGGGCGCTGCCGCTTCGGCGAAGACGGCGACGCGCTGGTCGGCGTGGACATTGCGCGCCATCCATTCCTCGCGCAGGACGGCGAAACCGCCGCGCATGAATTCATCGAGCATCCCGGCCAGACTGTCGAGCAGCGCCGCCAGCAGCAGATTGCGCGAGGGCGCGAAAGGCATCACCGCCTCGATCGCGCCGGCGGGCGTATCGACGGCGGCGGCGATGTCCTCCGGCAACCGCACATTGAGGCCGATGCCGATCACCACCGCATGCCGCCCGCCCGTCATCAGGTTTTCGGTGAGCACGCCGCCCAGCTTGGCGCCGCCGGCAACAATGTCGTTCGGCCATTTCAGCCCCACCCCGGCTGCGCCCATCGCGTCGAGCGCGCGCGCCACCGCCACTCCCGCCGCCAGACTGAGGCCGACCGGCGGCGGCGCGCCGTCGGGAAAACGCCAGAGGAGGGAAAAGGTCAGGCTGTCGCCCGGCGCCGAGAGCCAGCCGCGCCCGCGCCGCCCGCGTCCGGCGGTCTGCTGTTCGCACACGATGACGCTGCCGGAAGCTGCGCCCTGCTGGGCGCGCTCAAGCAGCGCGGTGCTGGTCGAGGCGCAACGCTCCAGCGCCTCGATGGCGAAGCGCCCCGGCGCGCGCAGCGCCGCCGTAATGACTGGAATGCGCAACGGTTCGGAAAGAATCGACGGCATGGAATGGCTGTGAACGAGATTTTGTTTCAGCATCGCATTATGCGGGAATCGCCGTTTTTCCGTCGCGCATCGCGGCGAAGCCATTATTCTTGGCCGCCCATGAACAGGCGCGGATTATCCGGCTTCCCTTTTTATCCGGCTTCCCTCTTCGCCGCCGGAAAATCCACCAGCACCGACAGCCCTTTGCCGTCGGGGCCGTCGGCGAGGGTGATTTTTCCGTTGTGCAGGTCGATGACGCGCTGGCAGATCGCCAGACCGAGGCCGGTGCCGGGCTTGCTTTGATCGACCAGACGGGAGAAGCGTTCAAAGACCCGTTCGCGCTCGGCGGCTGGAATGCCCGGCCCGTCGTCGGTGACGTCGACGCGGATTTCCGCCGCGCCATGACGGCATGCGCCGATGCTGACATGGCCGCCATCGTCGGTGTAGCGGATGGCGTTGTCGATCAGGTTGGTAAACAGCATCGCCAGCATGTCGGGATTGCCGCGCGCTTCCGGCAGATTCGGATCGACCGAAAGCGTGATGGTCTGATTGCGCCGCAATGCCAGCGGCGCCAGTTCGGCGCAGGTCGATTCGAGCAGATTGCCGATATCCACGCGCTCCGTATCCGGCGCCACTTGTTCCGGGTCGAGCCGCGCCAGCGTCAACAACTGGCCGACCAGACGGATGCTGCGGCTCAAGCCGCGCTGGAGCATGTTCAGGCTGTGCTCTCTTTCCTCGGGATTGCCCGCGCTGCGCGCCGCCGCCAGATGCGCCTGAATCGCCGCCAGCGGCGTGCGCAGTTCGTGGGCGGCGTTGGCGGTGAAGCAGCGTTCATTTTCCACCGCGTGCTCCACTCTTTTCAGCAAGTCGTTGAGCGCCAGCACCATGGGCCGGATTTCGTCCGGCGTCGCGCCGAGATCCACCGGCGTCAGGCTGGCGGCATGCCGCCGCGATATTTCCTTCGCCAGCGCGCGCAGCGGGAGCAAGCCGCGCTGGATCGAATACCACAGCAGGAACAGCAGCACCGGCAAGCCGAGCGCCATCGGCTTCACCAGATTCAGCGCGATGCCGTGCGGCAGGCGCGCGCGCCGGTCGACCGCCTCCGCCACGACGACGCGCACCGTGCCTTGCGGATTCCACAAGCTGTACAAGCGCCAATCCTTGCCGTTGCCGTCCTTTATTTCGGAAAAGCCGTCGTGCTCCGTCAGGGCGGCGGCGGGCGCGTTGAGCGAGCGCAACAGCAGCGTGCCGTCGCGGTTCCAGATTTGATACCGGAAGCCGGTTTCATAATCGTCATGCGCGGCATGCGCCGGATCGGTCGCGTCGTATGCGGGAAGCGGAGAATTGCCCTCGGGACTGGTCACGCGCAGCAAGGCCGTTGCCGTCTGCACGAGATGGGCGTCGAACGATTCGTAAGTATCCCGCGCGCTGTCGCCGATCATGATCGTCACCACCAGCGCCCAATACAACAAGCTGGCGCCGATCAGGATCGCCATCAAACGACGGCTCAGCGACATGCGCCGAGGCTTCATTGCGCCGGCTTGGAGATGGTGTAGCCGATGCCGCGCACCGTTTTCACGATTTCGCCGCCCAGCTTGCTGCGCAGATTGTGGATGTGCACCTCGATGGCGTTGCTCTCGACCGACTTGCCCCAGCCGTACAACACCTCGGCAAGCTGATGGCGCGTGATTACGCGCCCGGCCCGCTCCATCAGCATGCGCAAAACCGCCGCCTCCCGCACCGAGAGCGTGATCGGCTTGCCGTCCCGCGTCGCCGTATGCGTGGTCAGATCGAGCGAAAGCTCGCCCACCCGGATCACCCCGCTGGCGCGTCCCGTGCGGCGGATCAAGGCGCGCAGGCGGGCGATCAACTCCTCCATGTCCGCCGTCTTCACCACGTAATCGTCGGCCCCCTGTTCGAGGCCGATCACCTTGTCGCGCGTCGAATCGCGCGCCGTCAGCACCAGCACCGGCAGATGGTTTCCCGCCGCTCGTATCTCGCCCAGCACATCCATGCCCGAGAGCGCCGGCAAACCGATATCCAGCACGATGGCGGCGAAATTCCCGCTGCCCGCCACCGCCAGTGCGCTCTTGCCGTCCTTCACCCAGGTCACGCCGAACCCGGCCCGGTTCAACGCCGCCCGCAAACCATCGCCGAGCAAGGCATCATCTTCCACAAGCAACAACTGCATTCCCGCTCCTTCAGGACTCAGGCCGCTTTGGCCAACCGCAATTCAACATGATGCCCGGCTGCCGCCGCCATATTCACCAAGGCATCGAGGCTGAAATCAGTATATAACGCAAGGGGCTTCAGGATTTAAATCAGGCTACCGCCGCATACTCTCTCCCGCAGCGACGTAGGCTGGGATGGAGTGAAACGGAATCCCAGCTTCAGCATGCTGGGTTTCGCTATGCTCAACCCAGCCTACTCGTTGAAACCGCAAGCCGAGAACCCTCGTCATTCCCGCGCAAGCGGGAATCCACCGCTGCATGGATTCCGCGACTGCGCGCGGAATGACATGAAGGCTGTTGTGCGGGGCCACCGCCGCATGCCCTCTCTCCCGCAAGCGGGAGAGAGGAGAGATTTTCTCCTTCCCCTTCAAGGGGAAGGCCGGGATGGGGATGGGCTGCGGGATTCATTGAACCCCATCCCCACCCAACCCTCCCCTTGAAGGGGAGGGCTTAAAGCAAACCGGGGCCGCCTGATTGCGGCCTCGTTTTTTTGCGACTGGCGTTTTGTAGGTTGGCGCTGAGCGCAGCGAAGCCCAACGACAAGCGTTCGTTGCCGCAAGATGGTTGTCATTCTGCGCGAAGCGAAGCGAAGTCGCAGAATCTATCCTCCGCATGGATTCCGCGACTGCGCGCGGAATGACATGAAGGCCGTTGTGCGGGGCCACCGCCACATGCCCTCTCTCCCGGCCTCTCTCCCGCAAGCGGGCGAGAGGAGACAAATAAACGTCCCTCTCCCGCTTGCGGGAGAGGGATTGAGGGAGAGGGGCGCATCAGGGTTGTCATTCTGCGCGAAGCGAAGCGGAGTCGCAGAATCTATCCTCCGCATGGATTCCGCGACTGCGCGCGGAATGACATGAAGGCCGTTGTGCGGGGCCGCCGCCGTCATCCCCCCCCATCTTCAAACCACGCCTCAACAAACAGCCCCAAGCTGTTGTTTTTCCGCTACGACAATCATCAGCCTTTATCGCTGCCGCAGCCTGAATAGCGCCAATACGGCCCGCCATTACACATTATGACTATTGCCAATACCGGATTTTGTCATATTCCGGCAACATGCTGATTCACAATGAATTTTATTCAAAGCTTATACCCTCCTTAAGCACCGGCACGTCTATTTCCTCTCGCCAAATCGACCGAAAAGAATGGGGTGCTTTCAGTGTCGTTAAAAAACCTTAATATTTGACCGCAATTGTTCACCCGCCCATAAGAATAAAAAGCTAATGTGGCGCCCGTTAAGTTTTGTAAATGAATGTATCAGGTTCAAAAATAAGGCGACCGGCAAAAACCGGCGAAAACATAAAGCCAGGGAGACAGGTCAGTCCAAACAGGCATGGCGGATGCACGGTTTCACAGCCAATCCTGTTTCATCCCTTGCGCGGCCAACCCTGATATCAATCGACCAGTAAGAAACTTCCCGTTTTTGGGCTAGGGAGACACATGAGCATGGCGAAGAAAAATTCATTCCTTGGGATATGCGCTGCCTGGTGCATCGGCGGCCTCATCCTGCTCGGGCTGGCTGCTGCCGCCCCGGCGCAAGCGGCCGACCCCGAATCGAACCTGATGTTCAACGCGCGCTACGTCGGCGAAAAAGTCTGCGTCGACTGTCACGACACGGAAAAGGGCCTGTTCGGTCACACCCAGCACGCCAAGATTTTCCGTCTCAACCCGCGCAACGACGTCGAGCGCACCGTTTGCGAAACCTGCCACGGCCCCGGCTCCCTGCACGTTGCCGACACCCGTGATCGCGCCAAGATCATCGGCTTCTCCAAGGAATGGGGCACGCCCGTCAAGACCATGAACGCCCAATGCCTCACCTGTCACGATGGCGGCGAGCGCATGTACTGGGGCGGCTCCATCCACCAGAAGAATCAGGTCGCCTGTTCCGACTGCCACAACCCGATGGCCCGCTTCTCCACCAATGCCCTGCTGAAGAAGCCCAGCATCACCGAAACCTGCCAGACCTGTCACCAGCAGCAGCGCATGGAATTCCGCAAAAAGTCGCACATGCCGCTGCCCGAAGGCAAGATGAGCTGCGCCGACTGCCACAACCCGCACGGCAGTTCCTTCAAGCGCCTGTTGAAAGCCGATACGGTCAATGAGTTGTGCTACTCCTGCCACGCCGAAAAACGCGGCCCCTATCTGTGGGAGCACGCCCCGGTGCGCCAGAACTGCCTCAACTGCCACGAACAGCATGGTTCGCATAACGACAAGCTGTTGAAGCAGTCGCGTCCGTTCCTGTGCATGAACTGTCATACGAACACCGGCGGCATGGGTCACTCAGTCCGTAACCCGGCGAGTCTGCCCAATACCGGGGCGGGCCGCTCCTGCCAGAACTGCCACGCGCAAATTCACGGCAGCAACTCGCCGGATGGCTCGCGCTTCCGCCGCTGATCGAGGAGAACCCACATGACCAGCCAAACGCAAAATTCAACCTTGCCGTCCGGGGAGAAGAAGGAAATGCGCCTTCCGCCAAAGAAACTGCTTGCCGTCTGCGTCGGCGCCCTCTTCATGCAATGCGGCGTCGCCTACGCCCAATCCGCCTTCGGCAATTCCGCGATGGGGGCCGACACCGCCTCCGGCAACGCCATGAACCCGCAGGGGCGCAGCAGCATTCCCGTCACCTCGGCGGAAGAGAGCTACGACACCGTGCGCCACACGCCGACCGGTCAGCTCTACAACATCCCGCCTGATCTTTCCGGCGAGTTGGCGAACCAGACCGAGAGCGGCTTGTTGTACTCCGGTTCCGTCGAGATCGGTTTTCTCGGCGGCAGCCCCAACGCCAAGTATTCCAAGTACCGCGAATACCATGATTTTCAGAAAGGCTTCGGCCTCAACTGGTTCGATCTCCAGCTTGAAAATCCGGCCAACGCCTTCTACCTCAACGGCTCCGCTGGCAACCCCGGTCAGGACGACCAGTTCTACGACCTGCAATTCGGTCAGTACAACAGTTGGCGGGTTCGTGCTTTCTACAATGAAATTCCGCACGTCTTCAGCACCACTTTCCGGGATCGTTATCGACTTGTCGGTAATGTTCTGCGCCGGGTGGATGGCGGCGTCAACCCCCCCGCCAACGATGAAATCGGCCTGACGCGCAAGCGCATGGGGGTGCGCGGCGACTGGACGGCATCGGATGCGTGGAAATTCTTTGCCACCGTTACGACGGAAAAGCGCGAAGGCGAGCGCCCATTTAGCTTCAATACTGATGGTGGGCGCGAGGGTTTCGAGCCGATTGACCACCGCACTACGGATTACGCCGTCGGTCTGCAATACTTTAAGGGCAAAGCAGCCTTCAACCTGCGGGCGGGCATGTCGGTGTTTGAAAACGACATGAGCAATATCTATACGGCGAGCACTCTTGCCGGTAACAGACAAGATGTTTATACCATCGCCCCCGACAATAAAAACATCTTCGTCAAGGGTGATGGCCGCTACGAGTGGGATTTCTGGAGTACCCGGCTGACCGGCGGCTTCTCTTGGGGTTCATCTACCCAAGATGAGCGCATCCATCCGGTGGCTTTCGATGCTGCCACGGGAGGGCCGTTATCGCCATCCGCCACCAACAACAACTGGAACGGCATCGGCGGCTGCCCGATGGTTCGTTGCAAGTCTGACTTGCGCATCGACTCGACCATGTTCAACTTCGGCCTTTCCACCGAGCCAGTCGACAGTCTCACCTTGCGCGCTGGCGCCCGCTATCAGGAAAACGATAACAAGTCGAAACATTTTCTGACATACAACCCGCTGGCGAAAACGTGGTGGGATTATGACGCGGGCCCTGCCGTTCCAGCCAACAGCGCGCCTACTCTCACTGGCAACACGGTGGGTAGGAGTCGAATCGCTTACGCGCGCAGCGACCGGACGATCAATTACACGGCTTCCGCCGAGTATCTGTTCGGCAAGGCGCAGTCCATCGACTTCTCGTATGAGCGGGAGAACATTAAGCAAACCTACCGCGAGCGCGAGAAAACGCATGAGGACAAATACAAGCTCACCTACACCGGGCGCAACTTCTTCGACAGCCTGACCTTGCGCGGCTCCTTCGAGCATGACCGCAAGCGCGGTGATGATTACGATGTGGTTGCGGGCGTTTCTCGCCGCCTCGCGGGCTATATGGATGCTTTGTATTTCTTCGAGAAATATGGCTACGGCGCTTCCGGCATACCCAAGTACAGCCGCGAGAATTTCATCGCGGCGGTTCAGGCTGCTTTGTTTGGGCTTCCCGCCATAGGCAGCTTTACCGCCTATGCGGGCGGCGGTTTGTTCCAGAAGTATGAACTGGCCGACCGCAACCAGAACATCTTTAATGGCCGCATCGGCTACAGTCTGCGTGAGGATATTGACCTCGGCTTCAGCACGCAACTGGCCAAGATTGAGTACCCCGTCAACGAGATTGGTCCCCGTGAATCGAAGCAAAACAGCTTCAATCTCGACGCCAACTGGCAAGTCTCGGCGGAAACCCAGCTTGGCGCTTGGGTGTCGTATCAGGCCAGCAAGGATAAAGGCGTCTTGAATGATGGCACAAACGCGGCAGCGGGGGCCGGTTGTGGCGCCTTCGATATTACCACATTTGACTGCTGGCTGAATACCAACCGCAACCCGGCTGACAATGTTCCGGTCGATACCGATACCAAGACGAATGGTATCGGCCTGACGCTGAGCCATGATTTCAACTGGGCGCGGCTCGGGATTTCCTACACCTACACCCGGAGCAATACCTCCATCAAGCACAAGAGAACGGCAACCAATACGGGGATAACCCTTTACGACTATCCCGACACGGTGACGCGCATGGATACCCTGGAGGTGAACTTGGTCAAGGATTTCACCAAGAACTTGACGGGCCGTCTGATGTACCGGGTGGACAGCTTCCAGAACAAGGATTTCCACTACACTGGCCCGGCAGGCAGCTTCTATGCAACAAGCATGTCGGACATGGGTCCCGACAACTTCCGCGTCCATGTCATCGGCGGCTTCCTGCAATACAAATTCTAAGCGCCCACATACGGAGGAGAGATGAAATTGAATCATGTTGAGCGCACATTCCGCGTCGTCACGGCGCGGAAACTGGCAACCGCAGGCGCGGCCCTGCTGCTGTGTCTGGGCATGGGCGGCTTCGCCCAGGCGAATGAAACAGCCACCACCATCTGCGCCGCTTGCCACGGCGCGGACGGCAGCACGCCATTGGCGCCGAATTATCCCAACCTTGCCGGCTTGCAGAAGGAGTACATCGTCAAGCAGTTGAACGATTTCATCTCCGGCAAGCGCAAGAGCGAGGTCATGACGCCGATGGCCGAGCAGTTGAAGCCGGAGGACATCGAGCCGGTGGCCGCGTATTTCAGCCAGCAGAAACCGGCGCACGGCACGCCGGACAACCGCATGGCGGCCAGCGCGGGGAAGGTACTTTATAATCAGGGCAACGATGAAACCGGCGTGCCGGCCTGCGTCGGCTGCCATCAGGAAAAAGGCGCGGGTTATCTCGGCCCCGTCGGCGTCTATCCGAGAGTCAGCGGTCAATCGGTCGAATACGTCAAGCAGCAGTTGAAGGATTTTGCTTCCGGCGCGCGCGCCAACGACCAGAGCCGCTTCATGCGCACCACCGCCAAGCGCATGTCGGAGGAAGAAATCGAGGAAGTTGCCCAGTATCTGGTGGGCGCGGGCAATTAATGACTTTGGCGTGCCATCAGCGCAGAGGACATCCATGAAGAACACTTTGACATCCATTATCGCCCTTGCCGCCCTCACACTCGCCGTGTCGCCGCTGGCGGCGCAGGCGCAGACCGCGCAGGGCTGGAGCGAACCGACCGCGCAAGTGCAGGCTTTGCGCGCCAAGGCCGATCCGAAGCACGGTGAAGCCATTTTCATGCCTTGCGAAAGCTGCCACCGCAAAGATGCGGCGGGCCGCTCCAGCGGCGCTTATCCGCGTTTGGCCGGTCAGCATTTCACGGTGCTGGTGAAGCAGATGCTCGACATCAGTTCCGGACTGCGCACCAATCCGAAGATGCAGCCGTATGTCGAGGATCACATCTCGAAGCCGGAAGACATGGCCGATGTCGCCGCCTATCTGTCGGCCTTGCCGATTCCGCCCGACAGAATCGGGCTTGGGCCGGGCACGACCGCCGCCGCGGGCAAGACGCTGTTCGACCGCGATTGCGCCATCTGCCACGGGCAAAGCGGCGAAGGCGATGCCAGCAAGTTCTACCCGATGGTCGCCGCCCAGCACTATCGCTATCTGCTGCGCGAACTGCGTTTGATCCGCGACGGCGATCGCGGCAACTCGAACCCCGACATGGTGAAGGTCATCAAGCCATACCGCGAAGCCGACCTTGAGGCACTCGCCGACTACATGGCCTCCCTGCCCCCGCCGAAAAAGTAACGCCCACGCATCGGGGCGCCCGCCCCGATCTTTCAAACCCAATACCATCGAACGGTGGTATTGGGTTTTGTTTATGGGCGCCAAGGTTGTCATTCCCGCGAAAGCGGGAATGACAACGGTTTGCTCGCAGGAACGTAGGCTGGGATGGAACGAAGTGGAATCCCAGCATGCCGAAGCTGGGTTTCGCTGCGCTCAACCCAGCCTACCACCGCATGCCCTCTCCCCCAGCCTCTCTCCCGCAAAGTGGGAGAGGGGAGATAAATAAACGGCCCTCTCCCGCTTTGCGGGAGAGGGATTGAGGGAGAGGGGAAATTCCGCGCGGAGCGAAGCGTGTCACCCTGCGCGCAGTCGCAGGGCGCAGAATCCACCGCTGCATGGATTCCCGCTTTCGCGGGAATGACGACGGTTTGCTCGCAGGAACGTAGGCTGGGATGGAACGAAGTGGAATCCCAGCATGCCGAAGCTGGGTTTCGCTGCGCTCAACCCAGCCTACCGCCGCATGCCCTCTCCCCCGGCCCCCCCGATCAAGTCGGGGGCAGGCTCTCTCCCGCAAGCGGGCGAGGGGAGAGATTTTCTCCTTCCCCTTCAAGGGGAAGGCCGGGATGGGGATGGGTTGCGGGATTCATTGAACCCCATCCCCACCCAAACCCTCCCCTTGAAGGGGAGGGCTTCACAAA
>JAITMP010000014.1 GCA_031277315.1 Zoogloeaceae bacterium | reverse complement strand
GTTTATTTTGGCCGTTTGTCGATGACGCGCTTGGCTTTGCCGACCGAGCGCTCGATGGCGTTCTGGCCCACCACGCGCACCTTGGCGGAAACGCCGATGTAGGACTTGATGTGGTGTTTCAGTTCCTGCGCGGCTTCCTGCTGGTCGGCGGCTGCCTGCGAGAATTCCGGCTTCATTTCCACCAGCACGTCCAGTTCGTCCATGTGCTCGGGGCGGGAGACTTCCAGCACGTAGTGCGGCGCCAGCTTCGGCGTCTTCAGGATCAATTCCTCGATTTGCGTGGGGAAGACGTTGACGCCGCGAATGATGAGCATGTCGTCGGAACGGCCGGTGATCTTGTCCATGCGGCGGAAGGCGCGCGCGGTCGGCTGCAGCAGGCGGGTGAGATCGCGCGTGCGGTAGCGGATGATCGGCAGCGCCTCCTTGGCGAGCGAGGTGAACACCAGTTCGCCGCTGGCGCCGTCGGGCTGCACTTCGCCGGTGGCCGGGTCGATGATCTCGGGATAGAAAAAGTCCTCCCACACCACCAGGCCGTCCTTGGTTTCGATGCACTCGCTGGCGACGCCGGGGCCCATCACTTCGGACAGGCCGTAGATGTCGACGGCATCCAGTCCGAGCCGCTTCTGGATTTCAGTCCGCATCTGGTTGGTCCACGGCTCGGCGCCGAAGATGCCGACCGACAGCGAGCACTTGGACGGATCGTGGCCCTGCGCCTCGAACTCATCGGCGATGGCGAGGCTGTAGGAGGGCGTCACCATGATGATGTCCGGCTTGAAATCGAGGATCAGTTGAACCTGTTTTTCGGTCTGGCCACCGGACATCGGGATGACGGTGCAGCCGAGGCGCTCGGCGCCGTAGTGCGCGCCGAGGCCGCCGGTAAACAGGCCGTAGCCGTAGGCGACGTGCACGATGTCGCCGGGCCGTCCGCCGCCGGCGCGGATCGAGCGCGCCATCAGGTTGGCCCAGTCGTCGATGTCCTTTTGGGTGTAGCTGACCACAGTCGGCTTGCCGGTGGTGCCGCTGGAAGCGTGGATGCGCACAACCCGCTCGCGCGGCACGGCGAACATTCCGAACGGATAGTTTTCGCGCAAATCCTGTTTCGTGGTGAACGGGAATTTGGCGAGATCGGACAACTGCTTCAGATCTTCCGGCCTGACGCCGGCGGCGTCGAATTTCCTGCGGTAGTGCGGCACATTGTCATAAGCGTGCTTGAGCGACCACTTCAGGCGCTGCAATTGCAGGGCGGCGATTTCGTCGCGGCTGGCTGTTTCAATCGGCTCCAGATCGCCGGGTTTGGGTGCCTTGACTGGCATGGTGTCTCCTCCTTGTTCGTTCCCGTGTTTCTTGTCTTCAGACGCGCTCGATGATGAGCGCGATGCCCTGACCGACGCCGATGCACATGGTGCACAGAGCGTAGCGGCCGCCGCCGCGCTGTAACTGATACAGGGCGGTCGTGATGATGCGCGCCCCGCTCATGCCGAGCGGGTGGCCGAGCGCGATGGCGCCGCCGTTCGGATTCACCTGCGGCGCGTCGTCGGGCAGGCCGAGATCGCGCGTCACCGCCAGCGACTGGGCGGCGAAAGCCTCGTTGAGCTCGATGACATCCATCTGCGCCAGCGTCAGCCCGGTGAGCGCCATCAATTTCCTCGTCGCCGGCGCCGGGCCGATGCCCATGATGCGCGGCGGCACGCCCGCCGTCGTCATGCCGACGATGCGCGCGCGCGGCGTCAGGCCGTGCCGCTTGGCGGCGGCTTCCGAAGCCAGCAGCAGGGCGCAAGCGCCGTCGTTGACGCCGGAAGCGTTGCCCGCCGTCACCGTGCCGTTCTCGCGCACGATCGGCTTCAGTTTCGACAAGCCGTCGAGACTGGTGTCGGCGCGCGGATGCTCATCGGCGGCGACGATCTTCGGCTCGCCTTTCCTCTGGGCGATTTCCACCGGCACGATTTCGTCGTCGAAACGGCCGGCGACCTGGGCCGCCACGGCGCGCTGCTGCGAGCGCAGCGCGAAGGCGTCCTGATCGGCGCGGCTGATTTTCAATTCGTCGGCGAGATTTTCCGCCGTGTCCGGCATGGCGTCGGTGCCGTAGCGTTTCTTCATGAGCGGATTGACGAAGCGCCAGCCGATGGTGGAATCGTAGATCGCCGCGCCGCGCGAAAAGGCGGCATCGGCCTTGCCGATGACGAACGGCGCCCGCGTCATGCTCTCGACGCCGCCGGCGATCATCAATTCGGTGTCGCCGGCGCGGATGGCGCGCGCGGCGGCGCCGACGGCATCCATGCCCGAACCGCACAGGCGGTTCACCGTGGCGCCGGGCACCGTCTCCGGCAGGCCGGCCAGCAGCAGCGCCATGCGCGCCACGTTGCGGTTGTCCTCGCCCGCCTGATTGGCGCAGCCGTAGATCAGATCGTCGATGGCGCTCCAGTCGAAATCGGGATGGCGCCGCATCAGCGCCTTGATGGGCACGGCGGCGAGATCGTCGGCGCGCACCGAGGCGAGCGCGCCGCCGTAGCGCCCGATGGGCGTGCGCACGGCATCGCAAATGAAAGCCTGATTCAATTCATTCTCCTTGGGTTGTTTTGACTGTTTCGCCCGCGATGCGGTGCGATTTGCCACGGAACAGGGCGATGCGCCGGTCATCCTGATTGCGCACGTCGATGTCATAGATGCCGCTGCGGCCGGCGAGCGCCTGCTCCTCCGCCGTGGCGGTGAGCATGTCGCCGACATGGGCCGGGGCGAGAAAGTCGATCGTGCAGCCCGAGGCGACGGCGTTGTGGTTGTAGCTGTTGGAGGAATAGGCGAAGGCCGCGTCCGCCAGCAGGAAGATGAAACCGCCGTGGCATATGCCGTGGCCGTTCACCATGTCCGCGGTGACGCGCAGGCTCGCGCGGGCGTAGCCGGGCCGGATCTCGTCCACCGTGACGCGGAGGAACTGCAAGGCGCGATCCTTGGCATACATCTCGCGGCCGACGGCCTCGGCGAGTTCCTGCGCCTGCTGCTGCGCCCGTTGCTGTGTTTGGCCGGCGGCGTTCATGGCGCCCGATGCCCCTTCCCTTTCATGACGCGGACAATGCCCGGCGACCGTTCACGGGCGCCGGCGCGGATAAACGCAAACCAAGTACAAATTGCAAATGCGGCAAATTACAAGTGCGGCAAATGCGCAAGAATACCGGAAATGATACAAAAATAAAGAGGCGTAACTTTTTATAAGTATCATTTTACGCTGCCGCCGCCATGCTACATAATTCGGTCTGCGCAGACAACCCGGGAGCGGGTTCCTTTTCGATATGGTGAAAGTGTATTCCTTTGAGGGCGTGACGCCGGTCGTCGATCCGGCGGCGTTTGTCCATGCCTCGGCGGTGCTGATCGGCGACGTGATTATCGGCCCGGATTGCTACATCGGGCCGCATGCCTGCCTGCGCGGGGATTTTGGCCGCATCCTCATCGGGCGCGGCGCCAACATTCAGGATGGCTGCGTCGTGCATGGCTTTCCCGCCTACGACACCGTGGTCGAGGAAAACGGCCATATCGGTCACGGCGCGGTGCTGCATTGCTGCCGCGTCGGGCGCAACGCGCTGGTCGGCATGAACGCGGTGGTGATGGACAAGGCCGAGATCGGCGAATCCGCCATCGTCGCCGCGATGGCGCTGGTCAAGGCCGGCATGACGGTGCCGCCCGGAAGCCTAGCGGCGGGCATTCCGGCCAGAGTGGTGCGCGAGCTGACGGCGCAGGAAATGGACTGGAAAATCGAAGGCACGGCGCTGTATCAGGATCTGGCGCGCCGCTCTCTGGCGACGATGACGGAAACTGTCGCCCTGCCGCGCGCCGAGCCTGACCGCAAGCGCATCACCCTGTCGCCGATCAAACCGCTCATCGAAGCCAAGGCCGAGTGGGCGGAAGCGGGCGCGGAACGCAAGGATACATAGCCGTGCGAACGCTGGCCCGGCCTCGGGAGAACGGCTGGCTGTGATACCATAATCAACCCGGTGGAGAGGCCGATCAGGTCAATTTATCAGGCGCTGTGAACGCGCCCATTCGCATCAACCAGCAAGGGAACAGCATGAAAATCCACGAATACCAAGGCAAGGAGATCCTGAGAAAGTTCGGGGTCGCCACGCCGCGCGGCACGGCCTGTTTTTCGGTCGACGAAGCCGTCAAGGCGGCTGAACAACTCGGCGGCAAGGTGTGGGTCGTCAAGGCGCAGATTCACGCCGGCGGCCGTGGCAAGGGCGGCGGCGTCAAGGTGGCGAAGTCGCTCGACGAAGTGCGCCAGTACGCCAGCCAGATTCTCGGCATGCAGTTGAAGACGCACCAGACCGGCCCGGAAGGGCAAAAAGTGCGCCGCCTGCTGATCGAGGAAGGCGCCGACATCAAGAAGGAACTCTACGTCGGCATGGTGGTGGACCGCGTGACGCAAAAGGTCTGCCTGATGGCCTCCAGCGAAGGCGGCATGGACATCGAGGAAGTCGCCGCCCGCACACCGGAAAAAATCCACAAGGTCTTCATTGATCCCGCCGCCGGCCTGCGCGACGCCGAAGCCGACGATGTGGCGCGCAAGATCGGCGTGCCGGAAGCCTCCGTGCCGCAAGCGCGCGCCGTGCTGCAAGGGCTGTACAAGGCGTTTTGGGAAACCGACGCCAGCCTGGCCGAGATCAACCCGCTGATTCTCACCGGCGATGGCCGCGTCGTCGCGCTCGACGCCAAGATGAATTTCGATTCCAGCGCGCTGTTCCGCCACGAGGACATCGTCGCCATGCGCGACCTCGACGAGGAAGATCCGGCTGAGGTCGAAGCCTCCCAATTCGATCTGTCCTACATCTCGCTCGACGGCAATATCGGCTGCCTCGTGAATGGCGCCGGTCTGGCGATGGCGACCATGGACACCATCAAGCTGTTCGGCGCCGAGCCGGCCAACTTCCTCGATGTCGGCGGCGGCGCCACCGCCGAGAAAGTCACCGCCGCGTTCAAGCTGATGCTCGCCAACCCGAAGGTAAAAGGCATTCTGGTCAACATCTTCGGCGGCATCATGAAATGCGACACCATTGCCGCCGGCGTCGTCGCCGCAGCGCGTGAAGTGCGGCTGGCTGTGCCGCTGGTGGTGCGCATGCGCGGCACCAACGAAGACACCGGCAAGCAGATCCTCAAGGATTCCGGCCTGCCCATCATTTCCGCCAGCGACATGGCCGACGCGGCGCAAAAAATCGTCGCCGCCGTCTCCGGCAAATAAGGAATACCAGCATGAGCATTCTGATCGACAAAAACACCCGCGTCGTCACGCAGGGCATCACCGGCAAGACCGGCCAGTTCCACACAAAAATGAGCAAGGAATACGCCAACGGCGCCCAATGCTACGTCGCCGGCGTGAACCCGAAAAAAGCCGGGGAAGCCTACGAAGGCATCCCGATTTTCGCCTCCGTGAAAGAAGCGAAACAGCAAACCGGCTGCAATGCCTCCGTCATCTACGTGCCGCCGCCGTTCGCCGCCGCCGCCATCTGGGAAGCGGTCGAAGCCGGGCTTGACCTCGTCATCTGCATCACCGAAGGCATCCCCGTGCGCGACATGGTCGAAGTGAAAGACAAGATGCGCAAGGCCGGCAGCAAAACCGTCCTCTGCGGGCCGAACTGCCCCGGCATCATCACGCCGGACGAAATCAAGATCGGCATCATGCCCGGCCACATCCACAAAAAAGGCCGCATCGGTGTCGTCTCCCGCTCCGGCACGCTGACCTATGAAGCCGTCGGGCAACTCTCCGATCTCGGCCTGGGCCAGTCCACGGCGGTCGGCATCGGCGGCGACCCGGTCAACGGCCTCAAGCACAAGGACGTGCTGGAACTGTTCATGAACGACCCCGACACCGATGCCGTTGTCATGATCGGCGAGATCGGCGGCTCCGACGAGGAAACCGCCGCCGAGTGGTACGCCAAGGAGTGCAAGAACAAAAAACCGGTAGTCGGCTTCATCGCCGGCGTCACCGCCCCTCCCGGCAAACGCATGGGCCACGCCGGCGCCATCATTTCCGGCGGCAAAGGCACCGCGCAAGAAAAACTCGCCGTCATGGAAGCCTGCGGCATCCGCACCACCAAAAACCCGGCTGAAATGGGAAAGCTGCTCAAGACGGTGCTTTGAGCTTTTCCCCCTCTCCCCCGACCCCTCTCCCGCAAGCGGGCGAGGGGAGGGCTTGCTCTGCGCGAAGCGAAGCGGAGTCGCAGAATCCATCGCCGTATGGATTCCGCGACTGCGCGCGGAATGACAACGATTTGCTCGCAGCGCATAGGTTGGCGCTAGCGCAGCGAAGCCCAACATCGAGCGGTTGTTGTCGCAAGACGGCGGAGCCGTCATTCCCGCGCAAGCGGGAATCATGGCCAGAAACCGGCAAGGCGGCGGAACCGGGCAGCCGTCATTCCCGCGAAAGCGGGAATCTATACAGCGGTGGATTCCCGCTTTCGCGGGAATGACGAATTAAGCGTGGATTCGCTTGCGCGGGAATGACGTGAAGGGACGCAAGCGGGAGAGAGCCTGCCCCGACTTGATCGGGGGGATTGAGGGAGAGGGCATCAGAGTTGTCATTCTGCGCGAAGCGAAGCGGAGTCGCAGAATCCACCGCACATGGATTCCGCGACTGCGCGCGGAATGACAATGGCTCGCTCGCTTCCCCTTCAAGAGCCTGCCGAACACCGAAAACCGATTTGTCATCACAGCAGCAAGTGACGAAAAACGTCACTTTTTGCCTCTGAGCCTCACGCCGCCATCATCAGTAAAAGATAAATTCATATAAAACAATGAATTAAATTCAAACTAAAGCTGGCATATCTATTGCAGTAGACAGAGCGTGTGTCGGGAACGCTTTGGCATCCCGTTCATGCTTTCAAACTTTTGAGGAGATTCTCATGAAAACCATGCAAAAAGGTTTCACCCTGATCGAACTGATGATCGTCATCGCCATCCTCGGCATTCTGGCCGTTATCGCGCTGCCGGCGTATCAGGATTACACGGTGCGCGCGAAAGTGACGGAAGCAGTCGAGGCGGCTGCGCCTTGCAAGCTCGGCGTTTCGGAGTCCTATATGACCAACGCCGGCGTTTTTCCGGCGGATGAAGATGCAGCAGGTTGCTCCTCTGTAACATCGAAGTGGGTGGCTAGTGTTGGCGTTGCTAATGGCGTTATTACTGTGACGACGGGTACTGGTTTGGGTAGAAACGGTGATGCTGATGGCAAAACTATCGTATTCACGCCTACGGCTGCGAACGCGGGTGGCGGTGTGGACTGGTCGTGCAAGAGCGGTACCGCCACAATGCCAGCAGAGTTTTTGCCCGCCAATTGCCGTTAATAAGTAATTCCGGTTGTTCTTTCAAAAACCCGCCATCCGGCGGGTTTTTTTTGCGCTTGATTTATGGCCAGGCGTTAATAAGCGATGGCAGGTCGGCGAAGCGTTGCAGCGTGGCGTGGGCGGCGATGCCGGCGGCGCCGTAGCCGTAGGCGGCGTGGATGAAGGGGAGGGCGTTTTGCCGCGCGGCGTCGGCGTCTTCGTGGGTGTCGCCGACGAAGCAGGCGCGGGCCGGGTCGATGCGGTAGTGCGAGATGAGACGCGCCGTGAGGACGGCTTTGGAGGGCGCGGGCGGATCGGTTTCGTCGCGGGTGTGGATGCCGGTGAAGTGTCGCGCCAGATCGAGCGTTTGCAGGATGCGGCGCGTCGGCACGCCGCGCTTGTTGGTGACGATGTAGAGCCGCGCCCCGGCGTCGGCGAGTTGCGCCAGACCGGCGGCGACGCCGGGAAAGGCCGGGGTGGCGCGGCAGCCTTCCGTGTCGTAGTCGGCCTTGAAGGCGTCGGCGAGGCGGCGGAGCCGGGCTTCGTCGTCGATGCCGCATACCTTCCGCAGCGTTTCGATCAACGGCGGGCCGATCAGCCCCGCTTCGAGCGGCGCCGTTGGCGTCACCCCGTGCTGCGCCAGCACGCGCGCGAAAGAAGCAAGGATGCCGGGCGAGGAATCAATCAGGGTGCCGTCGAGGTCGAAAAGAATGTCGCGGTTCATGCGGGGCTTCCTGTCTGGTTTGTTGTGAGATGAGGCGGGATTGATTAAACCCCATCCCCACCCAACCGGCTTGCTCTGCGCGCAGTCGCGGACGTAGGCTGGGATGGAGTGAAACGGAATCCCGGCTTCGGCATGCTGGGTTTCGCTACGCTCAACCCAGCCTACTCGCTACGCTCAACCCAGCCTACTCATTAGCAGCGTAGATACTCATTAGCAGCGTAGGCTGGGATGAAACGAAGTGGAATCCCAGCTTCAGCATGCCGGGTTTCGCTGCGCTCAACCCAGCCTACTCATTAGCAGCGTAGGCTAGGATGAAACGAAGTGGAATCCCAGCTTCGGCATGCCGGGTTTCGCTACGCTCAACCCAGCCTACTCCCTAACCACCTCACCACGCATACTTCATTCCCACATACAGGGTGTTATTGCGGTAGTCGCGTCCGCCTTGGGCGCCCAGCGCGCCCCAGAGGGAAAGATTCTTCGTTGCGTTGCCTTCCAGACCGAGTTTGAGTTCCCAGATATTGCCGGGCAGCTTGTCTTTCACCTGCTCGGTGTTGAAGGTCATGTCGTGGCTGCTTTGCCCATGCCACCAGTTGGCTTCGGCGAAGGGGCGCAGCCGGCCGCCGGAGCTTAGGCGCTGGTCGGCGTACAGACGCGCGCCGAGCCGGGTGGTGATCTGGTTCTCGTTCAGCTTTCTCACCACCGTGCCGCTCGCTTCGGTGTGATTGCCGGCCCGGTAGGATGAGGAGATCACCTGGGCTTGCGGCTGGAGGATGAGACGGAAGTTGTCGCCCTTATTCTCGTGCACGGTGAAGCCGTAGCCGGCTTCGAGCGAGACGGCGTAAGCCTTGGCGGTGTATTTCTCTTTTCTTCCCTCATCGACGGTATTGTCAAAGCGTCCGGCGAGGAGCCAGGCGTCGATGTAGGCGCCGGTGGTTGGTTCGCTTTCTCCGTACCAGGTGGCGTAAAGGCCGCCGCTGTAGCCATCCACGCTGTGGCGGGATTTGAAGCCTTGCACCGTGGAGTGACCGTTGTTGCGGCTCATCATGCCCATCAGGCCCAGGCGCAGGCTGCCTTCGCCCACGTTCCAGCGGGCAAGGTCGCTGCCCAGATGAACGATGTATTGGCGATCGCTGTTCTTGAAGTTGCCGGTGTCGCGGCTGCTCTCGCTGCCCTGGATGCGGATCCAGCTATTGGCATCCGGCTTGGCTTCGCCGCCGGGAGCCTGGCCCTGGCGGTCATGCAGGGTATGCCATTGGGTGCGAACCGTCGTGTAGCGGTTGTCCAGGTAGGAGCCGGTTGCGGGGCGGAAATCGCCGCAGCCGAGGCAACGGGGGCTGCTGAAGAGCAAAGACGCCAGATACACGTCCTCGATGTCACGCCCGTCGTTGGCGTCGTGCGAGAGGAGTCTGTAAACGTGGGCGCCGTCAACGAAGACGCCGTCCGGGGAGATGACGCCGCCAAAGTAATTGCCGTAGCCGGGGGTATCCGGCGAAAGCGTGAAGGTGCCCGTATTTGTGCCATTTTCGACATCGATGACCTTGATGCCGGTGGTGGTGAGCGCCCCTGTTCCGCCCTGGTGCAGCACCTTGACGGCAGTATGGCCGCTGACGTTGCCATTGATGACGAGCTTGTCGGTTTTGGAAGTGTCGTCGCCCAGTTCGGTGCCGACGATCAAGGTGCCGGCGTTGGCGGCATCGGCGCCGCCGACATAGTTGCCATTGATCGTGAGTATGCGCTCCGCGGGCGTGGTGGCGCCGGAGACGGCGAGGTTGATTACTCCCCTAGAGCTGTTCACATCGCCGTTCAATGTGAAATCAATTGCGCTGGCGTCAAGGGTCGCGCCTGAAGCAAGGTTCAGGGTGGTGAATGCGCCGGTTCTGCCAGCGGCGCTATTGGCGGTTTGGGCCAGTTTCCAGACAGCATTGTTGGTGAGATTAAGAATTGACTCGGAGGTTGCGTCTTTTCTGGCCATGCCGGTCATGGTGACGTTGTCGGCATTCAGGGTGAAGTCGCTGCCGTTGCGGACATCAATCAGCGCTCCGCCTGTTCCGGCTGTTACCGTACCATTGATGAGATTCAATTCCGCGTTGGTGGTCAGAACTGCCGTAGGCGTAATGGCGCCAAAATTTTGCCCTACGGCGATAACCGTAGTGTTTGCGTTTGTTGTTGCAATATCAACATTATGCAAGATTGCCTTGGCGCTATCACCTTCCTGATACGCAATTACAGCGCCAGGAAGCGCGGCGCCCGCTCGCAGTTTTGTCGTGGATGTGCTTGTTGTTTCAAAAACAGAGGAGCCGGTGGCGCCTGTCGGGGCTTGAAACGCCAAAGCAACAGAGTTCCATCCGGTAACCGCGACATCAATAGCGCCGTCAACATGAACCGCCCCCGGTCCGGTTCCATCGGCATTGGTTTTCCCTATTTCAAATCCGTTACTGACGGGGCCGGCGGTTCTGATGGTAATGTCCTTGAGGTTGGCCGACCCGCCGCCGGACACATAGACCCCTCGCTCGGCTGTGCCGGCGCTGGGGTTAAGGATATTGAGCGCGCCTTTTGTGTTGATAACCAACGCGCCGGTAACATTGACAACCCCGCCGTCCAGCGCCCGTATGCCGGAAACGCTTTGACCGCTCGTATCATTTATGTCAATGGTTCCTCCTGCGACCGTAATGACTGAATTGGCGTTTTCCGCCAGAAGGCCGTAACCGTATTGTCCGCCGCTGCTGTTGATTTTTATGTCTACCTGACCCGCCGTAATCTTGCCGCCTGATTGCGCCCACAAGCCGGTTGCCGCGTTACCGGTACCAGTAACGTTCACACTGCCGCTGACATCAACCGTGCTCCCTGCGCCCGTCGCCCGTATGCCGGCAGCCTGTTGTCCGGTGGTGGAGAGGTTAAGGTTCCCGTTTACGGTTACGGCGCCGCCGCCTGCGGCACGGATGGCATCATCCATCGTCATCCATCCGCCAGCGGCTGTATTGATCGTGGCGTTATTCAGAATCACTTTTGAACCAAGGCCAATGGCATATACGCCAATCGCGTTACTGCCCGTGCTGGTGTTTCCTACGGTTACATTGCTTTCCGTAACAGTCAGGATTCCCCCTGTCAGAGCCTGAAGAATTCCGCCATTGGCAATTGCGCTGCTGTATGCAGGAAGACTCGCGTTACCGCTGCTTCCCGAATCGGCAAAAGCGCCGGTGGGGGCGTCGCCGGTTCCGGCATAAACTGAATGCGATGCGGATAAAAATAAAGTTCCACAAACTATTGTCGCTGACAGCGTGCTTTGCCCGGCTTTTCCTGAGGCTTTCGCCAACTCGGATACGACCTGCCAAACACCTCGGCTACGATTAAAAATAGTCCTATATTGACGATTCATGACATTGCTCTCCCATGCTAAAAATGCCGTAATAAAAGAGTAAGCGTACATGAACCGTAATAGCAAGCAATGTACTCAAGTATCTTCAGAATATTTAATAAAATCTGAAAGTTTTTGCGACAGCATGGCGCCGTTATAACAAGAGCATGGCGCTTGACGCCATTGTTACAGCGTATCCGTCCGTGCCGGAAATTTCATTGCGCCAGCGGGGGATTGAAGCGCTGATGGCGGAGGCGGGGCTGTGTGGACGCGAATGGCGGGTGGATCAGATTTGCCCTGCGCCGCTGCCGCAGAGCGCGTGGAACTGCGCCAGCCGGGCGGCGCGGATGTGGCCGGCGGCGACGGCGGCGCGCAGGGCGCAGCCGGGTTCGCGGTCGTGGCGGCAGTCGCGGAAACGGCAGCGGTCGAGGTAGGGCTGGAATTCGCGGAAGCCGTGTTCAATCTCGGTGCGGCTCAGGTGGGCGAGGCCGAATTCCTGCATGCCGGGGCTGTCGATGAGGCTTGTTTCGGCATCGAGGCGGTAGAGCCGGGCGTGGGTGGTGGTGTGTTTGCCGGAATCGAGCGCCGCAGAAATTTCGCGCACGGCGGCGCGCGCTTCGGGCAGCAGGGCGTTGATGAGCGTGGATTTGCCCATGCCGGATTGCCCCACCAGCACGCTGGTCTGTCCGGCCAGATGCGGGCGCAGCGCCGCCGCGTCGCGCCGCGCGCACAATTCCATCACCGGATAACCAAGGTCGCGCAAGGGCGCAAGCTGCTGGCGGGCGGCTTCGGCCTTGTCGGCGAGGTCGATCTTGTTCAGCGCAATAATGACGCGCAGATGCTGCTGTTCGGCGGCGACGATGCAGCGCGTGACGAGTTCATCGCTGAAAGCCGGTTCGGCGGCGGTGACGATGATGGCTTGCGTGGCGTTGGCGGCGAACAGTTTCTGGCGGAAGGCGTCGCTGCGGTAGAGCAGGGCGCGGCGCGGCGCCACTGCGGCGATGACGCCGTGATCCGGCGCCGAGAGCGTGACCGCGACGCGGTCGCCGCAGGCGACGTGACTTTTTTTGCCGCGCGGATAACACAGGGCGATGCCGCCGCCGTCGAGCGCGATTTCATATTGCCGGCCGAAGGCGGCGACGACGATGCCATTGGGTTGCAAATCGGGCTGCAAGTTCGGCGGCAAGTTGGGCTGCAAGGCGGAATCCTATGCCGGTTGCGTGGGCATGGCTTGCATGGTTTGCAGATGCGCGATGCGCGCCGCCGCCGCCGGATGGGAATCGTAAAACATTGAATAGAGCGGATCGGGCGTCAGCGTGGCGGCGTTCTCGCGGTAGAGCTTGACCAGCGCGGCGGCGAGATCGGCGGCCCGCGTCTGCCGGGCGGCGTAGGCGTCGGCTTCGTATTCGTGCCGCCGCGACAGCGCGCTCATCAGCGGCGCGAGCGGGAAGGTGAACGCCGGAATGACAAGCGAGAACAGCGCCAGCGCCGGCGCCGCGCCATGCGCCTGCATGCCGAGGCCGGCGTAAAACCACGGCGCGTCGATCAGCGCGCCGAGCAGCCAGAGAAAGCCGAAGGCCGCCAGCGCCAGCAGGGCGATCCGCTTCCAGACGTGGTGTCGCCGATAGTGGCCGAGTTCGTGCGCCAGCACCGCTTCGATTTCCGCCGGCGCCAGTTTGTCGAGCAGGGTGTCGAAGAAGACGATGCGCCGGGCGCGGCCAAAGCCGGTGAAGTAGGCGTTGCCGTGCGCCGAGCGCTTCGAGCCGTCCATGACGAAAAGGCCGCTGGAACGGAAACCGCAGCGCGCCAGCAGCGCCTCGATGCGCGTTTTCAGGGCGTCGTCGCCGAGCGGCGTGAAGGTGTTGAAGCGCGGCGCGATCAGCGTCGGATA
Source organism: Zoogloeaceae bacterium (assembly GCA_031277315.1). GTDB lineage: Bacteria > Pseudomonadota > Gammaproteobacteria > Burkholderiales > Rhodocyclaceae > Desulfobacillus. The sequence continues at coordinate 37,977 of JAITMP010000014.1, read as the reverse complement.
AATCAGCAGCGCCAGCAGGTTGAAGCCGAGCCAGAACAGCCAGACGGCGAGCCACCAGTGCGGCCTTTCCATCAGCCAGAGCACTGTCGCCAGCGCCGGCAGGCCGATGGCCGCGCCGAGCAGCGCGCTCTTGACGAGATCGAGGAGAAACAGGCGCGGCGTCATTCTGTTGAAACCGAAGCGTTCCTCGATGACGAAAGTTCGCCAGAGCGAGAAAGGCAGATCGACCAGGGCGCTCAACACGGCGAGGCCGGCAAGGAAGGCGATGCCGAGCGGCAGGCCGTCGAAGCCGGACGCAACCCATTTGGAATACATGGCTTGCAGCAGGCCGCCGAGGGTGAGCGCCAGCGCGAACAGCGTGCCGATGACGGTTTCGATCATGGCGAAGCGCGTTCGCGCCACGGTGTAATCGGCGGCGCGCTGATGCGCGGCGAGCGTGATGACATCGCGGAACGCCGCCGGCACGGCGTCGCGGCAGACGGCGACGTGGCGCGCATGACGTTGCGCCAGCCACAGGCGGAGCGCGGCGCTGAGCGTCAGCGCGGCGAGGAACAGCGCGGTAAAAGTGTTGGCGGTGTTCAAGTGTTGATGGCGTTCAAGTGTCAGCAGCGGTTCAACAATGGTTCAAGCGTCGGCAGCGCGCGCGATTGCGGGCGAGCGTGCGGCAGCCGGAACTATGACAGAATGCAGGCTTTTCAAGCGCCGCGAAATTATGGCACAGGATTCCAACAACCTCATCTGGCTCGACATGGAGATGACCGGCCTCGACCCCGAGCGGGACCGGGTGATTGAAATCGCCATGGTGGCGACCGACAGCGCGCTGAACATTCTCGCCGAATCGCCGGTGGTGGTGGTGCATCAGCCCGACGCCGCGCTCGACGCGATGGACGACTGGAACCGGAACACCCACGGCAAGTCGGGCCTGATCGACAAGGTGCGCGCCTCGACCACCGACGAGGTGGCGGCGGAAGCCTGCTTGCTGGCATTCATGCGCGAATACGCGCCCGAGCGCGCTTCGCCGATGTGCGGCAACTCGATCTGCCAGGATCGCCGCTTCATGGCGCGCTGGCTGCCGCGGCTGGAAGCCTATTTTCACTACCGCAATCTGGATGTCAGCACGCTGAAAGAACTCGCCCGGCGCTGGAAGCCGGCGATCTGCAAGGGCGTGGTGAAAAAAGGTGCGCACATGGCGCTGGCCGACATTCACGAGTCCATCGAAGAACTGCGCTATTACCGCGATCACTTCATCCGGCTTTGACGCGGCGGGGTTGCCGCATCCGGCTGAAAATTGATGTGATTCCGTTTCCTCTCCCGCAAGCGGGGGCAGGCAGATGAAGGCGCAGCTTCATGCCAGCAGCGTTGCCACTGTTTCCGGCGCGGCGATGCGAAAGCCGAGCCGGGCGCTTTTCTTTGCCAGCGCCAGCAGCGCCTTGTCTTTGGTGACGAGAAAATCGGCGCGCGCCGCTCGCGCCAGTTCGAGAAACTTCTGATCGTCCGGGTCGCGGCAGAGCGGTAGCGGCGGTAATTCGGCGGCGACGACGGCAGCGGCGCTGCAATCCGCGCAGGGTTGGGCGAGGGCGGCGTAGTCGTCAAGGATATGGCGGATGCGGCCGCCGCTGATGCCGAAGCGGGCGCGGCTTAGCACCTGCGCCAGTTCTTCGCGGCAGGCGGCGTCGCAAAAACAAACGGCGCGGCCTTCGCGCAGGGCGCGTTCGATCGGCGCCGCCGCCGCGTCGCTGAAATGCAGCAGATCGAGCACGACATTGGTATCGAGCGCCAGACGCAGCATCAAAGGCCCGCTTGCTCCGGCAGCGTTAGCAGCGGCGCGATGCGCGCCGGATCAGGTCGGGCTTGATGCGGCACATGGCCGAGCAGCGGCGCGGCCAGCCGCGCGCGCAGCGTGTCCACGTTTTCTTCCAGGCAGGCCATGCCGGGGTCGATCTGGTTGGCGACCCAGCCGGCCAGACGCAGGCCGCGGGCGCGGATGGCTTCGGCGCTCAGCAGGGCGTGATTCAGGCAACCGAGCCGCAGGCCGACGACCAGAATCACCGGCAGGGCGAGCCGCGCGGCGAGATCGCCGCCGTCTTGCGTTTCAGTGAGCGGCACGCGAAAGCCGCCGGCGCCTTCGACGACGAGAAAATCCGCTTCCGCCCGCAGCGCCGCGCAGTCGCGCGCGATGCGTTCGAAATCAATCGCCGCGCCATCGCGCCGCGCCGCCAGATGCGGCGAGAGCGGTTCGCGCAGCAGGTAGGGATTCACGCGCTCACGCGGCGCGTGGACGTTGCCGGCGGCGATGAGCGCGTCGACATCGCCCGCGCCGCCCGCCGCCACCGGCTTCATTCCCAGCGCCCGCCATCCCCGCGCCGCCGCCCGGCGCAGCAGCGCAGCGGCGATCAGGGTCTTGCCGACATCCGTGTCAGTGCCGGTGAGGAAATAGGCCTGGCTCATGTTGGAATCATGTCGAAAATCGCGCTGTGCAGCCAGGGGAAAATTTTCATCCTTCCAGCTCCTCCAGCGCCTCGACCAGCCGCGCCACCTGCGCTTCGGTGTGGGCGGCGGAGAGGGTGATGCGCAGGCGGGCGCTGCCGGGCGGGACGGCGGGGGGACGGATGCCGGGCGTCCAGAGGCCGCGTTCGTAAAGGCTGGCGGCGACTGCCATGGTTTCGGCGTTGCCGCCGATCACCAGCGGCTGGATCGCCGTTTGCGAGGGCAGCAGCGTCCAGCGCCGGGGCCGGAATGATGCGCGCAGTTGCGCGATGCGGGCGGCGAGGCTGGCCCGGCGCGCGTCGCCTTGCTCGATCAGGTCGACGGCGGTCAGCAGGGCGTGAGCGATCAGCGCCGGTTCGGCGGTGCTGAACGTGTAGGTGCGCGCCTTTTGCAGAATCCACTCGATGACTTCTTCTGCGCCAGCGACGAAAGCGCCGGCGCCGCCGGCGGCCTTGCCCAGCGTGCCCATCATGATGAGGCGCGGCGAGGCCGGCCCGCATGACGTCAGCCCGAAGTGCGCCAGCGCCCCGCGCCCCTGCGGCCCGAGCAGGCCGAAGCCGTGCGCGTCGTCCACCAAGAGCCAGGCCGCGTGGCGCTCGGCCAGCGCGAGGAGTTCCGGCAGGGGGGCGATGTCGCCGTCCATGCTGAACACGGCGTCGGTGACGATCAGCTTGCGCCGCGCGCGCGAGGCGGCGAGGGCGGCGTCAAGCGCGGCGATGTCGCGGTGCGGATAGACGGCGAGTTCGGCGCGTGACAGCCGCGCGGCGTCGATGAGCGAGGCGTGGTTGAGCTGGTCGGAGAAGATGGCGTCGCCCCGCCCGGCCAGCGCCGGCACCGCGCCGAGGTTGGCGAGGTAGCCGGTGGAGAACAGCAGCGCCCGCGCAAAGCCGGTGAATGCCGCGAGGCGTTGTTCCAGCGCGGCGTGCGGCGCTTGATGTCCGCTGACGATGGGCGAAGCGCCCGCGCCGAGGCCGTAGCGCCGCGCTCCTTCCTGCGCTGCGGCGATGAGGGCGGGGTCGTTGGCGAGGCCGAGGTAATCGTTGCTGGCGAAGGCCAGCAGCGGACGGCCGTCGACGCTCACCTGCGGCGCGCAGGGGGAATCGACCACGCGGCGGCGGCGGCGCAATGCCTGCGCGTCGAGGGCGGCGAGCCGGTCTGAAAAATCGTTCATGACATGCGTATTCCAGTTGCGGTGGTTTGCGTCATTGCCATTGTCATTGCGTCAGCCCAGCGTTGCGTCGAGCGCCGCCCGCGTGCCGCCGATCAGCAGTTCGATCTGGCTGTCATCGAGGATGTAGGGCGGCATGAAATACACCGTGTTGCCGATCGGGCGCAGCAGCAAGCCGCGATCCATCGCGGCGCGGTGGAAGCGGCGGGCGAAGAGCGGATCGTCGCTCCTGGCGTCGAAGGCCCAGATCATTCCGGCGCGGCGGAAGTGCGCCAGACGCGGGTCGGCGGCGAGCGGCGCCGCCGCCGCGGTGATTCGCGCCGCCAGTCGTTGATTGGCGGCGAGCGCGTCTTCGGTTTCAAAAAGCGCCAGCGTCGCCAGCGCGGCGCGGCAGGCGAGCGGGTTGCCGGTATAGGAATGCGAGTGGAGAAAGCCGCGCGCCGTGCTGTCGTCATAGAAGGCGGCGTAGACGGCGTCGGTCGTCAGCGTTACCGAGAGCGGCAGAACGCCGCCGGTGAGTCCTTTCGAGAGGCAAAGAAAATCGGGCGTGATGCCGGCTTGCTCGTGGGCGAAGAACGTGCCCGTGCGCCCGCAGCCGACGGCGATCTCGTCGGCGATGAGATGCACGCCGTAGCGGTCGCACAGGGCGCGGGCGCGGCGCAGGTATTCCGGGTCGTGCATGGCCATGCCGGCGGCGCATTGCACCAGCGGCTCGACGATCAGCGCCGCGATGCTTTCGTGATGTTCGGCGAGATGACGTTCCAGCGCGCGGGCGGCGGTCAGCGCCATGTCGATTGCATTGCCGCCCGGCGCGGCCAGACGGCTGTCCGGGCTGGGCACGACGCCGCCGGGGCGCAGCAGCGGCGCGTAAGCGTCGCGGAAGAGCGGGATGTCGGTCACCGCCAGCGCGCCGGCGGTTTCGCCGTGATAGCTGCCGGCGAGGCTGAGAAAGCGGTGTTTCTCCGGCCGGCCGCTGTTGCGCCAGAAATGGGCGCTCATCTTGAGGGCGATTTCCACGGCGGAAGCGCCGTCGGAGGCGTAAAAGCAATGGCCGAGCGCGCCGCCGGTCAACGCGGAGAGTTGTTCCGAGAGCGCCACCACCGGCTCGTGAGTGAAGCCGGCCAGCATGACGTGATCGAGCGTGTCGAGCTGGTCGCGGAGCGCCGCCATGATGCGCGGATGGCTGTGGCCGAACAGATTGACCCACCAGGAACTGATGGCGTCCAGATAACGGCGGCCATCGAAATCCTCTAGCCAGACGCCCTCGGCGCGGCGGATCGGCGTCAGCGGCAGGCGCTCGTGCAGCTTCATTTGCGTGCACGGGTGCCAGACGGCGGCGAGGCTGCGGCGGAGGAGGGCGTCGTTGTTCATGAATGTGTCGCTTGGAATATGGGCTTGGAATGCGGGCCTGGAATGCGGCGGAGCGGAGGGCGATTTTACGCGACCTCCTGCCAGCGCGTGTTTTCGGGCGCGCCGCCCGAGTAATCCCAGAGTGATCCCCGAGCGATCCATGAGCAATCCCCGAGCGATCTCCGGTCGTCTCCGGTAAACTACAGGTCATGCGGGGCGCCGGGAGACGCCGCCGCGAATTTCAGGAGGAGTTATCGCTATGGCATTCAAGCAAATCGGCGTCGTCGGCGCCGGCACGATGGGCAACGGCATCGCCCAGGCCTTCGCCCAATCCGGCTTCGAGGTGGTGATGACCGACGTCGCGCCGGCGGCGCTCGAACGCGCCCTGAAAACCGTTTCCGGCGGCTTCGACCGCCTCGTCAAGAAAGAGAAAATGACAGCCGAGCAGAAGGCCGCCGCGCTCGCGCGCATCCGCACCGCGACCGATCTCGCCGCGCTGAAAGACGCCGATCTCGTCATTGAAGCCGCCACCGAAAACCTCGATCTGAAGCTGAAAATCTTTCAGCAGATCGACGCGCAGGCGAAGGCCGGGGCGGTGATTGCCAGCAACACCTCGTCGATCTCGATCACGCGGCTTGCCGCCGCCACCGGACGGCCCGACAAGGTGATCGGCATGCATTTCTTCAACCCGGTGCCGCTGATGGCGCTGGTGGAACTGATTCGCGGCCTGCAAACCTCCGACGCCACTTTCGCGGCGGTCGAAGAAGCCGCGAAAGCCGTCGGCAAGACGCCGGTGCAGGTGAGAAACAGCCCCGGCTTCGCCGTCAACCGCATGCTCTGCCCGATGATCAACGAAGCCATTTTCATCCTCAGCGAGGGCCTCGCCAGCGCCGCCCAGATCGACGAGGCGATGAAGCTCGGCGCCAATCATCCGCTCGGCCCGCTGGCGCTGTGCGACCTGATCGGCCTCGACGTGGAACTGGCGATCATGAACGTCCTCTTTGAAGGCTTCAAAGACCCGAAATACCGCCCCGCCCCGCTGCTGGTCGAAATGGTCGAAGCCGGCTACCTGGGCCGCAAGACGGGCCGGGGGTTCTTTACTTACTCGTAATTTCTTTCCCTCGCCCCTTGCCCCTCTCCCGCAAGCGGGCGAGGGGAGTTGATCGCGCCTGCCCCCGCGAAAGCGCGGGGCCGGGATGGGGATGGGTTCGGGACAGGCAAGCAGAACTTGCCGTTTCCGCTCAAACATTCGCTTTGCAAAGACATAAGAACCCCGGATGATGGGGCGAGCGCCGATGGGATAAACTTCCGCCCGACGCGGGCCGTCCGCCCTTTCTTTTCCTCCAGCCGCCATGAAAAAAATCCGCAGTCTGCTCGTTGCCAACCGCAGCGAAATCGCCATCCGCGTCATGCGCGCAGCGTCCGAAATGGGCATCCGCACGGTGGCGATTTATTCCAATGAAGACCGCTTCGCGCTGCACCGCTTCAAGGCCGACGAGTCGTATCTGGTCGGCGCCGGCAAGCGGCCGATCGACGCTTATCTCGACATTGACGACATCATCCGCGTCGCCCGCGAAGCGCGTGTCGACGCGATTCATCCGGGCTATGGCTTTCTGTCCGAAAACCCGGATTTCGCCGAGGCTTGCGCCGCCGCCGGCATCGTCTTCATCGGCCCGCAGCCGGAGGTGATGCGCCTGCTCGGCAACAAGGTGTCGGCGCGCGCGCTGGCGGAGCAGGCCGGCGTGCCGGTGGTGCCGGCGACCGGCGCGCTGCCGCACGATCTGGCGGCGGCGAAACGGCAGGCGGCGGCGGTCGGCTATCCCTTGATGCTGAAGGCAAGCTGGGGCGGCGGCGGACGCGGCATGCGCATGGTGGAAACGGAAGCCGATCTCGGCCCGGCGATGGAGGTGGCGCGGCGCGAGGCGAAGGCCGCTTTCGGCAACGACGAGGTGTATCTGGAAAAACTGGTGCGCCGCGCGCGCCACGTCGAGGTGCAGGTGATCGGCGACTGTCACGGCAATCTGGTGCACGCCTTTGAGCGCGATTGCTCGGTGCAGCGGCGCAACCAGAAGGTGATCGAGCGCGCGCCGGCGCCGTATCTGGACGATGCCCGCCGGGGCGAATTGTGCGCGGCGGCGCTGAAACTGGCCCGCGCCGCGCATTACACCCACGCCGGCACGGTCGAGTTTTTGATGGACGCCGACACGGGCGCGTTCTATTTCATCGAGGTCAATCCGCGCATTCAGGTCGAGCACACCGTCACCGAGGAAGTGACCGGCGTCGATGTCGTCAAGGCGCAGATTCGCATCTCCGAAGGCGCCCGCATCGGCGACGCCGACGCATATGTGCCGCGTCAGGAAAACATCGAACTGCGCGGCCATGCCCTGCAATGCCGCGTCACCACCGAAGATCCGGAAAACGGCTTCACGCCCGATTATGGCCGCATCGGCGTGTACCGCAGCGCCGCCGGTTTCGGCCTGCGGCTGGACGGCGGCACGGCCTACGGCGGCGCGCTGATCACGCCGTACTACGACTCGCTGCTGGTGAAGGTCACGGCCTGGGGCCATACGCCGGACGAGGCCATCGCCCGCATGAACCGGGCGCTGCGCGAATTCCGCATCCGCGGCGTGGCAAGCAATCTGCAATTTCTGGAGAACGTCATCGCGCATCCCGCCTTCCGCGCCGGCGAGTGCACAACGCGCTTCATCGACACCACGCCGGAACTGTTCAATTTCCAGCGCCGGCATGATCGCGGCAGCAAGCTGCTGCAATTTCTCGGCGAGGTGGCGGTCAACGGCAACCCGGAGATGAAGGGCCGGGCGACGCCGCCGCTGCCGCTCGGCAGGCCGCTCAAGCCGCATTGCGATTTGACGCCGCCGCCGCCGCCCGGCACGCGCGACCGCCTGAAGGCGCTCGGCACGGAAAAATTCGCCGAGTGGATGAAAGGCGAGCAGCGCGTGCTGCTCACCGACACCACGCTGCGCGACGCGCATCAGTCGCTGTTCGCCACCCGCATGCGCACGCATGACATGCTGGAGATCGCGCCGTATTACGCCCGCATGCTACCGAATTTGTTCAGTCTGGAATGCTGGGGCGGGGCGACGTTCGACGTGGCGCTGCGCTTTTTGAAGGAAGACCCCTGGGCGCGGCTGGCGCGGTTACGCGAAGCGGCGCCGAACATCCTGTTCCAGATGCTGCTGCGCGCTTCCAACGCCGTCGGCTACACCAACTATGCCGACAATGTGGTGCGCTACTTCGTGCGGCAGGCGGCGCGGGAGGGCGTCGATGTTTTCCGCGTTTTCGATTCACTCAACTGGGTCGACAACATGCGCGTGGCGATCGACGCCGTGCGCGAGAACGGGGCGCTGTGCGAGGCGGCGATCTGCTACACCGGCGATCTGTTCGACGCGGCGCGGCCCAAATACAACCTGAAGTACTACCTCGGGCTGGCGAAACAACTGGAACGCGCCGGCGCGCACATTCTCGGCATCAAGGACATGGCCGGCGTCTGCCGTCCGCGCGCGGCGCGCGAACTGGTGCGCGCGCTGAAGCAGGAAGTCGGATTGCCGATCCACTTCCACACCCACGATACCAGCGGCATTAGCGCGGCGAGCGTGCTGGCGGCGGTGGAAGCCGGCGTCGATGCCGTCGACGGCGCGCTCGATGCCATGAGCGGGCTGACGTCGCAGCCGAATCTCGGCTCGATCGCGGCGGCGCTGCGCGGCGGCCCGCGCGACCCCGGCGTGGATCTCGACGCCATGCAGGCGCTGTCGCAGTACTGGGAAGGCGTGCGCCGCGCCTATGCGCCGTTCGAGGCCGACATCCGCTCCGGCACCGCCGACGTCTACCGCCACGAAATGCCGGGCGGGCAATACACCAACTTGCGCGAGCAGGCCCGCGCCATGGGCCTCGAACACCGCTGGGCCGAAGTCTCGCGCGCCTACGCCGAAGTGAACCTGCTGTTCGGCGACATCGTGAAAGTGACGCCGACTTCCAAGGTCGTCGGCGACATGGCGCTATTCATGGTCGCCAGCGATCTGTCGCCCGGGCAGGTGCGCGATCCGGTGCGTGAAGTGGCGTTTCCCGAATCGGTGGTGTCGCTCATGAAGGGCGAACTGGGTTATCCGCCCGACGGCTTTCCGGCTGATTTGCAGAAGAAAGTGCTGCGGGGCGAAACGCCGCTGCCCGGCCGCGCCGGCGATCTTCTGCCGGCGGTGGATCTCGACGCCAAGCGCGCCGAGGCGGAGGCCGCCATCAAGCGCGAGGTGAGCGATACCGATCTCGCCTCCTATCTCATGTATCCGAAGGTGTTCATCGACTACGCCGCGCACCAGAGCCGCTACGGCGATGTTTCGACACTGCCGACGCCGGCTTTCTTTTATGGCCTGGGCGCGGGCGAGGAAATCGCCGTCGAGATCGACCGCGGCAAGACGCTCATCGTCAGCCAGCAGGCCCTGAGCGGGCCGGACGAGGAAGGCTACGTCAAGGTGGGCTTCGAACTGAACGGCCAGCCGCGCCCGGTGCGCATCGCCAAGGCCGGGCTGACGGTCGCCAAGGCGCGTCCCCGCGCCGAGGAAGGCAACCCGCGCCACGTCGGCGCGCCGATGCCCGGCACAGTGGTGACGGTGGCCGTGCACACGGGCCAGAAAGTCTGCCGGGGCGACCCGCTGCTGTCCATCGAGGCGATGAAGATGGAATCCGTTCTCGCCGCCGAGCGCGACGGCGTGATCGCCGCCATTCACGCCCATCCGGGCGAGACGGTGAACGCCAAGGATTTGCTGATTGAATATGCTGCTTGAAGCGCCGTTTCAGCCAATGCGCCGGTAGCGGCCGGCTTCCAGCGCGACGGCGCCGTTTTTCATCAGCCGTTCGAGGTGCTTGCCCATGATGGCGCCTTCGCCCCATTCGAAAAACGCTCTCGGCTCGCGCGGCTTGCGGTAGACGATGCAGGCGGCGACGATTTCCTCGATGCTGCGCGGCTGTGAAAGAAAATCCAGCAGCTTGGCTTCACGTTCGTCGATGACGGCGAGATAAGCGTCGAAGGCGGCGCTGGCGTCGCCTTCAAAGCAGCCGTCTTCGTGGCTGGTCAGCCACACCTTGGCCGGCAGTTGTTGCAGGCGGCGCACCGAGGCGATGGTATCCTCGATGGAACTGCCGCGGTCGCCGTACCAGGGGCCGAAGCGCGTCAGGTCGTAATCGCCCAAGTAGCAGACCGCCGGTTCGCGGAAGAAAAACGCCGTGAAGCCCGGCGTGTGGCCGGGGGCGTGGATGACTTCTGCCGTGCATGTGCCGAGGTCAATGATTTCGCCCGGCGTGAAATAGCGCGTCGCGCGGCGCGGCTTGAAGTGAAAATCCTTCATCAGCGTGCCGCGCCAGTAGTCGCGGTGCGTCGTTTGCGTGACGCCGTACCAGTCGAGAAAAGCCTCGATGTCGGCGAGCGGCGCGGCTTCGACCGCCATCTGCACGAGCGGCCGGCCGGGGAAAAGATCGAGCCAGGTGAAGTGATCTTCGTGCCAGTGCGACAGCCAGATTTCGTTCACGCCGGGGCCGGCGATCAGCTCGCGGTAGCGCGCTTCGTCCGCGCCGGTGTCGATCAGCACGCCGGCGCCGTCGACGTACACGGAATTGGAATAGGGGTAGCGCCCCTTGTTGCCGCCCGGAATCAGCCGGAGCGGGCCGAATTGTCTTTCGTTCATCGTCTCACCGTTGGTTGCTTGCCGCCGCGACTCGGGGCATCATTCTCCGCATGTTCACGCTGCCCAACATCATCACCATCGTCCGGATTCTGCTGATTCCGGCGATTGCCTTTCTGCTGCTCGACCACGATTACAAGCTGGCCTTCGCCGTTTTCATCGCCGCCGCCGCCGGCGACTGGCTCGACGGCTTTCTCGCCCGGCGCCTGAACCAGATATCCCAGTTCGGCGCCGTGCTCGATCCGGTTGCCGACAAGATGACCATGATGACCGTCGCCTTGCTGCAAGCGGCGCAGGGCATGCTGCCGGTCTGGCTGGCGGTGGCGATTGTTCTGCGCGATGCCATCATCGTCGCCGGCGCCATCGCTTACCGCTTCGTCGTCGGCCACATCGAGATGGCGCCGACGCGCTTGTCGAAAATCAACACCTTGCTCGAATTCGGCGTGCTTGCCCTGGTTTTGGCCGAGGCGGGCAAGCTCGTCGAGGCCGATGCCTGGCTGACGCCGCTGTTCCTGCTGCTGTTCGCCTCGGTGCTGATTTCCGGCGCCCATTACGTGTGGGTCTGGTGGAAAAAAGGGGCCGAGCGCGGGCAGCGCTGAGATTTATATACAAAGCGCACGCCCGCCGCAAGCCCGGCGGCGGCCTGTTCGCGGTCTATTCGTTATTCCGACTTGAAAGGAAGCCGATGAACGTCAAGCAGTTGTTCGATCTGAGCGGCAAGATTGCCCTCGTCACCGGCGGTTCGCGCGGACTCGGTTTGCAGATGGCCGAGGCGCTGGGCGGGATGGGGGCGAAGGTGGCGATCGCCGCGCGCAAGGCGGACGAATTGGAGGAGGCCAAAGCGCGCCTCGAAGCCGGCGGCATTGAAACGCTGAGCGTCGCCGCCGATCTTTCCCGCCCGGAACAGATTCCCGCCCTGACGGATGCCGTGCTGGGAAAGTACGGCGTCATCGACATTCTGGTGAACAACGCCGGCGCCAACTGGGCCGCGCCGGCGGAGGATTATCCCGACGCCGCCTGGCACAAGCTGATGCGGCTCAATGTCGACGCCACGTTTTTTCTCAGCCGCGAGATTGGCCGGCGCTGCATGATTCCGCGGCGCTCGGGCAAGATCATCAACATCGCCTCGGTAGCCGGTCTTTCCGGCAATCCGCCGGAATTGCGCACCGTCGCTTACAACGCCAGCAAGGGCGCGGTGGTGAATTTCACCCGCGCGCTGGCGGCGGAATGGGGCCGCCACAACATCAACGTGAATGCCCTCTGTCCCGGTTTTTTTCCGTCGAAGATGACGCGCGGCCTGCTGAGTCAAATCGGCGACCGCATCGTCGCCACGACGCCGCTCGGCCGTCTCGGCGGCGATGAGGATTTGATGGGCGCGGCGGTCTTCCTCGCCTCCGCCGCCTCGCGCCACATCACCGGCCAGATCATCACCGTCGACGGCGGCGCCAGCATTGCCAGGTAAGCGCCGGGCGGCATCGTTTCTTGGTATATAATGAATATATACATCAGATGAAAGCCCGGTCATGAGCAATCTGCTGCTGAAATTCAAGGCGAAAGATTCTTCTTACGGCGTCACGCGGGAAACGTTGAAGGCGCTGGCGGAAGAAATGGATGTCAGCGAAACGATGGTCGTGCATCTGGCCATTTCCCGTTTCGCAAAAGAAATCCTGCCCGCCTACGAGGCCGATGACGGGCCGCTGGCGCAAGGCGACATCAAGCGCTTGCGCAAGGCCGCCGCGCCCATGCTGCCGAAGGGCAAGGCAGTCAGAACGCGGTCTTTGCTTTAAGCGCCATCAATGCGGGAATTGCCCAGCCCGGGAGACATCGTTTGGTGTCGTTTTCCGCAGCGGCCCCGCGATGCTCCGGGGCCGAAGCCTCGTCCGGCGCTGGTGATCGCCGTAACCGAATACGAAGACGGACAGACCGTCAAAGTGGCTTACGGCACATCGCAGAAGCTCGATCGTCTGAATGCCGGCGAGTTTGCCATTCGCAAAGCGGAAAACAAAACCGCGTGGGAAGTTGCCGGCTTGTCCTGGGATACCAAGTTTGATCTTGCCAATTTGGTCGAGCTGCCCTGGAATGACACGTTTTTTGCCGTTCCGCCGCATCCGGCGCACGGGCAAACGCCGAAACTCGGCAGCCTGCATATCGGCATGCACAAGGCGCTCAAAGCCGCCGCGCAAGCCGTCAAACGACAGCGCTAACGCCGCAGCTTGAACACCACCGGCAGGATCATTTCGCCCGCGCCGGCTTCGGGCAGACGGGCGGTGGCGCGGGCGGCTTTGATCGCGGCTTCGTCGAGGATGGCATGGCCGCTGCTGGCGGCGATGTCGATGGCGAGGATGGTGCCGTCAGCGTCCAGCGTCAGCAGCAGGCGCACCTCGCCTTCGATGCCGCGCGCGATGGCTTCAGGCGGATAGAAGTCGATCGGAGAGAGCTTCGGCTGCGCGGCGGGCTGGGCCGGGCGCGACGCCGTGCTGTGCCGGCGGGCGTCGGCGGGCGGTGCTGGTGGTGTTGGGGCGACGGGTTCCGCGAGCGTGTCCTTGAGCAGCGGTTCCGTCGGCTGCACTGTGACGGGCGGCAGCAGATGGGCGCTGATGGCCGTTTTGCGCGGGGCGATTTCTCCGCCCGGCAAGCCGAGGCCGAGCAGGGGAAGGTGCAGGGCGAGCGATGCCGCCAGGGCGAGCAGGAAACGGCGGGATAACATGAAGATGGGCGATGATCAGCCGGATGATGCGGTATTTTGCTATAAAATTTATTCCCCGTGGTTTTGTCGCGGAGACTGACATTGGGGGATTCAAGAATTGGGGGATTCAAGGGGGCGGAATGAAACGCGGCCCGCTTGGTCAAGGGCGGGGTACGGGGCCGATACCCCGTCCGCCCGCGCAGCCAACTTTATTACGCTCATGAAAACCGTATTATTCCCGCGTCCCCTTTTGCATTCCTCTTTGCGTTTCCTCGCATTCCTGCTTCTGATCTGCCTGCTGCGCCCGGCTTGGGCCGCGCCGCCGACGCCGCTCGAATACGGCATTGCCGTCGAGGCGGGCAATGTCCGCGCCGTGAGGCAATGGCTGGCGGAGGGTTTGCCGCCCGACTACGAGGCCGACCGCATCGGCAGCGGCCTGATGGTCGCGGCATGGAACGGCAATCTGGAATTGATCCGCCTCTTTCTCGATCACGGCGCCGATGTCGGTTTCGTCAACCGTTTCGACGAGCAGGCTTTGCAACTGGCTGCCTGGCGCGGCCATGCTGATGCCGTGCAATTACTGCTGGAGCGCGGCGCGACGGTCAACCGCGAAGGCAAACGCTGGAGCGCCTTGCACTACGCCGTCTTCGCCGGACACGACGGCATCGCCCGCTTGCTGATGGCGCGGGGCGCCGACGTGAATGCGCGCACGACGAACGATTCGTCGGCGCTGATGCTGGCCGCGCGCGAAGGCCAGAGCGCGCTTGTCGGCGCCTTGCTCGAAGCCGGCGCCGATACGCGCCTCGTCAATGAATGGGGCGATGACGCGATGGCTTTCGCCATGCGCAACCGCAACTACGGCATTGCGAAAATGGTATCCAGCGCGGAGACGTTTGCCGGCGCGGTGAAACAGCCGGAAGCCTTCGGCGAGGCGAAAAAATCGGTGCCCGTGCCGCCGGAGATCGGCCTGATCGTGGAGAAAATGCAGCAGGCGCAAGCGGCCGGCAAGCCGACCGGCGAGTTGCGCAAGGCGCTGTATGCCGCGCTGGCGCTGCACCGTTACGATAGCGAGCAGGCGCGCGATAGCGGCAAGAGCGGCAAGCCTGCGGCGCTGGTGATTACCGCCGAGCAGGGACAGGCTGGCCGCGAACGCGCTGAACTGCTCTATGCGGCGGTGAAGGCCGGCGCCGCCGTTACCACGCCGGCCGAGGCCGACCACGCCGGCGCGCCTTCGGAAATCTCCGGCATCCTCGAACAGTTGCGGCGGGAGGAGAGCAAGCACAGCGCCAGCGATGGCAAGAAAAGCAAGAAAAGCAGTAAAAAGGGCAGCAAAAAAAATAGCAAGAAGAACAGCAAAAAGAACAGCAAGAAGGATGATGGGCGCGCCGCCGCCAGGCTGCGCCAGGAACTTCACGACGCCGTTGCCCGCTTCAAACGCGAATCCGAAGCGGCTCGATGAACCGCGATTATTATCCACGCCGGATTGACGGGAGATTGCCCGCATGACACCCAGCGCCATCGTCAAATATCTCGATCAGTACGTGATCGGGCAGGAAGAAGCGAAGAAGATTCTCGCCGTCGCCGTTTATTCGCATTACAAGAAACTTGGCCGGGAGAGAAAGGAGCACATCGGGAACGAGCACATCGAACTGGCCAAGAGCAACGTGCTGCTGATCGGCCCCACCGGCACCGGCAAGACGCTGCTGTGCGAGACGCTGGCGCGGGCGCTGAAAGTGCCTTTCGTGACAGCCGACGCCACTTCGCTGGCGCAAACCGAGTACGTGAATGAGGAACTGGACGCCATCCTGCAACGGCTGCTGGAGAAAGCCGGTGGCGACGTGGCGCGGGCGCAATGCGGCATCATCTTCATCGACGAGGTGGACAAGCTGAAAGCCATCAGCGGTCAGGCGCGCGGTTCCTCCGGCGAGAGCGTGCAGCACGCGCTGCTGAAAATCATGGAAGGCGCGCCGGTGCGGTTGCGCGGCGGCCAGTACATCGACACCACGCACATTCTGTTCATCTGCGGCGGCGCTTTCGTCGGCCTGGGCAGCATTCTGGCGCGCACGCACGCCTTCGGCTTCATTTCCGCCACCGGCGGCGATGACCAGCGCATCCTCGACCGGCTCAATGCCCGCGTCAAACCGACCGACCTGTTCGAGTTCGGCCTCATTCCCGAGTTTGCCGGACGGCTGCCGATCATCGCCAGCTTCGGAGAACTCGACAAGGAGATGCTGGTGCGCATCATGACCGTGCCGCGCAACGCGCTCTACCGCCAGTTCGTCGAGATTCTGCGCGGCGAAGGCGTCGAGTTGACGGTCGAGCCGGCGGTGTTCGAGCAGATCGCCGATCTCGCCATCGAATACAAGGTCGGCGCGCGCAGCCTGCGCGGCATTTTCGAGGAGATGCTGACCCCCGCGCTCTACGTCGTGCCCGATGACAAACGCATCGCCCGTGTCGTCATCGCCTCCCTTTTCGAGCCGCCGCGCTACCTGAGCGCCGAGGGCGTTCCGCTGCATGAGGCATAATCCAGCCCACGGAAAACGGCTACAGGAGGGATGATGGACCGCACCGAGCGTTTCTACCGCATCGACCAGCTCCTCAACGAAAAAAAAGCCGTTCCCTTCTCGCGCCTCGTCGAGACGCTGGAAGTTTCGCGCGCCACCATCAAGCGCGATCTCGAATACATGCGCAACCGCCTCAACGCGCCCATCGTCTGGGACCGCGAGGCGGGCGGCTACCGCTTCGCGGCGCGGGAAGGCGGCGCGGCGCAATACGAACTGCCCGGCCTGTGGTTTTCGGCGCAGGAAGTGCACGCCCTCCTCACCATGCAGCACCTGCTCATGAACCTCGATCCCGGCGGCCTGCTCGGGCCGCACATCGCGCCGCTGCTCTCGCGCCTGCGCGCGCTGCTCGGCACGGCTGACGATACCAGCGAGGAAATCCACAAGCGCATCCGCATTCTCGGCATGGCTTCGCGCCGGCTGGCGCTCGACCATTTCGCCGTCGTCGGCTCCGCCCTGCTGCGGCGCAAACGCTTGCTGATCGCCCACTACGTGCGGGCGCGCGACGAGACTATCGAGCGCGAAATATCGCCGCAAAGACTGGTGCACTACCGCGACAACTGGTATCTCGACGCTTGGTGTCATCTGCGCAACGACTTGCGCAGCTTCGCCGTGGACGCCATCCGCCGCGCCGAAATCATTGAGCAGCCGGCCCGCAACGTGCCGGAAAAAACGCTCGATTCAGTGCTCGGCGCCGGCTACGGCATCTTCTCCGGGCGCAAGGTGCAGCGGGCCAAATTGCGCTTCACGCCGGAGCGGGCGCGCTGGGTGTCGACAGAACAATGGCATCCGAAGCAGAAAGCACGCTTCGAGAAAGACGGATCCTATCTGCTGCAAATTCCCTACGCCGACAGCCGCGAACTGGCGATGGATATTCTCAAGCACGGCGCCGGCGTCGAAGTGCTCGCCCCCGCCGCCCTGCGCAAGGAAGTCGCCGCCCAACTCGCCGCCGCGCTCGGCCAGTACTGACGAAACAAGTCTGCCGAAACAACTTTCGCGCTGGCAGCCGGCATCAAAACCAAGGCTCATCCCCTGAGCCTCCCGCCCCGTATCCTGCCTGGCATGGACACAAAAGGAGCCATGCCATGAACCCCGATCCCGTCGTCTTCTGGGTCACCACCAGCCTGTCGTTGCTGGTGATGCTGTGCGTTTGAGAAACAGGTTGCTGACTGGTTGAAGCAACCGGCGCGTTGCTTGTGGCATGTCCGCGTTGAATGCCATGTGAGGCGCTTGGCCGACTCACCGGGTCGGCTGCAAGGGCCTGACGGGCGATGTCAGACATCCCGATTCAGCAGAGCCAGATATTCGGTGTAGGTATAGTACTTGCCGTATTTAAGCTCATCGGCGGCAGTGACGATGCCCAGAGCGGTCAAGGCACGGAAGGCGCTCTTGGCGGTGTTGAACGTCATGCCGGTGGCGGCAGCCGCGCGCGGCGCAGTGGAAACTGGCTGGCGCTGCAAGTGCTCGAACAGGCGCAGCGCGGATGCCGCGCCACGGCCAATTCCGCGTATTTGTTGCTGGTGTTGTTGGAACAGCGCCATCAACTGCTGCGCGGTATCCACCGCGCCGGTGGCTACTTCAATGATGCCTTCGAGGAAGAATTCGATCCATTCTTCCCAGTCGCCTTCAAGCCGCACGGCCTGGAGCAGATCGTAATAACGGCTGCGGTGTTGCTTGAAATACAGCGATAAATACAACAACGGCTGACGCAGTACGCCTTCGGCGTGAAGCAAAAAAACAATCAGCAAGCGACCCAAGCGGCCATTGCCATCCAGAAAGGGATGGATGGTTTCGAACTGCACATGCGCCAGCGCGGCGCGAATCAGCACCGGCAGGGCCACGGGCTGACCGTGCAGGAAATTTTCCAGCGCGCCCATGCACTCCAATACTTTGTCCGGCGGTGGCGGAACATGGCGCGCGTTGCCGGGGCGCGTGCCGCCGATCCAGTTCTGGTTGCGGCGGAATTCACCGGGGGACTTGCTCGCGCCGCGCCCGTCGTGCAACAGCACGGCATGGATTTCGCGGATCAGGCGCAATGAGAGCGGTAGCCCTTCCTGCATCCGGGCAATGCCCAATTCCAGCGCGGCAACGTAATTCGAGACTTCTCGCACATCATCCAGCGGTGCGCCGGGGTTGCCTTCGGCCTCGTACAGCAGCAGGTCGGACAGCGAGGACTGCGTGCCCTCGATTTGCGAGGACAACACGGCCTCTTTGCGCACATAGGAATACAGAAACACCTGCGGATCGGGCAGCAGGGCCGACAGTGCATCCAGACGGCCCAGCGTCAGCGCGGCGTTTTGCGCCAGCGTGTGCAGCCGGTCGTCCAGCTGCAGGGGCGGCTGCGGCGGCAGTGGATTGGGGACAAAAGCTCGGCAAGTCTCACCCACAGTCGAGATGGGCAGATAGTGTCCGGTAAGACCGCGTTTCATGGTGAAGTTGAAATTTCGAGGTATCAAATTACAAATTTGCTTGTATTTTATAATTTAATAAAGCGAAATTGCAAGTTCATCTTCGATTGATCGCTTTCCCAGTTATCTTTTCGAACCCCACCTGCAACCTTCTCCGCCATAAAAAAGGCCCCTCGGAACGGAGGGGCCTTGGAAGGGGGTGGTTGATGCCGTTCTTTGGCGGCAGGTTTTCAGCCTGCGTTGACGAACTCGGGTATCTGGTCGAAGTTCATGTAGCGGTAGACGTCGGCGGCTTTCTGGTTGACGTTGTTGACTTGCTCCAGGTATTCGGCGGCGGTCGGGATTTTGCCCATCAGGGCGCAGACGGCGGCGAGTTCGGCGCTGCCGAGGTAGACGCGGGTGTCGACGCCGAGGCGGTTGGGGAAGTTGCGCGTCGAGGTCGACATCGCGGTGCTGCCTTTTTTGATCTGCGCCTGGTTGCCCATGCACAGCGAGCAGCCGGGCATTTCCATGCGCGCGCCAGCCTTGCCGAAGGTGGCGTAGTAGCCTTCTTCGCTGAGGAGGGCGGCGTCCATCTTGGTCGGCGGGGCGATCCACAGGCGGACGGGAATATCCGTCCGGCCTTCGAGCACTTTGCCGGCGGCGCGGAAGTGGCCGATGTTGGTCATGCAGGAGCCGATGAACACTTCGTCAATCTTGTTGCCGGCGACATCGGACAGCAGCTTGACGTCGTCCGGGTCGTTCGGGCAGGCGACGACCGGTTCCTTGACATCGGCGAGGTCGATGTCGATCACGGCGGCGTATTCGGCGTCGGCGTCGGCCTTGAGCAGTTGCGGGTTCTTCAGCCAGGCTTCTTGCGCGGCGATGCGGCGTTGCAGGGTGCGCGCGTCCTGATAGCCTTGGGCGATCATCCATTTCATGAGCGCGATGTTGCTCTGGATGTATTCGATCACCGGCTCCTTGTTCAGGTGCACGGTGCAGCCGGCGGCGGAGCGTTCGGCGGAGGCGTCGGTCAGTTCAAAGGCTTGCTCGACTTTCAGATCGGGCAGTCCTTCGATTTCAAGAATGCGGCCGGAGAAAATGTTTTTCTTGCCTTTCTTCTCGACCGTCAGCAGGCCTTGCTTGATGGCGTAGTAGGGAATGGCGTTGACCAGATCACGCAGGGTGATGCCGCGCCGGGTGGCGTCGGCCATCGAGCCTTTGAAGCGCACCAGCACCGATTCGGGCATGTCGAGCGGCATCACGCCGGTGGCGGCGGCGAAGGCGACGAGGCCGGAACCGGCCGGGAAGGAAATGCCGATCGGGAAGCGGGTGTGCGAATCGCCGCCGGTGCCGACGGTATCCGGCAGCAAGAGGCGGTTCAGCCAGGAGTGGATGACGCCGTCGCCGGGTCGCAGGGCGACGCCGCCGCGCGTCGAGATGAAGCCCGGCAGCTCGTGGTGCATCTTGACGTCGATCTTCTTCGGGTAGGCGGCGGTGTGGCAGAAGGATTGCATCACCAGATCGGCGGAGAAGCCAAGGCAGGCGAGATCTTTCAGTTCGTCGCGCGTCATCGGGCCGGTGGTGTCTTGCGAGCCGACGGATGTCATTTTCGGTTCGCAGTAAGCGCCGGGGCGCATGCCCTGGCCTTCGGGCAGGCCGCAGGCGCGGCCAACCATTTTCTGCGCGAGCGAGAAGCCCTTGCCGGAATCGCGCGGCGCTTGCGGCAGGCGGAACAGGGTCGAGGGCGGCAGGCCGAGCGCCTCGCGCGCACGGGCGGTGAGGCCGCGGCCGATGATGAGGTTGATGCGCCCGCCGGCGCGCACTTCATCCAGCAGCACTTCGGATTTGTAAGTGAACGTGGCGATGACCTGGCCGTTCTTTTCGATCTTCTTCGCGTAGGGGTAGATGTCGATGACATCACCCGTCGCCATCTGGGCGACGTCGCACTCGATCGGGAAGGCGCCGGCGTCTTCCTGCGTGTTGAAGAAGATCGGCGCGATTTTGCCGCCGAGGCAGAAGCCGCCGTAACGCTTGTTGGGCACGAAGGGAATGTCTTCGCCGGTCCACCAGATCACGGAGTTGGTGGCGGATTTGCGCGAGGAGCCGGTGCCGACGACATCGCCGACATAGGCGACCGGATGGCCTTTCTGTTTCAGGTCCGCGATCAGCTTGATCGGGCCGCGCTCGCCCGGCTTTTCCGGGACGATGCCTTCGCGCGGATTCTTCAGCATCGCCAGGCCGTGCAACGGAATGTCCGGGCGGCTCCAGGCGTCGGGCGCGGGCGAGAGGTCGTCGGTGTTGGTTTCGCCGCTGACCTTGAAGACGGTGACGGTAATTTTCTCCGCCAGCTCGGGGCGCGAGGTAAACCATTCAGCATCGGCCCAGCTTTGCATCACCGAGCGGGCGTTGGCGTTGCCCTGTTTGGCTTTTTCGGCGACATCGTGAAAGTAATCGAACATCAGCAGCGTGCCTTTCAGAGCCTGCGCGGCGATGGCGCCGACGGCGCTGTCGTCGAGCAGGTCGATCAGCGGCTTGACGTTGTAGCCGCCGAGCATGGTGCCGAGAAGTTGCGTCGCTTTCTCGCGCGGGATGAGCGCGCAGGCTTCCTCGCCCTTGGCGGTTTTCGCCAGAAAGGCGGCTTTCACCTTGGCGGCATCGTCCACGCCGGCCGGCACGCGGTAAGTGAGCAGTTCGACCAGAAATGCTTCTTCCCCTTTCGGCGGATGCTGCAGCAGGCCGACCAGATCCCGGGTCTGTTCAGCGGTGAGGGGCAGGGGCGGAATGCCGAGGGCGGCGCGTTCGGCGACATGGGCGCGATAGGCTTCTAGCATGGGGGAGTCCTCTCGAAACAGGCAGTCATGCGGTTGCGGAAAAGAACCGCCGCCGCGCTTCGTCCGGCACATCCATGCCGGTGACGCGGGCGCGTTGCAGCAGTTCCCAGTAATAACGGTACGAGGCGCGGTCGTGCAGGCGGTCGTCCTGGCGGATCGGCCCCCAGTCAGCGGCTTGCGCGGCGATCAGGATCGCGGCGGCGGCGCTGACTTCATCAAAGCCGGGCCGCATGGCGTCGATGATCGGTTCGATCTGGTTCGGGTGGATGCTCCACATGCGCAGATAGCCGAATTCGTCGCGGGCGCGGCGGGCGTCGGCCCAGGTTGCCTGCGCGTCGCGCAGTTCGGTGGTGACGTTGTGCGCGGGCACCAGGCCGTGGCCGAGCGCGGCGGCGGCGATGGCGCACTTGGCGCGCGCCACCAGCGGGTGGGTGAATTGGCCGGGGCTGCGCATGGCCGAAGCCGGAATCGCGCCGTGATGGCCGCTGACGAAATCCATCAGGCCGAAATCCAGCGTCTCGATGCCGGGCAGGGCGGCGATCTCCTCCACTTCGCGCAACGCGCCGTGGGTTTCGATCAGCACGTGGGCGGGGATCGGCTGTTCAATGCCATTCGCCTTGACGATGGCGGCAAGCGTCATCAGCATCAGTTGCACATCCTGACGGCCGCCGGCTTTGGGGAAGGTGACGTAGGCGAGCCGGTCGCCGGCGGCGCTGACGATGATGTCCAGCTCGTCGCGCCAGTGCGGATGGGCGATGTCGTGGATGCGCGCGCCGATGCGGCCAAAGCGGTTGTCGGCGCTTGCGATCACCGAGGCGATCAATTTGGCCTGGTCGATTTCAGCGCCCGCCGGCGCGCCGTCCTCGCAATCGCAGGTGAGGTCGAAAACCGGGCCGAGCGTGTGCTGCAAGGCGAGCGCCCGGCGCATCAGTTTTTCATTCCCGGCGTAGTGCTCGCAGACCGGCAGCGCCGGGAAAGGCCGGGTTTCGCGGTAGAGAATGGCGGCGGGATGCGGAGCGGCGGCGGCAGGCGGAGCAGGGCAAGGCGCGACGCTCACGGTGCGTTCCTCCGCCTTGCCTGTTCCGTCGATCCGTGTGCCTGAGCGTTTCAGCCGAGCATGCCGGCGACGCCGGCTTGTTCTTCCTTCAGTTCGGCAAGCGTTTTATCCATCATGACACGAGAGTAGTCGTCGATGGCGAGGCCGCTGACGCGGGTGTATTCGCCGCCGGCGCAGGTGACCGGCACGCCATACACGATGTCTTGCGGAATGCCGTAGCTGCCGTCGGAAGGCACGCCCATCGTGACCCACTTGCTGCCGGTGCCGAGCGCCCAGTCGCGCATGTGGTCGATGGCGGCGTTGGCGGCGGAGGCGGCGGAAGAAGCGCCGCGCGCTTCGATGATGGCGGCGCCGCGCTTGCCGACTTTCGGGATGTACTCGTTCTTGTACCAGGCTTCGTCGGCGACGGCCTGCGGCGCGGGCTGGCCGGCAACCGTGCAGAAGCGGATGTCGGGATACATGGTCGGCGAGTGGTTGCCCCAGACGATCATCTTCTCGATGTCGGCAACGGTCTTGCCGGTGCGGGCGGCCAGTTGCGAGATGGCGCGGTTGTGGTCGAGGCGCAGCATGGCGGTGAAATTTTTCTTCGGCAGATCGGGCGCCGAGCGCATGGCGATATAGGCGTTGGTGTTGGCCGGATTGCCAACCACCAGCACACGCACATCACGCGAGGCGGCGGCGTTGAGCGCCTTTCCCTGCTCGATGAAAATCTTGGCGTTTTCGAGCAGCAGGTCTTTGCGCTCCATGCCGGGGCCGCGCGGCTTGGCGCCGACCAGCAGGGCGTAATCGGTGTTCTTGAAGGCGACCATCGGATCAGATGTGCCGACCATGCCGGCGAGCAGCGGGAAGGCGCAATCTTCCAGCTCCATCATGACGCCTTTCAGCGCGGCCTGGGCTTTCTCCATCGGCAATTCGAGCATTTGCAGGATGACAGGCTGATCTTTGCCGAGCATTTCGCCGCTGGCGATGCGGAACAGCAGGGCATAACCGATTTGTCCGGCGGCGCCGGTGACGGTGACACGAACGGGGGCTTTGGCCATGAGAGAGAATCCTCGATTCAGGTTGTTGAAACGGCGTTTCGTTCACATACGGGATGGATACCCCGAATGGAAACGAGCGCACCGGAATGCCGGACAGGAACGACGATTTTTACGCCAGCCGGGAACGCCGAAAATAGTAGAATTCTTTTTACAGCGTGTCAATTAGTATCTAATGTCTTATATAAAACATAACAAACATATGGACGCGGAAGTTTTTTTGTGTTGAAATTTCCGCATGTCACACGTGTTTCCAGCCCGTTTTTTTGATTGCTTCGACTGTTGACCGTTCTTACTCAACCACGGCTGCAACTGTGTCTTCAACTTTATCTCCAACCTTTAGCCCGCTCTACCGCCAGATCAAGAGCCTCATCATGCAAGGGCTGGCATCCAGCGAGTGGCGTCCCGGCGAAGCCATCCCGAGCGAGGTGGAACTGGCGATGCGCTTCAACGTCAGCCAGGGCACGGTGCGCAAGGCCATCGACGAAATGGCGGCTGAAAATCTGGTCGTGCGCAAGCAGGGGAAGGGGACGTATGTCGCCTCGCACAACGATCCACGCGCTTTCTTCCGCTTTCTGCGCGTCGTGCCGAACGAGGGCGGCGTCGCCGTGCCGCACAGCGTGCCGCTCGAATGCTGGCGCGCCAAGGCCGGCCAGGAAGCGGCCCGCATTCTGAACATCGCGCTCGGCGCGCCGATCACCATCGTCCGCCGCGCGCTGAAATTCGACGGCAAGCCGGTGGTGCTCGATGAAATCTATTTGCCGGGAGAAATGTTCCAGGGGCTGTCGCTGGACGTTCTGCGCGAATATCAGGGTTCGCTCTACAGTTTGTTCGAGAGCCGTTTCGGCGTGCGCATGATCCGCGCCGAAGAACGCATCCGCGCCGTGGCGGCGGACCGCAGCTCGGCGGAGCAGTTGGCCGTCGAGGAAGGCAGCCCGCTGCTGTCGGTCGAGCGGGTGACCTACACTTACGATGACAGGCCGGTGGAGTGGCGGCGTGGTTTGTACGCCACCACCGGACATTATTATCTGAACGAGTTGAGTTGAAACCGGAGAACCGGCCCAAGATGGACAGTTATAATCAACAACTCGTTTGGGGATCGCGGCGCGCCGCATGCCACCCTTCATGCCGCGCCGCATAACGCAGGGGAAATTGCCTATGTCCGAAATGACCATGAAAAAAGCGCGTCCGAAGCATCTCAATCTGTTCGTCATCAAGCAGCCGATGCCGGCCATCGCGTCGATATTGCATCGCGTCAGCGGGGCCGGCCTGTTCATCATGCTGCCGTTCCTGATCTGGCTGCTGGACTTGAGTCTGGAATCCGCTTCCGGGTTCGCCACGCTCCAGTCCGTTGTCGCTCATCCGCTGGCGAAGCTGGTGCTGCTCGGCCTGTTGTGGGCCTTCCTGCACCACTTCTGCATGGGCATCCGCATCCTGCTGCTCGATCTGGGCATGGGCGGCGACCTGAAGCCGGCGCGTGCCAGCGCCAACGTCGTGATGGCGGTGAGCCTTCTCCTGACCGTGATTCTGGGAGTCAAACTATGGTGAACAAAATCATCGTCGGCGCGCACTACGGCCTGAAAGACTGGCTGATACAGCGCATTTCCGCCGTCTTCATGGTGGTCTACTGCCTCGTCTTCATCATCCTGCTGCTCGGTCAGGGGGAGCTTGATTACGCCGGCTGGCGCGCTTTCATGGCGGGCGGCCTGATGCGCTTTCTCACCTTTCTTTTCATCGTCAACCTGATGTATCACGCCTGGGTTGGCGTGCGTGACATCTGGATGGACTACGCCAAGCCGACCAGCCTTCGCTTCGCGCTGCACATCCTCACGCTTCTCGCCCTCATCGGTTACACCGGCTGGGCGGTATCGATTCTCTGGAGGCTGTAAGTGAAGATTACTCAACGCACTTTCGACGCAGTGATCGTCGGCGCCGGCGGCGCCGGCCTGCGCGCCGCGCTGCAACTGTCCGAATCCGGTCTCAGGACAGCCGTGCTCACCAAGGTGTTTCCGACCCGCTCGCACACCGTCGCCGCGCAAGGCGGGGTGGCGGCGAGCCTCGGCAATTCCGAGGAGGATCACTGGCACTGGCACATGTACGACACCGTCAAGGGTTCGGACTGGCTCGGCGATCAGGACGCCATCGAATTCATGTGCCGCAAGGCCAACGAGGTGGTGATCGAGCTTGAACACTACGGTATGCCCTTCGACCGCACCGACGCCGGCAAGATTTACCAGCGTCCCTTCGGCGGCCACATGTCGAATTTCGGCGAGAAGCCGGTGCGCCGCTCCTGCGCCGCCGCCGACCGCACCGGCCACGCCATGCTGCACGCGCTCTATCAGCGCAACGTGCGGGCCAACACCCAGTTCTTC
This sequence comes from Zoogloeaceae bacterium, assembly GCA_031277315.1. Taxonomy (GTDB): domain Bacteria; phylum Pseudomonadota; class Gammaproteobacteria; order Burkholderiales; family Rhodocyclaceae; genus Desulfobacillus. The sequence continues at coordinate 12,345 of JAITMP010000014.1, read as the reverse complement.
GTCGAATGGATGGCGCTCGACCTGATCCGCGACGCCGAAGGCGAAGTGCTCGGCGTCACGGCGCTGGAAATGGAAACCGGCGAGATCGTCGCCTTTCAGGCCAAGGCCACCATCTTCGCCACCGGCGGCGCGGGGCGCATCTACCATTCCTCGACCAACGCCTTCATCAACACCGGCGACGGCCCCGGCATGGCGGCGCGCGCCGGCATTCCGCTCGAAGACATGGAGTTCTGGCAGTTCCACCCGACCGGCGTCGCCGGCGCTGGCGTACTCATCACCGAGGGCGTGCGTGGCGAGGGCGGCATTCTGCGCAACAGCGCCGGCGAGCGTTTCATGGAGCGTTACGCGCCCAACGCCAAGGATCTTGCTTCGCGCGATGTCGTCTCGCGCGCGATGGTGACCGAGATCAACGAGGGGCGCGGCTGCGGCCCGCACAAGGATTTCGTGCTGCTCGACATCACGCACCTCGACCCGAAAGTCATCATGCAGCGGCTGCCCGGCATCCGGGAGATTTCCATCCAGTTCGCCAACGTCGATCCGATCAAGGAGCCGATCCCTGTCGTGCCGACCTGCCATTACCAGATGGGCGGCATTCCGACCAATTATGTCGCCCAGGTGGTGGCGCCGAGCGGCGGCAAGGATGCGATCGTGCCCGGCTTCTACGCCGCCGGCGAATGCGCTTGCGCCTCAGTGCACGGCGCCAACCGCCTCGGCACCAATTCCCTGCTCGACCTGCTGGTGTTCGGCAAGTCGGCGGGCGAGAGCGCCGCCGAGGATGTCAAAAAATCCGCCAAGGCGCACAAGCCCGTGCCGCAGGAAGCGATCGAGCGCACCTTGTCGCGCCTCGACCGCCTCGAAACGCAGAAGGACGGCGCCGATGTGCGCGAGACGCTGCTCGCCATGCAGCGCACCATGCAGAATCACTGCGGTGTGTTCCGCTTCGCCGACAAGCTGAAAGAGGGCGTCGCCAGGATTCTCGACGTGCAGCGGGACGCGCAGCGCATCGGCATCAAGGACAAGTCGAAGGTTTTCAACACCGCCCGCGCCGAGGCGCTGGAACTCGACAACCTGATCGAAGTGGCGGTGGCGACGATGGTTTCGGCCGAGGCGCGCAAGGAATCGCGCGGCGCCCACGTCCGCGACGACGCGCCGGATACGCCGGAGAACCCCAACGGCCGCGACGACAAGAACTGGCTCAAGCACACCCTGTGGTTCAAGGACGGCAACCGCCTCGACTACAAGCCGGTGCAACTGAACCCGCTCACCGTCGGCACCATCGAACTGAAGAAGCGCGCGTACTGAGGAGCACGAGACAATGACGACGCGGACCATGCAATTCAAGATTTACCGCTACGACCCGGAGCGGGACGAAAAACCTTACATGCAGGACATTTCGGTCGAGGTGAACGCCACCGACCGCAAGCTGCTCGACGCGCTGGTGAAGCTGAAGGCGAAAGACGATTCGATCTCCTTCCGCCGCTCCTGCCGCGAGGGCGTGTGCGGCTCGGACGCGGTGAACATCAATGGCCGCAACGGACTGGCCTGCCTGACCGATCTGAAGGATCTCAAGGAGCCGGTGGTGCTGCGCCCGCTGCCCGGCCTGCCGGTGATCCGCGACCTGATCGTGGACATGACCCAGTTCTTCACGCAATACCACTCGATCAAGCCGTATCTCATCAACAACGATCCGCCGCCCGAAACCGAGCGGCTGCAAACGCCGGAAGACCGCGAGGAATTAAACGGGGTGTATGAGTGCATCCTGTGCGCCTGCTGCTCCACGGCCTGCCCGACGTTCTGGTGGAACCCGGATAAATTCGTCGGCCCGGCCGGTCTTTTGCAGGCTTACCGTTTCATCGCCGACACGCGCGATCAGGCGATCAACGAGCGTCTCGACAACCTCGAAGATCCGTACCGGCTGTTCCGCTGCCACACCATCATGAATTGCGTCGATGTCTGCCCGAAGGGTCTTAACCCGACGCGGGCGATCGGCAAGATCAAGGATTTGATGGTGAGCAGGATCGTTTGATGGATGAAGCGCGTGCGGCGCGTCTGCGGCGTCTGCGTTGGCATTGCCGCCGCGCCTTGCTGGAGCTGGATCTGATGTTCCAGCGTTACTGGCGCCGCGTCGATGAAGGTCATGACATCGACGCGGAGAGCGAGGCGGCGCTGACGCGCCTGGTGGCGATGGAAGACCACGATCTGTGGGAGCTGGTAAGCGGCCGGGAGAAAACCGGCGACCCGCGGCTGAACGGCATGCTCGACCGGCTGCGCCAGATATAAGGGAAAAGAAGGGGAAAGCAGGAAAAGGTTTTGGGGAGAGTTGGGAGAGTTTTTCGATTTTCTGATGGGGACGCAAACATGAATACTCAGCGCAACGCTACGCTTACCGTCGACGGTAAGACCGTGGAACTGCCCGTCTACTCCGGCTCGGTCGGGCCGGACGTGATCGACATCCGCCAGCTCTATGCCAAGACGGGGATGTTTACTTTCGATCCGGGCTTCATGTCCACGGCGGCCTGCAAATCGGCCATCACGTACATCGACGGCGACGCCGGCATTCTGCTTTATCGCGGCTATCCGATCGAGCAACTGGCCGGAGAGTGCGACTTTCTCGAAGTCGCCTATCTGATTTTGAAGGGCGAATTGCCCAACCCCGAGGAGAAGGCGGAGTTTGACAACGTCGTCAAGCGGCACACGATGGTGCACGAGCAGTTGATCCGCTTCTATTCCGGTTTCCGCCGCGACGCGCATCCGATGGCCGTGCTGGTCGGCGTGGTCGGCGCGCTGTCGGCGTTCTACCACGACGCGATGGACATTTCCGACCAGTACCACCGCGACATCTCGGCGTACCGTCTCATCGCCAAGCTGCCGAACATTGTCGCCATGGCTTACAAGTACGGTCGCGGCGAGCCGTTCATGTATCCGCGCAACGACATTTCCTACACGGCCAACTTCATGCACATGATGTTCGGCAATCCCTGCGAGGATTACGAGCCGAATCCGGTGCTGGTGCGGGCGCTCGACCGCATCCTGATCCTGCATGCCGATCACGAGCAGAATGCCTCCACCTCGACGGTGCGTCTGGCCGGCTCTTCCGGCGCCAATCCCTTCGCCTGCATTTCCTCCGGCATCGCCTGCCTGTGGGGGCCGGCGCACGGCGGCGCCAACGAAGCGTGCCTGACCATGCTGGAAGAAATCGGCGACGTGTCGCACGTCGGCGAGTACATCAAGCGCGCCAAGGACAAGAGCGATTCCTTCAAGCTGATGGGCTTCGGTCACCGCGTGTACAAAAATTTCGATCCGCGCGCCAAGCTGATGCGCGAGACTTGCCACGAAGTGCTCAACGAACTCGGCCTGCATGACGACCGGCTTTTCAAACTGGCCGTCGCGCTGGAAAAAATCGCCCTGGAGGACGACTACTTCGTGGAGAAGAAACTCTATCCGAACGTGGATTTCTATTCCGGCATCGTGCAGCGCGCCCTCGGCATTCCGACCCAGTTGTTCACCGGCATTTTCGCGCTGGCCCGCACGGTCGGCTGGATCGCGCAGTGGAACGAGATGATCGCCGATCCGGATCAGAAGATTGGCCGTCCGCGCCAGTTGTTCAACGGCGCCGAGCAGCGCGACGTGCCGCCGATGAGCAAACGCTGAGTCGACGGCTTCACGGGCGGGGAGGCGCGCTGTTCCTTTCCCGCCCGCTGTCAGCGGCAACCGTCAATCGCCAACCGCATCCATTCCGAGAGGTCACGGCATGAGTCAAATGAAGCAAATGCTCGGCAATTCGTATCTCTTCGGCGCCAATGCGCCTTTCATCGAGGAGCTCTACGAATCCTATCTTGAGAATCCCGCCTCGATCACCGATGTCTGGCGCAATTATTTTGATCGCTTGCAGGATGTGCCGGGCGCCGGCGTCGGCCGCGATGTCGCTCACGCGCCGGTGGTGGCTTCTTTCGCCCAGCGCGCCAAGCTCGGCACGCTGCGCGCCGCGCCGGCCGGCGGGGCGACCGACAAGAAGCAGGTTGCCGCGCTGCAACTCATCAATGCTTACCGCTTTCTCGGCAACCGCTGGGCGCAACTGGACCCGCTCAAGCGCAGCGAGCGGCCGGCGATTCAGGAACTCGATCCGGCTTACTACGGCTTCACCGAGGCCGATCTGGGGCAGACTTTCGCTACCGGCAGCTTCGCCGGTGCGCCCGAGCAGGCCACCCTGCGCGAAATTCTCGAAGCCTTGCGCCAGACCTACTGCGGCACCATCGGCGCCGAGTACATGTTCCTCTCCGATGTGGCACAGAAGCGCTGGATTCAGGCCAGGCTGGAGCCGATCCGCTCGACGCTGGACTACAGCGCCGACGACAAGCGCCGTTTTCTGCGCCTGATTACCCAGGCCGAGACGCTGGAACGCTATCTGCATACCCGCTATGTCGGCCAGAAACGGTTTTCGCTCGAAGGCGGCGAATCCCTGATTCTGGCGATGGATCAGTTGATCCGCACTGCCGGCACGGTCGGCGTGCAGGAGATGGTGATCGGCATGGCGCACCGCGGCCGCCTCAACGTGCTGGTGAACACGCTCGGCAAGCAGCCGAAAATGCTGTTCGAGGAATTTGAAGGCAAGAAGGCGTCGGCGCTCTCCGCCGGCGATGTGAAGTACCACATGGGCTATTCCTCCGATGTCGCCACGCCGGGCGGGCCGATGCACCTGACGCTGGCCTTCAACCCCTCGCATCTGGAAATCGTGAATCCGGTGGTGGCCGGCTCGGTCTACGCGCGTCAGTTGCGGCGCGGACAGAACGGCAAGGCCGAAGTGCTGCCGGTGCTGATCCACGGCGACGCCGCCGTCGCCGGGCAGGGCGTGAATCAGGAAATGCTCAATTTTTCGCAGACGCGCGGCTACGGCACCGGCGGCACGGTGCATCTGATCGTCAACAACCAGATCGGCTTCACCACCTCCGATCTGCGCGACTACCGTTCCTCGCTCTATTGCACCGATTTGTTCAAGATGGTCGAAGCGCCCATCTTCCACGTGAACGGCGACGACCCCGAAGCCGTCGCCCTCGTCACCCGGATCGCGATGGAATTCCGCCAGGAATTCAAGCGCGACGTGGTGGTCGACATCGTCTGCTTCCGCAAGCTCGGCCACAACGAGCAGGACGAGCCGATGGTCACCCAGCCGTTGATGTACAAGAAAGTCGCCCAGCATCCGGGCACGCGCAAGCTCTATGCCGACCGCCTCGAAGCGCAGGGCGTCATCGCGCCGGGCGACGCCGAGAACAAGATCAAGGAATACCGCGCCGCGCTCGACGAGGGCCATCATCTGGTGGATCCCGTCATCACCGATTACCACAGCAAATTCGCCATCGACTGGACGCCGTATACCGGCGTCCCCTATTCCGAGAAGTGCGACACCGCCGTGCCGATGAAGGAGATCAAGCGCCTCGCCGGACGCCTGACCGAAATCCCGGAGAATTTCACGCTGCATCCGCGCGTGCAGAAAATCATCGAGGATCGCCGGGCGATGGGGCAGGGCAAGCTGCCGGTGGATTGGGGCATGGGCGAGAATCTCGCGTATGCAACCTTGCTGGCAGCGGGCTACAACGTGCGCATCTCGGGCGAGGACGTCGGCCGCGGCACGTTCTTCCACCGCCACGCCGCCCTGCACGACCAGCACCGCGAGAAATGGGACGAGGGCACCTGGTGGCCGCTCGCCAATCTGCAAGAGAAACAGGGCGGCTTCCACTGCTTCGATTCCGTGCTGTCGGAAGAGGCCGTGCTGGCGTTTGAATACGGCTTCGCCACCGCCAGCCCGACCGATCTGGTGGTCTGGGAAGGGCAGTTCGGCGACTTCGCCAACGGCGCGCAGGTGGTCATCGACCAGTTCCTCTCCTCCGGCGAAGCGAAGTGGGGGCGCGGCTGCGGCCTCGTCCTGCTGCTGCCGCACGGCTACGAAGGGCAGGGGCCGGAACACTCCTCGGCGCGGGTCGAGCGGTACATGCAGCTTTCCGCCGAATTCAATTGGGAAGTCTGCATGCCCTCCAACGCCGGCCAGATCTTCCATCTCCTGCGCCGGCAGATGTTGCGCAAGCAGCGCAAGCCGCTGATCGTGTTCACGCCGAAATCCCTGCTGCGCCACAAGGACGCCGCTACGCCGCTGGAAGATGTCGCCGGCGGCACCTTCAATACCGTCATCGGCGAGATTGACCCGATCGACCCGAAGCAGGTCACCCGCGTCGTCGCCTGCGCCGGCAAGGTGTATTTCGATCTGCTGGCGGCGCGGCGCGAACGCAAGATCGACCACGTCGCCCTTCTGCGCGTCGAACAGCTTTATCCTTTCGACGACCGCCGCTTTGCCGATGAATTGCAGCGTTTCCCCAACGCCAGGGAACTGATCTGGTGTCAGGAGGAGCCGCTCAACCAGGGCGCCTGGTATGCCAAAACGCACCGCCTGCAAAGCGTGCTGGGCGCGGGCCAGACGCTGGGGGTGGTGTCGCGGCCGGCCTCTCCCTCGCCGGCGGTGGGCTATGCCGCGAAACACATGGCGCAACAGAAAGAACTCATCGACGAAGCCCTCGGCGCGTCGAACTAAGCTGATACGGAGAAAACGATGCTGATCGACGTCAAAGTTCCCCAGTTGTCCGAATCGGTTTCCGAAGCGACCCTGGTTTCCTGGCACAAACAGGAAGGCGAGGCGGTTGCCCGCGATGAAAACCTGATCGACATCGAGACTGACAAAGTGGTGCTCGAACTGCCCGCGCCGGAAGCCGGCGTGCTGGTCAAAATCCTCAAGGGCAACGGCGCCGCCGTCACCGCCGGCGAGGTGATCGCCCGGCTCGACACCGAAGCGAAAGCCGCCGCCGCGCCCCCGAAATCGGCGCCGGCGCCGGCCAAATCGGCGGCGGCGTCCGCAGCATCTGCCGCCGCGCCAGCCGGCCCGGCCGCGCGCAAGCTGATGGCCGAGAAGGGCGTCGACGCGGCGGCCATTGAAGGCAGTGGCCGCGGCGGCCGCGTCACCAAGGCCGACGTGCTTGAAGCCGGTCAGCGTTCAGGCGCCGCGCCCTCTGTTGCGCCGGCGTCCACCGCCGCTCCGGCGCGGCCCGCGCTGATCCAGCCCGCCGCGCCGGTGAACATCGACAACATCGTCGGCGAGCGCGCCGAGCAGCGCGTGCCGATGAGCCGTCTGCGCGCGCGCATCGCCGAGCGCCTGGTCGAATCGCAGTCGACCGCCGCCATCCTTACCACGTTCAACGAGGTGAACATGGCGCCGGTGATGGCGCTGCGCGACAAGTACAAGGACAAGTTTGAGAAAGAGCACGGCGCCAAGCTCGGCTTCATGAGTTTCTTCGTCAAGGCGGCGGTGGCGGCGCTGAAAAAATTCCCCCTCATCAACGCTTCGATCGACGGCAACGACATCGTGTATCACGGCTACTTCGACATCGGCATCGCCGTCGGCAGCCCGCGCGGCTTGGTGGTGCCGATTCTGCGCGACGCCGACCAACTGACGTTCGCCGAGATCGAGCGCAAGATCGCCGAATTCGGCGTCAAGGCCAAGGACGGCAAGCTCTCCATCGAGGAACTGACCGGCGGCACTTTCTCGATCAGCAACGGCGGCGTCTTCGGCTCGATGCTGTCCACGCCGATCATCAACCCGCCGCAGTCGGCCATCCTCGGCATTCACGCCACCAAGGATCGCGCCGTGGTCGAGAACGGCCAGATCGTCATCCGCCCGATGAACTATCTGGCGCTGTCCTATGACCACCGCATTATCGACGGCCGCGAGGCGGTGCTCGGTCTGGTGACAATGAAGGAGGCGCTGGAAGATCCGGCGCGCTTGTTGTTTGATGTCTGATTCGGCCAAAGTAGGGAAGTCGTGTTCACCAGCGAGCAAATGTCACGAGCAGTGGGCTTGCAGGCGCGCAGCTACGAATTGTTGCAATGGGTCTCGTCGGCGATCACCAAAGGCTTTGTATCTTTCAAGACCGCTCATCATTATGCTTCTGCCGCTTCTGCGGCAGAAGAATGGATTACTAGGCACTATCTGGACATTCCAGAAAGAGCGAGACCAGCCATTGAAGATATGAAAGATTTCTGTGGCTTGTTTTCTACGTATCTGGAAAACTCATTTGAGCTTGTGAGCGATCCGGGTAAACGTCTTTACTCGCCTGATGCTCACTGCTTCTGCCCTCTTTGTAGCTGGCTAGTCGATGTGCCGAATTTGAAAGCGCGACGCCCCGCGCCGACCGATAAAAAGAGGGCACAACGAATGATCCATGATGCTCTCGATCATTTGGTCTCCAAGCAAGATGTCTGGCTGGAGGAGAAGCATCGTGAAGCAATACTTAAGGATACCAGTCTGCGGGAACACCTCGCGCTTTTGGCATATGGTCATGATCTTTTGCGGCGTATGAAGGGAAATGCTGTCGGGCCAGCCTCTCTTGTTCTGTGGCGTATGTTTGCTTGGCTTCCTTCTGGGTCGCCAAAAAAGAAATTCAAACTTTCTGCTGAAATGTTCCTTCAAGCGGAACAAGCTGTGAAAGAAAAAGTTCTTCATATTTCTGGAGCTTCCCATGTCCAAACAATTTGACGTGCTCGTCATCGGCGGCGGCCCCGGCGGTTACGTGGCGGCGATCCGCGCCGCGCAACTCGGTTTCTCCACGGCCTGCGTCGAATCGGCGGCGTATGACGATCCGAAGGGCGAAGTGCGCCTCGGCGGCACCTGCCTCAATGTCGGCTGCATTCCCTCCAAGGCGCTGCTGCAATCCTCCGAGCATTTCGAGAATGCCCGCCACGGCTTTGTCATGCACGGCATTTCCACCGGCGAGATCGCCATCGACGTGAAGACGATGATCAAGCGCAAGGACAACATCGTCACCCAGCTCACCGGCGGCATCCGGGGGCTGTTCAAGAAGCACAAGATCGCGCTGCTGCCCGGCCATGGCCGCTTTGCCGGCGGCGGCGGGGACGGTTGGGAAATTGATGTCGCCGGCGAGATCGTGACGGCGAAACACGTCGTCGTCGCCACCGGCTCGCGCCCGCGCCATCTCGACGGCATCCCGGTCGACAACAAGCTGATTTGCGACAATGCCGGCGCGCTCGCTTTCGACGCCGTGCCGAAGCGCCTCGGCGTCATCGGCGCCGGCGTCATCGGCCTCGAACTGGGCAGCGTCTGGAAGCGGCTCGGCGCGCAAGTCACCATTCTCGAAGCGCTGCCGGAATTTCTCGCCGCCGCCGACGGCGCCATCGCCAAGGAAGCCTGGAAAGTGTTCACCCAGAAGCAGGGGCTGGATATCCGCCTCGGCGTGAAGATCGGCAAGGTCACGACCGGCAAGAAGGGCATTACGCTGGCATACGAGATGGGCGACCAGAATCACGTGCTTGAATGCGACAAGCTGATTGTCTCCGTGGGCCGTGTGCCGAACACCGATGGCTTGGGCGGTGAAGCTGTCGGCCTGCGGCTCGATGAGCGCGGCCGCGTCGCCGTCGACGACCACTGCCGCACCAATCTGCCCAACGTCTGGGCGGTGGGCGACGTGGTGCGCGGCCCGATGCTGGCGCACAAGGGCATGGAGGAGGGCGTCATGGTCGCCGAGCTGATCGCCGGGCAAGCCGGACACTGCAACTACGATGTCATACCCTGGGTGATCTACACGCATCCCGAAATCGCCTGGGTCGGCAAAACCGAGGAGCAGTTGCAGCGCGCCGGCATTGAATACCGCGCCGGCAGGATTCCCTTCACCGCCAATGGCCGCGCCCTTGGTCAGGGCGACACCACCGGCTTCGTCAAGATGCTGGCCGACGCCAAGACCGACCAGATTCTCGGCGTGCATATCATCGGCACCAATGCTTCCGAGTTGATTTCGGAAGCCGTCGTGGCGATGGAATTCCAGGCCAGTTCGGAAGACATCGCCCGCATCGTGCACGCCCACCCGACGCTCTCCGAAGTCATGCACGAAGCGGCGCTGGCGGTCGACAAGCGCCCGCTGCATTTCTGATTATCAATTTATCGCCAGATGGGGACCGCTGCGCGCGCGCTTGCCGAAGGCCGGCGGCAGGAGGCTGGCGCGCATGCCATGCTGCGCGCGCTGGAGAGCCAGTTTCAGTCGCGCCGCATCGTGCCCGACAGCGCCCAGCGAGCCGCCGCCGGACGGCTTCAGCGCCTCTACGACGATCTGGTCGCCTTCAAGCACAAGCGCCGCAGCAAGCTGCGCAAGCTCATCATCAATCCGCCGCTGCCGCGCGGCATTTATCTGTGGGGCGGCGTCGGGCGCGGCAAAAGCCTGCTGATGGATTGTTTTTTCGAGACCGTCCCTTACCAGCGCAAGCGCCGCGTGCACTTTCACGCCTTCATGCGCGAAGTGCATGAGCGCCTGCGCGAACTGCATGCGCTGAAAGCCGAAGCCGATCCGCTGCTCGAAGTCGCCCGCTGCATCGCCCGCGAAACGCGGCTGATGTGCTTCGACGAATTTCACGTCTCCGACATCGCCGACGCCATGATCCTCGGCCGTCTGATGGAAGCCCTGTTCGAGCGCGGCGTGGTGTTCTGTCTCACCTCCAACTATCCGCCCGACGGTCTCTATCCGAACGGATTGCAGCGGCAGAATTTTCTCCCCGCCATCGAACTGCTGAAAGAGCGGCTCGACGTGCTGGAAGTCGACGGCGGCATCGACTACCGTCTGCGCGCACTGGAAAAGGCCGAGGTCTATATCGTGCCGACCGATGCCAGCGGCGAAGCGAAAATGGATGCCGCCTTCCGCGCCATCGCCGGCGGCGAAGGCCACCGCAGGCCGCTCGGCATTCTCGGGCGCAGGCTGCCCGTCTGCCGCCGCGCCATCGGCGTCATCTGGTTCGATTTTCAAACTCTGTGCGCCGGGCCGCGCTCACAGAACGATTACCTTGAAATCGCCCGCGCCTATCACACTGTCTTTCTCTCCGGCGTGCCGCGCATGACGGAAAAAATGGCCAACGAAGCGCGCCGCTTTACCTGGCTGATCGACATCTTCTACGACCACAAGGTCAAGCTCGTCCTCACCGCCGCCTGCGAAGCCGGCGATCTCTTCCGCGAAGGCATTCACGCCGTCGAATTCCAGCGCACCGTCAGCCGCCTCATCGAAATGCGCACCCGCGACTACCTCAGCGCCCCGCACCACGGCGCGGATTGACGGTAAAGCACCGTCGCCATGCCCTGCGGCGACGCCATCAGCGTAATCACGCAGTCGCCGTTTCAAGCGCCCGTGCCCGTCTATTAGACGAGAACCCGATCGCCTGATCGGGCGGCAGGGCCTTCTTTGATACCGGCTGCTCAATGCCGGTGTCGATGCTCATAATCTCATTGATTTATATATAAAATTTCCGAAACTGTCAGCTATAGGCTTGTCATAATACGCATATATCACCAGCTTGGCGCCTTGTTCCGCAGCCTCATCCAGTACCTAAAATTACAGCAAGTAAGTTTCCGAAATAGACGCATAAGTGGAAAGTTGCTTACGTATTATATGTATGCCAAATAATTTTTGTGTATCCTTTTCCTGCCATGATTATTGGTGCCAGACATTCAAAAATACGACCGGGCTTCTCGTCGGAAAACATCACCTGATTCTCTTATAAATAAAATAATATTGACGATATTTGAGAATAAAAGAATTTAAATAATTCTCGTGTATTATTCGCAATAATGCGTGAGAAGTTGTCAGCAAAGCATATGTCTTTTAAAGCTGAAACATTGAAATGTCTGCGCGATACAAGCGAGTTTGTGGCTTGGTCCGCAGCTCAATTTTGTCGCGCGTGTTCGCGCTCCCGCGAGTGAGTGTTCGAAGCAATTAATTATTTTCATCCGGTTTTCGTTTTGCGGAAACCGGACGTAACTTAAACAAGGAAGAGGGAACAAACCATCATGGCCCAAGATAACGGATTGACTACTGACAGGCAGATCAAGGACGCGCGCGGTTTTCCGCTCACCCCGCCTGAGAAGCGCGCTAACGTCACTGATGCCACGCTAGTGAATGTGGCGCTTGGTCAGACAGTCAAGGCTAACGGCGGTCTTCACGAAGTCTTTACCATTCACGCGCATCGCGAAGATGTTGTCAATTTCGCCAAGGAAGGCAACGACCTCGTTATTGAATTTGCTGACGGCACCCGGATCGTCATCCAGGACTTCTTTGCTCCCGCTAACGAGCAACGTGATGAAGTTGTTTTTATTGACAACGACCAGCCGTATTGGGTGGATTTCTCTGAAGCCCTCAACAGCGCCGCCAGCCAGGCTGGAGACGGCATTGCTGATGAGCTTGTCAAATGGTTTGTGCCTGTTGAAGAAACGGCTGCAGTGCCGCTGTGGCCGCTAGGGCTGCTGGGTTTGCT